>JARKOY010000133.1 GCA_029975555.1 Spirochaetia bacterium | reverse complement strand
GCGTGCTCCCCGCGCAGGCGGGGATGATCCCTGTCCGGCTACACCGCTCAGATGGCTCGCATCGTGCTCCCCGCGCAGGCGGGGATGATCCCCGTTTTCATCCGCCGTACCAGGATTCGGTTGAGTGCTCCCCGCGCAGGCGGGGATGATCCGAACTTTCGATGGACGTTTTGCGTTCCGGACAAGTGCTCCCCGCGCAGGCGGGGATGATCCCGTAGTCGGGAGTATCGGTGTAACGCAGACTTTGTGCTCCCCGCGCAGGCGGGGATGATCCCACTCAAACCGAATGCTTTAGCTTTTTCGCCAGGTGCTCCCCGCGCAGGCGGGGATGATCCCCTCGACACCGAGTTCGACATGACCGTCCGGGAGTGCTCCCCGCGCAGGCGGGGATGATCCCACCTTCAAGTCCGAGGGACTTTACCTGGTCTTGTGCTCCCCGCGCAGGCGGGGATGATCCCTGGCACCACTTCCCCGGTGTCCCCACCGGGTCGTGCTCCCCGCGCAGGCGGGGATGATCCCAGGGTGGCGATAGCGGCGAGCGATGTCACCTGGTGCTCCCCGCGCAGGCGGGGATGATCCGCTTGCGGGCGAGGTCGCTCATGACGCGCTCCTGTGCTCCCCGCGCAGGCGGGGATGATCCCGCCTCCAACTGCTCGTCGGTCATTTCCTCCAGCGCCGGCCCGTGCTCCCCGCGCAGGCGGGGATGATCCTGCTGTCGGCTCGGACATGGAAGTCTCCTTGAGGTGCTCCCCGCGCAGGCGGGGATGATCCCTGGGGCTGAGGGGCAGTGGTCGGGGTGGCAAAGTGCTCCCCGCGCAGGCGGGGATGATCCCGGCGGTAGCGCTGGCTTGTGGTGCGTCAGCGGGTGCTCCCCGCGCAGGCGGGGATGATCCCGGCGGTTCGTCGGTGAGTTCGGCCTGCGCCCAGTGCTCCCCGCGCAGGCGGGGATGATCCCCTTTGGTTTCCACAGCCCTCAGAACGGCGGTTGTGCTCCCCGCGCAGGCGGGGATGATCCCTGAGTGTCTTGGGTAGGGCCCGCCCCCAGCACGTGCTCCCCGCGCAGGCGGGGATGATCCGCACCTTTTAGGCGGTCGATCATGAGCTGCGCCGTGCTCCCCGCGCAGGGCG
>JARKOY010000012.1 GCA_029975555.1 Spirochaetia bacterium | reverse complement strand
CCTAGTGAGCGGTGTTGCCGACGCCGTTATTGTCACCGAGGCCGCGGCCAAGAGCGGCACACTCAACACCGTGGGACACGCCCTCTCCCAGGGGAGAGAGGTATTCTCGGTTCCAGGAAATATCACCAGCCCGCTCTCTGAAGGATGTAACAGTATTCTCAAACAAGGGGCGCACCCTGTTACCGAGGCAATTGATGTTCTCGAAGTTATTGCCCCGCACCTTCTCGCCAACCCGCGCGACACCCAAACCAGACTGCCCCTGGGCGATACTCCTGCGGAAAATGCGATTCTCCAGCTTCTTATGGCCGGTATCCGCGACGGGGAGCAGCTCCAACAACAATCCAGCCTTGCGCCCGCCGACTTCGCCACCACCCTGACCATGCTCGAAATCAACGGCCTCATCAAACCGCTCGGCGCCAACCAGTGGACAATAAAATAATATTTCACTTCAAAGAACTCGTGCTTGCAATTATCCCAGCAGCTATATACACTAGACTTAATTGCGTTGAGCGATAGCTTGACAAATCAATTTCGTCAAACGCTCCGCAATCGGACGCTTGACATGACCAGAAAGGGATTGCTATGACGATCCAGGCGCCTTCCACTGACGTGGTTTTCGTCACGCCTAGTGAAGAGGAAAAGAGTCGCTACGACACCGTACGCGAAATCATACGAGAAATACAAAAGGGCGGCGGCGGCACTATGGCTACGTCGCAACTCATCGTTTCTGCACTCATCGCGGAAGATCCCGAAAGCACCGTTCTCCTGGAATTTCTCGTTGATGCCGTGCGGGAAAGCGGCCTTGATGGGCGTGACCTCGCTAGTATTGTCAGCGACCGACCCTTCCAGGTACAGGCCTGCTGGTATCCGTAAAGCGTCCTTGGCCGCCCCGTAAACCCGGGGCGGCCTTTGACTTGACTTTGGCACCACAACCCCGAGTCGATATCCAAAGATATAGCCTCATACACGTGTAATAGATAATCTCAAAAATTAAAAAGAGCCCGCCCCCAGTGAGCGATACGCGCCACCGAAAGGGTGGGGCGGGCTCTTCTGGGCGCGGACCTACCTATGACTAGGAAGAGATCACAACCTCCACGAGTACTACTACGCACGCGAAGACGAACCATGTCGCTAGAGGAAGCGCCACAGTATGGGTCACTATCATAATAATGACCGCTACAACGAACCCCACGACGATCGCACCAATCGTAACGTTTCTGGCGTTATGTCATACTTCAGCCGCAGAACTTCTTGTTCCTTCTCTCCCGACGCCGGAGCTTTTCTTCCTGCTTCTTGAAGGCAGTTATGGCCTCTTTATAGGTCAATATTGTTTTCCAGTCCCAGCAGGCGACTACAAACCAACTGTTGAGATCAATCGTTTGTGCGAGAAGTATCGACACATCTTTGTTTCGATAACAGTTGTATACCATCAGGCCATACTGGCGCTTGAAGCTGTCGATGCGGCTCAACACCTCATCTGGAGCCCCTAATAGGGCACGCTCCCTACTAATGAACATGCAAACAGATGGCAATTCATGTAGGCGCACGACAACGGGATCGCCAACCGTCCGAGCTCTCGGGCTCAGCGCCCTCTGCTGCGCCAAGAAGGACGCATTCTCCGCTGGCGATGGAACCGTGAAACCTACAGCCTCGGCTGCGGATTTGACCTCCTCTGGGTTGACGAACCGGTCAACCGGGGCAGGCTTGCCCTGATCGTCGGGCCTCGTAGCCCATTCCATTTTGCCTCCCGATATTCAAAGCTACCCCGATGGTAGCTCACTCTTTAATTATAGCACAAAACGACATAAATCGCAATACTCCCCGCGCATTTTCCGTGGAAAACTTGCCACG
>JARKOY010000127.1 GCA_029975555.1 Spirochaetia bacterium | reverse complement strand
CTCCTCGCCGAAGGTGAGCAGCCCACCGTCGAGGACGACAAGGAGCTGACTCTGCTGCACGCCCAGAATGCGGCGGATCTCCTGACTGGGGTGGTCCCCCACGCAAGACAGCACGACAAGCAGCAGCACGAGACTGTCTCCGGTCTCCTGCGGCGCCTGACCGGCTACGCAAGCGTTTATGCGCAGGGGCACATTCCGGACATTTCCGATGAGTTCGATCGGGACCTCTTCAACACCTACCGTTCCTACGTCATCCAGCGGCAGACTCCGATCTCGCTTACGCGGCATGCAGACGAGCGTGGATCCTTCTTCGAGATAATCCGTAGCCACGGCGGCTCTGGGCAGTCATCGTTCTCGACCACTGCTCCGGGCATCACTCGTGGCGATCACTTCCACCGCCGCAAGGTCGAGCGGTTCACCGTGCTCGCCGGACAAGCAAGGATCTCGCTGCGTCGACTGTTCACGGATGAGGTCTTCGACTTCGACGTCGATGGCGATTCGCCTGTGGCTGTCGACATGCCTACGATGTGGACACACAACATCACCAACACCGGGTTGGACGTCCTGTATACCTCGTTCTGGACCAACGATCTGTTCGATCCCAGCGCACCCGACACTGTGCAGGAGCCCGTCACAACCTCGGAGGTGCCTTCATGACCAAGGTGATGACCGTCGTCGGAACTCGTCCTGAGATCATCAGGTTGTCTGAGGTGATCAAACGCCTGGACGCGACGGTTGACCACGTGCTCGTGCACACAGGGCAGAACTACGACTACGAGCTGAACGAGATCTTCTTCGAGGACCTCGGCCTTCGGAAGCCGGACTATATCCTGGGCGTCGACACCTCGTCCGTTGGCAACGTGCTCGGCGATGTGCTCATCAAGACCGAGGAAGTCCTGCTGAAGGAACGCCCGGATGCGTTCCTTGTTCTCGGCGACACCAATAGCAGCGTCTCTGCGATCATGGCGAAGCGGATGCGAATCCCCGTCTATCACATGGAGGCCGGCAATCGCTGCTTCGACGAAAACGTGCCGGAGGAGACGAACCGGCGCATGATCGACCACGTCGCCGACTTCAACCTCGTCTACACGGAGCACGCCCGCCGGAACCTGCTCGCCGAGGGGCTTCACCCTCGCCGAATCCTGCTGACCGGGTCGCCCATGAAGGAAGTCCTCACCGCGCAGCGAGGAGCCATCGACGCGTCGGACGTGCTTGACCACCTCGGCTTGGAGGAGGACGGATACTTCCTTGTGAGCGCCCACCGGGAAGAGAATGTGGACAGCCCGAGTCGTCTGTCATCGCTACTCGACTGCTTGGAAGCGGTGGTCGAGGAATACCGGATGCCGGTGCTGGTGTCCACGCACCCTCGGACGCGGAAGCGCCTGGAAGCATTGGGGCGTTCGGTCAACGGTGTCATGTTCCACAAGCCGCTGGGCTACCACGACTACAACAAGCTGCAGCTGAAGGCGCGGTGCGTGCTTTCGGATTCGGGGACCATTGCCGAGGAGTCGTCGCTGCTCGGGTTCCCGGCGGTCACGCTCCGCGACTCGATCGAGCGGCCGGAAGCCCTGGACACCGGCGCCATCATCATGACGGGGCTCGATCCCGCCAACCTTCTTCTGGGGATCAGCTGCGCTTCACACACGCAGCCGTCGGTGATTCCAACGGACTATGCCATCGCGAACTGCTCAGAGCGAGCCGTGAACTTCGTGGTGTCGACCCACTCTCGCCACGCTGCGTGGGCAGGTCTGAGAGGTACGTCGCTCTGATGAGTAGGGGCTGCTGATGAGGATCGTCGTGAACGACATCGCCGCAAGTTCGGGCGGTGCGCGCACGATGCTCGAGAGTTTCTATCGTTACGTGCGCGAGTTCGATCAAGACAACGACTGGGTATTCCTACTCGGCAGCGACCTGCTGGACGAGTCCGATCGAATCCGCACCGTGGTGCTACCGAAAGTGAAAGGTAACTGGCTCCGGCGGCTCGCCTTCGACCTGATCTCGGGGCGGCGGCTGATCAGGTCTCTGAAGCCGGACGTGGTCTTCTCCCTGCAGAACACCTACACCTATGGCGTTGAGTGCCCACAGGTCGTCTATGTGCATCAGCCCCTGCCTTTTCAGCAGGTCAAGAACTTTTCGTTGTGGCGTCGCGACGAACGGCGCATGGCGATCTACCAGCACATCATCGGAGCGATAATTAAGCAATCGATCCGCCGCACCGATCACGTCATCGTCCAGACTCGGTGGATGCGCGACGCTATTCTGGACCAGGTCGGCATCTGCGAGGATCGGGTCGAGAGCATCCTGCCCGATCTCGACGACTTGAGCGCCCACAAATTCGAAGGTGACTTGGACACTGGAGCCTTCTTCTATCCGACGGCGTCCAACATATACAAGAACAACGACTGCATCTACGCGGCCTGTCGCCTCCTGCGCGAGCAAGGAGTGGGCGGCTTCAGTGTCATGATGACCGTTACCCCGCCAGCGCACGAGCCCGAAGTTACCGCGATAGGGCACGTGTCCCGTGAGCAGGTCCTGGCGACGCTCGCGCGCTCAACCTTGATCTTTCCCTCCTATATCGAGACATATGGCCTTCCGCTCGCCGAGGCGAGGGCTCTCGGATCACTTGTGTTGGCCGCAGATCTTCCATACGCGAGAGAGGTCTTGGATGGGTACAACAATGCCTACTTCTTCGACCCTGCCTCGCCCAATCAACTTGCCGCACTGATGAGCAAGGTCATTGCCGGGAGCATCGTCAGGTCCCCGAACTCCGGCAAGAATGAAACACCTTGTCTGGCCCCTCAGATTCCCGCGTGGGCGCAGGTTGTCAGGATCCTTGAGCGATCGGCGCAACCAAGGGGAGACGATCGATGAGACTCCTCTGGATCACCAACATCCCCTCACCCTATCGAGTGGACTTCTTCAATGAACTCGGCAAGTCGTGCGAACTCACCGTGCTGTTCGAGAAGCCGGGTGCCACGGACCGAGACAACGCTTGGCTGGATTACGAGTTCCAGAACTTCGAAGGCATCGTCATGCGCGGGCTTTCCTATTCGCCAGACTCGGCGGCGTGCCCCGAGGTTCTCGCGCACCTCAAGCTACGTGCCTACGACGCGGTCATCGTGACCAACTTCTCGTCCCCAACAGGGGCACTCGCCATCGCCTATCTGAAGGCGACACGAAGGCCGTATTATCTGGAGAGCGACGGGGGATTCCCAAGCGGCACCCGCCTCAAGTCGTGGGTTAAGACCAGAGTGATTCGTGGAGCACAAGGGTACTTCAGCACCTCCGACGTGCACGACGAGTACTACTTGGCCTATGGCGCCCTGCCGAACCAGTTGATCCGGTACCCCTTCACCTCGGTTCGTTCCGAAGAGGTGTTGGCTCAACCACCTACTGCGGCAGAGAAGCTCACCGCGAAAAAGGCCTTGGGGATCACCCAACCGAAGATGATTCTCTCTATCGGCCAGTTCATTCACCGAAAGGGCTTAGACGTCCTCCTCCGATCAAGCGCATCGGTCGGTGACGACACTGCCGTGTGCATCGTGGGCGGCAACCCGCCCGAGCAGTACACGCATCTGGTCGGCGAGCTGGGGCTCTCATCCTTGCACTTCGCTGGATTCAAGTGCCGAGCCGGACTCAGTCGCTACTTCATGGCTGCGGACGTGTTCGTCCTGCCGACGCGTGAAGACATCTGGGGCTTAGTAGTCAACGAGGCCCTGGCGCATGCTCTCCCCGTGGTCACCACAGACCGATGTGTAGCAGGGCTCGAGCTCGTCGACAGGAACGGATGCGGCCGGATCGTCCCGGCTGGTGACGTCCAAGCGCTGGGCGACGCGATGAATGTGGTCCTGACAAACACCGAGCTGCGCTCAGAGATGCAGAAGCGAGCCCTTGAGGTGGGCAACATCTACACGATCGAAAACATGACCCAACGTCACTTGGACGTGCTCCATCTAGGAGGCCCTCGCAAATGACAGGCAGGCTGACGGTCACGGAGTTGACAGGAGGCTCGCTCTGGTGCGCCCAACTACACACGACCGAGCCAAGGCCAGAACCAGGCCGCAGAACACTTCGCGAGCATCTAGCGTGACACCACTCAGCCTCCCGACGCAGAACAACGACGCGTGGGCAATCGCGCTACTCGCTGCCTACATCGCACTTTCTCAGGCCTTTGTGGGACAGCCGTCTATCTACACAGTCCTACAACTCGGTATGTACATCCTTGTCCTCGGGATCCTTGCATCGCAGGCTTTACGCACCAGCCTTCGACTAGCTCACCCAGTGATTGCAGCGTTCGCTCTTGTCATCGTGCTCAATCTGATCATCCGAGCCGTCTTGTCCATCATCACGGGGATGTCCTTGGTGGAGCGCGATGTGCTGCTCGTGCCACTGGCTCTCATCATCCTTGGGTTCAACATTCGAGGAGATCTCAACACTCGACGCATATCCATCATGTTCGGCAGCGCTGCCGCTATTTCATCTTGGTATGCCATTATCTCCTATGGCGGATTGACCGCACATGGGGCGTACTTCTTTCCCCAAAAAAATCAATTCGGGGCACTATTGGGTGCCGCGATCGCACTACTTCTTCATCAACTAATTTCCGCCTTACTGGGTAGGTACGCGCTCACAAGCCTCTGCATCATCAGCTTGGTTGTCCTTAACGGCAGCGCATTGCTACTACTGCGCAACAGATCGACTCTCCTCGGCCTCATTATTCTGCTTCTGGCCATCTTGACCAAGACGCTATTTTCTTCAACTGTTCGCGCCCCGCAAAAAGTACTAGTGGTCGTTGCACTTGCTCTCTCGACCCTTCTCTTCGGTTCGCAATCGCTGGCCGCTCTTAACGATGCATTCTTCGCGGGCTACGACACGAGCGACATAAACGACGTTAGCGCAAACAGATTCGACGTCTATTTGGCTAGTTTAGATTTCCTGAGAAAAGAACTACTGTTGGGTGATCTGGGAACCAAATCGGCACTATTCGACCCGCACAACTTCGTCCTTTTCCACTTGGTCCGATCTGGCCTGCTCTTGAGTCTAGGGCACCTTGTCATTTACGCCTTCTGTTCCTGGAAAGCAATCTCCGAGTGGTCTGGTCACGATATCACAGAAGTCCATCCTTGGGCCTATCTCATGCTCGTCGCGCTCGTGGGTAGCCTGCTCGAATACTCGCAACCCTTCGGACCAGGCACAACCCAGTTCCTCACATGGACGCTGTTTGGTTACTCGCTTAATCAGGGAGGAAGGCACTTGTGACTATCATCAACCTCATTTTCGCACCTCAGGAGCACGACTCGGCAAACCATCAAGGGTTGTGGGAGGAGATCGGGCGCCAATCAACGGGCGAGACTATCGTTATTGATATAAGTGCCGACTTGGTGGTCTCTATCCTTAAGCGCAGGTTCTATCGAATTCATGAAGCATTCAGGTCTCCAGCCAGGAGGCTTGACACTTACACACTGCTTCGCCCATTCTCCATACTTCGGCCAGAGCTACTTGGGCCAAAGCTCAACGCCTTCAATATGTACCTTCTTCGTCGAAGGCTTAAGGAACGGGTGCCTGAGCTCGAGTCGAGCGAAGTGAGAGTCCTCGTATACTCAGGCAACTGGGCACGGACAGTCCATCACGCGTTCCCCCAAGCACAAATCTGCTACTACGTGATCGACGAAGTCACCCGAACCGCGGCCACCAACGCGATCCACGACCGCTGGGTGCGCCAAGACCAGTGGGGCTGCCAACTGAGTCATTCCATCTTTCTCATGAGCCCAGCGCTTGCTGAGCAGAGAAAGGCCTTTGCTAGCAAACTCAAGGTCGTCGGAAATGGCGCCGCGTACCCCCATGAGGCAATAGCACCCTTGGTACGCAGTGGGCCTCAACCATCGGTGGGCCTCATTGGCAACATTCGGGATTGGATCGATACCGCGCTTCTTGAATCACTAATTCAGCTTCGACCAGATATCCATTTTGGAATCGTTGGAAGGGTTGAAGACAGCATGGCGCACTTCATCGACTCTCTCATCTCAACCTATGATAACGTACGTTACTATGGGAGCTTTCCAAAGGTCGATATTCGAAACTGGTACGCGCGTTTTGATGTAAACATCGTACCGTACCAACAAAATACATTCATGTTTGCAACCAGACCGATTAAGATCGTGGAATCGGTGTTTGCCGGCACGCCGGTTGTCACAATCCCTGTGTCTGGCTACGTCGAATCTGATTTCGTGCGATTCGCGATGACCCCGCAAGAGTTCAGCCAGGAAATTGACAAATGTCGCCCGATCGACACTCAATCTCACGAGTACGAAGAGTTCCTATTTGAGAATAGCTGGACAAGAGTTGCTAGGGATATCTTGAATGGCTTCGACTAGTCCAGGCCAGCGGTTCCAAGCCATGGCTGCCACTCCAATCCAATGCGACACCGCTCACTCACCGAGCCGCTACCTCTATGCAGGTCCCAGCATGGGGATGCGGTCACGTCCTTCAGCAGGGGAGACGTTGATTTCCTCGTCGCCGTCATTATCCGAAGGCGGGTAATCAGATGTCACTGCGCGCCGGCGTCACTAGCACTGTCTTGGTGCAGATGACCAATATCGTCTACGGGCTCCTGCTTCCGAGGCTTTTAATTTTGAAATACGGCTCCGATGTAAATGGTGTGGTTTCGGGAGCGTTGCAGATGGTGAGTTTCTTGGCGATCCTCGAGGCCGGCCTGTCTGCGGCCAGCATCCGGCAACTGTATCGACCGCTCGTCAATCGTGATTCCGCTGAAGTATCGAACATGATGAGCTCCGTACGCTATTACTACCTACGCGTTGCTGGGCTATTCGTACTACTGGCTGGCTTGGGGGGCGTCGCATTCGCCTTGGTCCTGCACGCCGAGATGCCGGCACTACTCGTTCTTGGCATTACTTGGTCAATAGCCTTAGGTCCGGCTATTGACTTCGCTCTTACTTCCAAATTTCTCGTATACTTTTCGGCTGCAGGTCAGATAACTAAGTACCAAATCGCACAGATGTCAGCGATGATCGGAAAGATCAGCGTCGCCATCGTCTTCGCACAACTCCGACTCAATGTTGTCTGGCTCCTTCTTCTTATAGCTCTCATGCCTTTGGCGAAGTGGCTCATCCTCTTGAAATTCTTTCGGAAGGATCCGTACTCCTTTCCTCATCATTATCAACGTGTTCAGATCGATCAAAGAGGCTCTGTATTTGGTCACCAACTGCTCGGCGCTGTGATCTATAGCGGTCCGATTCTGGTCGTGCTGATAACGCTCGGCGCTGCGTCTGCTAGCGTCTTCTCAGTCAACAGCATGATCTTTGGGTTGTCATACGGCTTCTTATCGATGGTAGTAGGTCAGGTCTTCGTCCCGCGTTTGGGTCGGCTGCTTGTTTCTGGAAGACACGCCGATGCGGTGCGCCTTCATGCGCGTATGTCCGTCCTCTTGGCTTTCGGCTCGTTCACCGTGATTCTTTCGACGATGGTTCTGTTGCCTTCCTTTCTTGGTTTGTACCTGGATAGAGCGGACCAGTCCTACTACTCGCGATCAACGGCTCTGCTATTTGGTCTATGGACTCTAATTAATCTCCTGAAGGCCCTGCAACAGGCAATTGTGACAGCCGCTGGACATTTCGAGGGAACTCTTTGGATATCTGTCGTGGAAGTGACAGTGTTTATCGTTGTACTTCTATTTGGTTTGCGTCTTCTTTCCCTTGATGGCGTAGTCCTGGCCCTCTTTGTCAGTTGCGGCGTCAAGTACGTTCTGCTCAAGATCTACTGCTATTTTCGAATAGCTCGTCGATCGGTCTCCAGCACGGTCGCAGAAGTTCTATCAATCGTTGGCTTCGTTGGGATATGTGCCTTTGGTCTACCTGTTGTGGTCGCCGCCTCCGTGATCTCTTGGGTGCTCCATGCAGTTGTGGTTGTCCTCGCTTCTTCGATGGCAGCCTTGGCCCTTTATTCAGTTTCGGCCATTATCAATGCCATCATTCCCCGTTTGGAACCGATCTAAAGCCGATATAGATGAGCTCAGATGAAGGCAGTTCTTCGACTTTCGCCGAATGGAGCTCATTCGGAATCGTATGGCCATGAAGGGCATAGACGACGACTTCCCCGAATAGGGAGCGTCGCACTTTGATCGTCATGCCATCGTTGACTAATGGTGGAGCGGAACGTTCCCTGATCAGCTTCCTTGAAACAGCAACACACGGGTTGGGTGATCTCGAACTTCTGCTATTCCGGAATCGATCGCCCAAGCGATTTCCGACGTGATCGAGAATCTGGATGCCTATCAGGCGAACGCTTCTGCGGTTTTGACAACGGGTGAATTGACCGCGGGTTGGGCGCCAAGCCATTCTTTGACCAGCTTCGGGAACTCGAGGATCTTGGTCAGCCAGATGTCACTTCGTTTGGGTCTGACTCGGCCCCATGAACTTCGCGATAGTGGACATACCAGTTGGTGAATGCTTGCAACCCTACACGCAGAGTTGTTTGGGGTTTGTAACCAATAAGTGATTCGAGACGATTAGCATTGGCGTAGGTCGCGCGCACGTCGCCCGGCTTCATCCCTTCATACACCTTCTTGAACTCGACCTCGCGTCCAAGCGACGCGCTCAGGGCGTCCTCGAGAGTGGACACAAATACAGAGAGCTTTGCAGGGGTGCTGCCACCAATATTGAAGATCTCGTGAGGCCTGGGACCGCGGGGCAGAATGGGCATGAGTCGAACGATGCTTTCTATCACATCATCCACGTAGGTGAAATCCCTTGATAGGTCATTTTCTGCGTCGCCGTCATTGAACACGTGAATCGCCTTGCCCGCGAAATATCGAGTGGCGAAGGCAAAATAGGCCATATCTGGTCGTCCATACGGGCCGTAGACGGTGAAGAACCGAAGACCGGTGGAAGGTAGCCCGTAAAGATGTGCATACGTGTCAGCCATCAATTCATTTGACCGCTTCGTCGCGGCGTAGAGTGAGACTGGGTGGTCTACGGGGTCGGTCTCTTCGAACGGCACCTTCGTGTTACCACCGTAGACCGAGCTCGAGGATGCGTAAAGGAGATGCTCTACTTCCAGCTTCCGGCATGTCTCTAGAATGTTCGCGAAACCTACAATATTGCTCTGAATGTAGGCGGCGGGGTTCTCGAGCGAGTAACGAACACCGGCCTGCGCCGCGAGATTGACCACTGTCGCCGGACGATGTGCTTCAAAGATCCTCTGAACACCTTCACGATCTGTGATGTCGCACTGAACAAAGCTGAACCGAGTGTGCGTCTTAAGTAGGCGCAGACGTTCGTGCTTGAGCGCCACGTCGTAGTACGAATTCAGGTTGTCCAGACCAATGACCTCATCACCAAGCGCCAAGAGACGCTGTGCCAAGTGGAATCCGATGAAGCCTGCGGCACCAGTAATGAGGACTGAACCTCCTCCGGTCACTGGTGAAACTGTCATTAGCGAGCTCCTGTGTCTTGGTTGGCTGGAATCATTTACTGATCATAATTGCAGTTGTGAGCGGATGAACGTGTGTTGTCGGTGTGCGGAGTCGTATGCGGTCAATCACTCTTTGATGCGACGCGCGAACCTGCCAACCTAGTCCCGTCCGTAGATATCCCGTGTATACACCTTCTGGCCAACATCATCGAGGGCAGGTGCGTGTCGGTTCGCGATAATCACGTCTGCCCGCAGTTTGAACTCATCAAGATCTCGCA
>JARKOY010000091.1 GCA_029975555.1 Spirochaetia bacterium | reverse complement strand
TGCATCCGGAACGACCACACTGGCGTCCTCACCGCGGAAGACTCGACCAGCGAGGTATCTGGCCAGATCGACCTTCGGTTCGCTGCTTTCGTAGGCTGCAAGCACCGCCATACCCCAAGCCCCACCTTCTGAGGCGGTCTTGCCGACGGCCACTGGGACACGCAATGCATTGGCAAGGAAGCGCTGAGCGACGCCTGCAGTGCGGAACATGCCGCCGTGGGCGAACATGCGATCCAAGGCGACTCCTTCGTCGTCGAGCACCCCCATCCCGAGGGCGAGAGTGCCGAAGACGCCATAGAGTTGGGCGCGCATGATGTTGGCCAGAGTGAAGCGGCTCTCGGGGGTACGTACGAATAGTGGACGCCCTTCAGCGGTGCCTGTGAGCGGCTCTCCGGAAAGATAGTTGTACGCGAGTAGCCCTCCCGCGTCCTTCTCGCCGTCCAGCGCCTCGCGGAAAAGTATCTCGTACACGGCATCTACGTTCAGCGGCAATCCGGCCGCCTGCGCGAACTGCGAGAACATGCCCACCCATTCGGCCAGCTCGCTGGCGCCGTTATTGCAGTGCACCATCGCGACTGAGTCGCCAGCGGGAGTGGTCACCAGGTCAAGTTCCGGATGTACGCGACTCAGCGGGCGTTCCAGCACGACCATCGCGAAGATGCTTGTGCCGCAACTGACATTCCCGGTGCGGGGTGCCACGGCATCGGTGGCCACCATCCCCGTGCCCGCATCGCCCTCGGGCGGACAAGTGCCTGCGCCGGCGCGTAAAGCTCCCGACGCATCCAACAGGGCCGCTCCCTGCTCGGTGAGGGTGCCCGCTGATTGACCAGCAAGCAGCACCTCTGGAAGCAGATCAGTCAGGCGTCGCGACAGACGGTCTCCCACCCGTGCATCGAAGCGAGCAACCATGGCAGCGTCATAGTCGCGGGTACCCACGTCTATTGGGAACATCCCGGAGGCATCACCGATGCCGAGAACTCTGTGTCCGGTGAGCCTCCAGTGCACATACCCCGCCAGCGTTGTCATGAATCGCACCTGCGGAATATGCGGCTCTTGGTCGAGGATCGCTTGGTAGAGATGGGCGATGGACCATCGAAGCGGAATGTTGGTACCGAAGAGCGCGCTCAACTCCTCGGCGGCCGGTCCGGTGTTGGTGTTGCGCCAGGTGCGGAAAGGCACTAGCAGCTCGTCATCTTCACCGAAGGCAAGGTAGCCATGCATCATGGCTGACACGCCCAGCGACCCGACGGTCTCCAGCCGCAGCCCGTACCCCGTTTCCAGGTTGGCAACGAGGTCGCCATAGGCCGCCGCTATCCCGGTCCAGACATCCTCAAGCGGATAGGTCCAGAGTTGGTCGACTAGGTGGTTCTCCCACGCGTAGGAGCCCACGGCGAGCACTGTCGAGGGCTCGTCCGCAGCCACGAGACAGGCTTTGATCCGCGTGGACCCCAGTTCGATGCCCAGTGCGGTGCGCCCGGCGCGAATATCCTCCACGTGACTGGCCGCGTGGCCGGAGTCAGACACCAAAGTCATCTCATACCTCCCGCCAGGAAGGCGTTGAAGTTCTTCCGGAACGGCCGTTGTTAGCGCTGACCATAGACATTCTGATACCTGTCATAGAGCCGATCGACATCCTCTGGTGCGATTGGGAGCGGTGTGCCAAGCTGCATAGCAATGGCGATGGTTCGCGCGACCTCCTCCACCATGGTCGCCGCCTTGACGGAAGCCGTGGCATCGGGCCCAACCGTGAACGGCCCGTGGTTCTGCATCAGCACGGCGGGCGACCGGGATCCCGTCAGGGTTTCTACAATTCCGCGGCCAATGGAATCGTCCCCGATCAAGGCGAAGGGCCCGATTGGGATGTCGCCGCCGAACTCATCTCCCATCATGGTGAGATAACACGGAATCGGCTTCCCGACCGCTGCCCAAGCAGTCGCATAGGTGGAGTGGGTATGAGTCACGCCACCGATCGCACTCATGTGGCGGTACACATATGCGTGGGCCGCGGTATCCGACGACGGAGCCCGCTCCCCGAGAATCAGGTTCCCCTCCAGATCGCACACCACCATGTCCGATGGCACCAACTGGTCATAGCGCACACCGGAGGGTTTGATCACGATCACGTCGTCAGCACCGTCTTGCCCACGCACCCGTTGGGACACATTCCCGGCGGTCCAAACCACCAACTGCCAGCGAGTCAGTTCTGCGTGCAAAGCACAAACGGTCTCGCGCGCTGTTTCCACCGATTGCGCCATGGCTGGCGACCATCGTTGCATGTTCCCGGTACTCATCAGGCCAGGCTCCGTACGTAGTCTTCACGCTCGCGGAAATACGACACCGAGCCCATCACCAACTTGTCCAGCTGAGCTGGGTCCGGGATGGAGGTGCGCGCCGCGTAAGGACCGGCGCCCGGGCCCAGGGGTTCAGGGGTGACATAGCGTCCGGGGGCGTTATACCCAATTAGATAAAGTGCCATGATCATCGCGTCTAGATTCATGGATCCCTCACCCAAGCCCAAACGGTTTGAGTCGGCGAGGTGCAGATTCACTAACCGGTCACCCGCCTCGATAATCGCATTCGGGACGTTGGTCTCCTCGGACTGCATGTGATATACGTCGCCGTTGATCCACTGAATGCCAGGAGAGTCGACCGCCTCTATGTAGGTGACCGCTTCCGCGACGGTGTGGATGAACGATACTTCAGCCGCACGAATCGGCTCGATCGCACCCTTGACACCAGTCTCTACGAACTTCTCCGCCACGCGACGTAACGCTTCTACGGAGCGAGGGAATTCGGTGTCGTCATAGGCCTTCGCTCGGCCACAGGAGCCGGGCACCACGAGCAGGTATTCGCCGCCGACAGCTTTCGTGAATTCCAGTTCTCGGATGGTGTAGTCAATGGCTTCTTGCTGCTTCACCGGTCGATTGCTGGAGAAGTCGTTGTCGTCGCTGTACATGCCGCACACGCCGGACACTGCGAGCCCTGTGGAGGCGAGCGTCTCGAGCGTGTCCTCGACGCCGTAGCCCAGATTCGTGCCGTAGTGATTGCCGTGGAGCTCCACGTAATCCAGTCCAGCCCTCTTGATCCGATCACAGGACACAGCGAGGTCTTCAAGCCCGAACCCCCAGTTTGACCAGGACATTGAGAGCCTTCGATCCAACGACTCAGGATTCTGACGCTTTTTCTGGAGGTATTGCTCCCGAATTGATTGTTCAATTCCTTCATATCTCTGCAATGACATAAAAAAGCTGCTTTCTGGCCAAAAATAGGTGAGTAGAGAGTTGGCAGGCCAGCGCTCCGTCAGCCACCGGCATAGGCCGACGGAGCGCGAAGCCTCATGTTGCCTGGTGTCTTGCCGCCGCCTGATTGAGCAGCACTGCCCCGATCAGCACAATGCCCAGGGCCAGGAGTTGCACACGCGATCCGAAGGAACCTGGGAAAGCGATGAGGATTATCGCGTTCATCCATGTGACGAACAAGGCTGCCATGAGTGCTCCACCGATCTTCCCCACACCACCCGCTATGGCCACGCCGCCAAGCACAGCGATAGTGATGGCAGGTAGCGCAAGGCCATTGCCCGCGGTCCCGGCGTCGGGGCGGGCTGACGCAAACTGCGCCACATTGACCAGTGCGGTAATGCCAGCGAGTAGGCCGGCCACTGCATAAGCGGACGCCCGGACAAGCTTCTGGTTGATTGCCGAATAGCGGGCTGCCGAGTCGCTGGTGCCTACCGCGTATAGCGAACGACCCCACCGCATCTTCGACAGTGCCATCCACGCCAGCAGCCCTACGGGCAGCAGAACAGTCACCACATGCCATGGAATCGCGAGTGCACCCGGCCCGATGCCTGCGGTGAGTTCATTCATGCCCGTCAGCTTCGGGTCGGAGTAGGGTGCGCCATCGTGCATCACCAGTGCAATGGAAGAGAAGGCATAACCGGTCGCGAGCGTGGCAATCAAGGGCGGAAAGCCCAGGAATCCCACAAGGAAACCGTTCAGGGCGCCCAGCAGCGTCGCGAAGACCACAGTTATGAACGCAGCTAGCACGATACTGAGTCCGTGGTCGACGACCATCGAGCCGAAGAACATGCCTGCTATAGAGACCAGACCGCCGACGGAGAGGTCGATGCCACTTCGCCCGGAGAGGATGACGAAGGTCTCAGCCAAGGCAAGCAGTGCCAGCGGCACCAGGGCGATGAGCGAGACCGACAAGTAGCGCACGGTGAACGGCGCCACCAGTAGGCGCAGGCCATCGGCAATGGCTGTCGCCGTTATGAGCAGCACGATCAGTACGACCAGCAGCCACATCCGATCCGTGGTCAGCACTTTGACGACCGAGCTGGCCCGCTCCTTCTTTTCTGGGACGGTGTCCTTGGTGGGTTGCACTGAGGTATTGACATTCGAGGTCATAGTCGCGCACGCCTCCGCTGACGAAGTAGGTCGATTCCGACGGCGATGATGATGAATACGCCCACGAACAAGTTCGTAAGCTCAGAAGACCATCCCAGCAAGGTGATGGCGCTAGTCACGGTTCCGACAAGCAGCGCGCCGAGCAGGGTGCCGAGCACGGTACCTCGTCCGCCAAGAACGGAGGTTCCGCCGATAACACAGGCTGCGATCACCTTCATCTCCAAGCCGAGGCCGACGTTCTGCTGGACCAGCCCGCCTGCGCCGAGCTGCACCAAGGCCGCGACGGCCACCAGGAAGCCCACCGAGAGGTACAACAGAAATAGCTTGCGCCCAACGTTGATGCCTGCCAGGCGCGCTGCCCGAGCATCGTTGCCAATTGCGTAGATGTGCCGACCGCCGGAATAGGACCGCATGTAGATCCACTGAAGGAGCACTAGGAGGATGGCCAGCCAGATGGCATTGGGTATGCCCAAGGTCACGGCGGCGGAGGAGCCCCCGATGAACGAGAACGTGCCAGGCACGCCTGGGATCTGAGAGTCGCCGAAGATCTGGAGAGCAACGAATCGGAAGATATTGAGCGTACCGAAGGTGACGATCATCGGATGGATGTTGCCTTTGACGATCAGCAGCGCATTGATGGCTCCCAGCAATCCGCCGATGACCAGCGCGGCGACCGCTGTCGACACGATTCCCCACTGCAGCTCTTTGAGGATGAGCCCGACGCTCGCGGTGACCACCGCAAGTTGACTGCCAACTGACACATCGATTCCCGCCGTTACCATGACCGCGGTCATCCCCACACCGATGATTGCGATCGGAGCGATCGAGTAAAGGATGGTTTGAATGTTCCCAGCCGTCCAGAAGGTGTTCGTCGCAAACGACAGCGCAAGCCACACCAAGGCGATTACCCCGATGAGAACAAGCTCCTGACCTTCGATCAGGGTGCGGCGTTCTCGCGCAATCGCACGCCGCGTCGACACAGTCAAGGTGTCCATTGGAGTGTGCGTCATGATTCTTCCACCTCCGCTCCTTCAGAATCGCCAGAAGCAGCGGCGAGCAGGGCAGCTGCGGCAACACCACGAGGGAACTCGGCGAAGGCCTTGCCCTGATGCATCACGATGACTCGATCACACAGAGTGCGGACCTCTTCCAGGTCTGTCGACACGACCAGGCAGGCGCCATCATCAGCGGCGATGTCGAAGATCAGCTTGTGGATCTCGGCCTGTGCGCCCACGTCGACGCCTTGGGTGGGTTCTTCCAGGATCGTGACGATGTTGTTTCCCACCAGCTGACGGGCGATCACTACCTTCTGCTGATTGCCTCCGCTGAGTGCGCCAATTGGAGTGGTGGGTTTCGGCGCCTTGATCCTCAGCTTCACCATCAGCGATTCCATGACGTCGTTTTCTGCACGCGCTTTCATCCAGCCGAACTTGTTTGAGAAATAGTCGAAGTGGCTCGACGCCATATTGAATGTCAAAGTCTTGTCGAGGAACACGCCATCACGCCGCCGGTTGCCGGGGGCCATGGTGAATCCAGCCTTCTTCGCTGCCCCCGGGGACGACAGCTGTACTTCCTTGCCGCACACCCGTACCTGGCCCGCCGACGGCGGATCAATGCCGTAGATGGCCCGAGCGATGTCGCCGCTGCCTGAGCCCACGAGGCCGTAGATGCCGAGGATCTCCCGCTGGCGAAGCTGAAACGAGACGTCCTGTAGCGCTTTGCCGCCGGCCAGGTGCGATACGTCGAGAACTACCTCGCCAGGTGCCACGCTGGTGGCATGCGCACGCGTCAACTCACGGCCAACCATCAACTCTGCGATGGTGCGGGTGCTGAGTCCGACAATGGGTTTGGTGGTGACGATTTCACCGTCGCGCATCACAGTTACGCTGTCGGTGATCTTCGCCAGCTCGTCGAGCCGGTGGGAGATGTAGATGATGCCTGTTCCGGTCGCCTTCAATCGCGCCACCATGTCAAAGAGGATCGAGATCTCCTTGCCGGAGAGAATCGCCGATGGTTCGTCAAGGATCAGCACCTTAACGTCAGTCGCGAACGCCTTTGCGATCGAGATGAGCTGCTGCTCACCCACAGGAAGATCTGCCACGGTTTGGCCGGCCAGTTTCGGATTCAAGCCCAGCAGCTCTAGGAGTTCAACAGCTTTCTGGTATTGCGCTTTCCAATTGACGCGTCCGCCGTCGGCGATCTCGCGGCCGAGGAAGATGTTCTCGACCACATTGAGCTCGCCAAACAAGGTGGGCTCCTGGTACACCGTGGAGATACCAGCGGCCAGTGAGGCCTGGGGATTGCCCAGCACAAGTGGCTCTCCATTGACAGTGACGGTGCCCGCATTGGGGATCTCGGCACCAGCTAGAATCTTGATCAGGGTCGACTTTCCGGCACCGTTCTCGCCAACGAGTCCCCGAACCTCGCCGGCTGAGAGAGAAAAATCAACGCCTTTCAACGCGTGGATACCGCCGTAGTTCTTCGCTATGCCGTCAGCGTTGAGGATCGCGCTATCCCGGCCTACTTCACGATTTGCCATCGTTTGCTTGCCTTTGAACGTAGGAGTGAATGGGGGCCCGACCCCGGGTCAGACCCCCATCGCTTGTTCTCAGTAGTCGAAGTCACCCGCGTTGTCTGCGGTGAGGATCAGCGGATCCCCTAGCAGGAGGACCTTGTTGGCGTCATCCCAGGTGACACCGGAGATACGACCCACATCGAAGGGCTGGCCATCGCTCGGGAAAGGCTGTTTCGTCGCGGCCATCCACCCGGCCCACGCGGTGAGGTAACCGTGATCCTCGACGTTCCAGAGCACGGAGGCGCTGGAGGCGCCGCTTTGCAGGTAGGGCAGCATTGCCTGTGGCGTGCCCACACCCACCGTGAAGACCTGCCCGATCTTGCCCGCCTCATCAACAGCCTGTGCAACGCCAGGGGCGGCCGTCGTGCACGGCCCAATCAGACCGGTGAGGTCGGGGTGGGCGTTCATGAGATCCTTGGCCATGCTGACGGCGCGGGCCTGGTCTTCATCCGCATAGACGGTGTCGACGAGAGTCATCTCGGGGTAGTCGGTACTCAGGTGTGCCTTGATCACGTCGATCCACGCGTTCAGGTTCGCCGCGGTGCGACCGCAGGACACGATTGCGAACTTTCCCTTACCCCCTGTTGCCTGGGCGAGTTGATCGATCAGCGCTGACCCAACGCCCTCATTCGAGGCTTGCTGGACAAAGAACTCGCGCTTTGAATTCGGCGCATCCGTGTCAGCGGTAAAAGGAATGATGCCGGCAGCGGCCGCATCCGCGATCACTGGCGCCATCGAATCGGGGTCGTTGGGCGCAACGGCCAGGGCACTGACACCCTGCTGAATCAGCGCTCGCGCCACTTCGGCCTGCGCCGAGGCATCCGCCGTCGTCGCGCCTTGGTACACCCAGGTGAAGCCGAACTCCTTGGCGGCCGCCTGCCCGCCGCTATTCATCGCTTCAAAGAACGGAATGCCCTGGATTTTCGGCACGAAGGCGACGGATACATCGGAGGCACCCTCCGTTCCGCCCTCAGCAGGGCTGCCGCCGCTGGTGCCCGAGTTGCCGCATGCTGTGAGGCCGATGACCGCGACCGTTGCCACGGCGATCAAGGCGCGCTTTCGGAATGGCTTACGCATCTTTGTGTCTCCTTCTTCGTTGAGGCTGATCAGTGCGTGAGAAGTGTTGGCGACGCCGCCGTCAGGGGTGGTAACCCGCCTCAAATAACCACTGTGTCACTCAAGATCATTTTGTGAAACGTTTCGCGAATCGATTCACGAGAACGTTAACACTGTCGGGGGACTAGCTGCAAGGGAGGGGGCGGGTCGATTCTGCGCGGACGTCGTGCATCTGCGCCTGCAGAGAACTAGCGCGGGGCGGGACCCGTCGACTCCCGGATCACCAGCCGAGTCTCGATCACTCGGTTCTCAGGATGATCATCGGCGAGAAGGACCTCGACAGACGCACGAGCGAGGTCGTCCGTCGATCGGAGCACCGTCGTGAGTGGTACGGAGAGCTCCTGTGCCACGGGAATGTCGTCAAAGCCCACCACCGACACATCCTTGCCCACCGCATAGCCAAGGCGAGTCAGGTGGTTGAGGACGCCCATCGCCAGCATGTCATTCGCGCAGATGTAGGCGGTGGGATGGAGCCCAGGCCCTGCCAGAATGCCCTCCAGAAGGCGGCGGCCCTCTCGCGGCGTCCATTCCTGGGCGTTGACCGTCTTCAACCTCACTTCGGAGCCTGACGGATGTCTGTTGAGGGAAAGCTGCACGCCCTTCGCCCGTTCCTGCGCCTGCGATGCCCACAGCGGACCGTTGATGAAAGTGATGTCGCGATGGCCCAGATCAATCAGCAGATCAAACGCCGATGCAGCGCCGTGAACGTCATCGGCCGAGACTGAGCTGATGCCGTCGACTTCCAACTGCGGCGAGTCGAAGAGCACGGACGGGATCCCGGCTGCTTGGAGCACCTGGACCGCTTGAGTGTCGATTGACGTCTGGGCGAGGATGACCCCGCGGTAGCGTTGGGCCGCAAGAGCTTGAACCACACTCTGCTCGTATTCCGGTTGGGACCCCG
Source organism: Spirochaetia bacterium (assembly GCA_029975555.1). Taxonomy (GTDB): domain Bacteria; phylum Spirochaetota; class Spirochaetia; order Treponematales; family Rectinemataceae; genus Rectinema. Next base: position 2,770 of record JARKOY010000091.1, on the reverse strand, counting down.
TAGACGAGAGCGTCATGATCAAGTTTCGCCCTCCAAGTTCTTTTTCCACCGCCGCGGCGACGAGGGAAAAGAAGGGGTCACTGATGTCGACAACCACCATGGCCACTACGGACGACACGCCGCTTCGCAGCGCGGAGGCGGAGAGATTGCGGACGTAGCCGAGCTCCTTGATTGAGGCGCGCACCGACGATCGGAGGCCGGGGGAGACCCGTTCAGGGTGATTCAGCACGTAGGACACCGTGCTAACGGAGACGCCAGCGTGTTTGGCGACGTCAGCGAGTCTGACCTGCATCTGCCTCTCCCTCTGGCACCCGTGGAGCGTGCGCCTCGGCCTGGATGGCGAGAACCACTTCGAACACGGTGCCGAAGTTTCAGCCTATCCCGCCTGGGTCCGGGGCCTCCGTGAGGAGTTGGGCCTGCGGCCGCCAAGCATTCGAGGGCATCGACTCGGCCGCTGCTCAGTGAGCAACTCCAGGTCCGGATCGCGAACGCGATTTCCCAGGACATGAAGCTTCCCACAGATACAGACCGCTGCTCCACATGTCCGAAACAGGTCGCCTCGACAATAGGCGGCGCGGTGCGCCTCAATGAAAAGGGAGCGCTCCTCGTCGGCAGGGCGCCATACCATTTGGCGCGGTTGATTTCGCTGGGTTGCCCACGGCGATCCCAGTGCCGCGCCGTCCCGCCCCCGTAGCCAGAAGTGCCTGGCGTGACTAATCTTCTTCAGTTGCGGCCCGAAGTCGTACCTCTACGCGGGGACCGCCTCGAGACGCCCCCAAGTGAAGAAGATTAGGCACGCTCAACGCGCTAGCCGATCGCAGTGGACGGGCCGCAAGCACCCTGGCAGTCTGCTGTTGAGCAGCCTGAGGGCTGTACGAGAGGATGATGCCGTGGACGTCACTAGTGGCGGTGCTCGTGTCAGGCGCAGCGCAGACCCCGAATACTCACACCGCTTGGGCTTGCATGGTGCGTCATCGCGCGCGTCCTCCAGTGATCCGGGCGCGGCTCACCAGAATCAAGCGGGGCCGGCCGTATGACTCGCCCCGCGTCATCTCGCCCCGATCTCGTCCCTGGTCTCTCTTCTGAGGAGTTCCAGCGCTGGTACTGGCTCAAGACCGAGCTCGTTGACTTTGCCCGCACCCTCGGCATTCGTGCGAGCGGAGGCAAGGAACTACTCACGGCCCGCATCGCAGCGTCGCTCGATGGACGTGATTTTGCTGAGCCGGCGCCGATTCGAAGCAGCGGGCCAAGGCAACTCGTGGGCGAGCTGAGCGCAGCCACGGTCATCCCCGCCGGGCAACGATGCAGCCAGGTTGTTCGCAGGTGGCTTGAAGGCCAGGTCGGCTCTGGTTTTCGTTTTGATGCCCCCATGCGCGCATTCTTCGCTCAGTCTGATGGAACCCCGACCATGCAGGATGCACTCGACTGCTGGCACGCCAGTCGTAATCAAGGTGAACGCACTATTGATTCACAGTTCGAATACAACCGCTTCACGCGGACGTGGTACGAGGAACATCCAGATGGCCTGCGCGAGGATCTCCTGTCGGACTGGAAGGAGTATCGCGGTCGTCCGATAGACGGGCGCGGGGAACGGGATCGAAGACGGAGCGCCTCGGCCGGTGCTTCGTCACGCAGCTTCAGACCAGATGGGAGTTGAGCCCGTGAAACAACTCGTTCACCCGCTCACCCGCACCCAGATCGAGAGTCCGCCGTTCTGGGCGCTGCTCTATGAGGCGGCGGGGGTGGATGACGACGCTCTCCGTCACATCCGCGAAACCGAGTTGGCCGCCCTTGAGGTCATCGGTGTCACCGACGGCGAGGTGATTGCCTTCGCTGCCTTCACCGTCACGGCCGATCAACTCACGCTTGAGTACATCGCGGTCGATGCGGGCAGTCGTGGACGCGGCATCGGCGCATGTCTCGTGGACACCATCCGCAGCGCCCACCCCGGTCTCCCGCTTCTCGCCGAGACCGACAACGACGCTGTGGACTTCTACCGGACCCTCGGCTTCACCGTCGAGCCACGGCCACCCGACCCCCGCTGGCCCGGTCGTCCGCGATATCGCTGCACACTCGCCGCGAGCAGCGCCTGAGCAAGCGCCGGGAACGGGCCGCCTGTCAGACCGACTCAGCGTCCATCGCGGTGCTTCTTGAGCCAGCCGTCGACGATGTCCCAGACCGAGATGCCGGCGACGGAGAAGCCCAGCAGAATGGCCAAAGTGCGTAGCGTGTCCTGTCCGAGCCCGCTCACAGCGCCAAAGACCTCCACGAACTCGGGGTTGAACAGCTCTCCGCGGACGAGCAGCGTGAGCACCAGACTCATAAACAGCACGGCCAGTGCGGTGTTGGTCACGGCCAGAGCCGTGCTCCAGCGTCCTCGCACATACAAGACGATGACGAACGCGGCTTCCAGTCCGATCAGAGCGAGCAGATAGGGCCACAGCTCGGGGCTCAGCAGTGGAAACGACTCGCCGTCGGTGCGCACGAAGCCGCGGAACTGATCCCACAGGACCGCGCCGGCAGCGAGCCCGAGGAGCACCAACTGGGCGATCAGGTCGGCCCGGCCAACACCGGTCGGTTGTGGCTCCGGGAGCTGGTCAACGTCCCACTGCAGCCCCATGTCCGCGCCGGTGCGCTCGAGCACGGCGAACACGAGCGTCACCCAGAAGCAGACGTGCACGATGCTCGATAGGCCGGCGGCGATCGACTGGCCGATGATGGTGCCGATCGGGGCACCTGACAGCGTTTGCCCCAGCGCAACGCCGCCGAC
>JARKOY010000088.1 GCA_029975555.1 Spirochaetia bacterium | reverse complement strand
CTGGCCCACTGGTCGGGCGTGATGCCGGTCACCGCCGCGGCTCCGTTTAGCATTGCCGCCATGCCTGCCCGCTGATCGTGTATCACCCACTGCTCCGAGCCGTTTGTTCGGACCACGACGTAGATGCTGGCGTCCGTTGTGGATGGGATCTCGGAGAGCGGGCTGTTCTTTCTCGCGCGTTGCATCGCGAGCTGCCACCTGGCGAACGTTTGTCGCCAGTGAACTTCGGACGGGTCATTCTTTAGGTCGTTGAGCGCGCTGGTCCATTTGCCGCGGCGCACGAGGCCGCCTTCGCCTGGTAGGACAAGAGCCGTGCGCGGATACGTGAGTGCCCGGTTCGCGATGAGATCGCCGAGGTACTCGCGCAGTGCATCAGTTGCCTGCACGGCGACTGTCGCCTCCTGGAACGTCGGCTCATACCCGCCGTGGACAACCCTGTTGCGCAGCCGGGCCACCAGTATGAACCAGTCGCTTATCGGCCCTCCAGCATCAAGTCTCCACAACCCTCCGAGACGTGCATGATACTGAGACTTCACCCGCGCGGTGAGCTGCGAGTCGAATGCATTCGCGGCTTCCTCGGGCCGCTGCCCTTCCTCCCACATCAGGTGCGCTAGGAGGTCGTCGAATAGCACCTCGCACGCTGTCGCGGTGAATAGGACAGCTGACCGGTACGCACCGTCGCGACTTAGGGCGACGTTCGATTCCCGGACGAGGTCCATGTACGACGTGAACGGGCCGTTATCGGCCTGCTGGGCGACCGCCGTGCTGAGCATGCGGTTATCGCTGTCGACCCAACGCGTGGCACCGGCGTTCGGAACATTCATGTTAACGAGGTAGACCGACAAGGAGACGTCGAAGGGCAGCGGCTCGCCGTCATCGCCGAAGAGCCGCCGGATTCCGAACGGGACCGCGAACGGAAGGGCTTCCCGTGTGACAAGGCGGATCGGCTCGCGTCTCGCAAGGTAGTAGGCGCGCTGGAACTGCCGGACGTAATGCAGACCCCTGTCGAACGCCTCCGTGATCGGGTCGCGGAGCTGAGCGTTGAGTTCTTCCTCCGGCACAGACTGGCCAACGTCCGGCAGTTCAGCCGCCACAGCCATCTCGACAACCGTGGTTGTGGGAGTCCGAGGCGCGGACGGGCCAGATTCAGCGGCTAGACCTCCGGGCTTGGAGGCAGAGGTTCTTGCACCGGCGCTGGGAGGCAGCGACTTCACAGCCAGGTCGAACAGCACGGTGAACTCTGCGGCATAGGTCGTGGGCAACTCGACAGTGTGGAAACGCAAAGATGCTCCGAGGCAGATCGGCGGCACTCCGTCATCCCGGATTCGGTCAAGCGGAGCGTACTCAGGCACCTCGACGATGTACTTGTCAGGTAGGCCAAGTGGGTCGGGAAGAGGAACGAAAAAGTAGACGAGTTGCGATGCGATGACCGGCGGCTCGTCGGCGTGATCGTGCAGGTGGCTTTTCATGGGCTTCTCCAGGGACGTCGCTGTTAACAGGTCACCGAGCGGCACCTATCGGCGACCATTGCACTTGGTGGATTTTGCGCTCAGCAGTCTGGAGCGAGCGGAGCAGTCGTAGGAGCAGAGGCTCGCCCGCGTGCGTATGCTCTGCGGTTCGCCCAACTGACGTCGTACTCGTCTATGTCGCTAACGATTGATTCGTCATAGAACGGATCCTCGGTGGGTGCCAACAGGGCGAAGGTCTCTTGGTCGAAGTCCTCGATCCTGGGAATCGGAATCTCCATGAGCCGGTAGACCGTGTTCACGCATCGCGCGGCGAGGTCTTCCACTGAGTATGAGATGCCGAGCTCTGCCTGGATCGCTTCGCGTGCCGCTGGCATCGATCCATACTGCTGAATAAACATTAGGTAGGAGAGCATTGATGGAGACGTGTCCGCCTTGTCCTTCTCCCGCAGGTTCTCCAGGAATGCGTCAAGGGCATCTTGTGCCTGGCCGCGGGCTACGCTTCTCACGGTCTCGAAACAGGAGCTTCTGTCAGGCCTCACGGACCGGAGGACCTGGAGTCGCGGGCTCAGATCGTTGCAGCAGTTGATGCTCGTCGCCAGCGCGTTCGGTTCGGTGGCTGGTGGCAGTTGTTCGATCAGGTGAGCGGCCCATCGGACCGCTCCTTCTTGGTGGCGGAATAGCGGGCTCGGAAGACTCTCGAGTCGTGTGAGGACGCTCATGACGGCGGATAGAAGCGGCAGGGTGGCTTGCCTGTCAGTTCTCTGTTCGCCGCGGGTGGACGTTGAGGCGCGGCTGAGCTTGTCCAGTGCCAGGTCGGTCCTGCCTGGGTACTTGCTGGTCAGGAGTTTTGTCATCAGGTGCTGGTGTTCGCCTTCTTCGCGGGCCTCTGTGAGTGCCTCCGCGATGAGGGTGTCGGCAATATCGTTCTCTGGAATTGTGTGCACGAAGTATCGGGAGAAGTAATCCGGGTGGCCTGCCTGGCCTGGGCCTGAGCGGCCTGGGCCTGAGAGGCCTCCATGTTTGGACGTCACCGGGAACAGCACCTCGAAGATGTCTTGTGCGTCTTGTTGGTCCTCGCTGTCTCCGGCACGAGAGAATAACTCCGCCCAGTCGGGGGTCTTGTCTCGTCCATTTGCCCACTCCCATGGGGACAGGCTTCGAGTGAGAGGCCCCCGCCATCGGGGCAGCGCCGCGTAGAGATCAGGAAACTGAACGCGGATGAAAGCCAGCAGAATCAGGTCGACATCATCGATCTCGCGTGGATCGTGGTATGTGAGGGCGACGCGTACCTGGGCCAGGAATCGGCCGATTGCACGCGGAGTCGTGAGCTGGTGCTCGAAGACGTCCCGTAGCTGGGAGAGCCGAGGCTCGCTGCTTGCCAGAGGCCGATTCAAGTCCGAAGTGATGCGGGTAAGTCCTTCATCGAGCTGCCCGATGATTTGCGAGGGCAGCATCGGTGGGATGGTGATGGGGTACTGGACGATCTTCTCCATGAATCGGCGGGCGTACTCATAGCTGTGGGGATCGGCCTGGTTCTCGTGAAGTGTGGCGAATAATGTCTGCTCGTCGTAGGCGAGCAGGTAGTTCACTCCCGGAAAGCGTCCCAGCAGCCGTACCACCTTCAACACGGCAAGAAGTTCGTCGCGTTGAAGCCGGTCAAGGTCGTCGACGATGACAAGTACTGGCCTTTCGGCCTCCCGGAGGGCGGCGGCAGCACCATCGAATGCCTGCCGCCAAGGTGTTGGCTTCGAAAGCGCTTCCCAGACCAGCCGTGCGTTTTGGGCAAGTGGCTCTCCCGCGATGGGAACCAGTTTGAGTGCAGGAGCCACCACTTGTGCGCACACAGCCAGGGCATTGCGTGCCTGTTTGCCGCGGTCGGTCGGCGGCGCAGACGAAAGAGAAGCGTAGAACTCGCCGAGAAGACCGTCGAGATCGCTGCTTGCCCAGGGGGAGAATCGAGCTATTGACCATTCGTTGCGCTCGCCGAGAATCTCGCAGATCATCTCCAGCAAGGAGCTCTTGCCACTTCCCCAAGGTCCCGTCAGTGCGCACACAAGGCTCGAGTCCCACGAGT
>JARKOY010000086.1 GCA_029975555.1 Spirochaetia bacterium | reverse complement strand
GCGAACCGGCCGCCCGTCCAAAAGACGGCTATCAATTCGTTTGGCCCCAGCCAGGGGCTAACCGTCGATATGCCACTGGCGGACATGGACGTTGACCAGGCTATCGCAGAAATGCGATACCGCCTGAGTATCGACCCCATGCTCGCCGCAGCCACCAAAGCTGCGTTCGAGCGGACAGATTACGAAGGTTCGTCCTATGCCGAGGTCGACGCGAACACCAAGTTGTTCTCTGAAGACTACGAGGCATGGGACACCGCCGTAGCTGAAATCAATCGCAAGATTGATGAAGCCGTGGCAGCTGGACAGGTCGGAATTGAACCGCTCAGCGGCAATTACGTCGCTAGCTACTCGATTCCCGGTGAAATTCCTGCAGTTCGCATCGATTACGATGTGCCGCGATGGGGACAAACCGCCATTCGAATTAGCGATGAACTGTTCCAGCTGGGATGCGGAATCCAGAATTACTGGGAGGGTTCACTCCCCATCCAGGGACCGCAGATCATGCCTGAACCATTCCCAGGTATGAGCCGGACGCCGGAGGGTACGCCGATTGTCGACGAGGTGCCTCCGGCTCAGCCGGAGGAGCCAGAGACGACGGTGCCACCAACGGCACCTCCGACGACGGTGCCTCCGAGCACTACTCCGCCGACGACAGTGCCTCCGACGGCACCACCGACTACAACTCTTGAGCCTAAACCGACCCAAGAGGACACTGACGCTCATGAGACCGGTGCTACACAGGCCGCCACAACGGGACCGGCACAGGAGTCGGCCGAACCGGTCGACACCAATCCGCCAACCCAAGACCGCGACGTGCCAAGTGAGGCGCCTGGGGCTAACAACCCCGACGCCGGAAGCGGTTGCGTCACGGCCCCAGGCGAGTCTAGCTGTTAATTAGCTAGTCCGCCACCAACTCTCTAGTCCCACTACCTCTGCCTGCGGCAGACCCTCAATGTTCACATCCAGTGAGCGAGGGTCTGCCCAGGTAGATTCAACTTTTATGTGAAATAACACGATTTGACACTTCAAAACATACGGCTACACAATGTATATATTAATTATCAATCAGGAGGAGGATGTTTATGAACATTTTT
>JARKOY010000084.1 GCA_029975555.1 Spirochaetia bacterium | reverse complement strand
TTCGGCGTGGGTGGTGAGGATGCCTGCGACTGTCGTTGCTTCGTCCTTGTCCTGGAAACGGTATTGGCTGGAATCAAGCGGGGGCTGAGCCTCGAAATAGGACAGGGCGTTGTGTGCTTGGTCCAGCGTCAGACGTTCTGAGATGGCTGCGAGGGCAGCGATCGCGCTGAGGTAGCGCGAACCTGTGAACATCGACGGGTCGATGAGGGCGTCTTCGCTGGCTGCTCGAAGGTCTGCGAGCACGTGATCGGCGATGAATGGGACAAGGTCGTCGGGGACGAGATCCGCTTGAGCGGCAACGAGTCGGTAGGCAGCTCCTACGATCCACCACGGCGTGGCGTCGAGATGCGGTGTCACATCGAGGAATCGGGTGGTGTACTCCGCCGCAAGCCGCTTGAGAGCACTCACGTCTCCTGCGAGCACCAGATGGTTCGCAGCCGTGAGGTGTTCATCGGATGCGCAGAGCACTTCGGCGAGCAGACGCCTGGCTTGTCGTTCCCCTTCCCAGTCACTCAGTATGACGGCATCCCGAAGCGCACGCTGTGCGCTGATGGCAGCTGGTCTGAGCTGGTCATCGGCTAGCCTGCCGTGGGCGTATTGGAGGGCACCCTCGGCTCGTGGCAAGACGGACCGGTCGGGTCCGCGTGTTGACAGCGCGGTCTCAATAGGGAGCAGTTCGTTGGAAGTGAAGGGCTTCCAGCAGTTGCGGAAGGCACGGCGGGAGAAAACCCAGAGGGAAGCGTCAGTCCAGTGTTCTGCGAGGCAGGCATTGCCGGTCGCCTCATCCCAGGAGGCGTCAGCCTCCTCGAACTTCTGGTCCAGAGCGAGGTAACGTGCGTACCTGGCCTGGATCAGCGCAGCGAGTTCATAGCTGAGCTTTAGCTTGCGTGCATCATCGAGGACTGGAGCCCATATGCCGCAGCCTTCGGCAGAGAGAATGCGCAGCCGGGTTCGCAATGTGTCGTTTTGCGTCGTGACGGGAAGGTCATCTGCGAGGCCTTGCAGTAGGCCGGCGCCCGCCTTGAGCCATTCGTGGTTGCCGGCTGCTAGCGCTGTTTCTCCGGCCAGGGCTGCCAGACGAGCGCGGTCAAGGGGGTCGCCGGTAAGCAGGTCGGTGAGGTAGGGAACAGACGCTAGGGGGTTGTTGTACAGATCTACGGCACGATTGGCAACGGAGAGGTGCTCTCGCGCCTGCTCGCTGTTGACTTGCGCTGTGAATTCGCTGATATCTTGGCGGGCCATATCGGCCGAGATTGTCTGCCCGTGGTCGAGCGCAAGCCAGAGCTGGTCAAGCCGCCGCCTGGTTGCCTCGGCGCCACGTCCAACTGTGACCAGGAGCGAAGCTCGAAGGGTTTCGTGCTTGGCGGCGTGGGCTGCAAACCCTGCCTTGGTCAGGGCTTCCTGTGCTTCTTCGACCAGTTCTAGAGCGGCACTCGGGTCGGTTTCAGTCTGGGCAGTCGCCTGGGCAATCTTCTCGCCCGCGCCGGTGGTTACCTCGGGGGTTCGGGCGATGGCTTGACGTATCGCTCGGGCGTCGGTGGCCGGCACCGTCTTGCGAGCGATATCGAATTCCTCGCAGAAGATCTGGGCGACCTCGTTGCCGAAGTACTCAATGACGATATGGGGTGCATTCTTAAGCTTGTAGGAAAGCACCCACTTGTCCCACAGTTCCAACTCGATTGGTTTCAGATCCTCTTGAAGCTCTCTGAAGCGGTCAAGGGTCTGAGTTGTTCTGACCTCACGGCTAACGCCGAGGATGAAGCGAGACACGTCGAACGGACGTCGTGTCTTACGGAAAGCCTCGACAGCATCGGTCATCGCTGCCGGCCCGAACTGTTTGACGCGTTTGCTCTGCAGCGCGACACCAGAGTCGTCGACAGCCAACGCGACAATATCAAGCCCGCGCTGGTGCTGACCCGGGTCACCATAAATCTGAGCGTGCCGCAGTCCCTCGACATCATGAAGAATCCGCCATTGCAGGCTCTCGAAATCCGGCCACGGCAGCATCTCAAAGGGAAGCAGGTCCAGACGCCGGCCGTGATGCGGTACAACGGGGACGCCGCTGGGCCCACGTTCGAGTTCTGAGTCAGCCCCAACTCGCTGCCAGGTTCCGGGGTTCCCTCTCATAAGCACTCCTTTCAGCTGTTGTCGTCCTGCTTCTCCTACGCGGAATCACGGCTATCGCCTATCCATGGCCTTCAGCCTTGTTCGCGACCGCAGAGTTTCCGAGAGCCTTGAGCAGGCGGTCGCGTAGTCGGGCCTTGCGCCAGTCATAGAAGGTCTGGAAGTCCTCCAGCTCGAGAGAAAGCCCATCCAGATCGTTCTCGCGAAGGTACGTTGATCGCTTCTCGTCAGTGGGGAATGCTCGCGCAATCCAGTCCGGCGGGAGCGAGTCCTGCTTTTCAATGTTCGCTGTTCCAGCAAGCAGCTGCAGGTTGGGCAAGAGGTTGACCTTTTCAAGATAGTCATCAATCTTGCCAGCCGTGATGCCCGCGGCAGCCAGCCTCTTCCTCGTGAAGCGCGACTTCGGGAAGATGTGGTCTTCATGGAACTTCTTGCCTAGGTCGAGGCCCGGGTAAAGGACCGAGAGCACCGAGAAGGTCCGCTGCCCGCGGTACTTGAGATTGAGGAGCTCGTCGATCTCAGCGGCCTCGAAGCCAAGACTCTTGCCAACCGCCGCCATGGCAGACTCAACGGCCGCCATGGGGAACCCCGGGGGGGTACTAACGCGAAGCGCATCACGAATTCGCGTGAGCAGCGTATCAAGCCCAGAACCCCAAACGCCACGCTTGATGAGAGAGCGGGTAACCCACTGCTGCAGAATAAGACGGTCCGATGCGTCTGAGGTGGAGTCGAGGTAAGAGTCCCCAGCGTCGCGAAGATACAGATAGTAGGCGACCGGGACGATGACACTGTTCGCTGTGAGGTTGCGTTCGTTGTACCCGAACTGCTGCAGCAGCGATGCGGCCCTAAGCAGCGCGCCCTTTATCTGTGGCCATGCAGCTTCTACTCGGGCCATGTTCTCGCGGGTGAAATTGGCAACCTTGAACCGCACATCGACATCCGCCACCATCAGCGCCGTTTTCAGGACAACGTCCTTCGAGAAGGAGAACTGTCGTCCGGCATTACTGTTCAGATCTGTCACAAGCGAGCGAACTTCTTCGCGTGCGTCGAGTTCTTGCCACTGGTTTGTCGCCATGGACAGGAGCAGGTCGGAATATGACAGAACCGTACCGCCACTGTTCACGCGAACGAAGATCTCTAGGACCTTGTCAGGATCTTGGTCGGTAACCAAGAAGTAGTTCATCGGTTTGAACATTCGAACAGCCTGGTAAAGGTCGAACAGGCGCTGGAAGGCATCGCCCGCGGCGGTGATGTTTCGGCGTTCGAGTTCCTTCATGATCGCTGGACCAGAGTCCGCGAGGTCGAGGACCGCACCGACACGGATCCACTTATCCTGGTGATCTCCGCTCGCTGCCGCTTCCCTCTCCGTCAGAAACCTGAGGTCGTACTTGAGACCCAGCTCTGCCTCGTTCGGATCATCGACCAAGTTCAGGTAGAGCCGTTTAACGAGGAAAGCATCTGTACTGCTCCACCACGCATACTTTCTCTTCTCCGCATAGCTGCCACAGAGCGCAATGTTCAGCGCCGTCAAGCGCTGCTGGCCATCAAGGACAGCGGTGATCCCGCTCCGAGCCGGCAGTGTCGCCTTGTCAGCGTAGGGGTTGTCACGCTCATGGTAGTTTGCCAAGAACTCGTAGAAGGTATAGGACCGCGCTGTCTTTGGTTCGACATTCCACAACAGGAAAGAACCAACCGGATAGCCGCGCATAAGACTGTCAACAAGCTTCGCTATCTGATCTGCGCTCCAGACGAACTCTCGCTGGATTGCTGGCATCAGGTACTCGTGCCTATGTATGGACGTGAGCATTTCCTCGACGCTCCGAGGAGTCTGAAATGACACGGGCGGGTTCTCCTTATGCGGTGATGAACTGCAACAGCTCGGCGTAGTCGTCAGCGAGATCGTAGTGACCCCGCGCTGTGCGAACTCGCACCTCAATCTAGCTGCGGTGAGCCGCCGCAGGCTTGATGTCGCGTCTTTTCTGGTTGGAAGGATGGCGTGATGCCGAAGAAGATCGACCTCGTGCTCAAGGAGTGAGTCGTCCGGCCCGTGCGTGAGCATCGTGCCGATTACTCCTCGAATGCGAAGGCCGTCGAGGCCGTTGCCCAGCAGAAGGGCGGCGGGCGCGAGAGCTTGCGCCGGTGGATGACCGCGAGTGAGCGTGAGAGGGTCACCAGCGACGAGACCGCGGAGAACAAGCGGCTGAGGAGGATGTAGCGATCCCGAAAGCGGCCGCGACTCGTGATGATCCCGCTGCGGATGGCCGCTGTGGGAACATGACCGGCGAGGCCACCCAATCGCACCGAAGCAGATGCGGGCGCACTCGGATGCCGGATCGCATTGCACCGCGATCTCCTACGCGGAGAAGCTCGCGCTCGATGGCATCGCCCCATCGATCGGTCCGGTCGGCGATGCGTACGATAGCGCCCTCATGGAGACGATCACCGGGCTACACAAGGCCGAGTGTGTGCGCACCACGGTCTTCCACGAAGGCCCATACAAGACCATCGCCGACGGCGAGTACGCGACCGCCGGCTGGGTCGACTGGCACAACCACCGGAGGCTCCACGGTAGCCTCGGCATGGCCAACCCGAACGAGTTCGAGCAGGCCCACCACGCGGCCCTCACCCAGGAACCGCTCCCCGCACAACAGCGGCAAAGAACCTGCGGCAGTTCACTCAAAGCCGACCGAGCTCACATGATCATCAGCCACAGGACGATTTTCCCAGTCCAGCCCTATGGTGCTCAGTGGCGTCCCCAGTTCTTCACTGCGTATGGTTCTGGTCGCCCCGGCTCCCAGATCTCCCAACCGATCGTCTTCCCCAGATCTCCGAAGCAGCCCTGGACACCGAGACGGTGGACGCAGAACCACCATGCCTCCAGTTCGTCGGCGATGCGGCCTCTCAGTCTGTTCTCGTACTCGTCCAGCGCCTGGTTGTCGCCGTAGGGAACTTCGTGGAACTCCGGCTCTGCGGATCTGACGTGTAGTTCAACCCGTTCCCAGTACTCGGACGGAGAATCATCCGAGCCGGGCTTATCCGTAGCGAGGACATCCAAGTAGTGGAAGCGCCCCGACTTCCCATACCGAGCGAATGTTGCGAAGAGAAGTGGGAGCACCGTGTTCCCACTAATTCGAGAGGCGAGAGTCTCCGCGTACTCAACGTGGGTGGACCCTGCCAGGCCGTCTTCGATCGCGGATCCGAGCAGCGTGTTCAGCGCCTCAATGTCGTGCCCCCACTCGTACTTCAACTTCTTCATTGATGGCCACGAGCCCAAAGCTCCGACGTCCCTGCAGCCGAGCATGACCTTCATCGTTCTCTCCACCCCGATGCTGCCCAGCGTGAACACGGCATCGCCGTGCAAAGAGACGAAGCGAAGGTTCCTGATCGCTTCCACGGAGTCGCGCAGCAGATTCCTCACGGACCCCGCCTCTTCAATAAGCGCGAACCCCTGACGCATCGACAGCGCCGGGTGTAGACCGGATCGTCGCTCCTCGGTTGAACCGGATGACATGATATTGCTCCTCTCAGACACCTCTGTTGGGTGGCACTCCAGGTGCTCCTTGACGCATTTCTCACCCAAACATGCAGGGCGTAGCGCTGCCACCGCAATGCTTGAAGCTCCGCAGCGACAAAAGCGGCACCCACACACTTTGAGTGCCTGTGGGCACGCTTACCGCGGCGGATGTCGCTCGCTAGCCGGGTGCGGCCTGGCCTGGTTGAGCCTCTCAAACCGCACCTGCAACTTAGAGAGCGGCTTGAGCGTCGGAGTCAGGCGTCATGCCAGACATCAAGTCAGCGATGAGCGAAAGGTACGACCCGCGAACGCCCCAGAGCCGTGAGGAAACATCGTGGTGAGCGTCCGCTTCCTCCGAAGACTTGAATGCCTTGGCGCGCCTCCGCTGAAGGAGGCCCGAGGGACGCCGAGACTGATCCAGCAAACTATGAGCGCCATAGACGAGGTCAAGAGGCTAGGCAGCACCGCGCTACCTAGCAGCCCGACCACCGCTGCCAGGAATGTGCGGGAGCTGACGGCCGTGAGCGCGATTAGCGCTCCTTGCTGCCAGCGGTACTTCGAGAAGCAGATGTCCGCCTGCTTCTCCTGGGTCTTGTGGGCCGTACGCCGCCCGGCCAAACGCCTCACGCACCTACGCGAGCAGACATGGATCGTGGTCGAGGGTAGCCACAGAATCGCTCGTCACGTCGCTCCAATCGTCTCGTTCTGGGTAGTGCGCCCAGCTGATCTCTTCCGGCCCCAGACCTCCCGAAAGAGCGACGGCTCACGATGGCCGCTGCGCGTACCCCGAGTACGAACGTAGGCACCGATATTCCGACTCAGCGCGCGGTCGATGACTCGTCGAACCCAGCGAGCGGGCCGGTGGACGGCGTCACTGGCCATGACGATGGGGGTGGCGGAAGATCCTCACCGTTCGCCCGGGCCGGTGGCCTGCTGGTCTGCGCGCCAGCGACCCTCCCCGTGTGTCTTGGCGGGTCCCGCGATCAAGACAGCTTCTCGACCGACGCAATCATGGGGCCGTCGATCACCGTGGGAGGCACCAACTGGATCTCCTTCGCGGGAGCGCTCTCTCGGCTCGTCGGTCCCGGAGTGGAGACGCCAGGACGAGCAGCTCAGGCCTCCAGACCGCTAACCCATGCCGTTCGGGTGGCGAGATCATGCGACGCCTTGCTCAGTTTCTGACCGGAATTGCTGTTCGATCCATGCGGCCACGTCGGCTTCGCGATACATGACGCGACGGCCGAGTTTCCCAGACTTGGGGCCTTTCCCGCAGTGCCGGAACCACCGGAGGGTAGCTTCGGGTAGGCGGGTGATCTCGGCTACTTCAGCGAGCGTC
>JARKOY010000077.1 GCA_029975555.1 Spirochaetia bacterium | reverse complement strand
GGACATGGTGACTTTGCCCTTCTGGACCAGGGAGGCATGGATTTTTTTGTAGTCGTACCCCTGCTCGTGCAGGGCATCGATCGTATCCCGGCAGGCAATGAATTCGATGCGGCCCATGTTGCGGGGGATGCGCTTTTTTCTACGAGCCATGCTATGACCTCGCCGCGTGGGCTGTAGTCCCCGGCCCGGATGCCGACAAAGGGACCTGACGGCAATTGGGGGAATTTCCTTGAATCATCTGGCTTTTTACGCGGATGAAGGTTTCCACCCGGGGGTGCAGCTTCTCTCCTTTTTCCACTTTCTTCCTGATATTCCTGTACTGTCGCCCGGTGTATCCAAGTGCCCTGGCGACGGCCGTGTGCGATCCCATCTGGCGAAACAGCAATTCAATGATTTCTTTCATGATGTTATCCTTGGGGAGAATTTACAAGAATTTCCTTCTCTAGACAACAAGAATTTTTCACTAGACAAGGAAGGAATTTCCGCTAGACTCAAAGGACCGGAGGCAACCATGGAGAATTTCTCATTTCTGCTAGAGCGGTCCTTTGTGGAGCTGGTCGATAAACGTGCAGACGCCCGAGGCTGGAAAAAGGGCGAGTTTGCCAAGATGGTCTGGCCGGATGCGCCTGCCAAGGCGGCAGCGGCAAAATGGTCGGCCATGCGCGGAAAGGCGACGAACACGGGCAAACCACAAGGCGTACTTGTATCGGATGCGGAGCGCATGGCGGAAATCTTGAGGGAGGACTTGACGTACCTTCTTGCCGTGGCCAAGGAGAACGCCAGACAGCAAGCTTCGCAACGTACCGCTTGAGCCGAAAACGACAGAGGTCGTGCGTCGTGGGTTGCCCCCAACGCTGAGGTTTTTATGTGCCAAATTTCGACATGCGGGAGTTTGAAGAACAAGCCCAAAAACTGGTCAGTCAGGCGTTGTCGATATGTGAAATTGAGGTCGCCGATTGCGACGAACCTCCTCCGCCCCGAAAGGTGGCGCTATGTACGGCAGCTCTGCTGCTTCAAGAGGTATGCAAGACATTTCTCGCCCTGGCGAAGTCAGTTTGATTTGATTCTTTGACGTCTTTCAGGAGCAATTGACAAAACTGAAGTTATTTGCCGGAATTTCTTTCACTATATGCAAATCATAGAAAGAAATTCCGGCTCAATTGCCAGTTCGCCCTCATCTTTTCCTCAACTCCGACAGACCACCTCGCTCTCCGATACCGGAAATTTAGCCGCCAAAGCGTGTAGTTCAACGATTACAGATAGATAAAGATGCTCATGGACCGACCTCCCCGCCGACTTTTTCTCACTTTATTGACTTTGATATTCAATTTCAGTAAATGCGTACCCTGAGATTTCCAATTGACCAAGATACCAAGCCAGGAGGCGACCATGCTTTGTCAGACCCGATTTCATCAGGGAAAACAAACGCAACCACCTGCGGGAATTCTTGACCGGGCCTTTTCCCCCATGTCGTGACAGGGCAGCCATCCGCGATGGGCAACACCGGCACCCCTCCTCGTTTCGCGGAAGAAATACCCAAAGAACTCGCTAGATTCTCACCATGGCATGCAATGCCTGGATCAACTCCGGCAATTGGCAAAGGCTGTCGCAGAGGGACTTGAGGGCCAGATAGGCTATGGTTCTCAATCAATGAAGGCGAAAATTGATTACAACAAAAAGCAGGCTTGCCTGCCGGTCAGACCAAAATGAAATACAAAATGCATGTGACAGGTGATGGAAATGGACGAGCGCCTCGCATCGATTACCGCATTGAGGCTGAACGAGGTGTTATGGCCAGCGCAAGCCGAGTCGTTTCCTTGCGCCCTGGGCTTCTCTTGAACATATCGGCTGTTCGACCTGGCATCGGAGCCAAATTCAAATTCGAAATCGACAAGGCCCCCGTACAATTCGGCTTTATCGTATCAGGTTCGAATCGATGCACGTACTATGACGGTGATTTGAAAAACGAAACTCACCTCTTGCGACAGGGGAGTAATGGTATTTACTATTTCCCGCAAACCTCCGGCGTCATTGAAAGCGATAACGACTTCGGAGTGTTTGTTGTAAGTATTTTGACAACCGCCTGTTTTTTAGATGAATACTTCAAAGACGACATAAAAACCCTCCCTCCTGCCTTTAAAAAGGTTATATGTGAAAAAGGCGATCAGTTCTGTTGGCACGGCAAAGCGGGGCATGCCAAAATGGCTTTGCTCTCGCAGATAATACGAAACAACTATTCGGGAGCCGTGCAAAAACTCTTCCTGGAAAGTCGAGTATTGGAACTTATGGCTTGGCAGTTGGATGAATGCCTTCATGCTTCGTCTACCGGAAGCCAGAATCGATCCTGCCTCAAGAAGGCTGATGTGGAATGTATCAAGGCGGCCAGGGAACTGCTGGTAAAAGACTTCGAGAATCCACCAAGCGTGGCCATGCTGGCCAAACTGGTCGGCATCAATGAAAAAAAACTGAAAACTGGATTCAAGCAGGTGTTTGGCCAACCTGTTTTTGAATATTTTCGAGACTACCGTCTGGAGCATGCCAGAGAGTTGCTCGTTTCCGGCGGCATGACCGTAAGCGAAGTCGCCTATCAGATTGGATACCAGAACCTGAGTCATTTCAGTCGGGCCTTCCGGGAACGGTACGGCCTCAACCCCAAGGAATACGGCCGCCTCAGGGGCATAGCCTAAGAACGCCTCGGGCCTGTTTGTCGTCACCAAGCAGGGTCCCTCGATAGTGGCGGAGACTCTCCCTCATCAGAAACGGCTTTCCGGTTGCCTGCCGAAGCCTGAAAAAGTTTCCCCTTCCGGGGCAAAAATTGTCCCGGTCCGGGTTAGCGCAAAAGAAACCACCTCTGTATTGATCGTGAAAATCAATTTCGCCGCAAGGTCTTGGCCGCATCGCCGGGATGCCCGGGGGAAAGGCCGGTCCTTGAGCGAAGCGCAAGCACAGGGGGCTGTCGTTCATGCACGCGTTGCACTTTTTCATCCTGCTTCTCTTGCTGCTTTCCGGCACCGCCTTTGCCCAGGACAAGGCGGCTGAGGAGAAAGCCAAATCCGGTGAAATCAAAACCCATGTCCTCGAACCGGTGACAGTGACCGCCACCAAGCGCGAAGAACGTCTGGAAAAAGTCCCCGCCAGCATCTCCACGGTATCCGATGTTGAGATCGAAGAAATGGGGGCCTGGAAGCTCGGCGAAGTGCTGGACACGCTGCCCAACGTCTGGATGAAAAACGCCACATCCGGCGACGCCATCGCCATTCGCGGCCTCACGTCCTTCGACACCTCCATCTATTCACCGGTGGGGCTGTACGTGGACGACGTGCCCCAGCCGCTGACCTACATGCAGAACCTTCTCTTCCTGGACGTGGAGCGCATCGAGGTGCTGCGCGGTCCCCAGGGGACACTCTACGGCAAGAACAGCGAGGCCGGCG
Source organism: Spirochaetia bacterium (assembly GCA_029975555.1). GTDB lineage: Bacteria > Spirochaetota > Spirochaetia > Treponematales > Rectinemataceae > Rectinema. The sequence continues at coordinate 19,407 of JARKOY010000077.1, read as the reverse complement.
TGGTCAACGTGGTGCTCAAAAAGCCCGACAACCAGACCCGGGCAAGTGTTTTCGCGGATTACGGCAGCTACAATACCCTGCGCGCCGGAGGTCTCGTCAGCGCGCCCCTGGTCAAGGACCTGCTCTATTTCTCCGGCAATTTCGTGCGCTACCAGACCGACGGCTACATGCACAATGAATACAAGGATGACGATCGGGCCGGCAAGAACGAATCCATGCTGGGGCATGGCGTGTTGCGCTGGACACCGACCAGCGCCTTCGATCTGCGCCTGACCATGGACGCAAGTCATGTCGACAAGGGGATCGGCATGTTGCGCTACGAGACCGGCACCAACGCCACCAAGCGCTTCAACGTCATGTCTGACGCTTCGGATGATTCCGAGGAAAACACCATCAATCCGTCCGTGACCGCCAAGTATTCCGGCGAGGCGGTGGAAGTGACCTCCATCACCAGCTACATGGACTACCGCTACCAGTTCCTGTCCGACCTCGACCGCACCTCCACGTTCAAGGGCTATTCCGACGTGGATCTCAAACAGCAGGGCATCACCCAGGAATTGCGCTTCGCCTCGCCGGGCAAGCAGCGCCTGACCTGGCTTGTCGGCCTGTTCGGCAGTTCCTCGCAATCGGACGTGCAGCTCAACCGCATCCGCTCCGTTTCCACCGCCTCGACCTATCTCGACACCGACGCCACGGAATCGAGCTGGGCCGCCTTCGGGCAGGCCACCTATTCCATCCTGGACAATTTGCGCCTCACGGCCGGGCTGCGAGGCGAGTACGCCCACGCCCACGGCGGCCAGACCTGCCGCACCAGCACAACGAGCCTTGTCGGCTACAGCAAGGAGCTGGATTCCTTCGAGGTGCTGCCCATGGCCTCCCTGGCCTACGACATCACGCCCCGCGCCACGGCCTACGCCACATGGTCCAACGGCTTCCTGGCGGGCGGGTTCAACTACTTCTCGGCCAACAGCCTGGAAACCTTCTATTATCAGCCCGAGCACACCACGAACTACGAGGTGGGGCTCAAGACCAACTGGTTCGACAACAAGCTCACGGCCAACCTCGCCCTCTTTTATATGGATATCCGCGACAAGCAGGTGCGCGAGGAAGACCCCAACGGCGGCGTTGGCGTGTGGAAGTTCACCAACGCCGGCCGGGCGCATTCCCAGGGCGTGGAAGTGGAGCTGACGGCGAAACCGCTCACCGGGCTCGAACTGCAAGGCGGCCTTGGCTACGCCTACACGGTCATCGACGACTGGACGACGGTCACCGACGGTGTGGCCTACAGCTACCAGGGCAAGCGCCTGCCCTGGGCACCGGATCTCACCTACCACATCGGCGCTGGCTACACCCATCCAAGTGGCATTTTCGCCCGGGCCGACCTTTACGGCGCGGGCACCCAATACTTCGACGCCGAAAACAGCCTCAGCCAGGACGGCTTCGCCCTGGTCAACGCCCGCGTCGGCTATGCCTTCAACCATTGGGAAGTCGCCCTGTGGGGCAAGAACATCTTTGATGTCGAGCACGCCACCAAAAAGGTCCGCGACAGTTCCGGCGACGTGATGGTCGAGGACGGCGCACCGCAAACATTCGGCGCTTCGCTGACCTGGAGGTTTTAAAACATGTCCGGGAATATTGTCGTGGATTTGACCGTGGAAGAACGTCTGACTTTCGCGCCCCTGGCCGACTGGCTGCTCGGGCCGGTGCGCATGGCTGTGCTTGACGCGGCGGTGACGCTCGGCATCGCCGACATCCTGGCCGAGACGGACGATGCCGAGGCCGTCGCCGCGCGCCTTGCGGCGCATCCGGGGAACACGCGTCTGTTCCTCGATGCCCTGGCCGCTCTGGGGCTGGCCGAGAAAAGGCAAGGCCGCTACGCCAACACCCCCCTTGCCGACCGGTATCTTCGCCAGGACAGCGCAACCTATTTGGGCGGGCTTGTCGGCAATCTCAAGGGCATGCAGCACCGCAATCTGCCGCGCCTGACGGAACTGCTCAAATCCGGCCCGCCGCCCGTGGCACGGGAAAACCGCCTGGACGGCGAGGTCCAATGGAAACGCTCCGCCAGGGATCTGGCCTGTTACCAGAAGGCGGGCATGGCCGATTTCGCCGCCGACCTCGTCGCCTCCCTGCCCGAAAGTCCGAGGCTACGCCGCATGCTCGATCTCGGGGGCGGACCGGGCGTCATCGGGCTGGGTATCCTGGCGCGCCATCCCAACATGCGCGGGGCGCTCTGCGATTTACCTCCTGTTCTCGATGTGGCCCGGGAGGAAATCGCGGCGGCCGGCATGGCCGACCGGGTGACGCTTTTCCCCGGCGACTACAACGTTGTCTTCTTCGGCTCGGGCTACGACCTCGTCTGGGCCAGCCACAATCTCTACTATGCCAAGGACCTCCGGGCCTTCCTGGGCCGGGTGCTCGACGCCCTGCATCCCGGAGGCGTCTTCGTCAGTCTTCATGAAGGCCTGACGGGCGAGCGGACAAAGCCCGAAGCCTATGTCCTCTCCCGGCTATCCTTGGCGCTTGAAGGCCAGGACGTGTCCTTCGAGGCCGGCCAGATCGCCGAGGCCGCCCTGGCCGCCGGGTTTGCTTCTGTGGAGACCCGGCTGTGCGATATCCCCATGGGGGAAGTCCGGGTGGATATCCTGCGCAAGGTCGGCGGGTTGGGGGAGGCTGCGGCATGACCCGCCGTCGTTTTCTGGAGCTCCTGGCGTCCCTGGCGCTGGCCGGGCCGGCCATGGCCGCAGACGCCGGAAGCATCCGGGTTTCTGGACCGGCCGTGGCCGAGACCCTGCCCTTGCTGGTCATGGACCGGGCCGGAGCCTTGCCGGGAATGTCCCGCCATGTGGCTTTCACCCCCTGGAATTCGCCGGACCAGTTGCGGGCCATGATCGCCACGGCCGGTGTGGATGCGGCCATCATGACCACGGCCTCGGCCTGCACCCTGGGCAACAAGGGCGTGCCTGCCGCCGTGGTAGCGCTCTTCTCGAGCCCGGTCTGGCTGGTGTCTCCCGACGCCTCTCTGTCGCGTCTCTCTGGCCTCGACGGCCGGGAAATCCTGCTGCCGTTCGGCCCGGGCGAAATGCCGGACCTGCTCCTGCGGGCCCTGGCCGGACAGGCCGGCCTACGTTTTACCCCCCGACATGTGGGCAACGCCCTGGAGGCCGTCAACCTGCTGCTGCTCGGAAAGGGAAGCTGCGCATTGCTCAGCGAGCCGGCCGCCACTCTGGCCGTGTCGCGGGCGAACGCCCAGGCCCGGCCGGCAGCGGTCGTTCCTGCCAAACGATTGGACATCCGGGACGCCTGGCGGGAGGTCTTCCCCGCGCACCCCGAACTGGCCCAGGGCGCGCTGGCCGTGGTCGGACCATTGGCCGGGGAGACGGATTCACATGGGGCACTGCGCGCGGCCTATGTCCAAGCGGCCAAATGGGTGGCCGAGCACCCCCGAGAAACCTTGACGCTGGCCGGAGAGGGCTTCCCCGCCCTTGGTTCCCAGGCCGTGGACGGCGTCCTGCCAGGCGCGGACATCCGGCTCGTCACCGGCCCGGTGGGCGAGGAGGCGGCCCGGTTTTTCCTCGGCCTGCTCCATGACATGTCGCCGGCAAGCATTGGCGGCAAGCTGCCCGGCCCGGAGTTTTTCGAGGTCAGCGCATGAGATGGGACGGGATCGCCGGACGGTTGTGCGGTCTGGCCGCGCTCCTTGGAGCTTGGGAGGCGGCTTCACGCCAGGGGCACGGCATTGCCGTGGCCTCTCCGGGGGAAACACTCGCGGCCATGGCCGGACTGCTGGCTCAGCCGGCATTCTGGGCAGGCGATCTGGCCGTGAGCGTGCGACGCGTGGGGCTTGGTTTCCTTCTTGGCTTCGTCGTCGGGGGCGGACTTGGGCTGGCGGCCGGATTCTGGTCCCCGGCCCGGGCCTTCCTGGTCCCGTCGCGCTGGATGCTGACCAGCGTTCCCGGGGTCGTTGCGGTGATGCTTGGCATGTTGTGGTTCGGCCTGGGCTCGACCATGGTCGTGGCCATCGTGGCCCTGATGGTCGCGCCCGCCATCCATGTGGCCGTCATCGAAGGACTCTCCACCGTGGACGGGTCGCTTCTGGAAATGGCCCGGGCCTACCGTTTCACCCCGGCTATGCGGCTTTGGCATGTTTACGCCCCGGCCATGGCCGCGCCGCTTTTCTCCGGCGGCGTGGTGGCCCTGGGCGGGGCCATGCGGGTGGCTGTCCTGGCCGAGGCTCTGGGGGCGAACGAAGGCATCGGCCATGCCCTGGCCGTGGCCCGCACCAACCTGGATACCCCCCGGCTCTACGCCCTGGCGCTTTGCAGCATGCTGCTGGTCGGGCTTGCCGAAATGACCCTGCTGGGCCTGGCCCGGCGCGTCGTCGGCCGGAGGCGGTCATGACCTCGGTGCTCGTGTTTTCGGGAGTCGGCAAACACTACCATGGCCGGGAGGTGCTGGCCGGCCTTGATCTTTCCCTGGAGCCGGGGGAAATCCTGGCCATCCTGGGACCAAGCGGCATCGGCAAATCCACTCTGCTTCGCCTGGCGGCGCGGCTTACCCGGCCAAGCGCAGGCATGGTGACCCTGACCATCCGGCGTATCGGTTTCGTTTTCCAGGAACCACGCCTCATGCCGTGGCGCACGGCCCTGGAAAACGTGGCCCTGCCCCTGCTGGCCATGGGCATGGCCCCGTCAAAGGCCCGGTCCAAGGCCGCCGACATGCTCGCCCGCATGGACTTGGCAACCTTCTCGCAAGCCTATCCGGAGACGCTTTCCGGCGGCATGCGCCAGCGCGTTTCCCTGGCCCGGGCCTTTGCCGTCGATCCCGAACTGCTGCTGCTCGATGAACCGTTCACCGGACTCGATCCCGAACTGCGCCTTTCCATGCGCCGCTATCTGGACGACCTGCTGGCCGAATCCAGGGCGGCGGCCCTGCATGTCACCCACGACATCGAGGACATCCCGGCACGAACGAACCGGATACTGACGCTCACGGCGACGGGGGCGCGCTTTGAGCGCCCGTATGACCAGGAAATGACCGTTTTGAAGGAGGCCTTATGAATCCGACGGACGCCTTTTGGAATATCTTGCGCCAATTCCGGGACGACACCCTGGGCATACAACTGCTCCTCGTCCTCGGCTATTGCGTCACGATCTACCGCATTGCCAGGAAGCCGGGAAATGCCACAGACGCATTCGTCAAAGGCTTTTTGGCCGTGGCATTTTTATGGAACGGCATTGCCTGTTTTCTGATCTATTGCTGGGAAAACATGGTTGCCAAATTCCTAGCTGGTCCGCTGTATATCGTCATCGGCTTCCTGTTTTTCGTGGATCTGTTTGCCACGAAGAAAACGAGTTTCACTTTTGCCGTGTCGCCGACACGCCGCGCGGCCACATACTTTTTTATCCTGCTCGCCTTCCTTTTCCCCGTGCTGGGAATTTTCACCGGCCACGGCTTGATCGCGCTGCCCGGATTTCCCTGTCCCCTGGCCGGCTTCACCCTGGCGCTTATGGCAGCGGCCGTGCCGCGCGTGGACGGAACGATCTATGCCCTCGTCCTGATCTGGGCCTTCGTGAACATCCCCAAGGTGTTCGGGCTGGTGAACTGTTATGAGGAAGTCACTCTGGTCTTGACGGGTTTTTATGCCCTGGCCGTCTACAAAACCATCCGACAGGGCGGCACTGCCGCCGCCTTGCGCTGAGGCAGGCCATGGAAGCCTCGGTAGCCTATACCCGTGCCCGGCTGGAGGCCCTGACGCGACAACCGATGCCGCCAAGACGCGATGGCACGCCCTTGGTGCAATGCGTGGATGCCGGAAGCCCGTATTGTCCATGCTATCTGGCCGAACTCGGGGAGTGCCTGGAATGTTCGATCCTGCGCGGGGAAAAGGAATGCCGCTGCCGTTGGCCTGGAATCTGCGTCCTGTCGCATCACGGCTGGCAGGGAGGAACAGGGACGCGTCGTCAGAGCGTGCGGGTTCCGATTGTCGATCGCAGGACGCTTCAGGAGGATCTCGAAATCGTCAGCATCCGGACAACACCGAAATTGGCCAGCGAACTGCGCCTGCCCGGCAGTTTCGTTTTTGTCCGGGGCAATGCGGCAGCTTTTTTCGACGCGCCCATGGCTGTCGTCCATACTTCACCCGAGCAGGGAACTGTCACGTTCGCCTATGCCGTGCTCGGCCCCAAGACCAAACGTCTGCTGCGATGCGGCGAGCACTTGTGGCTACGCGGCCCCTACTGGAACGGGATCACCGGGCACCGGCACATTGAAGGCGTGCGGGGACAGGCGTGCCTGGTCGTGGCTGGCGGTACCGCCCAGTCCCTTGCGCCCAACGTGGTCCGTTCGCTTCTGCGCCACGGCAACCGCGTGACTGTTGTGCTCGGCCGGCCAGGCGCGCTTTTTTGCAATCCCTTTCTCCCCGCCGACTCCCAAAAGCTCGATGTGGTGGAAATGCATTTCCCCGATGATCTGGCCTCCCTTGGACGCCTGATGCGTCAACTGGCTCCGCGTCTACTTTTTTGCGGCGGGGGAGAGCTGTTGCGAGGCATGGTTTCGTCGCTTGCCTCCACGCTGTCCGCGCCCCCGGCCTTGGCTTGGGCGAACGGGTACCGGATGTGTTGCGGCGAAGGCGTTTGCGGCGCGTGCATGTCGGCAATCCAAGGACAACCCGTCAGACGGTGCAAGGCGTTATTCGATGCGTAAGAGCGCGGGAAACGGAGGCAAGGCGGTGCCGGGCACGGTCGTGGTCATCGGTGGCGGCTGGGCGGGATGCGCGGCGGCCGTGGCGGCCCGCCAAGCCAAAGCGGCCGAGGTTGTGCTCCTGGAACGCACGGACTTGCTTTTGGGCTGCGGCCTTGCCGGCGGCATCATGCGCAACAACGGCCGCCAGACGGCTGCCGAGGAACTCCTCGCCTTAGGCGGCGGCTCGCTCATCGAGGCGGCGGACAGCGTTTGCATCCACCGGGGCGTCGATTTCCCCGGGCATCGACACGCCAGCCTCTATTCGACCAGCAGGATCGAACCCGTGGTGCGGGCACGTCTGCGGGAACAGGGCGTCACCCTGCGCATGCGCTCGCGGGTCACGGACATCGAAGCAACACAGGGGACGGTCCAGGCCGTCCTGCTGCATGACGGTACGCGCATCGCGGGAGATGTCTTTGTCGAGGCGACGGGTTCGGCCGGCCCCATGGGCAATTGCGTCCGCTTTGGCAACGGCTGCGCCATGTGCGTCTTGCGGTGTCCTTCGTATGGTCCCCGGGTGAGCCTGACCGAGCGGCTGGGGTTGGCCGATTATGTGGGGATGCGGGCCGACGGGGGCGTCGGCTCCTTTTCCGGCTCCTGCGAGCTGCGCAAAGATTCCCTGGCCATGTTCCTGCGCCGGGAGCTTGAACGCTGCGGCGTCCTGGTCGTCCCCTTGCCGCCGGAACTGTCCCACGGCGAACTCCTGGCCCAGAAGTCGTGCCGCCAATATGCCTTGCCCCAATATGCCGGCAACCTCGTGCTGCTCGACACCGGGGCAATGGCCAAGCTCATGACGCCGTTTTTCCCTATCGACGAACTGCGCCGCGTGCCGGGATTTGAAGGGGCAGTCTTCGGGCAGGGATGCGGCCACGCCAATTCCGTGCGGTTTCTGTCCCGCGCCCCGCGTGACGCCGCGCTTCAGGTCCAGTCCTTCGAAAATCTGTTTTGCGCCGGAGAAAAGGCCGGTTTTTTCGTCGGGCATACGGAAGCCATGGTCACCGGAACCCTGGCCGGCCACAACGCCGCCCGAAGGCTTCGAGGAGTCGAGTCTGTCGTGCTACCCCAGACATTGGCCTGCGGGGACATTCTCGCCGCCGAGCAAGAGGGGCTCAACGACCAGGGCTGCTTGGCCAAACGCTATACATTCTCGGGAGGTGAATACTTTGAACGCATGCAAGCCAAGTCACTGTATGTGGCGGATCCGGAGCCTGTTGCCGCCCGGGTCCGCCGCGAGGGCCTAGAAGGGCTTTTCGCCCCCAAGGCCGCAACACCCGTGACAAGGAGAAGGACATGAAAAACGGCACCCCACACGTCAAACGATGCTTTTTCGGATGCAATTCCGCCGAGGGATTCCGAACATTTTTCGATTTTCTGCCACGTCTGGACAACGCCAGAATCATCATCGTCAAGGGAGGACCGGGGACCGGCAAGTCCACGTTCATCGGCTCCGTGGGCAAGGCCTTTGCGGACCGGGGTTATGACCTGGAGTACCAGCATTGTTCCCTTGATCCGCAGTCTTACGACGCCGTCGTCATCCCGGATATTCGAGCCGTGGTGGTGGCCGCCACCGGGCATCACGTCTTCGACCCCCGCAACCCCGGGGCCGTGGATGAGATCCTCAACCTCGGGGAGTATTGGGACGCCGAAGCCATTCGTCCGAATCGTCGGGAAATCATTGCCATAAACGAGGCTTCCGACCGGAAGTTCCACAAGGTCTATCGACTGCTCAAGGCCGCCCGTCTGCTGCTTGGCAACGTCGAAGAGGTGCACGCGGAGAAGAGGGATCCCAGGGAAATGGACAAGATCGTCAAGGGCATCGTCGCCTTTCTCCCGGAAGTGGACAGCTCCGGAGAATACGGTGCGGCGCGGCATGCCTTCATTTCATCGATCACCCCTTCCGGCGAGATCCATAACGTGACCACCGTGCTGCGGCCGGACACGCGAGTCGTGGCGCTCCGAGGGGAACCTGGCTCCGGCCGTTCCCCGGTCCTGGAAAAAGTCGGAGAGGAGGCACGGCTGCGGGGACTCGACGTAGAATTTTTCCATCGTCCCCTGGACCCGAACCTGCTCGACCATCTCTACCTACCGCTTCTGGATCTGCTCGTGACGACGCAACCGGAGGCCTTGTCCGGGGTGCGGCCGCTGGCTGCCCTCGACCTGGGAGACCACGACGTCGGCGATCACGGCGCTCGCAATGCCGATCTCATCGCGGACAAGGCCCGTTACGGGGAAATGCTCCGGGAGGCCGTGGCCGTTTTGGCGGACGCAAAAGCGACGCACGAACAATTGGAACGTTATTACGTCCCCCACATGGATTTCGACGAGGTCGACAAGCGGCTACGCCACACAGTGGAAGAGTTGCTGCGGCATGCGGCAGCGGCCTAGTTTCGTGTCATCCTGTGGACGGGAGAAGGAGAGCTACCCATATGCCGCAGACAAGCCTGAAAAAACGCGTCGAGGTTTTCGAGTCGTGGACCGCGACCTACAACGACAGCATCGTCGCGCTCATGCAGCGCAAATTCGGAATGGACTACCGGGACGCCATTCGTGGCGTCGTGGCCATGGCCCATCCGGCCCCGGGGGAGAACATCCTCGACGTGGCCACGGGCACCGGCACCGTGGCCATCGCCCTGGCGGAAGCCGCCGAGGGTGATTGCCATATCACCGGAATCGACATCACCGCAGCCATGATCGAGGCCGCGCGCAAGAACGTGGCCGAGCGCGACATGGAGCCGGTCTTCACCTTCCAGGAGGCTTCGGCCGAGGACCTGCCGTTTGCCGCCGACACCTTCGATCTCGTGACTAGTTCCCTGGCTTTGCACCACACCAACGTAGCCAAAGTGCTGCGGGAAGTGCGCCGCGTGCTGCGGCCCGGCGGTCGGGCCGTCATCGCCGACGTGACCGCGAACCGGTCCTGGCGGGGCATGCTTGGCCCCATGGCTCGGGTTTTCGACCAGATGTACATGTTCGGAACCGAATCCAACGATCTTTTCTGCGAGTTCCACACCAGCGGCGAATGGCGCAGGCTCATGCGTGAGGCCGGTTTCAAGGAAACGCTCATGGACTTTCACGAGCCCAAGCATTTTTTCAGCCGGGGCATCGCCGTGACTCGCGGCATCAAGCCAATCAATTGATCCGCACGCGATTCGGCCGAAGGCTCTAACAGCGCCCGGCCGAATCGCGCCAAGACGAAGCATGGCTCGCGCGTTGGCGGGTATCGAGAGGAGCGTTCGGCATGGACAGTAGTATGTTGCAGGCACTTTCCGGGGCCACGGGGGTGGCCAAGGCCGTGCTGGCCCTGTTGGTGTTGATGTCGGTCGCCAGTTGGGCCGTCATGTACGGAAAATGGCGAAGTCTGGTTGCGGCCAGGCGCGGTGTTTCGCGCCTCACCGACCAGGTTCTTGAGGCGGCTTCCCTTGCCGAGGCCGCAGAAGCGATAAACGTCTTGGCCGGTCCCTCGCTGAAAAGGATGGCCTCGTTGGGATTCAAGGAGTTTACACGGCTTTCCCTGTCCGGAGACGCCGAAAAACTCGTCGCCGACAACGTGCGCCGAATCCTGCGCCACGGCATTGCCGAGGAGATACGCGGCCTCTCACGGGCCTTGCCGTTTCTGGCCATTGCGGCCAACTCCGCGCCCTTTATCGGCCTGTTCGGCACAGTCTGGGGCATCATGCATTCCTTTCATGCCATCGGACAGATGAAATCCGCCTCCCTGGCTACTGTGGCCCCCGGAATTTCCGAGGCTCTCATCGCCACGGCCGTGGGCCTGGCCGTGGCCATCCCGGCCAGCGTCGCCTACAACATGTTTTTGGGAATGATCGAATCCCTTGAAAGCCAGTACATCAGCTTCGCGGGGCTCCTGCTCAACCGGCTTCGCCATGACGCCTGTACCTACCCGCAGGGCATGGAGCTCCCTCCTCTCCGAAAGCAGGTGTGTTCATGAACGCCGGGGGCAGAGGGAAACGCTACTCCTCCGACATCAATGTCACGCCTTTTGTCGATGTCATGCTGGTCTTGCTCATCATCTTCATGGTCACCGCACCCATGATGACCGAGGGCCTGGATGTCGATCTGCCTCGAACAAAAACCGTGGAGGCTTTGCCTGTCGACGACGACCACATCATTGTCGGAGTCGACCCGAGGGGGACGGTCTTTATCGACGAGCAAAGCGTATCCTTGGAGGATTTGACGGACAGGTTGCGCGGCCAGGCGTTCTCGGGGCGCAAGGAGGTGTTTTTGCGGGCCGACAGGACCGTGCCGTACGGGACGATCGTCGATGTCATGGGTCGCATCCGTGAGGCCGGCATCGATCGCTTTGGCGTGGTGGCCGAACGGCCGGACGAGGGAGGCCGGTAGTTGTGCGAAACGTCGATATTTTCGTATCCGTGACAGGACATGCGGCGTGCGTGGCGCTCCTGCTCCTGTGGCCGGCGGCGCAACCGGCTCCCCAGCCGAAGACGTTCAGCCTGGGGATGGTGGAACTGGTCCGCCCCAGGGCGGTCGCCCCCCTGCCGCACCAGTTGGCGCAGCCGGCCGCTTCGGCCCCTGAAACACCCGCTCCCGTCGCCTCTACGCAGCCCGTGGCCGCGCCGCCAAAAACCCCAGCCGCTACGGCCCGTCCCGCCCCGATCGTCGCTAAAAACATCAGCCCGAAAAAACGGCCAATAGCATCGTTGACGAAACCTTCACCTCCGAGTCCGGTTGTCTCAACCGCCTCAGAACAGGCTCAATCGAGCGCCACGCCGGAGTCTTCCGGCTCAGGAGGCGAAACGGGCAAGAGCGCTGCCCCCTCCCGAATCATCGGGGGGATGGGGGTCTACGACGCCGAGGTCGTGGACATACCGCCTAAAATCGTCAGCCGGGAACTTCCGCAATACCCACCAAACGCCAGACGCCTGCACCTGGAAGGGACGGTGCTCGTAAGCATGGTCATCGATATCCAGGGAAAGCCGCGCCACTGCACTATCCGTAAGGCAGTGCCGGAAGGTGTTTTCGAGGAATCGGCCCTGGCTGCCGCAAACAGCTATCGGTTCGTTCCGGGGAAAGTCGGCGGGCAAAATGTTGCTACTCTCGTTATCGTACCTTTTCATTTTACAATGACGAATTAGCTCTTACTGGAGAGAATATTTTTTACATTTTTCACAACAAATAACTGCATGACAAAGCCCAAACAAATCAATGATAATTCTTGTTTGGTATTGTCACTACATCAATCAGATGCTCGCGCATTAAATTATATAATAATGAACCATGAAACACAAACTTGGCATCATATACTGTTCCAATGCCATTTTAACCACCTTTTACGCAACACCTATCGGAGAGATAACCACATGTTAAAACTTAACATAAAAGAGTTCGAGAAAGAATCGCAAAAACTCATCAGCTCGGCGATATCTCTTTGCGAGAGCATTGCCGCAAACTGCAATGAACCTCAACAGAGAACAGCACTTTGCTCGGCAGCCCTTTCACTGCAAGAAGCCATAAAAATGTTTATCATGTTGGCGAAGGCTGTTTGATTTGATCGACCAAACTTATTTTCACAGAGGATAAAGAATACATGTATTCTTGGATGCTTCTGTTGACTGACAAGTTCTTCAAAACATGAGATCACAACGACAGCGCAAGACGAATTAACATTATATTTGTGCTTGACGGAATTGTGAGCCTTAAAGTTGGCAGATGATCAATAGTCCCAACTATGTCGATGGAAGTTCATCATAAAGCAAACGTTTCAGTTTTGTCAAATATTCTTTATGCTTTGGCTTGTTGTTTTTGAATTTTCTAATATTATGCAGTTTCCATTGAACCCCTGGAAGCGATGCCGCATGTGGAATTCCCAATAACGACCAATTCGGTGCACCATCTTTGAAAGAAACAAGAAAGTCTCGCTCGTCTTCGCTGAAGAGGCTACGGATATGCGGAGCGAGTGTAGCCTGTGTATCTTTCAGCGTCGCTAGCGAAACATTCAGCTCAGTCATGCCTTGAAACTCTCGATGATATACATCTTCAATTTGCTGATTCAAGTTTGGAGAAAGAATTTCGTGAATGGGACGTGGGTGGCTGATAAGATAAACTAAAAAAGCTTTACGGATGTTTTGCGTTATTCCTATTCGCTTCAATAAAAGATACACATCAAAGATATCGCGTGGATGTTGTCTGTCCAAGGCGGCGCAGAGCTTGCCGCCAAAAAGATCGGCTTGAGCCAGGCATCGAACGTTCACGGACATGGCGAACCTATGCTCAACGGCAGGGCTCACCGGCATCATGATTGTGTCGAAGACAGTGCCCCGGATGACGGCATTGGGTTCCACTTTGATGGACACTCCGCCCAATGACACCAGCAACTTCGGCGGAGCTCCGACCGCCTGAGCATGCTGCACCTTTGCCCCAAGTCTTTGCCGCAGGGCATCCGCCAATCGCAGCATCCCGAGGTCAACTTCATACACAGCAGTATCGCGATCGTTTATTGGGCAGTAGGCAAGGTCGATATCGACAGACAGACGCGGCATGTCCCATACAAAAAAATTAATGGCAGTCCCACCTTTGATCGCAAAAAAGGGAGAGTCATCACCACGAGGATGCGTGTAATCAATCAGAGCAAGAACGCGAAGGAGCAGACGAACCTGCTTTTCGTAGACTGACAGGATCAAAATAGCACAGCCTCGCTTTGAGTGGACCGTGGAACGGTTATTCGGTATTCCTTGTCCAGCGTGCCACCCTTTATGATTTGCCGATTCCCACTACCGAGATTCACCCGCGAAACATCCAGACTGGAGAGCCAAGCAAGTCCGGTCAACTTGGCAAAGTACAGAAACAGACGTTTGGCCTTGATGCTCCCGCATTGTTCAAGGAGTTTCTGCGCCACGGACGGCCGCACTGTGCCAAGACCGGCCATGATCTGGCTGGCCTCGTCAAAACCGATCAGTTGCGGAACATGAAACAACATTTCCAAGGCCGCCTGCTCGGGAGGCGCGGCGCGGATGGTATAGTCGCGCACAGCTAGGGAAACAAGCTCTTGCGCCTGGGATGAGGAGAAAAGAGATGTGGCGGTGAATACGATCCGTGCCCTCCAGTCCCGGCGCGTGAACCACGGAGGAAGACTGCTCTTGGGGGGGCCGAAGAGGAAAACGTCCCGCGCCTCGGCGGCAGCGTAGTGGGCGAAGCCTTGCATCTCAAGGGCGGTTCGTCCGCCGACGTGAACCCACTCGTCCTGACCCTCTTGCAGGGCATAAAGCGCACCTGTCCAATCCACGCGGTCGCCGGTGCGCATGTACGCTCCTCGGCTGTCTTGGCGGACAGGCGCAAGCCAGCCCCCCTGGACGTATCTTCTAGCCAGCGAGGCGCTGACTCCCTGGACACGCAACGCCCTCGCCGTTTTGATAGTCCCTGGTGGCCAGTTCAGGATGAGCTGGTTTATTTTTTCTTGTTTTTGTGTACTCACGATGCGGTTAATAAGAAATAAATAAACAAAGGGCAAGTCCCCGAACCCGCCACTATTCCCAAACCAAGCTCGACTTTACGCTTGGCTTCCTGTGAAGCCCCTCCCTGGCCATTCCTCTTCCAGGCAAGAAATCGACCCCGGCTAATCGCACACAGCGAAACGACGTGTTTACTCCAGGAAATTCTTTACAGCCAAACGCGAGGTGTGACACGGCAAGGACGCGGCTCAGCTCGGATCGACTATCAGTCCCCTTTGCCGACGCTTCCTTAGCGCTTGCTCCAGTTGCCGCGCAGCTTCGGCGTTTCGGGCGTCGGGGGTATCCACTTGCTATAGCCAAGAAAATACCAGAAAAGCTCGGTCAGGTTTTCCAAAGTCCCATCCGCCGGCCCTCATCTTCTGAGATTTTATTCCATTATTGAAGCCAGTTGTCAGCACGTACTCCGCATGCCATGCAAGAAAATCAGGGCTTGCTATTTAAAGGAATTTCTTTCATTATTACCTCGTCGTCCGTAAGTCGGAAATCGATTCCCGCAACCCCATGAAGAAAAACAAAAATCAGCGAAGGAGATATCTCCATGCGCCAGTCGCCGCGAAAATTGACCCCCGAGGAAGAGGAGTTCATGAACACGCTCATCTCTAACCTGCCGCCAGTCATCGCCCGCAAGGAAGTCAGTCGGTACTTAGGCGGCGTGGTGGCCACCCAAACTCTTTCCAACGCCGACTCCGCCGGCATAGGGCCAGAGGTCGCCTACAGGGTGGGGCGGGTGGTCACCTACAGAACCGAGTCGCTGGCCCGGTGGATTGTGGACCGCTTCGGCGTGGTCCGCATCGCCAACCTCAAGACCTTGTAGCCCCATTTGAAGGACGCAGGTTATGCACGGCAGATCGGGTGGCGTCAGGAATCAAGTGGGCATACCGCATGGTCATGGTGATGGTCTTGTGCCGCATCAGTGTCTTGATGCGATAGATATCCGTTCCAGCCAAGGCAAGCCAGGATGCAAAGGTATGCCGCAAGGTGTGAAAAACAACTTTATGCCTGGCATCTTCAATGTCGGCATTAAATCCCAAGTGTTCAACAAGATCCGAAAAGCGATGGGTGAGCGAGCTGCGCTCTTTCCCTCCCTTGGGTGGTGCAAGAACCAGCCGCGAATGCCTCCGGCTGGAAATGCGCTTTCTAAGAACAGCATCGACTTCGGTATTGATGAAGACTTTTCCCCCAGGCTTTCTATCGGCTTCTTCACGGACAGTGATGATGCCGTGTGCCATATCGACATCGATCCATTCCAGTCGAAGGATTTCCCCCAATCGCATCCCCGTATTCAGCGCAATGACGATGGCCGCATGCAAATCGGCATGGCCGCTTTCCTGGGCCGCTTCAAGAAGTTTGTCTGCCTCCGCATAGCTGAGAAAGCGTTCCCTGGCATTTTTAGGTTTAGGCAGGGCCACGCCGTCCAATGGACTCGGTCCCGCAAACAACGGGATACCCTCGATCACAACCGCGCGTGCCATGTTGAAGGCTCGCCGCAAGATTGCCATGTGGTGAAGGGCCGTAGCTTCCGACAACCTCTCCTTTCGCAAGAAATCCAGGAAAGCCTTGATGTCCTCCTTGGTAATGGCGCAGAGAGGAAAGGAGCCCAACTTGGCGTTGATATGTCTTTCAATACGCCCGTTATCATCCTTCCATGTGCGCTTTGTGCGCTCGGCTTCTGGCAGATAATATTGGGTAAAAAAGGCGGACAGCGTCATGGATTGGACTTTGGACAACTTCGCCTCGTTCGTCTCCTTTGCTCGCCGCGCTTCGGCTTCGGCTCGAAGATCGCCCAAGCTTTGTGCTCCTATGCCGGTTGTGATGCCCTCCTTGATCTTGGCGAGCACCTTATGTGCTTTTTCGGGGTTCCAGCCATCGGAGGCCCAACCCAACCCTTCCTCGCAATCTTTGTAGTTAACGTAATAACGGATGCTGAAATAGCGATCAGCCTTCCCGTTATGCTTGCGAGAAGGGTGCTCACGAAATCGGACGCCGGGGTATGTGGTTCGGTTCCAGTGCCTTGCCATAGTCCCGGAATAGTCCCGGAAAAAATCCGGGTCAAGGGAGCTCGCGGGAAGATCGTCGTTTGTCAACTATTTGTTTTAATTATACTAGGTATGCAAGGGTATGTTCGCCATTACGCTTATTTCGGACTCTTAATCCGTTGGTTCAAGGTTCGAGTCCTTGATGGCCCACCAGAAAGTTCAAGGGGTTAGCCCAAAAGGCTAACCCCTTTTTCTTTGGTGGCACATTAGTGCCAGTTCCCCACCGGGAAGGGACGGGAACCCTTTTTTGCCAAGCCCGCCCGCGCCAGGGCCCAAATGTAAGCGCTCAACCAAAATGAGAATTTGCTTCAACCAATCTGAGAAAAACACCAAGCAATCGGAAGTCCTTTCCCTTCTTTCAAGAAAAAATTATCATCCTGTTAATTTTTCTTGACCCTTCGGCCATAGAGAGCAATGTTTCTCCAACGGGAACGGACACCCAAGGAGAACGAAAATGCTCAATCGTACCTTCGGCATAGAGATCGAAATCACGGGGATGGACCGGCAGCGCGCCGCGCAGATTTTGAACATTGTCGGGCTCTCCGCCACGGCCGAAGGGTACAACCACCAAACCCGAGCCCACTGGAAGGTCGTTACCGACTCCTCGGTGCCTGACGGTTGCGAAGTAGTCTCCCCGCCTTTGCGGGGCGAGGAGGGACTCGAACAAGTCCGCATCGCCATTACCGCCCTTGATGATGCCGGGGCCAAAATCAGCGTCTCCTGCGGCCTGCACGTGCACTTTGACGCCTCGGGCTTGACGGCCGACGAAATCCGCAGCCTTGTGACCCGCTACGCCAGGTTTGAAAACGAAATCGACCGCTTCATGCCGCCTTCCCGCCGGGGCGACGCCAACCAGTACTGCAAAAGCCTCCAGGCTTTCGCTCACAAGCGGGAATTTCAAAACGCCAGAACCATCGACGACATGATCCGCGCCCAGGGAAGCCGCTACTTCAAGATCAACCTGCAAAGCTTCCACCGTCATGGCACCATCGAGTTTCGGCAGCACAGCGGCACGGTGAACGCCCCCAAAGCCCTCAATTGGATTCGCTTCCTGGACGCCTTCATCGAAGCCAGCAAGATCGAGGAATGCAGGCAACCGCAAGCCGTTGCGGCATTTCGAGGCAAGAACGCCACCCTGGTGGAGTTGATGTGCCGCGAACAGGGCGCGACTTCCGAGGACCTTGCCGAGGCCACCGGCTGGCAGCGTCACACCATTCGGGCCGCCATCACCAGGATCAGGCAGGCCGGCACCGGGGTCGTAGGCACCAGGCGCAACGGCCAGACGCGGTACCGCGTTTCCAGTGACTCCCGCCAAGGAGCTTCGGATAGCCTTTTTCGGGGGATTTCTCCGGAGATCGAACGTTTTTACAAGAACAGAGCCGCCGTATTGGCGGCTTAGCCAGGAGGCCCCATGCTATACAAGACCTTGGACGACAAGGTCTTCGAGGCCCAAGACCTCGAAGACCTTGCCAACCAGCTCTGGCAATCGAAGTTCCTCCCGGAACCGACCATTCAGGAATGGATGACCGGCAGCTCGGCCCGGGCCGAACTCTACAACGGCGCGGCCGTTCGTTCGGATACCGTGGCAAACCACATGCACGATCTTATCGCGGCCGGGTTTATTGTTCCTCAAGGGGAAGCATGAACGGCACCGGGTACGATATCAAAGTCCGGCTCCGAGAGCTTGGCCTCAAGCAGATCGACTTCATTCGAATTGTGAACCATCTCGCGGGGTCGGCTCCTTCGCCGGTTACGGTCACCCGCTGGGCCAAGGGTATGATCCCAGCGCCTGCTTTAGCCGTGGCCAGCGTGGAACTGCTTTCGCGTTTATCGGCCGAGGCCCGCGAGGAACTTGTGCAGGCCTCAAAGCGTGTTTGAGGGAGCGGAGATTTCCGCTTGGCGGATGCGCTTTGAAGCCAGCTCAGCATAGTCGGCCGAAAGCTCCACCCCGACAAATCGTCGCCCCGTTTCGATACAGGCCAGGGCTGTGGTGCCGCCGCCCATGAACGGGTCCAGGACGGTGCCTCCTTCGGGTACGACGCCGAGCAGATCCACGAGGAGTGGCAGTGGCTTTCCGGTAAGGTGTACCTTGTCGGCCGCCACCACCCGATGATTGAACACACCGGGAAAACAGCGCCGACTGAACGCCTGGGCCGGTGTTTTCACGGCATGGACCACGAACTCGGCATCCCTGCGAAACCAACCCAGCATCGGCCGGGCGCTCGGTTTGTGCCACACCACGATGCCGCGCCACTCGAAGCCGGCCGCCTGGACGGCGTCCGTCATGGCCGGAAGTTGTCTCCAGTCCGAAAAAACCAGGACCGGCGCGCCGGGCTTGGCAAGCCGCCAGCATTCCGAGAGCCACAAAGTGGCCCACATGGTGAACGATCGCTGGTCCTTGCAGTCGCCAAGCATGGGCGGGTAGACTCGCTTGGTCCCCGTCTGCTGGTACTTCTGGGCGGGATCGACGCGCCTCGCTCCGGCATGCAGCCCGCCGCTTGAATACGGCGGATCGGTCAGGACGGCATCGACCGAGGCATCCGGCAAGTCGCGCAGGACCGCCAGTGCATCACCATTACACAATATGCCATTGTCAAAGACCTTTTTGCGATCCATCCGAGGGCTCCTTGGCTGGAGCTCTCAGGCTCTCTCGGTCGGGGCTCGTGGCCCTCACATGGTTGATAGCCCCACACTTAGGACATTTGATGGCAAGGTCAACGACCTCGCCCTTTGCCAGTAAGCGTCCACACGATCCGCAGCGAATCTCCCTCATTTCCTGCTCTTTACAGGTTGCGCTAGCGCTGCTACGCCCTCGTCACCCTTGGTCCCCCAGGGGAGGGAGCAGCTGGCGCAAGCCGGTGGACCGGTGGTCGCACACCGGGCCAGTGGGACGGTTGCCCCCGTCCCGCCTGCTCCACTTACGCCGCCTTGGGCAGCAGCATCTCGCAAATCCGATCCAGCTCCGCGTCCCGCTCGGCGATGAGGCCTCGGGCGACGGCTCCCAAGGTTTCCAGGGCCGTCTCGCTGACGTCGTCCATGGCCTGTTCTTTGGCCAGCGCCGGCTGGAGCCGGACGTAGCGGCTTCCCAGGAGCACTCCGCAGCCGTAGGACGAGACGTCGGACTGTCCGTCGAACATGCAGCCGAT
>JARKOY010000073.1 GCA_029975555.1 Spirochaetia bacterium | reverse complement strand
GTCGAATGTGGCATCAACAAGCTCAAACACCAACGAGCCTTCGCCACCCGCTACGACAAACTCGCTGTCCGCTACACCGCCACCCTCCACATCGGAGTAATCAACGACTGGCTCAAACGACTTACGTAACACGACCTAGTCGCCTCAAGCGCTACGGCGTGCGCGAACTGCTACGCCTCATCCGCGAAGCGCTCGACCAGCCACGACGAGTGAGTCAGCGTCCCGTCGTTCTATGCAGTTCCAGCACCTCTGCGTACCATCGCTGGATTTCGCTGGGGAGGCGTGTGTTCGCCCAATGCCCGCGCTTCACTGTATCGGGAACCGTGACAATTGCCTCGGCCATCGCGCGACCGAGGTCGGTCGCGCGATGACTCACGACCGCACCATTATCTTGAACGATGTCTGGGGGGCCACCAAGATCGAGACAGACCACTGGGCAACCGGCCTCCACCGCTTCTGCGACTGCCCATCCTCCGCTGTCATGCATGGAGGGGAACACAAGCGCATGAGCTCGCCCGTATTCACGAAGCAATTCAGCTCTCGGAATACGGCCAACAAAGTGGACTCGGTCGCTAACCCGATGGCGCTCGGCGAGCTTCCGAAGCCGCCTCTCGTCCGGCCCATCGCCGAATATAGTGAGAGAAAACGTAGGGTCGAGATGTTCCAAGGCTGTGATCGCGAGGGAGACGCCTTTCCATGGGAGCAACCGGCCTGCAAATATCAGCCGTCCTTGCTGGCGCTCACGCGGGGGTATCTCGCTCGGCTCCACCGCGACAGAATTGCGGATGGTGATGCGGGTACCAACCGTCTTGAACGCATCCGCGGTGTCGCGATTAAAGGCCAGAATCAAACTCGCGCCGCGGGCGGTCCTGCGCCCGACCGTCCCACGCATGATTCCAGTAAATGAGTCTCTCACGATAGCACTTATTGCACCTCTAATCCCCAGATATCGAAGCAACCGAGTCGGGGTTCGCGTGGCTCCACCGACCGGCCCCCAAATGAACGGGAGCCCGAGACCCGTCATCGCTGTCGGCAGCCAGTCGGCACCAAAAGACACATGGTGAAGCAGATCGATCTGTCTCCGCGAACTCAACTCGATCAGATGTTGGCGAGCCAATCGCTGCCACAGCCCATAATAAACATAGTTACCAAACGGAATCCGACGAATATGCTGTGCAAGCGAACCGCACTCGACGGGGACGAGCATGATCTCCCGTGCTCCGTCAATGGGGCGAACCTGGAGTTCCTCTTCTATAGCGCGTGCACAACGCGCCTGCGTAAAGACCACTACATCGTGAGATCGGGCGGCAGCGCGAATCCATTGCCAAGCCTTGGTATTCTCTGAACCGGCATGAGGCGACGCATGGTACGCGCTGATGGCTACCGTGGTTCGCTTCGTCCTATCAGTTGCTTGAGTGGTACTCACCGTTTGAAGCCCTTCTAATCAACCAGGGGGAATTGGGCGCATAGCTGTTCAAGTTATCTCCCACAAGGTCGAATACTATGCGCCGAGACTCCATCGTGCAAGCTCCGTCGCTCCAAGGGAACTGAAAGCTTCGAGGCTGCAATTTGCCAATCTGGAAGTGGTAAGACAATAAGCTATGACAGTTTGCCGTGATTTGCCCCTAGCTCACGTAAGCCTGTGAGCGAGGCCTTCGGCTTGTACGAACCAGTCATGCCACCTTGTCCTTACCTCGTCAAAGATGTCCACGGGTGAGTGGGTCTCAACAGAAGCTGAGATTGCCTCCATCCAAGCCTCCGGTGATGCCACATCGCAAACGATGCCCGGAGTCCCTGCTAGTCCCAACGATTCGCAAAGGAAGGGGTGCTCGGCACCGACGACAGGCGTTCCAAGTTCGACGGCTCGCGCGGCGACCCCGCTCTGGAAGTAGTGCTGGTAGGGGATGAGTAGGCAGCCCGCTGACATCAGTTCGGCGTCGAATTCGGCCTCGGTGAGGAACCGATCGTGTACTTCCCAGCCTGCGACTGGCGGCCAACCTCGACCGGCGATCAGGCCGGCGATACCGGCTTGAGGCAACCGAGAACCGAGCATCGCTAGTACGTCGAGATCTCGGGCAGGCTTGTATTGGCCCAGCACGAGCACTCGCCTAGGACGTGCGAGGGTCGGTGCCTGCGGTGCCTGCGGCATCATCGGCAGTGGCAGCATTGTGATGCTTGTGCCGGGCAGCGTGTCGCGGATCGTATCGAGGGCGACTGAAGAGTAGGCGATGATCTTAGGGCGCCAGCGCGACGGGGTGCGACGGGCCAGCCATGCCGAGGCCTTGCCGAGGCCGATCTGGCGCCTCAACGGCCGGGGGTCATGAACCGACAGATAGACGGTGGTGGCTGGCGATGCCCAGAGAATCACCTCAAGCCAGCCGAGCAAAGGCCAAGTCACTAGCACCGGTCGGCCCGACCGTAGCAAACGCCGCGCGGTCTTGACGTGGCGCAACAGCGCCCAGATGCGTGCGCCACGTCCGAGCCCCTCGTTCTGGGTGCGCACAAAGTCGACCTTCTCGCCGAGGGTTGCAGACAGTTGGCGCTCCCAGTGCGCGAAAGCCTCCGGAAGAGGATCGTAGACTACAAGCTGGGTCATGGTCGAATTCCTTTCAGAGGGGGAGTTCTTGCTGGTGGGACATGATCGCGTAGAGCAACCCGAGCATCACCCACATCCACGAGAAGCCGGACGGATTGTTGAGTTGCAGGTCCGCCATCAGCCCGAACAGGGCTCCGAGTGACACCCAATAGGCGTTGCCGATCTGGAGCGGCGCGATCCGCTTGGGGATCCCGCTGACAAATACCCACGTCCACGTGATGAAGACTCCGAGGCCGCCAAGCCCGAACTTCCAGATGAGGTCGATGAGCCAGACATTGATCGAGTCGCGAATCTGCCTGCTACGTGAATCATCGAACACGTTGAGTACTTCGCCACCCCATGGGAACAGTGCATAGTCGTTGTAACGCAGGATCGCTTGCGTGTCTTGCTGTCGCGTCAGTCCGCTGTTCTCATTGAGGATGGGCAATGACCAGTCGAGCAACGCGGAGATAACAAAGAGCAGGCTGAACAGAACCGGGATGACAAACACGATGTTCCGCAACCATCGTCGGGATTGGATCCTTGGGATAGTGAGCAACGCGCCCGCGATCGCGATGATGAACGCCCCGCGATTGTCGGCAAGGACGACGAGGGTTGCTGCTAGGATCGCGGGAAAGCGGATGTTAAGTGCGAGCGCAGCACAGAAGAGGAACGCAGCAAACAGCCCGACATAGCCCTCTTCATTGAAAAAGAGCACCGGACGCGGGATCCCCAAGGTTGTCGTACCGCGCGCGTTCCAGAGCGGCAAGAGAAATGCCTGTGCGAGTGCGGCAGTGAACAACAGCCAACACAGGAAGCCCACGAGTTGCTTCAACGCTTTGCGCGAGAGATGCGATAGCAGCGAGATCATTACAAGCATCGTGAAGGCGTTGATCACGATCTGGGCGAGTACGCGGTAGCGCGCAGCAGGTTCAGGCATGGAGAGCGAGCTCACAGTCGCGAAGATTGAAATGGTGACACCGAGGAGAACCGCTTTACGCGCTCCGGACACAGTCCGCGCTCTCCAGAAGGCGAGCGGAAGCAGCGCAAAGGCGATGACGTGCGCCGGATATATGCTGCCGATGCCGATGGAGATGTCCGCCCGCATGAAAGTGCTCGACGCTATCATCGCGAGGCTGATCACCTGGATGCCGCGCTCGTACGCCGTGACGGGTGCGTCTGGACGCTGTTCTTGATCGTCGCGCGTAACTGAAATCGTTGCGACGCGAGACATCAACTCGTCGCCTGGGTCGATCGGTTGGCACCAGTCAGCTTGGGCGCTTGCACACCATCAGAACGACTGAGACACGAAACACCCACGTGCGTAATCATAGCGGATGTGCCCGACGGAGTAGAAGGCGTCGTCGTCAACACTCATACATAGTCACCGCGAGTGAAGGGGCCGTGCCAACGCCAGGGCCGTACCTCACACAGTTTTCCCCGCGAAGGTGATGTCGGTCAGGGACTGTAAGAAGAACGGTGTGTGGGGTCCGGCCTGATCGGTAAGGAGAATGGCTGTGGCTGACACGACCGATGTCGTCGTTGACGACGAGATGATTGATCCCGTGACCGGGGAGATCATCGATCAGAAAGAGCTCGCGGAGCGCCCGCTCGCGCAAGCGAAAGAACAAGGCGTGAGCCTGGCCGGGCCGGGTGGCTTGCTCAGCCAGCTCACGACGAGCGTGCTTGAGACCGCGTTGGAAGCGGAGTTGACTGAGCATCTCGGGCATGCGTATGGCGGGACCCCGATCGCGGAGAACATGCGTAACGGGACGCGCCTGAAGACCGTGCTGACGGAGATAGGGCCGGTGGAGATCGAGGTCCCTCGGGACCGTGACGACTCGTTCGAGCCTGTCATCGTCCCCAAGCGCAAACGTCGGCTGGACGGCGTCGACCAGGTCGTTTTGTCGTTGACCGCGCGCGGATTGACGACTGGGGAGATCGTGGCGCACTTCGACGAGGTCTATGGGGCGAAGGTTTCCCAAGACGCGATCAGCCGCATCACCGAGAAAGTCACCGGCGAACTGGCCGAATGGGCCAGTAGGCCGTTGGACTCGCTCTACCCGGTGATCTTCGTCGATGCGATCGTGGTGAAGGTCCGCGCCGGACAGGTCCGTACTTGGTGACGCGGTCGCTTGACCCGACCGGCGGCGGGAGGGCACGCTGGGTGGTGAGGTGGAAGCCAGCGCTGAACGCGTTCGCCATCACCTTCGCCGGACGGTTCGAGAAAACCACCCACTAATGAAAACCGCCGGGCCCCACACACCGTTTATCGGACAGACCCACCACCGCAGCGGCATGCGGCGGCCCGTCACGTCCACGTGCCACAATCGACCCCGAAGCCTACGGCACAGCCGTCGGAACACCCACCGCAACGACCCGACGAAACATTGAGGTTAGCACCTTCCAACTCAGCTATTTCGAAGTCGCTTGAGCGCGCGCAAAACACCCTGCAAATCGCATTTCACAACTGAAAAGAGTACGTAAGCAAGACCAAGGTAAGCGGCGCTCGTGGCGATTCCCAACACTATCGACCAGTACGAGCCATGTGTCAGCCAGACTACTACCAGAGTCATCGCGGTGATCGGCACCCAGTATACGAACAGTATCCGAATCCCTAGGTCAAGAGAATAGCGCATGGCGACAGCAGTCTGCTTCTGGCACCACACGAGGTTCATGACCCAGTTGGCTGCGGACGCCACAGAAAGTGCGACTGCGACTCCAACCGGCCCCCAAGGTAGAGCGGTCAGCATACAGAGGATTATCAGTGGTTGGCTGACCAGCGAGTACTTGAAGAATGCTGTAGTACGGCCTAAGGACAGATATACCCAGGACAGGGGTTGGGTAAGAGCGCGGAAGAGACCACCTACGGCCAACGCCTGGAAGATCGATGCCATCGGCAACCAGTCGGCTCCAAGGAAGAGACGAATGAGTGGGTGCGCGAGACCAGTAACTATTCCATAACCAACAGCCACAACCAGCCCCGAAATCATCTGTCCCGCATTGAAATAGCGCAGAAAAGTGACGCGATCATCTCTAACTTTCGAGAGGACGGGCAAGGTCACTCTCGTCATGGGCGCCATAAACTGATTCATCGGCAGAATCAGCAGCTGAAACGCCTTGGCATATAAGCCAAGCATAGCGCTGCCCCAGACCGCGCCAATAGCCACGTTATCCGCGTTTCGAGTAATGTATTGTAGCGTCTGCGTGCCCGTCGCGCCTATGCCGAATCGCAGGAATCGACGCACACTCACATGCCGCTTCGGCCATGACGGCCACCAGCGAGAAACCAGCATCGCAAGCACTAGGCCGGACAAGGCTACGGTCAGCTGTTGGATCACCAGTGCCCAATAGCTACCCGTTGCGAGGCCGACAATTGCCGCTATTCCGAACCCGATCGCGTAAGGAATCACATCGACCAGGTTCATGCTGGTGTACCTCATGTCGCGATTCAGCTGCGCGCGAAACTGCGCAGCTGTTGCGTTGAGCAAATAGATCGGCGCCAGAGCGAGCGTCATTGTAACGAGCGCGGGCTCGCCGTAGAGTGCCGCCATCGGTCTCGCGAGCACGCACACGATGCCGGACAGCACCGCACCTGAGACGACGTTGATCCAGAACAAGTTCGACTTCTCGCACTGATCCAGGCTCTTTGCCTGCACAGACGCAAGGGACAAGCCCAGATCTCTCAGAACTTCGCCCAATCCAGTGACAGCGAGAATCATCGCAAGCAGACCGAAGTCCGACGGGCTAAGCAGCCGGGCAAGGACCAATGCCGACCCAAACTGAATCAGCGCCCGTAGCAACTGCCAGACGATAGTCGAAGCCGCGCCGCGCGACGCGGCAGAGGCTAGATCTGTCATTCCAAATGTCCGCCTTGTGTCTCCGTCACGTGCTCATATTGGGCGGGTGCCTTCACGTAGTCGGAAAGATATAACCCGTCAGCCGCGCCATGGCAGCAGAAGCGCGCAAATCTTTGCGCTCCTGTGAGCCCCCTCAGCCTGCAGGATCCGTCCATCGTGACTCCAGATGAGGTTGCATCGCATGCGCATGCCCACAGGCTATCAGCTTCGGGAACACTGTTCGTGAGTGCTGATGGTCGCACGTCGATGGCAGCGAGCGACCAGCGCAACTGAGTTGGTTGAGCGTCTGTGTCCGGTTTGAGGTGGTGGATCAGACCACATCGGCGGGGTTTTCGAGACACCTTGAGGAGGGTTCACGATGAGCACAAAGGATGCCTCGATGCCGGGGCAGCGACGCGCGAAGAAGTTCTTGTCGCCGTCGGCGAAGTATGAGATCTGGCTGCAGCTGGTTCGTGGTGAGGCCACGATCGCGCAGGCAGCGACGCAGGCGGGGGTGGATCGGTCCACGATCATCCGGGTCCGGCAGGTCGCTGAGGATGGGGCGATGGCCGCACTGTCTGCTTCCCGGCCGGGCACCGCGGGGAAGTCTGTGCGGGACATCGAGTTAGCGGAGGCCAACGCTGAAATCGACCGGTTGGGTGAGGCGGTCAAGGAGTTGGCGGTGAAGCTGACGCTGCTGGAGAAAAAGGGGGCCGGTTTGATGCCCATGGCACCGGTACCGGCCGGGGTCGACGCGGCCACCAAACAGGTGCTGCTTGGCCTGATCGCACACGCGGCCAGCCAGGGGTGGCCGCTAGTTAAAGCGTGCACCGTGCTCGGTATGGGCGCGCCGCTGGGCGGCCCGGGCACACACCGATCGGCTCAATGATGCCCGGCCCGGTGGGTCGGTGAACGCGCTACGGCCGTGCGAGGAGGACGCGATCGTGGCTGCGTTCGACACCCTCGGAGAAGGACTTCTCGCATTGCAGGCTGGCGCACCGCGGGTCGTATCAGAACCTGTTCTGGGCGGCGCCGTCAACAATCCGGCGGGTTCTGGATGCTCATGACTTGCGGTTTCGTCGTCACCCACAATGACCCTCACCCAGCAAGCGGCGACCGTTCCCGGACTGGGCGTCGTACACCCCGGCTCGATCTGGATCTACGACACGACGCACTTCACCGCCGCCGGGATGGGCGCGCTGTTCATCGAGGATCTGGTCTCACGCAGGTGGATCACCACGGTCCTGTCCAGCGAGGAAATCCACACCCAGGTGCAGTACGCGTTCGAACAAGCGTTGGAAGCCGAAGGGCTACTCGACGCCGCGCGGGAACGAGCCGATGCCTTGGGCCGGAACCTGGAACTGGACGGTGAAGACGAGCTGACCCCGATCCTGCTCGCGGTCTCGGATAACGGGTCGCAGATGATCTCGGTCAACACCCGTAAGTTCATGGCCGTGTTCGCTATCGCCCAGCACTTCGGCCGTCCAGCCACCCCGACCCACCAGGCCTGGATCGAATCATTAAACGGAACCGTGAAACACGAGTGGCCCCACCTGACCCGGATCACCGACCCGGCCGTCCTACGCGCCGAACTCGACACCGTCCGGATCAAGTACAACACCAGCTGGCTCCACTCCGCCATCGGCTACGTCACCCCTGACGACGACCACTACGGGCGTGGCGAGACGATCAGGAAGGCCCGCCGCGACGGGCTCACACGAGCCGCCCAAGCACGACTCGCATACAATCTGAACCAACGGAAGAACCAACCCAACCCAGAAGACCCCCGGATGTGGTTTGATCTCCCCGCTCCAAACGGACATTAACGCTGAAACAGCTCACAACGACGCAATGCGCGGTGTGCTCTTGGCGCGGATATTCGTTGTACAGCCAATAGCACAAGAACTCTGGACGACGTCCTTCAAGTGTCGGTTCCGACCCTCGAAGGATCTCCATGAACGCTCTCCAGGCCACGTCGCGGCGACCGCCTCACCGAATCCGGTCAACCCGTCAGTCGGCGCCGAGCATCCGTCCCTCTGCGAGTCGCTCGCACTGGCAGATTCCCCGGCCATCTCGGCTTCGATCGGTTCTGAGACCTCGCCGATGGGCATCTATAAGGAGGTGCGAGCAAAGTGGCAGGACTTGCTGGTCCAGACCCAAACTCAGGTCCGCGGAAATGGTTGAGAAGAACCTGAATCGTGTTCATCTCGATCAGCGCTGAGAGCTTGTTCCCGTAGCGATCATCCTCCGAGCGGTCCGATCAGCTGCACCCTGCGCCGCTGCCCGAATCGCTGGACGAGAAGAGCTTCTGCCCGCCGCGGCCGTAGTCGCCGCAAGCAGCCCACTCATCACAGGATCGGTGTCGAGGGTGGGAAACCCAAACCCAGTTGAGCAATCGTCCCCGAGTACCCGATACAGCGAGGTCGTCTTGTGCGAATTCGAGCCGAACGTCACGAAGGGAGTCCCGACATCGGCCGCAAGGATCGACGGGTGGTAACGCCCACTCACAAACACTTCGGATCGGGCGAGCAGCGCGAGTCCGCTGCGGAGAGGCACGCGCGCCGAAACGAACGGCATCTTAAGCCGCCCAGCGGGTTCACGCCACCACGAGTCCTCGTCGCTCGTGGCGACGAACACCGGCGTTAACCCCGCCTGGCGCATGCCTTGCACGAGCTGACCGAGATGCCGTTCACGTGCCGGTGTGTACGTTCGGAGCACGGAAGATCCCGAGACGGTGGCGATCTGCTCACTTGAATCGAGCATCGCCTGAATCTCGAGCGGTAGCCCTTCCACCGTTGCCGTATATGCGCCTGAGACGCCCTGATCTCGGCTCCACTGGAACAACGCATCAGGAAGCCACTCCGCCTCGACTCCAGGAAACCACTCTCGGCTGCGTTCAAGGCTCGTCGGATCGCGGTACAGCACTGCCGCGCAGCGCTCAAGTACTGTGCGCACGCCCGAGAGAATGGTCGGCACCGGAATACCCGATGTCGGCTCGCTGAGAATGCTGTTCACAAGTACAACCCGTTTGCCCAACCGATGAGCGATCGTCATGATGATCAACGTCCGCCAGAGTTCGCGCGAGTAGCCCATGATGAAGTTACCTTCGCCATTCATCCATAGCTCGTCGCCGAGCTCAATCGTCTTGATGAGGCGTTGAGCACGCGGGTTCCGTGGCGTGGTAAGCAGCCGATCTGTGTATTGATCGACGTAAGCGAACGGTCGCGCTTCAAACTGTGCCGAACGTTGCCATATACCGTGACGCCGCGCGTGCCGGAGCCGGGCTGCGAGCTTGTCAATCTGAGTGAAATCGCCGAATTCCTCGGTTATATAAGTGCCATTGAGCGGGATAACCGTCTCAACCCCCGGAATCCCGGCTATGAGTCCGGCGAGCGCCAGGCTTGTGCCCCTGCCTCCCCAGTTGGCCTTCGCAGTGCCGTCATGGTATCTGGCTAGCACGATTCGCCGGCCGATCGTCCCACTCATGGGAGCAGTATAGCCACTATGGCGGGCAAGTAGGGTGAGTCGCTGCCCAAAGGTTACAGGAACATACTTGAACTCGCAGCCTAAACAGCTGTCCACTTTTCGGGAACACTCCGCGTCGGCATAACGATGAGGTCGACATAGTCCATCTATCGCCACAAGAAAAGAACCGATCGAAAAAGAATCGATCGAAGTTCACCTAGCCATCATGTTCGCCGCGTTGGCCGCCAGTCACCACATGGAACAAGCCACCGGCTAGACCAGCAAACGCTCCGTATGAACCTTCCGTCAATACCGCGACGCCAGCTATCGATCATCGACCAAACCATCACCGCGAGCCGACCCATACCAATAGACCAAACCGGAACCTTCATCGGGATCAAGAGTTCAACCACTCACGAAAAAGAGGCCAAGTCGGGTCACGGCGCCACGTGAAGCCCGGCTCAAGTCAGCCACATCGGACAACGACATCACCCCCAGGCCCAGGGCGGTGTACCAGGACTCGGTCGACTCCGCCGTCGGGCCGCGCCGCAGCAGCACTCATCGGCCGAGTGACGCGCGTAGCACCGCGTCCGGATCGCCGAACTCCGGCGGGAAAAGCCAACGCCCGCCACCGCTCGCAACGTACCCGCGGAGTTCGATAAGCTTCTGCAGTTCACCGATGACCTCGACCTCCGCCCCGGCGATAAACGCCGCGAGCCCTGGGTGAAAGCGCCCAGTAACGACTGAAGCACAGGACATCAACTCGCGGAACTGCTCCGGCGCGGTCCGGCCCTCATACGGCACGATCTGGAGCGCGGAGGCCGGCCCACTGGCCTCCGCGAACCGCGCCGCAAGATCGGCGAGCACGGGCGGGTCGCTGAAGTGGAACGGGATGAGCCGTATCCGCGCGCCCGCCTCGGCTTCCCTGACAAGCCGAGCTGCGAGCTTACGCAGCCTCGCGTCCCGCTGCCCCTCAGCCTCCGGAGAGACGGGCGTGAAGGTCGGCCAGCGGTCACGGTCGATGAGCACGACGCCGAGCGTATCGGGCTGTCGTCGAGTCTCCGTGGCCCAGCGGCCCAGCACCGTCGTCGCCGGATCGCGGACGAGCGCAACGCGGGAACCGGCCGCCTTCGCGAAGGCGAAGCTCGCGGGATCTCGCACACTCACAGAATCGACTGCGGCAAGCATCTCGCGGACCGCGCGGGTTACGACCGGATCGGAATACCCGACCCGGGAGATGCCGATACCATGGATAATCACACGTGAGGCGCGAAGCCCGGCCGTGCCGAGCTTCGCGAGGTATTCAAGGACAAGCCGATGGACATGGACACTATCTGGCTTTCCTTCGAGCAGACCGCCACCACCGAGGATCACGACGTCCGCGCCCGGCAGGCGCGCGACCCGCCTAATTGAGGATAGTCCGCCGCCGGTCACAGTGGCCGAGCCGACTGCGTCCTCCAACCAATCAATCTGATCGCCACGGGTTGCGAGCGCCACCCTGCCCCCCCCGGCCGCCCAGATCGTCTCGGCGATCGCGAGACCGATGAGATCATCACCGTAATTGCCGTTGCCATACGCTCCAATGACAAGTGTGCGGAACCCACCAGCCGGCAGCTCGCGCGGCGACCGACACCGAAGTCTGGCAGCAAGCCACCGGACCCGACCTGCGAGCAGCCGAACTCGGGCACGTTGCAGGAAGTTCCTCATAGTTGTTCCACCACATCACGCAGTCCGCTGGCAAGATTCGCGAGGTTCGCTGCCTCGGACCACTGCGATGTGTACCGGCCAGCCCACGACCAGGCCATCATGTCGGCCAACAGCGCATCGACGGCTACGGCGTCGGGTGCAGTGCCCGCCGCCGCCGCGATCTCCGCGGCGAGATCGCGTGGGTCAGTGACATCATGAGTGACCCCGCGACCAGCGTAGAACGGCCTCCCATAGACAACAACCGGCTTCCCGGCTCGGAGCGCCTCAAGGCCCATCGACGACGCGAGTGTGAAGACGACATCTGCACCGGCGATAGCCTTCTCGCTGGTGGTTTCGAGCGGCAGGAAATGGACGTTTGGTCGCCCAGCTACTTCGGGCCAACGGGACGGATGGTGCGCAGCAAGATGCTCCGGGTGCGCCTTCAGATAAAGATGCACCCCAGCCGGGAGGGTCGAGCTGAGGTATCGGATAAGCGCCCACTGAGGAACCGCATGCCGCTCGCGAACAGCGACCTGGAAGTCTCGCTCGTCATGCAGAGGATAGAGCACCTTCACGCGATGTGCCGGATCGTACGGTACGGCCCTGAAATGGCGTCGGCGCACTGCGGCGTCGCGGACCATTCCGCTCGCCTTCCTCCATATCCAACTCGTCGGATAGCTCCGCTCACCTCCAATGGTCTGAGCCCAAAACCTCGGGAGACCGTCGAGCACAGAGCCTTTCGCGGGTGGCTGACCAAGCTGACCCCTCGTCGGAGCTGCGGCCTCTCCAGAGGCCGGACGGTACGAGGTATCGCGTCCAGGTGCGGGAACGAACGGCGCGTCCAATGACTTCAACAGTACGAAGCGCCCGGGGAGCGGGATGGCGTTGAAGTAGGCTGTCGGGATACCGCGCGCCTTCGCGAGCGCCTCCGTTACTGTGCGCGTCGTCTCTCCACCCACCGCCGAAACGATGAGTTCTGGAACGAACTCATCAAACACATCGGATAGCGCCGCAGCGATCCCGGCGACATGACGGCTCTTGTGCACAGTAGTGGCAAAGTACCAGTCACGGTCGTAGTCCGCGGCCATCGACGGATCTGGGTATCCTGCCGCGGCGAGCAGCTCGGCGTAGGGTCCAGGATCAGTCAAGGTACGGCCATGAGCGAGCGGTTCGAGCGCAATCACCCCGTCACCGGCAAGCCGAGGCAGCCATGTAACGATTCGCATTTCGGCAGTATCACCCAGCAGATTGGCGATCGACCGTGCCGCTGGCACCTCGATCTCGCCGAGGGCGACGTAGAGAACTCGGGTGGTCATCCAGACGCCTAACCGCCGACCCGCCGCAGCTTGCTGAGTGGCGCAAGTTCACCTGGGAAAACCCGCTTGACGCCGTCGCCGAGGGCTTCCTCGATGATCCGAATGTCTCGGATGAGACGTTGCAGGCCGCTCGGCTCGATGCTCGCAGCATGGTCAGAGCCCCACATCGTCCTATCGAGCGTGATGTGCCTCTCGACTGCAACCGCTCCAAGCGCGACCGCAGCGAGCGAGATCTGTAGGCCGGGTTCATGGCCCGAGTAGCCCACCGGAACGCCGTAACGCTCCTTGAGCGTGAGGATCGTACGGAGATTTGCCTCCTCAGCAGGCAACGGATAGGTGCTAGTCGCGTGCAGGAGGACGAGTCGGTCAGTGCCGAGCGTCTCGACCGCCTCATCAATCTGTTCGAGCGTCGACATACCTGTTGAAAGGATGATCGGCTTGCCAGTTGCAGCGAGCTTTCTTAGCAGGCCGAGATCAGTGACTGAAGCCGAAGCGACTTTGTGCATCACCACCCCCATGTCTTCGAGAAACTCGACTGACGGCTCGTCCCAAGGTGAAGCGAACCATTCGATGCCCTTCTCCTTCGTGTAGGCGGCAATCTCTGCGTACTGCGGTTTGTCGAACTCGACGCGACGGCGATACTCAAGGTATGTCATGGTGCCCCATGGGGTTTCCCGCGGGGTGTTCTTCATGTGTTCGGGTGTCGCGATATCCGGCGTGCGCTTCTGGAACTTCACCGCCTGCGCGCCAGCTTCGGCCGCGACGTCGATCAGTCGCTTTGCGATCTCGACACTGCCGTTATGGTTGAGCCCGATCTCGCCGATCACGTAGACAGGCTTGCCGTCGCCGATCTCGTGAGCGCCAATCGTGACCGTCTTCGTCATTCGTCATCCCCTAGGTTCGTGCCGAGTATTAGGTCGGCGACTTCGCGAACAGCTCCACGCCCGCCCGCCCTGGTCAACACCAGTTTCGCAGCCCGGAGCACGTCCGGGCACGCATCCGCCACCGCTATTGGCCAACCTGCCAGCGCGAGGACGGGCAAGTCATTCACATCGTTGCCAACATATGCGATCTCGGCCAGCGGAATGCCCTTGGCCTCGGCCCACCTAGTGAGCGCGACCACCTTGTCGTCAATGCCCTGAAGTACCTCCACCCCGAGCTTCTCCGCGCGACGGGTAACCACCGGGTGCCGCTCCTTCGAGAGAATGAGCAACGGGAGGCCTCCGCGCTTCAACGCCGCGACCCCGAGGCCATCGCCGCGGTGGACCGCGACTGATTCCTCGCCCTCTTCGGTCAGGTAGGCGCGATCATCAGTATGTACGCCGTCGAAGTCAGTAACGACGGCGCGAACGCCAGCGAGGTTCGGGCGAGCCGCGTCGGCAAAATGCAGCGCGAGCAACTGCGCTTGCTCGAGTTCAGCCATGGTGTCGATCTCGATCGCCCAGGCCTCGGGTACCTCCTGATGCCGCACGGTGCCGAAGAAGCGGAAGCCGGCTTCTCGAAAGCCCGCGGCGCGCATGACGTAGAACGCGCCCGTCTCCTGATAGTGCGGCTCACGATCCTGACGGCGAGGACGAAACGAATGGTCATGATTGATGCCGCTCGCGCCGGTCTCACCGTCGCGCCAAAGAAAGGCATAAGTCTCGAACGCGGAAAACACCACATCGGCCTCTCCCGCGCGGACGGAGGCGACCGCAGCGTCGAGATCTGAGGGCCGTATGAACGGCGAGGTTGCCTGAATGAAGACCAAGATCCCGACCGGCTGGCCCTTGGCCTCGATTGCCCCAAGGGCGTGAAGGAGGGCGGCCTCGGACGTGGACATATCGGTGGACAATTCCGGCGGACGATCGATGACATCGGCGCCAGCTTCGGTGGCAGTCGTCGCGATCGCTGATTCGTCCGTACTCACAAAAACCGCGTCTATCGACCGGGCCGCGAGGGCAGCGCGCACCGCACGAGCAACGAGCGGGACTCCGCCGATCGGTGCGAGGTTCTTTCCGGGAACGCCCTTCGATCCGCCGCGCGCCGGAATGACGGCAACAACACCTGACTGATTCTGTTCCACAACCTGGGACAATAGCGCAGTTTGGCATCTTGTCGCCAATAATGAGCGATCTTGAGATATCAAGCCCGCACCTCCAATGCCGATCGGGCATGCCGCAATATCATACGCACCCACACAGTGAATCGGCCTCGGAGCCCGAAGGCTGTCCCTTCACCGACACCTTTCCCACTGAATCGTGATGGAATTCCTCCTGCTCCGGCGGCAGTCCGCTCCCGACCCAAAGCAAAGATCCTCGACATCGTATCGTCGAACCGGGGCGCGAGCATTTTGCACATTCTGCTGCCACGGCTCTCAGATCGTGCCTTCGTGAAGTTGTCGACACCGATGCCCCAGCCTTGAACAACCCGATAGCACACTCCAATAGCCACCATCAGGATATTCGATTCTACAAAGGTACAGCCGGCTTTGCGCAAACAAGGCACGCTGCATGCGAATAATTCCCGCCGTAGACATAGTGAGACTCCGGGTTCGCGTGCTCAGTATGCGCCGCGGGGGGAGACCATGGTCCTTAGCGTTTTCAGAATGATCGCCACATCACCAAGCAATGACCAGTTCTGAACATATCGCAAATCGATCTCAACACTGTCCTCCAAGCTCAAGTCCGATCGTCCACTCACCTGCCACAGACCCGTAATCCCGGGCTTGATCAGCAGTCTACGCAGGCCCTCGTCCGGAAATTCGTCAAGCTCCTTCTCCAAGTGCGGCCGCGGCCCAACCACGCTCATGTCCCCCCGGAGAACCGTCCAAAACTGCGGCAGCTCATCGAGAGAATACTTGCGCAGCACACGCCCCACGCGGGTCATTCGGGGATCATCGTCCATCTTGAACAGTGGTCCGTCAGACATCGACTGCGATCGCAACATCGCAAGCTTCGACTCAGCATCAACGCTCATACTGCGGAACTTGTGAATAGTGAACGGCTTTCCGTTCAGGCCAATGCGCTGCTGCCGGAAGATGATCGGGCCGGGATCGTCCCGGTGGACAACGATCGCGATCGCGAGGAAGACCGGCGACAGCAGGATGAGAGCCAGCGCCGAAAAGACGATGTCGAAGGCACGTTTGGCGTGCAATTCCCAGCCTATGAAGCGAGGCGGCTTCACATGGACAAGATCAAGCCCAGCGACTTCTTGGAAGGTCAGCCGAGGCCCAGTGGCGTCAACGATCTCTGAGAAGACCACCATGCCTGCTTCTGAGCGCTCCAGGCTCCAAGCGAGGTCGCGTAATTGCTCGGCGGTGAGCCCTCCGGCAACCACCACCGACTTATAGTCGCCATTCACTGCGAGCTGCGGAATCTGCCTCAGCGCCACCCGAGGCAGCGACGTGCGCTCGTTAAGAGCCTGCGTCCGACCAGAACCGACAATGCAGGCGGCCGAGGGCATTAGGCCGTACTCTCTCCTGCGATTCAATTCGCGCACGGCGCGATCAACGCGATCAGCTGATCCAACGATGATGGCCGGCGCCATGTTTCTACCCTGCTGGCGAGAAGCACTCAAGCGCCCTCGCGCGATCCAGCGGAACGCCAACAAGAGAAATGTGCCCAGCGGCAGCGCCATCAAGAAGCAGAAGCGCGAAATGTCCGCCTTCAGAAGATACGATCCGATCGCGATGACGCCAAATGAATAGAGACTGGCGGCCATCACGCGACGGTATTCCTCAGGGCCTGCCGCGAGCACCGATGACTCCCGCGAGCCGATCAGGCTCAACGCGAACAACCACACGATCGCGACCGCGGCCGCCTCCACGAATGAGCCGCCGGTTGATGTCGGGTCGGTGCTGCCGAAGCGACCGAGGTAGGTCAGTGCGACCGCGAAAGCAACAACCAAGGTGTCACCACCGACCAGCAGCGTCCGAAAACGCGGGTACCAATGGGAGTCTTCGGCACCACGAAGTGCCCGCGGGCGCACGATCGGCTGCGAGTCATCGACCCAGGTTTGCATTCGGCTATCAAGTGATCTCTGGACTGTCACCATGGACCTCTTTGGGGTTTGCGTTCGCTGGCGGGCGCTCTGTTGGGGATGACGGTCTGGCATCGATTCTGCGATCGTCTCGCCGTTCCCCCGATAAGCGATCCGCTGGCAGCTTAACTTGTCCATCCCAGGTCGTGCGAGTTGATCATGAAGCGCTCCTTGAGGGTTGCCAAACCCCCGCCCAACCCTGAGACCTGCTGTTGCCGTCGTCATCCGACAACCGCCCAGGAATCGCTGCGCCGCGCGGCACGCGCCGGAGGCTCGCG
>JARKOY010000048.1 GCA_029975555.1 Spirochaetia bacterium | reverse complement strand
TACATCCAAGGATTGTTTAATGATGACTTCGCTGCAACCACCTCAGCACCATCTGAGGTCAAGACTGGAGGTGATGCGTCACCTCCCGCTACGATCGCCGATCTCGAGGTCAAGGGTGCGCCTGCGGCCCGACTCGCCGATCGCCTGCCAGCTGCCTATTACGGTGTTGCTGGCCCCACGTTGCCGTTGCTGCTGACTACTACCTTCGATGCGTTCTACGACTTCCTCGACGACTTGCGAAGATTCAAGCAGACCTATCCTACGCTCCGACTGCCACCTGTCGCGGCCATGCTGCATAGCAGCATTCAGCGTCTCATTTGTGTCAACCATGGCCTCAAGAACGGCCTGCCTGCCGACGACAAGCTTGTCCTCAAGCTTGTTGCGCTTGAATGCGTCCCGACGGATGCACTCGAGCGTGCAAGGATCCTTTCGCGGCTGAATTTCAGACCTCAACATTCCCGAGTTCCTCTGGCCACTCAGCTGGCCCTGTTTTACGACACTTTTGTCAAGACCGTTACTCTGTTGGGTTTCAAGGAGGACAATCCCGCGCTTGTTCGTCTGTTCTCTCGCTGTCTGCACGGGCACCTCCGCGAGCACCTCGATGCACTCACTCGGATCAACAAGCCCGAGTCCTTGGCGGCACTGTTCAGCTCGGCGACCGAGCTTGCTCATCGTTTTGATCTCACCGCTGTCCTGCTGCCCGGCTCGGGACCGGCTGCGAGCCACGCCATGTCTAGCGAAGGCGATCGCGCTCGTCGTGTCCACGCTGCCAGCCCACCCGTGTCAGCAGCAGGGGCTTTTGCAGCACGTCGCCGTGACGGACCACATGTGCAGAAGCTGACACCGGAGGAGTATGCGCGCTGCAAGCGCGAGGGCCTTTGCCTGCGATGCCGCCGACCAGGCCACCGCGCCGCCGATTGCAAGGCGTTCAAGGAGGGCGATCTCACGACCTCCTCCATCAAGCGACCTGCCCTGTCAACTGCCATGGCTCCTCCGCTGCAGTCAGTCGCCAGTGCAACCTCGACAGGTTATGGCCTCGCGCGCCACGCTGCCAGACCCGATGATCGCAGCCATCCACCGCGCCGCAGCAGCCGCGAGCGCAATCCACCTCAGCGTTTTCCAGCCCCAGAGTTCCGCCGAGACCGCCAAGGCGCCCCCCCCGCGTCCTCGTCATCTTATCGCCGAGATGCGGCGCCTTCATCTTCTTCGTCATCGTCGTCATCCGCTCGCCCCCTAGCGGCCATTGGCTCGGCCGAGCGCCATGCTAGCCCTGCGACGGCCCGTGATGACGATGACTTGCTCCCCTTATGCGCGGTAGGGGACGGCCAGGACCTGATGCGCGTGCCACCCTCCAAGGTGCAGGGCGACAAGCGCCCATTCTTGTGCTGCAAGGACGCCCGCGGCATCGAGACGCGCCTGCTGCTGGACAGTGGCGCCGCGGCGTCCTTCACGAGCCGCCGCTACGCTTCTCAGCTCGGATTGGTCGTGCACCCATGCCCGCCACAACGCGCACGCCTCGCCGACAACAAGACCCTGGTCGCCTATGACCAGTGCTGCACCCTCAGCATCGCGCTGAGCGCCGACGCCCCTGTTCGTGACAACACTGTGTACATCCTCTCGGGCGACGAGCCGGCCGACTATGTGATCCTCGGCTTCCCTGGCGTCCGAGGGTTCACCGTCACCTTCGGCGACCACGTGCCCAAGCTTGACTGGCTCGGCACCGAAGACCCGCTGCCCGATGTGCTCGGCATCTCACGGGATCCCGACGCTGTGCCCGAGTCCCCTGTGCCCACGGTGGAGGAGGGCGTCGCAACGCCCGAGCAGAGTGCTGTGCTGCGCTCCATCTTGGCCCGCTATGCCGACACCGTGTTTGGCCCGCTCAACCGCGAGCCGGCCCGCCTCCGCCCCTTCACCGTTGTCCTGAAGCCTGGCGCCGAACCCGTCTGCCAGGCGCCACGCCGGGCCACGCCGGCAAAGGTCGAGGCAACCCGCGCTCAGATCCAGAAGTGGGCCGCCCTCGACATCGTGGAGCCCTGCGTCAGCCCGTGGTCCTCGCCCGTGACGCTGGCTCTCAAACGCAACGGCGAGTGGCGCACCTGTGTGGACTACACCAAGGTCAACGCCCTCACCGTCAAGGATGCGTTCCCCTTGCCGGCCATCCCCGACCTGTTCCAGCACTTCCGCGACTGCCCCTGGATGGCGTCGTTCGACTTTGTGTCGGGGTATAACCAAGCCCCCCTAGCGGTGGAGGCGCGCGACATTCTGGCCTTCGTCACCGCCGACGGCCTCTACAGGTTCAAGCGCCTTCCGTTTGGCGTGATGAATGGCCCTTCTTATTTTCAACGGACCATCGCGGACGCCTTCAAGGATCTTCGCGGCGTCGTTACCTACCAAGACGACATCGGGGCCTGCGAGAAGACCTTCGAGCGCTTCTGCGACCTGCTCGTGGCCATCCTCGACCGCTGCGAGGAGCTCAACCTCAAGATGCGCGGTGACAAGTGCCGCATTGCGCCCGTCGAGCTGCCCTACCTTGGCATGCTTGTGGGGCCGCAGGGTGTGCGCATCGATCCCGAGCGCATGCGCCCACTCGTCGACATGGCCGAGCCGCGGACCAAGGACAATGTCAGAAGCTTCTTGGGGCTAGCACAATATTTTGCACGATTCCTTCCCAACTTTGCGATGCTTGCCGCACCGCTTTGGGACCTCGTTAAGCACGACTCCAAGTTCGTGTGGGGAGACGCGCAACATGCAGCCTTCCGCGCCATCGTCGACGGCATCGCCGCCGCTCAGCCGCTCGCACACGCCGACCCGTCGGCCTCGCTGATCTTACGGACCGACGCCTCCTCGGTCGGCGTCGGAGGCGCGCTGCTGCAGAAGCGCGCCGAGGGCACCGAGGAGCCCATTCTGTTCTTCTCGCGCAAGCTTGCCCCCGCCGAGCAGCACTATGCCACCATCGAGCTGGAAGCGCTCGCCATTCTTCAGGGACTCGAGAAGGCTCGACCGTATGTCTTCGGGCCAATCACAATTTACACCGATCATAGCAATCTTCGCTTCCTCCGATCTTCGGCCAACAAGCGCCTGCAGCGCTGGGCCCTGCTGCTCAACGAATTTGATCTGGTGATTCACTACACCCCAGGGCGCACCAACTGCGTTGCCGATGCCCTCTCCCGCCTGCTGCCCTCTGACAACTGCCACGAAGGGACCGACGTGTCGGTCGCCGACCGTCTGCCCACTGCATCCGCCGGCCTCGCAGCAATTGCCGTTGCCGCCCCCTTGCCCTCCGCCGACATCAGCGGCGACGCGGACTCCCTGCGCAACCTAGTTGAGCTCCTGGGCTACGACCAAGACGCCGCCGGCGTCATGCACCTGCGCGAGCGACCCGACGCGGACATGGTCGCCAAGATCTTCGCCCTCGGACACGCGAGCCCCTTCGCAGGCCACTACGGGATCGACCGCACACTCGCCCGCATTGGCTCTGTCCTGCAATGGCCTGGCATGGACGCCGACGTTGGTCAGCTGGTCAAGACCTGCGTCATCTGCCAGAAGCTTCGCGCGCGCCGTCATCCTGCCTCGGACATGTTCAGCACAGCGGCCGACTTCCCCTTCCAGACTGTGTTTCTGGACTACATCGGGCCGCTTCGTGCCAGCAAGGGGTTCAAGTACGTGCTGACCATGATTGACCGCTTTAGTCGCTACGTCGAGCTGGCTGCGGTGACCGAGGCCAACGCGCGCAACACCGCCCGCGCGATTATCGACGTCTGGATCACCGAGCACGGTGTTCCTCACAGGCTGTCCACGGACGGGGGCAGCCACTTCGACAACGAGGCCATCGCCAACATCTGCCGCGAGCTCGAGGTCGAGCACCACATCGGCACCTCGCATCATCCTGAAAGCCAGGGTGTTGTAGAGCGCGCGAATGCCGTCGTCATGAACACTCTTCGCGCTCTGGTGCGTGCGCACGGCGACGAATGGAGCGATGTCCTGCCACTCGTGCGTTTTGCGATGAACACCTCCGTCTCGCGCACAACCGGCTTCACTCCGTATGAGGTTGTTCATGGCTTCAAGGCCCGACTGCCATTGCACAACGCGCTGGGCCTGGTCTTCGACGAGGACGACCCGTCCACCTTCTCGCGCCGCATCTACGAGATTTACGAACAGTGTCGCGAGGCTGAAGCCGCTGCCTTCAAGGCCGCTCGCGATCGTCTGCTCAAGGCTAACCGGCGCCGCCGCGTTGACTACGACCCTGGCGACTACGTGCTGGCCTACGACGACACCGCCGACAAACTCTCGCCTCCTTGGCGCGGACCCTACCTTGTCCTTGCCAAACCGCGTGACCTCGTCTACGAGCTGCAAGACATCACCAGTGGCCGCCGCTTCAACGCGCACGTCAACCGCCTGCATGCCTTCTACCCCGGAACGCTGACTGAGCGCGAGCTGCGTGCCGAGGCCCTCAAGACTGACCAGTACTACGTTGACCTGGTCCATGAGCACCTTGTTGACCGCCATGGCCAATGGTGGTTTCGCGTGCGCTGGCTGGGCTACGACGAGTATGCCCGCGATGACACCCGTGGCTGGGTCCTTTTCGCTGACTGCCGCAACGATGACACCATCAAGGCTTACATCCGCGACCATCGCCTTCGCCCTGTCGTTCGGCCATCCGCCCCTGTTGAGTTCCCTGTTCCTGCCCGTGGGCACCACTGACTAGCTGTGGCCCTGCATTGAAGGGGGGGCAGGGTGGGCTGACTGTGACCTCACATCCTTCCTTCCACCTTCCCTTCTCCTCCCCAATTTCTGCCCTTGTCAGTGTCGGACTTTTATAGAAGTATTATGTGTGTCCCGAAAAGAATTATGGGACACCCTGTCAAAACCTGTCAAACTTCATTTGGCATTTTGCTGGGTTCCCTTGGTTGTTTCTGCATGGTCGCCGCTTGGAATGCAACGCAATGATGTCATGCTGTGATGGGTCATATAGGCTGGCCGCAAGTCCAGTAGTTGTCTGAATTTCCGGGGGTCTTCACATGGTGCTCCCAAGTGCACTTCTCCAGTCGTTCTTCTTGCCCTCATTTAGTTTAGATGTCATTTAAGGGAGGCAGTGTTGCAGAACCAACGGTTTTGCGCCTTTTATGCCACTTTTCCGTGATTGTTTTCTTGGGTCTATGGCACTTTCGGTTGTCTTTGTGTTTTGGTTTTTTCTTTGTTTGTCTTTCATCTTTGATCCTCCTGGGTTATATCCAGTCTTTTCCCGCTAAGCGAATACACTCCTGTGTTTTACCTTGTCTCGACATTCCATCGAGGCAATAGAAGCTGAACATGCTGCGGATCAAGGCGGCAACATCAAAGCGCCACTATGTGTCGGCCATGCTGAAGCGGTTCCTGACCAGGGACATCGTCCACCACATGGCCAAGCAGAAGGGCGTCCACTTCAGCCCATTGTGCGAGTGCGGCATGAAGGACTCCTATCGCCACATGGTGGTGGAGTGCCCGCGCCTGCACAAGGCACGAACTCAGGCATGGCGGGACATGCCCATGGACAAACGGGCTGCAATCAGTCGATGGTGTCGCAAGAATGAGCATGCCGACATCTTGATGGAAAGAGTGTCGCTTGGGTCGAAGTATCATCTGCGGACACCTGGCGATTCTCCGTTCCAGTATGACTTGGGATCTGGAGAGCGCATTGACACGGCCGTATGTTGGGCATTGTATCAGCGTTGCATCGCAGCTCGGAGTGACAGCGATAAGTTCGTGGAGGAAGTGAAGCGGCTGCTTCAAAGGAATGCTGGCCAACAGCATCCCATAGGAGTGACTCCGTGGCCGCTGACGGCCAGCATCAAACGCGTGTATGGGCTGACCACGACCCTCAGCCAACATGCTGGCATGGCTGACCCTGCATTCGGTGAGTTCTTCACCCCGCACCCTGAAGACGCCTTCTTCCATGCCAAGCCTGAGGGAGACGACCTTTGGGGCGGACAGAGAGACCTGTTCCTATTCGCCGGGCCAGAATGCAATCAAGGAGAAGTGCTTCAAAGACTCTCGCAAATTGCCAATGGCGCCCATGCACTGCGCTGCGTGTTGTTAATGCCTCTGTCGCAAACCAACTTGCAAGCATTGCATGACATTGATGCTCAACGGTTGGACGTCCATATGGTTGCGAGGCTTGGTGCTCATGGGTTTGCGTTCTGGAAGTCCGACTTCTGGAGGTCGGGCGAGCGGTTTGGTG
>JARKOY010000033.1 GCA_029975555.1 Spirochaetia bacterium | reverse complement strand
CATGCTGTCGCCTGCCACATCCATCAAGACCATTTTCTTTGCGCGCCCCTTGCGAAGCAAGAAATCTGTCTTGAAAGCATAATACCCGACAATCTGCCCCTCCGTCTCCAAGCTGCCAGTCCCGGCAGCCAAGCGCGCCTGTGTCCTTGCGCCGCGCGTCGTGGACGCGCCGCCGCCGGACTGGGGCGAGGCGGAACTGGGCAAGGGGCTTTTCGTGTATTCCGACCGGGGACTTTTGTGGCGCACGGCGAAACTGCTTGCGGCGCATCCGCGCATCGAACTGCCGGAGCATGCCCGGGCGCTTGTGGAGGATGCCTACGACCAGGCGAAGTTTCCGACGCCGGAGGTTTTCGAGGCCTGCGCGCAAGCCCGGGAAGGCAAGGCGTGGTCGGAAGCCAGCCTGGCCCGGGCCAACGCCTTGCGCTTCGAGCACGGCTACGGCGCGGAGGCGGCCGACGGGCGCTGGCATGACGACCGCGTCGTGCCGACGCGCCTGGGCGAGCCGACCGAGACCTTGCGTCTGTTGCGCGTGCTCGGCGACGGCCTGGAGTTGTGGGCGGGTCCGGGGCGCGACGCGTCCACGTGCGCGCGTTCGGAGCTGTCGGCGCCGGCTTGGCGTGTGGCGGGCATGGAGCCGGACGCGGCCTGGGCGGAGCGCTTGGAGGACTTTGCGGCCACGCTCGCGGACAAGGGGCGTTGGGCGCAGCTTTTTCCCCTGGCCGAAACGCCGACGCCGGGAGTCTGGCGAAGCGTTTTGCCGGGGATGGAGATCGAGTATAGCCGGGCGAAAGGATTGATATGGCGATAACATCCTGAATTGACAAAAAGGACCTCGCCATCGTATGGAACAAAATCACTTTTGATCTACCTCTCACCAAAAGTGATTTTGTTCCCTGTTTCTACAGGGATGACCCAATAAATTGGGGCAAGAGAGGTTATACTTGTTCCCCGCTGATGCGGGGCCATGAGGGAGCGAGACGGAACTACGCTCCCTCTTTTTTGACAGAACACATCTTTTAAGATAAATTGGGGAAAAAGTGGTAAGATTTTTTTTGACAGACAAGGTCACCCCGCCTAAGGCTTAGCCTTAAGAAAGGTGACCCCTCACGGAATTACTCCGCAAGTAGCGTGGAAACTCTTGCTAGCAATTCCGTGGAACAGGGGCAACCCAAACCTTAGGCGCGTTAATTCGCGAAAGGAGGTTGCTGCCATGGCTTGCCATCGTCAGCATCGTGTATTGTTTCTAGTTATCCTCGTCCTCGCAGACCTCATTATCGTCTTGCTCGTATTACCCGCCTAACCCCACCCAGCCCGGGCGGCCGCCCTCTTTCGTCGCCCGGGCTGGGCAGCCCTGTCGTTTCCATGTATCCGTACAAGCAAACCTAACTCATGGAGCGATATCCCATGCAGTCCTTCAATCTGCTGACGGAAAGCTGGCTTCCCGTGCGCCGCGCCGA
The DNA here is from genome assembly GCA_029975555.1 of Spirochaetia bacterium. Classification (GTDB taxonomy): domain Bacteria; phylum Spirochaetota; class Spirochaetia; order Treponematales; family Rectinemataceae; genus Rectinema. The sequence continues at coordinate 23,372 of JARKOY010000033.1, read as the reverse complement.
CGGGAAGCGCCTGTCCATCCCTCCCTGGCGCATCGTCGAAAACGCGGCGTCGCCCGAACGGACCCTGGCCGACATCGATTCGCCCCGGCCGGATTTCAAGGGCGCGTTGCTCGAACTGCTCGTCGGCCTCGTGCAAACCGCCTGCCCGCCCGAAGACCTCCGCCAATGGCGGCAACGCTTCGATGCGCCGCCCTCCCCGGAAGAACTGCGAACCGCCTTTGATCGCCTCATCCCCCACTTCAACCTCTTCGGCGAACGCCCGCGCTTCCTGCAAGACCTGACCCTGTCCGAAAAAGAAGCCAAGGACGCCTGGCCCATCGCCGCCCTGCTCCTCGACACGCCCGGCGAAAACGCCGCCCGCTTCAACAGCGACATCTTCATCAAGCGCGACGCGCCGCCGGACGCCCTGTGCCCGGCCTGCGCCGCGGCCGCGCTCTACGCCATGCAGGCCTACGCGCCCTCGGGCGGGGCGGGCCACAGAACCTCCATGCGCGGCGGCGGACCACTCACCACCCTCGTCGTCATCGAAGAAGACCTCTGGAAAACCGTCTGGGCCAACGTGCTGCCCCTGCAACGCACCGATGCCGAGCCGCTGCCCGAAAACCCGGCCGCACTGCCGGGCAAGGTCTTCCCCTGGCTGGCCCCGACCCGGGAAAGCAACGCCGAAGGGAGCGAAATCCACCGCGAGGGGATGCACTTCCTGCACCACTATTGGGCCATGCCCAGGCGCATCGTGCTCCTGCCCGAACCGGCCGGCGACTCCTTCGCCTGCCCGATCTGCGGCCTGGCCGCCGACGTCGCCGTGCGGCAGTACCGGGCCAAGAACTACGGCAACAACTACGGCACGGGCTGGCGGCATCCCCTGACCCCCTACCGCGGCCAGGGGCCGGGCAAGGACGCCCTGCCCCTCAAGGGCGAAAGCGACAGGACAGGCTACAGCCACTGGCTGGGGCTCGTCCACGGCGGCCTGCCGGACGAGAAGTTCCCGGTCCGCCCGGCGGCCGGCGCGCGCCACTTCCGGGCGCAGTCCGAGCGCCTGCCGGGCGAACCAATCGGCCGCCTGCGCGCCTACGGCTACGACATGGACAAGATGAAGCCGCGCAACTGGTGCGAAGGGGAATACCCCGTCTACAGCCTGGGCGACGGCGACGAGGCGGCCTTCCTGCAGGCCGTCGCACCCCTGCTGCAAGCCGCCGACCAGGCCCGGCGAAACCTCAAGACCGCGCTCAAGGAAGCGCTCTTCGGCAAGGGCGCACGAGACGTGGCCTCGGACGGCGCCCTGCTCGCCAATATCGACGCGCGGTTCTGGGACGAGACGCAAAGCGCCTTCTACGCCCGCCTGCCCGAGAGCATCCGCAACATGGGCAACGCCGAGGCGCGCCATGCGCAAGCCCTCGCCTGGCGCGGGATCATCCTCTCCAAGGCCGTGGAGCTTTTCGTGCAGACCGCCCTGGACGGCGGCATGCCCCCGGGCAAGGAAGAGCAACTCTACGGCGCGCTCAACCGCATGACGGCGTTTAATTTCACCAAGTGTTCCGAGCTCCTTGGCATCCCCATCCAAAAGGAGGCGAAAAACTGATGACGCTTCGCGCATTGCTCTACGGCAAATCGGAACTGAGCCCCGTTTTCTGGGACGTCATTTTGAAATGGTGGAAAAGCCTCGACGATGACCGGGGAACACGGGCCAGATTGCGCCGGGCCAAGACGCCGGACGAGGTCTTCGTCTCTCCCGACTTCCAGCGCGGCCTGCGCGCGCTCCTGGCGGAGAAGGCCATCGAACTCGACCACAAGGAAGCGGCCAGGCTCGCCCTCGGCATCGGCGTGCTGGTCCACGCCGTGCCGCCAAGCCAAGACGCGCCCGCTCCCCAGACGCACTTCGCGCGGCAGCTCGCGCCCGAGGACAAATCCCAGGTTTCCACGCGCGATCCCCGCTTTCGCAAGCTCCTCGCCACCACCGAACCCGAGCCGCTTTTCCTCATGTTGCGCCGTCTCGTGGCCTACCTCGGCAAGCAGGTCGAATACAAAAGCCTGATCCAGGGCGCATCCGACTGGAGCGAGGAAACCCGCCGCGACTGGGCCAGACACTACTACGTCTACCGCACCGCCAGATAACAAGGAGAAATCGCCATGCCCCGATTCATCCAGCTCCATATCCTGACCAGCTACCCGGCCGCCAACCTCAACCGCGACGACCTCGGCGCGCCCAAATCCATGCGCTACGGCGACACCAACCGGCTGCGCGTCTCCTCCCAGAGCCTCAAGCGCGCCTGGCGCGTCTCCGACGCCTTCGAGACCGCTCTCGGCGAACCCCACCTCGGCGTGCGCACCAAGGAACTCGGGCGCAAGGTCTATTGCGCCCTCACCCAGGGAGCCGCATTGGACGCCGTATGGGACGCGCCAGACGCCACGGGCGACCTGCCCAGGCTCAAGGAAAAAACCGCCGTCGAAATCGCCCGGGCCATCGCAGGCGTCTTCGGCAAGATCAAAAAGGAAGCGGACGCCAAAGGCGACAAGGAAGCAAGCGGCGTCAAAAAACGCGAGGCCCTGCTCGAATCCCTGGAAATCGAACAGCTCGCCCACGTGAGCCACGAAGAACGGCAAGCCGTGGCCGCACTGACCGAAGCCTGCCGCGCCGCGAACAAGGCCCCCGAGGCCGAGGCGCTCACCCTCCTTCGCGCCGACGCCAAGGCCGCCGACATCGCCATGTTCGGCCGCATGCTCGCGGCCAGCGCGCGCTTCAACGTCGAAGCCGCCGTGCAGGTGGCCCATGCCGTCACCGTGCACAAGGCCGTGGCCGAGGACGACTTCTTCACCGCCGTGGACGACCTCAACCGCGACGACGCCGGGGCCGGACACATGGGCGTCTCGGAATTCGGGGCCGGGCTCTATTACCTCTATGTCTGCATCGACCGGGCGCTTCTAGCCCAAAACCTCGAAGACGATGAGGCGCTCGTCCAAAAAGCCCTAGCCGCGCTGACCACCGCCGCCTGCACGGTCGCCCCGACCGGCAAACAGGCCAGTTACGCCTCGCGCGCCTACGCCTGCTTCGCCCTGGCCGAAAAAGGCGACGACACGCCGCGCAGCCTCTCCCTGGCCTTTCTGAAGCCCGTCGAAGCGCCGGAAAACGGCGGCATCGGCGAAGAGGCCATTAAAGAGCTGCTTCTCACCAAAGAAAAGATCGACGCGGTCTACGGCCTGTCGCTGGCGGCGGAGAGCTTCGACGTGTTCAAGGGCGAAGGTTCACTGGCCGCCCTTTGCGAACATGTCGCGAAGGACGCCTAGCCATGGCGGGCTATCTCACCTTCCAGCTCTACGGCATGCTCGCCGCCTACGGCCTGATCGCCGTGGGCGAGGTGCGGCCGAGCGCGCCCCATCCGACGCGCTCGACCGTGTTCGGGCTGCTGGCCGCATGCCTCGGCATTCGGCGCGGCGAGGAAGAGCGGTTGCGCGCGCTGTCCGCGGGTTACGCACTGGCCGTGCGCGTGGACGCGCCGGGCACGCCGCTGCTCGACTACCACACCGTCCAGACGCCGCCGGAAAAAAGCAAACGCGTCTACCGCACCCGCGTCGACGAACTGGGCGGCCTGCTCGGTCGCGACGAGGAGCCCTACACCGTGCTTTCCCGGCGCGGCTACCTCTGCGACGCCCACTTCACGGCGGCGATCACCCCGCGCGACGGCGCGCCCTGCCCCCTGGAAACCCTGGCCGAGGCCCTGCGCAAACCGCTGCTTACGCCCTACCTCGGTCGCAAAAGCTGTCCGCCGTCGCTGCCCTTCGACCCGCGCGTCGGGGAATACGCTTCCATGATGGAGGCGCTCGACGCCTATCCCCTGGATGAAGACGCCGTGCGCGACACCTGGAAGCGGCCGGAAAAAGTCCTCGTTTTCGCCGACGAGGACGCTGGTCTTGCGGACGTCGCCCAGCGCGCCCTGGTCCGCGACCTGGCCACACATCATGGCCGACGGCAATTCGCCGAGCGTCGGGCCGTCATGGCCGAGGTCGCCCCGGGGGGCATCGGCAAAAAGGAGTCGGGCCATGTTCCTCAGTAAACTCATCCTCCGGTCCAAGGAAGCGATCTTCAAAAACATCTATGACGCACACCAAGCGCTCTGGGACCTCTTCGGCGACAGGCCAGACCGCGAACGTGACTTCCTGTTTCGCGAGATCGACTCTGTGACCTATCTGTGCCTGTCTGCTCGGGAGCCCGTGGACAGCAGGGGCGTGTGGCGCATGGCCGTCAAGCCCTATGCGCCTCGCCTGGCCACAGGCGACCGGCTGTACGTGTCGCTTCGAGCCAACGCCGTGGTCAAGCGCAAAGGGCCCGACGGCAGACAGCAGCGTTTCGACGTGGTCCAGGACGCGCGGAAACCTTACACGGATCACGGCGAAAAACCGCCGTCGCGCGCAACCCTGGCCCAGTCTGTAGGCACGAAATGGCTCATTGCCCGCCAGGATGCCATGGGGCTTTGCTTCGAGGACCAAAGCCTCGTGGTCGAAAGCTACACGGTGCGGCAGTATTGGCGCGGCGGCAACAAGGCGCGTTTCGGGACCCTGGACTTCGCGGGATTCGCGGAAGTTTGCGACGCGGACAAGGCGCTTGCCGCCCTCTGCAAAGGCGTCGGGCCGGCAAAAGGTTTCGGCTGCGGCCTGCTGCTTGCCAGGAGGGCCTGAGCGTGCTGCCGCGCCTGACGCCGCTTGCGCTCAAGGAGCGGGCATCCATGGTGTTTATGGAAAAGGGCAACCTGGACGTGCTGGACGGGGCGTTCGTGGTCGTGGACGCGACGGGCGTACGCACGCACATCCCCGTGGGCGGCGTGGCCTGCATCATGCTGGAGCCGGGCATACGGGTGAGCCATGCGGCGGTGACGCTTGCTGCGCGGGCCGGGACGCTTCTCACCTGGGTCGGGGAGGCCGGAGTGCGCCTGTACGCCTCCGGCCAGCCCGGCGGTGCGCGCAGCGACAAGCTGCTCTACCAGGCCGCGTTAGCCCTTGACGCAGAGGCCCGGGCCAAGGTGGTGCGCAAGATGTTTGCCGTCCGCTTTGGCGAGGAACCGCCGTCACGACGCAGCGTGGACCAACTGCGGGGCATCGAGGGCACGCGCGTACGTGAGATGTACAAGCTTCTCGCCAAGCAGTACCGCGTCCCCTGGTCGGGGCGAAAATACGATCATCGGGAATGGGGCAGCGGCGATTTGCCCAACCGTTGCCTGAGCGCGGCCACAACTTGCCTGCATGGGCTTTGCGAAGCGGCGATCCTGGCGGCGGGTTATGCGCCGGCCATAGGCTTTCTGCATACGGGAAAGCCGCGCAGCTTTGTGTACGACATCGCCGATCTGTACAAGTTCGACACGGTGGTTCCAGTTGCGTTTCGCGTGGCCGGACAGGAATCGGCCGAGCCGGAACGGGCGGTGCGGCTGGCGTGTCGGGACCGGTTCCGGGAATCGAAGATTTTAAAACGCATTATTCCGGAAATCGAGGATGTTTTATCGGCCGGAGGACTTGCCGTGCCACAGGCACCCGAGGACGCGATCGGGCCGGCTTTCGAGGACGAGGAGGGACTTGGCGATGATGGTCATCGTCCTTGAGAATGCGCCGCCCCGGCTTCGCGGCCGTCTGGCGGTCTGGCTCCTGGAGGTCCGTGCCGGGGTGTATGTGGGCAACTACTCGGTCAAGGTTCGCGAGATGATCTGGAACACGGTGGCGACGGGTCTTGAGGACGGCAATGCGGTCATGGCCTGGAGCGCCCGGAGCGAGTCGGGATTCGAGTTCTGCACGCTCGGGCAAAACCGCCGCATGCCGTGTGATTTCGATGGGTTGGGGCTTGTTTCCTTCCTTCCGGCCGAGCCGTCCGCCGACAATGGCTAACAAACGAAGATCATTGACAATTTAGAACGTGTTTTTTGGTGGCTTTTGCGCCCTTGAAAAGTGCGCGTAAAATCCGCATTCTGTCGTACCAGTGTTCCCCGCAGGCGCGGGGATGATCCGTCCTTGTGGTTCGTCCGCAAGGCCGCCGCGCCGTGTTCCCCGCAGGCGCGGGGATGATCCGAGCGCGGCTACGTCTCCAGGGAAAAGCGCGATGTGTTCCCCGCAGGCGCGGGGATGATCCGTCCGTGGTGGGCATATACGACGCCAGCCTCGGGTGTTCCCCGCAGGCGCGGGGATGATCCGGAAATAGAGACCATCGCCTTGTCGCCGAAAGCGTGTTCCCCGCAGGCGCGGGGATGATCCGTACTTCGAGAGTTTCATAGGCACGTCCAAGCGGTGTTCCCCGCAGGCGCGGGGATGATCCGGGACATTTCCAATTGTTATTGGCTCAGCAAGAGTGTTCCCCGCAGGCGCGGGGATGATCCGGTCGAAATCGCAGGGATGGTCAAGACGTATCTGTGTTCCCCGCAGGCGCGGGGATGATCCGGACCACGTACACGGAAAATGGTGGTCCGTCACGTGTTCCCCGCAGGCGCGGGGATGATCCGGAGGGCATATGGCACAGGGACTGTTTTTGTTTCGTGTTCCCCGCAGGCGCGGGGATGATCCGTACATCCAGGCCGCCTACAATGGATGGGACCGGTGTTCCCCGCAGGCGCGGGGATGATCCGCATTTCCGTCGCCCGCCGGCACATGAGGCAGGGGTGTTCCCCGCAGGCGCGGGGATGATCCGGATGATCCCGAGTTCGGATGCTTTGAACGGTGGTGTTCCCCGCAGGCGCGGGGATGATCCGATGGCCAACCCCCAGGGCTGGACGGCCGACGCGTGTTCCCCGCAGGCGCGGGGATGATCCGCTCTACAAGAAGGGCGGCCTCGCCCCGCGCGAGTGTTCCCCGCAGGCGTGGGGATGATCCGGCTGGCGACGCCATCGCGGAGCTGGGCCGCACGTGTTCCCCGCAGGCTCGGAGATGATCCGAAGCGAAGGAGCGCCCTCGTGATGTCCAGGTCAACGTTGATGACCTCCGCCGGATTATGGACTATGCTGAACCCCATATCCGCTGGGCGATGGAGGTGTGCTTCAACCTGGGCACCCGGCCTGGCCCGTCGGAGCCGTTCGCTCTTCGCTGGGAGCATGTGGATTTCAAGAAGTCCACGGTCAGGATTTACGCGACTAAGACGAAGACCTTTCGGACTGTCCCGGTTACGCCGGCCTTTCTGGAGCGCTTGCGCGAGATGAAGGACAAGAGCCAGTTTTCGTACATCATCGAGTACCGGGGGAAGCCGGTGAAGACGATTCGGAAGAGCTTCAATACCGCATGTGACCTTGCCGGGATCAAGGTGCCGGTCAGGATGTACGACTTGCGGCATCTCTTCGCGACGACCATGCTCAGCAATGGAGCCGATTTAGCGGCAGTTTCGAAGCTGATGGGGCACTCGACGGTGAAGATGGCTGCCGATGCCTACTACCATTGCCTTGAGTGCGAGACGTGAAATTCGGTGGGGAAGTTGCTAACCTTGTTGGAGTGTGAGGAAGTGATTGATGGTGAAAGGTTTCTCGGAGTCTCTTGTTTGTTTTAATTTTGATCCTTGAGCCGTTGTGGTTCGTCAGCATCAGATGTACGGTTGTGTTTTCGTGAGATATTTACATCATCCTTGTCCCGGGAATGGGGAGTGATTGCCGGGGTCTTTATTGCCTGACATCATTAATCTGGGCAGAGAGCATTCCACGATATCCACCTCTGAGGACATTGATAGCGTTTTTTTCAAAAGGTAATCACAAACAAAAAGCACAGAAATACTATTTACTTTAAAAAATGCGGCGAGCTCAAGCTATAAGCGCATTATACCATCTCTATGCGAGATTGAATATTGTATAAGATGGCTGAGCCAGTGCGGAGCATAATAAGTAGCGCAGCCACAATAGTATAACGAGACAAGTCTCCTTTGTTATGAATTACTTTCCAAAACACAAGAGTCTGTCCAAACTCCAAAATGTTAGCTGCTACGCGATTTCTGTTGTATTATGCGCCCTGTCGTGCGCCGTTATTCCGGAAATCGTTAAATACTATCGCAGGCCGGCTTATCTGTTGTCAGAACCAAACAGCGCCTTAGGTAATCATCAAAAAAAAGCCCCTGTAAAACGCTCTCTAGAAGAATACCATATTATTAGTGAGCGCAATATTTTTTCAGTGGTTAAAGCGCAACCAAAACAAGCGCCACCAGCGCCAGTTGTTGAGATTCCTCCTGCAGTGAACCCGCTCGCCACATTGAGTCTTGTTGGGACAATCATTTCTCCAGATAAAAAAATGAAAATAGCTGTTATACAAAATTCAGCAACAAACAAAGAAGAGTTTTATCGCGAAGGTGATCTCATTGGAACAGTGCGCATACACAAAATTTTATGGAGCGAGGTGTTGGTCACCGTCAACGAAAATCAAGATGTTATCCCTATGAAATCGAACAACGAGAACAAACAGCCCAGTGGAGAAGCAGAAAGACGTCCTGGAAAAACAACATCTTCATCGCGAAGATCGAGGTTGACCACTTCAGCGCAATAAATTCTACTATTCTCAAAGAGAGTGTCCCGAAAACTGTGTAAACGCCCCCGGTTGAGGGTTCAGCAGAGATAGTCCTTGACCCGTTCCTGGAAGAAGATCGAAAGCTGGGCCATGATCTCCTACCAGTTCCTCGTCCGCATCGTCCAACGCTTCTCGGCTTCGGCCACCGCCAGATACAATGCCTTGAACAGGGCGATCTCGGTCGGGAAGACGCTTTTCCCCTTCACGGTTTTCCTGACCCGGCTGTTGAGGCTTTCAATGGGGTTGGTGGTGTAAATCAGCCGCCGTACCGCTTCGGGATAGTTGAAAAACGTCGCCAGTTCCGGCCAGTGCCGTTTCCAGGACAACACGACCTGGGGGTACTTCCGCCCCCAGGTTTCCTCGAACTCGGCCAGGGCCATGAGACCGGCTTCCTCTGTCGGAGCGGTGTAAATCGAGCGCAGGGAGCTGGCAACCTCCTTGCGGTCCTTCCAGGCCATCTGCGCCAGCGAGTTCCTGACTTGGTGAACGAGGCAACGCTGGATTTCAGCCTGGGGGTACGCGGCCCTGATGGCTTCAGGAAAGCCGGTCAGGCCATCCACGGCGAAAATCAGCACGTCGTTTACGCCCCGGTTTTTGAACTCATTGAGCACGCCGAGCCAGTACTTGGCGGATTCGCTTTGGCCAAGCCAGATGCCGAGGCACTCCTTACGCCCCTCCAGGTCGATGCCGACCATCAAGTAGGCGGCCACGTTCTTGACCCGGCCATCCACCCGGAGCTTGAGGAACAGCGCGTCCATGAACACAATGGCGTAAATCGGCTCCAGTGGCCGATTCTGCCATTCCTTCGCCTTGTCGATGACAGCGTCGGTGATGCGGCTGACCGTCTCGGGCGAGATGTCGTGGTTGTAGATTTCCTTGACGTGGTGCTGGATATCGCGGGTACTCATCCCCTTGGCATACATGGAAAGGATGAGTTCCTCGAAGCCGCCGATGTCCTTCTGGCGCTTTTTGACGATGGCCGGCGCGAACTCGGATTTTCGGTCCCGGGGCACATCGATGACGATGGGTCCGACCTTCGAGGCAAGCTCTTTGTGGCTGTAACCGTTGCGGCGGTTGCCGGGATCGCTGTCCGGTGTCTGGTAGCGGTCGTAGCCAAGAAAACCGGTCATCTCGGCTCCCATGGCCGTTTCGACCACGTCCTTGATCATCGAACGGAGAACGGAATTGAGGTCGTCCAGGCTGATGATCTCTCCTTCGAGCACCTTCCTGGCCAGTTCGTCACGTTTGATCAGCACGGAAACCTCCTGGGACTTTCGCCCCTTAGTGGAGGTTTACACAGTTTTCGTTCCAGGCCCTTCTCAAAATCTAATAATACCACATTCTATCTCGCAAAGGCGTGCGTTTGAATGCAGTTTATTCCTCTGTAGGCGTCTGCTTCTCATTGTTGTGTTGACATTGCCCTCCTCAAAGACGTCTTCTCGCTTCGGCGTTGGGATTGTGTAGGTTCTTTGTCCACGATAGCAGATACTGTCAGGTCTATATCCATTCCCTCTTGCGCGTCCGGGTGGCAAGTCGCCTGAACGATCCACACAGTATCTAGCGCTGTCTCCAATAGATATAATGAAGATACAAATTCATTTAGAGGTACTTTTGACAATTCCATGCTCACGGTCTCTTCGCGATGCATCTCATCTATATCCCTCTGAGTCGGCCGCATGGACTTGATATAAGATTTAACACCAAGGCTATCGGAGGCCTCTTGAATATATGACAATAGATTAAACGCCCTTGGATTGCTTTGCTTCCCTTGGACTTCGATCTCATTGACTAATTCTTGATATTGCTCTTTCAACACAAAAAGTTCGGAGATGTCCTTCTCCAACAAGGATAGCTTTACATTTAATCTATTGTTATATCTCACCAGAGGCATAATACCCCATTCATATCCCGCGACAAACAAAACGCCGACCAACGTCAGAGTTAACCATTTATTAGAGAAGACTCTTTTCATAAAGTTGCCTGAGGTGTCATTTTTTACGCACAAGTTCGAGGTTGAACTCCGCCTTCCACGCGCCAGCTTTGGCCTTAATATCTTTTATCTGTATATCCTGAAATATATCGAATGTTATGAGCTCTTTTTTAAGACTTTCAACCGTCTCAAAAGTATCAGCTTCGGCCTTGACTCTCACTCGTCCTTCATCTAGGCTCAATGATCTGAGTACGATTTTTCCCTTATTCAAAACAACTAAACTAAACATGCGGAGTGTCTCTATAAGACTTGATTCTGACGCTTGCTGTCCGCCAACAATTTTTTTCTCTTCCAGTCTCTTGATCCTTTCCTTTATGATGCCAATATATTGCTTAACACTGAGACCAGTCCCAACGTCCGGGATGATTGTCTTTACAATTTGATGCATCTGACTATCCAGAGCCTCTACCTGCTTTGCCTTGAAGCGTAAGTTAAAACCGATCAACAGGCCAAGACAGATCAGCGTCAGTGAAAAAGCCGCAGCAAGAACATAAAGTGGCAAGCTTCGCGCAATTCTCGCCGACTTCACAGCGAATTCACCCTGGAGGAAATCGAGCCTCTCCGAACTCTCCAGCCCTCGCAAGGCCAACCCTAAAGCTATGGCCAGCCGATTGCGCTGTCTGCGGATTTCCGACTCCATGTCGAATCCTTTCCAAGGAAAATCCTCCAAACGCCTGACTGTACCCTGAAATTGGTCACCGAGTGCGGCAAGCAATCTGTCATTATTGGCACCTTCGCCGCAAACCACTACTAATTGCGGCATTCGATTCTCTGCAGGATTGGTAGCGAGGATCGTTGTGATTATTTCTCGGCCAAGGCACGCCGCATGATTACTATATTCTTGGCATGTTCCTGTCGCATTAATCTCGCGCCAAGCGACTGTTTGCTCCGGACAAGTCCATAGAAATGAGCGGTAGCAAGTGGACATATTGTCTACAAAGTACATAAATTGTATTCTTTCATAGCCAATATCTAGCCAAATAGATTGAGATGGCAGGACTACATCCACTTTTTTGACAATAAAATCTAAAACATCGACACTGAGACCTACTTCCGACACAGGCAATCCTTCCTCATGGAAAGCCTCCAGAAGTCGCGTCAGTGTGTCCTTTGGCAGAGCTGCCGCTATAATGGCTTGGGTTCCATCCTTGCGTTGACTCGCCTTGCGATAGGCGATGACGACTTTCTCCAGAGGATAAGGCAGGTGTTGTTCGATCTCATAGGCAAGGATTTGATCGATTTTACTTGTCGAAGAGAAAGGGAAGCTGAATCGACGCAAAAAGCTTAAGTGGGCCGGTATCGCCAGGGCATAGGTATCCGCGTCAAGTCCGTTGGCGTCGATCAACACCCTGGCCTGAGCCGCTAGTCGCTTGAAATCCGTACCACCGGAGACCTCGGCTACGGCAAATCCCGAAACTATCGTCCGCCTAGACGCAGGTGTCAGACGAACAATTTTGATGTCCGACTCCCCGATGTCTATTCCAACAACACTCGTCGCCATGAAAATGCACCTTGTCCCGCACTTCTAGCGGGCTGGCGGAAGGTCGATCAGTCGTTGGTACAAAATCTTAACGACGTTCTTATCGCTTTGCATTGTCACCGGGGAGGTCCATTCCAGACACGCGAAACGCTGGACCGTAGTTGATCCGATTCTCGCCGTTGCGGTTACCGTAAAATGCCTGCCCTTCAAGGTAAGAATGGCATCCGGCAGAGGGATATTTTCAAACTGGGGCAAAGCAATCCTATACCATCCAGTTATTTTAAGTGAATCGTAATGCAATTGGTTTTCCCGGTACGCAATAAGAGCCGTTGCGAAATCATTCCCTTGCTGTTCATTCAGTCGCCAGGCCAAGGCGCGCAGGACAGGGGCTGGAGCTGTGTTGATGTTGATGTTTCGGGATTCCCAGACCGTAAGGAGATCTTTGAGACCAATGCTGCCGTTTTCACCGTCATACAATCGTTTTGTTACTCCCTTGACAAGCAGGAGTTCAGAGAGAGTTTCTATTGGACCATTCTTACAACGATATTGGGCTTGACGACTTGAGTAATAGTCGTCTTCTGCCCCTGATATTCTGTCATATATTGAAGGTGTAAACGTCGTCGTATCAGCATCCAACCAATCTTTTATAGCATAGATGAGGTTCAAAGCTTCTGATTCTTGCATCCGAAAGGGGGAGCTTTGCAAGATAGCCAGCAATATATTCTTATATACTTCGAAATTCGCTCCAGCCAGTGCATTTATTGGCAACTTTCCCGATTCATCATGAATATCGACACTAAGCTTTTCGTCGGAGAACAAATCCAGGATGGCTGCGCCCGCGACTGTGTCTGGATCAAGCAACGACTGACGAACCTGAGCATCGTGAAAAAAACGAGACCAGACCTGTCCATAATGAACAAAATGCGCTGTCCCGACTTCCCTCGTCAGCCCGTATGCAGCGAGACGCAAACCCGACTCCGCCAGAGCTTCGGCCCGAAGGCGATTTCGCAGCAACCGAGCCCCGGTTTCTTCAATTCGAAGACCGCGCAAGCCAGTCGTGACCACCAGCGCCAAGGCCGTGACGACAAGGAGTACCAAAAGCAGAACCGTACCCCGGTTCCTCACCCTTCCCAGGATGGGGCAACCCTTCCGCTGCATTCAGGACGTCTCCCTCTCGAATGACAGTTCCAACGGCGGCACACTGATGCTCGTGGACCAAGAAACCATCCGACCTTCAACCATTCTCCTCACTTCGATAGTGAACGCCGCAGGCAGGACCGGACGTCCTTTCCTCTCCATTTCCAGGCTGTCCCATGCGACATGCTGCGTGCCATCAGAAGCGTAAACTTTTACATCCAAGGATGTTACCATGTCCGCAACGACGATTTCCCGCCAAGGTTGCGCCGCCTGAGATCGCCAATTCATCTCGGCAAAGGGCAGTTCCTTGCGCAACAGCAAATAGGCTTCCGCATGGTTCAGGCTGGGACGAAGGGCATAGACAATCCTGGCGATACGGCCCATGTCTGCCGGATTGCCGAAAAGCGGCGACGTCGCCGCTGCAAACTCCAAAACGACCACATCGCGGCCATCCCCAGGGACCTGCTTCCGTTGCACCTTGGCGGGAACCTGAACACGCAACGGAGAGTCCTGAGGGATTTCACCCCATTTCCGATAGTAAATACTCAACAGGTCGTTTCTAAATAACATAGTTACTGTTCGGGAAATCTCATCTTGTTTTGCCATTTTGTCCACAGTCTCGACAACTCGCAGGACCCCATCATAGACACTATACAAACCGATGCAAACAAAAGAGACGACAGCAAGTGCCAATAATAATTCGAGCAACGTGAACCCAGTAGGGATGGATCGATTGTCACGCATTATTTGACAAGAACCTTATCAATATGGGTAGAGGATGAGACCGTCCCCGAAGCGGATACCGTGACTGTTGCGAGAGTCATACCTCCAGGAAGGCCTTTGATAAAATCCACATGCCATTTCCACTGAGGCTGCCCCGGACCGAAATCGCCATCGGTAACTTGCCAATTTCTTACCCCGATACGCTCCACCTCGACGAGTTTCGCCATTGCTAAGGCCGAAAGGGCATCAATCTCGCGGCAACGCAACACACTTTCCTGCATTCCCAAGCAAGTAGCCAAAACAGTCACCAAGACAACGGCTAGAACAGCGACTGCCACCAGTACTTCCAGGAAAGAAAAACCAGCTGGGCCAAGCGATTGTCGCTTCATGGCAACGCCTCCCAAGCTGGATCAGGCTGAGAACCATCGTAGCCCGGTGTCGCCTGTGTCGATGCTCCGGCTTCCTGGACCGCAGTGAGACGTGCGCCACTGGCCGGTAGTTTCAATTGACGCAAGCGCTGTTGCGAATCCGCCAATGTAATGCGACAGGGCTCGGTAAGGCCGATAGGGAGAAAGCGGATGGTTGCATGACCGGAAATCACCATACTCCCGGCCACAGTAATACTTTTGACATAAACGTCGTGAGGGAAAGACGAGGGCAGGGCAACCGGAGCATGGATGGACTTGTCGAGGCTTTGTACATGCACTGTTTGCCTGTCTAAATCGATGATCATTCCCCATCGTTCTTGGCGCAGCATGGCCTTGTCCCGAGCCAAGAGGATAGTTTGTGCCAAAAAATTGCTGGACTCATTCAAGGCATTTCTTTCGAGAACACCGGCAAGCCGTGGAAGAGCCAAGGCCAAGGTGACAGACAAGATTATTAAAATAATGATTACTTCAGCCAAGGTAAACCCTGTGCATGACCAAGGGTTATTTTTCATTTTGTATTTAAGTTATTAATGTACAAGGGTGCTCATATCGAATATGGGGAGCATGACAGCCATGATGATGAAGCAAACACCAAAGCCAAGCACGATGATCATAAGAGGTTCAAATAGGGTTGTCAGCATAGTCATACGGCTGACAAGTTCGTTTTCCATCATTTCGCTGACATTAAGCATCATTGTATCCAGGTTGCCGCCAGCTTCACCCGCCGAGGCCATCTGAACCATAACAGAGGGAAATACGGGCTTCTTCATCATGGCCACGGTCAGACTCGCCCCCTCCCCCACATCCTGGCGTATCTGCGCCACGCTTTGCTCAAGAACGACATTTCCTAGTACCGGCCCCACAGCATCCAAGGCTTGAGGAACAGGGATGCCATGCTGTAGCACCGTGCCCAAGATACTGGCGAATCGAGCCACCGCGAATCCCTTGATCAAGCTCCCCACAAGCGGAAGGAACAACTTGGCCCTATCCCAAAGAAGTCGACCACGCGACGTTCGCACGAAATAATGCCCTGCCAACCCTCCCATAAGGGATAGCCCCGCCAGGATCGGCCAATATCGGCTGCAGAAATTACTGATGTCGATGAGCAAGACCGTCGCGAAGGGCAATTCCTGCTGGAGATCAGTGAATATCCTGGTGATACGCGGCACCACGAAGGTCATGAGCACGAAGACCACCCCTACTCCCACAACAACCATGAGGATGGGATAGGTCAAGGCATTGGCGATCTTACGTCGAAGCGCCAATTGGCGGTCCGTGATCCCGGCGAGAGTGGTCATGACGATTTCCAGCGTCCCCGAGGACTCGGCGGCACGGACAAGGCCGACATGGATGGCGGGGAAAACGGCGGGATGTTCCTCAAGGGCGCGGGCAAAGGCCACGCCTTCCTTGAGACGCTCCTCCACCTGGGACAGAACATGCGTCAAAGCCTTGGATCGTGCCTGGGCTTTGGCCAGGGATACTGCCCGAAGCAGAGGGAACCCGGCGGTGAGAAGATTTGAGATTTGCCGCATGGTCACGCTGAGTTCCATTTTACTCACTCGACGCAAGGAAAATGTCCTGCCGGTATAGACAGCGACGGGATTTCGACGTGCGGCCGCGTTGGTTTCCACAAGGGACTTCGGGTACAAGGCCTTGGAACGCAGCTCGGCCAGCGCCGTAGATTGACTGTCCGCGCGGACCTTCCCTTTTCGGTTTCTGCCGGCAGCATCAATGGCTTGGTACTCATATACAGGCATGGCAGCGTCTCGTCGAAGCGACCTTAAATAAGTGATGTGGCCTTATGCACCTCTTCAATAGTCGTAACGCCGAGCAAGACCTTGCGAATGCCGTCATCACGCATGGATACTGTGCCTTCGGCCATGGCAAGTTGTCGTATTCGCCTGACATCCGATGTTTCCATGACAAGCTCCTGCATTCCTTCGGTCATTTTAATCATTTCGTAGATGGCCGTTCGTCCTTTGAAACCGGTGTGCAGACAATTTTCACAGCCAACGGCACGGAATACTTGAGAAACAGAGTCGTTTTCCAGCCTGATGGCAGCCATTTCTTGGTCAGAAAGAATATCCTGCCGCTTGCAATACGGACACAGTACCCGAATCAAACGCTGGGCAATAAGCACCCGGCAGGCTGAACTCAGCAGAAAAGGCTCGATACCCATGTCCACGAGTCGCGTGACAGCTGTTGCAGCATCGTTTGTATGCAGTGTGGAGAATACAAGATGCCCAGTCATGGCGGCCTGAACGGCAATATTAGCGGTTTCGCGGTCGCGAATTTCCCCTACGAGTATGACGTCTGGATCCTGCCGCACCATAGAACGCAAACCCGAAGAAAATGTTAGATCAATCTTGGGGTTGACCTGCATCTGGCCAATGCCCTTAATTTGATACTCCACGGGATCCTCAATAGTGAGGATATTTTTGTTGGGTGTATTGATGTGTTGAAGAGCCGCGTACAAAGTCGTGGTCTTGCCACTGCCCGTAGGACCGGTGACCAAGATCAGTCCATGTGACAAAGATACAAAGGAACGCAACTCATCGAGGCATTCTGAAGATAGTCCCAGTTCCGTCAAGCGTAGTATTTTGGCATTTTTATCTAAAAGCCTTAATACAGCCCGTTCCCCCAAGGCGGTTGGAAAAATGGAGATGCGTATGTCTACGATCTGCTCTCCCAGCCTTATTTCAATACGACCATCTTGGGGCAGGCGCTTTTCGGCGATATTCAATCGTGCCATAACCTTAAGACGGGAAAGAAGTGGGGCTTGTAAATTTTTTGGAATGTCATCTATGGGATGTAACACGCCATCAAGCCGATAACGAACTCTACAGTCTGTTTGACTTGGTTCTATGTGTATGTCGCTAGCGTTATTCTTAATCGCTTTAAAAATAATCTGATTAACAAGTTTTATTACAGGTGCGCTGCTTGTCTCATCCAGAAGGTCGCGACCAATACTTTCGTCCAGAGAAGACTCAAACTCGAGCCCCGCTATCTCATCCATATCCCACAAAGCCGCATCGAGGCGTCCTTCGGCTTTACCATACGAACGGTTAATGGCCGACAGGACAACTCCTGACGAGGCGAGTATTGGCGTTGACAGGGGCAAATTCAAAATTTGGCGAAAATCATCCAGAATTTTGTAGTTGAAGGGATCGGCCATAATGACTTGGGGCGTTCCGTTTTCTCCCTGCAGGACAACAGCTAAATTTGTTTTTAAATAGGCAATGGGGAAAGGTTCGACATAATGATAATCCAGCGCATTGTCTTCTATAGTTGAAATTGTTTCATAATAAAACTGTTTTGCCATGAAACCAAGAAAACGCTCTTCATCTATATACTTTTGTTCTATCAACATCCTGCCCAATGATCCTCGAATCATCCCCTTGTTGATCGTGTTTAATATCGCAGTTGCCGCCTGAGGGGTCATTGCACCTTCCCCACTTAAAAGATTTGATAGATATGGTATATGTAAATCGGATTCAGTATCAGACGTAGCCATGTCACGGTTCGAGGTCTTTGAAACTAGCCACCACCAGGTCTTGAGGGGAATCAGAGAGATATCCTTTTGAAACAGTTTCCTTATACCACGCAACAAAACCATAACAGTACTCTCTTTCCACTTAAGCAAGCCAAATACTTCGAGGCAGACACAACATATAATCCATAACTTATCAATCCTCAACTTTTGGCTACCCCATCCGCCCTATGATTTCAACTCTTTTGAGACCAGTCTTTGTCATCATAGCCCCTACCATGCGCACGGAAAGTGACCTTTCTTCATATTTTATGAAATAAATTTCACAGGTTGAATGACTTTTTTCATCCTAGTAGATCAAGCGATCAGCCACAGATTCATCCAAACGACCTGTTCAACATCCCAACCGATACGATCAATTACCGAGTAATAGCGCTGGAAAATCAGCTTGATAGGGTAAAAAACGAATATAACCGGCAATAACCATTTACATGTTACCATTTCCGGTTTACCGGTCACAAGCGTTGTTTTCGATAATGTTTCCGTTATGCGCTGCTCTTTCATGGCCTTTTCCCAGAAGGAGGCATCATGTCGCGCCGTTTGTTGGGCCTCGCTCTTGGCCTGCTCCTGCTTGTCCCGGGTATGGTTTCCCAGGTCCAGGCCGATACGGTGGTGTTCAGCAAGACTTACACGGTCGGCTGGCTCACCTTGCTCATCGCCTATGACGATTTTCGAGCAAGCGACGCCGAAGAAGCGGTCTGCGTCGTCACCAAAGTTTCCAATGGCAAGCGGATCAAAGACGGTTTCTTGTGGCTGAATGCCAATCGCCTGCTCGGCGAGCAAGATATACGCCGTAATCAAACGACGTACGAAATACCGGTGAACCTCAAAGCGAAAAATAATCTTTGGGTCACCCTCCACGGAGATAAAGGGGCTTCTGTCACCGTTGAATTCCGCATTAAAAAACCCACTCTGCCGCCTACAGCCTCCCTGACCATCGATCCCACAGTGGTGACAGTCGGAAATTCGACCACGTTGACGTGGTCCACCCAGTACGCCGACGCCGTGTCTATCGACAACGGCATTGGCCAGGTTGCCACATCCGGCAATATGTCAATCACTCCGACGCAGCCAACCACATACACCTTGACGGCCAGCAATGCCGTTGGCACGGCTACGGCTCAAGCCAGCATCAAACTGCGCGCCGATGTCGCGCCACAGCCAGAAGGAAGTTTTGGAGCCCAATACGAGGACCTCATTCCTTGGGACACAAAACTCGCATCCTATGATTCCAAGCGTTTTGCCCTTGCAACTGGCCGTGTACTCACTTCTGCCGGCACGCCTCTCGCGGGCGTGACCGTCTCGGTGCTCAACCACTCCGAATATGGCTCGACGGCGACGGGCACGGACGGAACGTATACGCTGCCCTTTGAATCCAGCGGAATCATGACCGTCGTTTATGCATTGGCCGGCTATCTGCCGGCCCAACGCACTGTTGCCGCTCGCTGGAATGACATTGCCGTCGTAGAGGATACGAAACTCCTTGTTCCTGATGCCAAAGCGACGGACATCATATTTAATGGCAACCCGAGCTCCGTCACAACGCATGAAAGTACTCCGGTGACGGACGATTCCGGCAAGCGTTCGGTGTCCCTGGTGTTTACGGGCGACAACAAAGCCTTCGAGGTGGATGCCTCTGGCAACACAGTGCGTGAACTGACCGAAATCAAGGTCAGCGCCACGGAATTTGCCACGCCGCAATCCATGCCGGCCATTTTGCCGCCGACCTCGGCCTTCACCTGGTGCGGGGATATGGTGGTGGATGGAGCAAGCCGAGTGCGCTTCGACAAGCCGGTCATCGGCTGGCTGGATAATTTTCTGGGTTTCGAGGTCGGAACGATTGTGCCGGTCGGCTACTATGATCGCGACAAAGGCGTCTGGGTGCCGTCGGAAAACGGAATCGTGGTAAAACTGCTCGATACTGATGGCGATGGCAAGGTGGACGCTTTGGACGCCGACGGCGACGGGCAACCGGACGACTTAAACGGCGACGGCTCCTTCGTGGACGAAGTCGAGGGGCTGAGCGACTCCACTCGCTACAAGCCGGGCGATACCTTCTGGCGATTTTCCATGAGCCACTTTACACCGTGGGACACCAACTTCCCATATGGCCCTGCCGAAGGAGATGCCCCACCCAACCCTGAGCAACAACCTGACGGGGACGGCGATTCGGACGGCGACGATTGCAGCACCTCGTCAGGATCATCCGTCAGCAACAGGATGCGATTCCTGCACGAAGATATTCCTGTGTCAGGGACAGGTTTGTCGTTGCATTATAGCAGTGATCGAACCCCTGGCTATAAAAATATTATTACAGTCCCTGTCAGCGGGCCGACGATCCCTGCTTCCTTGAAAAGCATGACCGCCAGGGTTGCCATCGCCGGCATGGTCTACGAACAGACCCTTGCGCCTGAGCCGAATAAGACGGTGGAGATTGTCTGGGATGGTCTTGATCTCTTCGGGAACCCTTCGGCTGCGACTTACGCCGACGTGGATGTCGGGTTCAGTTTCGATGCGAGGTATTATAAACCCAACCCTGCTGAGTCCGTACATGATCAAAGCGCGATCATTAACGCGTTTGCGCAACTCGGCGGCGAGGTGACCGGAGTTACGGGACGCACCAGATATACCGTGTGGAAAAAGGATCGGATCCTGGTCAACCGGGCTGACTTCGGCACGGGCGGCGATGTCGCCCAAGGTTGGACGCTGTCCAACCACCATCGGATGAATCCACGAAATTCAACGATATTGTTCAAAGGTGATGGCACTATCGTCAAGAATCAGGGGAAAGGCGTTCAACGCATCTTTCCTCAAGCGACGCGCCAATCCGATCCACAGCTTGATTCCAATGCTCTTCCTATTGCGGTTTCTCCCGACGGGAAACTCTATGTCATTGACAATAAATCACGCGTATTTCGATCGGAGCTGGACGGCAGCAACCCCGTACTTATCGCAGGCGGTGGAAATAAACAATTAAGCACTAGCCCACAACCTGCCCTAAATGTCTCCATCACAGCTATAGGCCCGATGCTCCCCGCTCCTGACGGAAGCTTATATATCATTAGCAGCCCCAGGGTTCTTAAGCTGGATACGGATGGCACTATACGTATTTACGCGGGCACCTCTCTGCCAAACTATAACGGCGACGGCATCCCCGCAATCACAGCAAACCTCTATTTACCCACCGATCTTGCCCTTGATGCTGAAGGAAACCTTTATATTGCCGACCGAGGAAATAATCGCATCAGGAAAGTCGATCAGAACGGAATCATTACGACCTTTGCTGGGACAGGTGAAGGGCCGCCTTATTCTTATTGTATTCAAGAAGGCATGTCAGCTTTAACATTAAAGTTATCGCCACGGAATCTTGCTTTTGACAAGTCTGGCAGACTTATCGTCAGCACATGGGGGAGTAATATCTATCGGATCGAACCAACCGGCCGTGTCAGCTCGCTCACTGGATGCCCAGGCAAGGCACCATATTGGCCAACTCCCAACCTTCCCCTCAAGAACTACAATAGTTTCGGCACAATCAGTTTAGGCATCGACAATCAAGAGAATATAATAGTAGTTATGGCGAACGGTGGCTGTCTAAATTCAATATATAAAATTGATACGGACGGCATTATCCATGCCATTGCAGGACAAGTAACCTATCTGACGCCTGCCAATGCAGGGTTCAACTTTGATATCGCTGTAAAATCTCGCTATATAGCCATATCACCTGACGGCTCTCTCTTTTTTACAGATACATTGAGCGAATCGAATATCAGTCGACTCAGTTCAGGGTCATTCACGGTCGATGACGACAACGGGCAGCGATATGTCATGTCCGAGACAGGACGGCACCTTCGGACCGAAGACCAGGAAACCGGCAAAACCCTGTATGAATTTGGCTACGACGGCAAAGGGAATCTAGTTTCAGTAACCGACCGTTTTGGCGCTACCTTGACCATTGAGCGCGGCAGCGGAGGCGCGGCTACGGCCATCGTTGCGCCGGATGGGCAGCGTACCTCCTTGAGCGTGAACGGTTCCAGCCAGCTCACCCAGGCGTCATATCAGGACGGAGGCACTTACGGATTCACATACGATGCCGGCGGGTTGCTCCTGACCGAGACGGATACCAATGGCCACAGCTTCAACCATACCTACGACGCCAACGGTCGTGTGGCCACCGTCAGCGATCTCCTGGGCGGTCGCTGGACCTATACCAAGACGTTGCAATCCGACAGCATCCTCTATGAAGAAACCACGGCCGAAGGGTTAGTGACCTCTTACGCGGACCAGCATTTGGCCGCAGGGTATTACTCCATCATCACCGACCCCAATGGTGGTGAAACCCATTATTTCCGTTCACCCGACGAAAAGCAGGTCGAAAAGACCACCTCCTGTGGCTGGACGTTCAAGCTTACCTACGCCGACGATCCGCGTTTCCATTATCCATATGAAATAAAAGAAGAAAAAAGCACTCCGTCGAAGCTTAAACGTGTCACTGAATCCGCAGTGACCTATACCGCAGGCACGGACGATACCTTGCAGTCCATCCTGCGCACGGTGACGGTCAACACCAAGGCCTCGACCCTGCGTACGGATCTGACCACCGCAACGCGCACGCTGACGACGCCTGTCGGGCGCACGACCACCGTGACCTATGATCCGGCCACGCTGCTTACTTCTTCCGTGGCCGTGCCCGGGCTTGCCACCACGAACTTCGCGTACGATACCCGTGGCCGCGTCACGAGCCGGTCCGCCGGGACGCGCAGCGTCGCGACCACGTATGACTCCGCCGGCAACGTGGCCTCGGTTACCGATCCGCGCAATCTGACCACTAGCTTCGCCTATGACGAGCTGGGCCGGCGCACGGCCATTTACCGGCCGGACAACTCGGTCGTGCGATTTGCCTACGACAAGATGGGCAACATGACCGTGCTGACCACGCCGGCCAACGTGGCCCATGATTTCGAATACAATGCCGTCAACCGGAATTCGGCCTATGACACGCCGCTTTCGGGCTCCTACGTCTACAGCTATGACCGCGACCGTCGGCTGACCAAGCTCACCTTCCCCTCGGGCAAGGTCATCTCGCGCGCCTTCCAGGACGCCCAACTGGCTTCGGTGACCACACCGGAATACACGGTCAACTACACGTACGAGCCGTGCGGCTCCACGGTCAAAAGCCTGTCGTCGGGCACGGAGAGCGTCACCTACGGCCACGACGGGCCGCTCGTCACTTCGGTCGCCCAGTCCGGTACGCTGGCCCAGACCGTCAGCTTCGCCTACAACAGCGATTTCAAGGTCAAGACGCTGACCTACGCCGGGTCGGCCAATACCTTTACCTACGACAACGACAACTTGCTCACCGGTTCGGGCGGCTACGCCATTGGCCGCGACAGCCGCAACGGGCTGCCGATTTCGGTCGCCGGCAACGATCTCAGCGAGAGCCGGACCTTCAACCAGTACGGCGAGCTGGACGGCTGGACGGTGACCGTGGGCGGCCAGGCGGCGGCCACCTATGCCCTGACCCGGGACGCGGCCGGCAACATCGCCACGCGCTCCGAG
>JARKOY010000031.1 GCA_029975555.1 Spirochaetia bacterium | reverse complement strand
GCCTGCCTTGCCTTGCCAGAGACGCGTCCACGCCTTGGTCATCATGTCGGCAATCTTGGCAACGTCATCGCCCAACCCATGCGGCACCGTAGGAGTAACGAGGCGAACCCGCAACCCCTCATGCTCGGCCTGCTTGATGGCGTGGGCGACTTCCTGACGCCGCCGTTCGCTGATCTTCGAGGCGCACACCGGACACGTCCACGGCATCGAACAGACTTGCAGACCGTGGAAGAAGGCCTTATCCGTCGTGGCTCCGCGAAGAACTTGGATTTCCATGTCTGGGCGGCGCCAGTGCATGCACTTCGAGGTCCGATGTCCCTTCGGCAGCAGCCGCACCGCCGCCGACTTCAGCGCGAACCGCTCAGCGCGAGAGGATCGAGCATCCGGGGAAACCCCCAAAATCTCCCCCTCCTCTGAAACCCTTGCCGTTCCTGAAGGTGAATAAGTTTCCGCGTATATACCAAGGGGCGCTGCGCGCCCTCGTGCCGTGGAGGTCATGACACACCCCCTTCGACGCGTTGCAGAAGATCAGAAACGGGTTGCCCAACCAACTCGGCAAGCTCGGACAGAGAGAGGTAAGGAAGGGGCGATGCGCCCTGTTCGGGACGCTCAAAGACGCCGCAGCCGACGTAATGAGTGGAAAAACTGGATCTAGTAGTCGACACCCCGCACGCTCCCCATAGGTAGCGGCTTGTGCAAGGGTCGATAAGTCTTTAAGCTATGTCTCATCGGTGAGAGCCCTCATAAGCCCTAATCCACACCGGTCATAGCCCCGATGAGTGCCAACTCATGCGGGGTTTTCCTTTTGGCGCTCCGACCGTACAGAGCAAGGAGGGGAGGCGCTCCCCTACGATCCCGATATCTCATGACTAGCGGGTCCGACTCGTAATCTCGAAGATTCCCCGCCTTCTCAGTCAGCAAAGGAATATTACGCCTGACTCGCCGTTGTGGTCTATAGGGCGCGAGGTGTCCGTCATCACGTACTGTGACTCCACCTGGACGCGTCATGCCTGGTCAGTCACCCTCGACCAGGTGGTTTTCCCGATTCCGGTTTTCTTCCAGGTGCGACCCGCACCGAAACGCCCGACTCCGCCTCAACGAAAAACCGGTTTCTTCGTTGGCGCGAAGGAGCGCGCACGCGTAAACGCGCGAACCCCTCAAGGCGGCGGCCCGCTGGCGCGGACCATCCCCCTTGAGGGGTCTCGGGTAGTGCAGGATAGGCTTTCGCCGGAAAACGATGCTACACGCTCAATGCGTCGTGTTTGAGCCGACGGATTCGGCGCATTGACGCACCGCGTCCGACTCCGGGAACGGGCAGGACTCCACCAGATCGCGGAATCGCGTTTTCAGGACATGCCCGAGCGCCCCTGTGTCGTCATCGTCCTGAATGACGAGCAGCCGTTCCAATGCACTGACGGCGATCGCCAGTTCGAGATGCCATTCGTTAAGTTTGCTGTGATACTCCGACTTAGCCATGATCCGGGCTCCTTTTCTGGTGAGTGGTCAGGACGCCGGAGAGTTGCACCTCTCCGGTATCCGCTTCCCGACTGCTAGGCGCAAGAAAAAACCACGCCTGAACAAACGGCTCTCCGATGTCCGGGAAAACGACTTCGGCACCGTACAAGCGACGACCATCGCACACCCCCGCGACAGCCGACGCCACTGCAAACCCAATCGGGTTTGTCCTACACACGATCACGCCTCACCCCCTTTCAGCCATTCAAGAAATCGTCGCAACGCATCGACGGACAATTCCGCCAGATCGAGAACCGCGCTTTCCATGCGCCGCCGATAAATCAGCTTCCACTGCTCGTCCGTGATCGTGGCCAGCAGCAGCGCCTGCTCGTCATCCGGCTTGTGCGTGATTTCCTCGTCCGACAGATCGGCCACCGCGAGCAGCTTTTTCAGGCCATTGGACCAGTACAACTGACGGCGACCGGCAAACGCCTCGGCATACCGCGCCCAGATCGCGCCGGCCTGCTTGTCGCCCTTCATGTAGTCGCGCAGCAGGTCAAACGGCGTCCGGCCGTCGCGCTTGCCCTTCTTGACGTGTCCCTTGGTCAATTCGGACTCCAGCCCCCAGACACCCTTGGAAACGTAGCTGGCGGCTTTCTGGCCGTCGTCTATGCGGCATCCATGGGTCAGGCTAGGGGCTGGCAGTCCTGAACGCATGGCGGCCCTCTGCCAGCGTTCCGGGAGCCTTTCCCATGCCTCGTCCGTGGTCTGTTGCGGGTGATAGAACATCAGAACGTGAAAATGCGGATGGAAGCCGTTTTGGCCGTACGTGACCTCGAGAGCGCGAATGAAGCCGAACAGCCCGAGAGAATCGCGCAGCTGGACGCCTGCCTTGCCTTGCCAGAGACGCGTCCACGCCTTGGTCATCATGTCGGCAATCTTGGCAACGTCATCGCCCAACCCATGCGGCACCGTAGGAGTAACGAGGCGAACCCGCAACCCCTCATGCTCGGCCTGCTTGATGGC
>JARKOY010000027.1 GCA_029975555.1 Spirochaetia bacterium | reverse complement strand
CTGTTCAAGATGGACGATGACCCGCGCATGACCCGCGTGGGGCGTGTGCTGCGCAAGTATTCTCTTGATGAACTGCCGCAGTTCTGGACAGTTCTGCGGGGGAACATGAGCGTCGTTGGGCCGCGCCCGCACCTAGAGAAGGAGCTCGACGAGTTTCCGGATGAGGGGTTGCGGCGGCTGCTCATCAAGCCGGGGATCACTGGGCTATGGCAGGTGAGTGGTCGGTCTGACCTAAGTCTGGAGGACAGCGTGAAGCTGGATCTGCGCTACGTGCAGACCTGGTCGCCGTTGGGGGACGTCGTGATCATCCTGAAAACCGTCAGAGCAATGATCACCCCATGTGGGGCATACTGAGGGGTTCTGCCATGGCACTTAGAAGTGATTCGGCCCGGCCTCACCCGTCAACCCTGGTCCCAATGCCATCGGGGCTGATATCGCGGTCTAGGTGCGTCCCGCGCACTTCCAGGTCGGGGAATGTGCATGGTCATACGAGTGCAGCGGATTCGAGGCCAGTGTCCTGGACTTCAAGGGCGGCACAACTGAAATGATGAAGTGTACGTCCAAAGGCGTCGCTCGTACGTCCATATGTGGCGAGCGTGGGTTAATCGGCGCTGCGCTTATGTACCATTCGCGTGGCACTGAACGGCGCGGATCCACTCTCCTTTGAAAGGCAAGCCTTGCCCTCTGTCGCGATAATTGGCACCCGTGGTTACCCCAGCTACTATGGGGGATTCGAGACTGCGGTCCGGAAGCTCGCCCCGTACCTAGCGGACAATGATTGGGACGTTACTGTTTATAGTCGCCCGAGAGCCGTGGTCGTTGACGTTCCCGATCGAGACCCGCGAATCAAGAGCGTCGAGACGTGGGGTCTCGAACAGAAGTCCCTGAGCACACTCACCTACGGCCTCACGGCATCTCGTCACGCAGCTCGAGAGAGGCCCGATGTCGCGCTGGTGATGAATGTCGCAAACGGGTACTGGCTGCCGATCCTAGAACGCGCTGGGATCCCGACCTTGGTCAACGTTGATGGTATTGAGTGGGATCGCGCGAAGTGGGGTCGCGTCGCGAAGTCGATCTTCTACAAGGGTGCAAGACTGACTGCGAAGCATGGCACCCGCATGGTCTTCGACTCGCATGAGATCGCGCGCCGATGGAAGGAAGAGTTCGGCCTCGTGGGAAGCTATATCCCGTATGGTGGAGACGCGATCGATGAAGATCTTCCGGTGGAGCCCGGTCTCACCCACCGCGGCTACGTGCTCATGGTCGCGCGGTTTGTACCTGAGAACACTGTTCCTGAGTTCTTTCAGGCAGCACCGGAGCTCGCCAGGCTTACCGATGTGGTAATTGTTGGTTCATCGGGTTATTGTGGCGAACTGGATGAGCAAGCTTGCGAACTCGCCCGGCAGCATGAGCGGATCTTCTGGCTCGGACATGTCAGTGATGATCGTCGCCTTTACAGCCTGTGGCAGCATGCAGGTGTCTACTTCCATGGCCACAGCGTCGGCGGCACAAATCCTGCACTCGTCCAAGCGATGGCCCTCGGATCCCCAATCGTCGCCCGCGACACCGTCTACAACCGCGAAGTACTAGGGGGGTCAGGCGTTTACACTGAGGCCGCCCCGACGAGCATCGCTGCGCGAATTGAGTCGCTGCTAATCAAATCAGACGATATGGATCGGATGTCATCACTCGCTCGTCAGCGTGCCATCTCCGAATTCTCGTGGAATAGTGTCAATAGCAGCTATAATGCAGCACTCGCTGGGCTGGTCGATCAGCGATTATGAGAGTCCTGCACATCATCCCCGAGCTTCGTGCTGTTCACGTGGAGCGCTACTCTCAATGGTCACCTGAAGATGTTGTTCTCTACCGCAAGCTCAAGTGGGACTTGGATCCTCAGATGATTCCGAGACAGGCGCACCGGCTTAGCAGAAGAAGTCTCCGCGCCGCACTGCAAGATCAGTCGATTGAGGTCGTCGAATTGCCGGAGCCTCTGTGGATGCGAGTGTTGCCACTAACGACTGCCATCGCGGTGGCAGCTCGCTTGTGGCGAGGGCAATCCATACGCCTGACCACATATTGTATCGAGAATAATGATTTTAGGTCGCTCGTCGGCTATGCAGGTCCTCTCTCCAAGCCATTGACTCGAATGGTGATCGCGCTTATCGGGAAGGTAATCGCGCCGAGGCTTGACCGCGTTGTCTATGGAAGTGAGGGCTCCGAAACTACATACGGCACCATACCGCAGATGGCGCTCGTCTTAAGCCGTGTCGTTCCTGAGTTGCCCGACGCCAGGCAGCTGATTCCCGCGAATGCGCGTGGTGCGCTTTTTGTAGGCCGCTTGGAAAGCCGCAAGGGTGTGATCCAGCTACTTGAGGCATGGTCAAAGATAGAGGGTCAGACCGATCATCACCTCACTCTGGTGGGAGATGGCCCACTAATGGCCGATGTGCAGGCATGGGTTGCTGAGAATCCAAATCGGCGGCGAGCAGTCGGGCAATTATCGCGGAACGATACTGAGATGAATTACTTGAACCATCGAATTCTCGTTGCCCCATCGGTTCGCGAAGGGAGATGGAGGGAACAAGTTGGCTTGCCAATAGTTGAGGCTCTTTCTCATGGGCTCACTGTCGTAACCACCTGTGAAACAGGTATTGCTGGATGGCTCTTGAGAAACGGTCACACCGTGATTGAGCAGAGCAGTGAACTTGCGGACGCGATTCTAGCGAGGCTGCGGGAACCGCTGGAGCCGAGTGAAGTCGCCGCAGCTTTGCCGCTCGTCGGTGGGCGGAAGATTGCGGACGATTGGATGCGGTCACGTGACGGTCGATAAGGTGAGATCGATAGCGATGTCAGTGTCGGCAGTAGTGGTGCATCACAATCGCCACGACATTATCGGCAAGGTGGTCCAAGGCCTCCTCGATACGGGAATCAGTCCAGAGCGGCTGATCGTTGTTGACAACTCTGAGTCGCCGGAAGCAGAAGGATCGCTTCGCGCGGCGGTCTCACCTGCGCGTGTGGTATTTGTAGAAAATCACGGCTACGGAGCCGCGGCCAATGATGGTCTTGCCGCGCTCGCTACCTCAGCGAACCCAACGCCGTACACCCTAATTGCAACGCACGAAGTCGAGGTTTCTGCATCCTGCATTCAGCAGCTAGCGTCGACACTCGATACGAATCCATCCCTTGGGGCTGTTGGCCCCGCTTTGCGGTCCGGCTTGCCGGACGGGGATATTTGGTCGATTGGCGGGGGATTCACACGCATCACTCATTGTCCGGTGCATCGAAAGGATTTGCCAGTCCCAAGCAGGCTTGGTGGCCCAGCTGAGTGTGCATGGCTTGATGGCGCTCTTGTTCTGTATCGGAATGCGGCCCTGCCTAAGCGGCCTTTCGACGAATCGTTCTTTCTCTATATGGAGGAAGTGGACCTGCATCTCCGACTTCGCTTGTCGGGGTGGCTCGTGGCTGTCCTGCCGACGGCAAGGGCGGCGCAGCAGTCTGACGGCACGCCGCCCTTCTACTTCGCGAGAAACCTGCGGCAACTGAACCGCAGGCATCTCCCCGCATCGCGAAGGTGGATCGCGACCGCAATCCCGATCATCCGCCGTGCGGGAGGGCTCTTAGCGACCGGCAAGATCAGCATGTTCAGGCAAATCCTCAGTGGATCATTCTGTGTGCTTCCCCCAGCGGATTCACGAGTGCTTTGCGTTAATCCGCTCGGAGGCACGCTAGGTCATTACGTTGCTGAGACAAGCGAAGTCCTCGAGAACTCGGGTGTCCTCGTCGACACGCTCCGTGTTCTCGAACCATCTGCTGGTGGTGGTGGACGCCGGCGGTGGCTATTCAGCTACGTCGCAATGTTGCGCGCGGCTGAACGACTGCGGCGCTCAATGAGTCGGTCGGCGATGGTGGTTACGTGGCCTGTACTTGGCCTTTACGATGTTGCGGTTCTTCGAGCCTTGGCTCGACATGCAACCTTGGTGGTGCACGATCCAGTGCCTTTGGTGCGAGCGGTCGGCTATGGCAGACTTGCTCGCTTCCTAGCGAGGAGATCGTTGAAGCGGGTTTCATTGATGACCCATAGCAGCCGAGCCAGACGGGAACTGGCAGGTTCGATCGGGGTGGCAGAAAGGGATATTGGACTGCTCCCTCACCCGATGAGACTCGAGGCGCATGAGCTCACCCGGCCTACGCGCCCTTCTCTCCTCGTCATGGGGCAATTTAAGCCGGATCGGGACGTCCGACTCCTCGAGCAGATTGCAGCGCGCATTTCGTCGGACGTGCAATTGCGCATCGTGGGTCGTGGATGGCCAGATATCGCCGGGTGGGAAGTGGATCCGCGCTTCGTATCCGAAGAAGAATTTCAACAACAACTGGAGCAGTCATCGGCGGTTCTGATCCCCTATTCCAGGTTCTATCAAAGCGGTGTCGCTGTTCGAGCTGTGGAGGTCGGTCTGCCAGTCGTTGGCCCGAGACGATCAGTCCTGCAGGAAGTACTCGGCGAAACCAGCCCGTGGTTGGCTGACGAGGATATTGACTCGTGGCTACGTGCGATAGCCAGCGCGCTTAGCGCCAAGTCACAGGAGATCAGGGAGATGCAGTTGCGCGCCTTCAAAGAGGTTCAGGCAGCATGGCGTTCCTCGAGGCTGGTCGGTGAGTTGCTTGACCGAGCAGACTGAGCCCCGAATCGTCGTTGTCACGCTTGCCTCCGACGCGAGCGCTTCGGAGTGGCTTGAGTTGCCGAAGGTGGAGTCTGTTGTAAGTTTCAGCCACGCTGTGGCCAGCGGATCCCGCTTTGGTCGCCGAGTACTCGGCCTTGGCCTTGACTCTGCGCTGGTGGCCATTCGTGCGGTCGTGCGGCCACGGCGACGCGTTACATACCTTGCCACCAATCCATGGATAGCGGTATTTCTCCGATTCCTCACGCGTCGCCCCATCGCATTCACCGGGTTGTATGCCTCGCCAGGTACCAAGAACTGGCGTATTCTGAGGGCAGTTTTGAGACGGTGTTCGCTGGTCGCTCTGTCTCAGGTCGAGATGCGAAACTGGACAGCCGCGGGTGGGCGAGCTCAGTTCGTCCGCTACGGCAATACGTTCCCCTACACTCCGGTCCTAATCCGGGAGGCTGGCCCGTTGCGGATCTTTGTTGGTGGTTCGTCAGATCGTGATCATGCTGCGTTGGCGCAACTGGAGCACGAGGTTCTCGAATCGGGGAGGGAGATTGAGTTGCTCGTGGCGGTCGGCGGCGAGCGAAGCATCGTTCAATGCGAGAAAGCGAGGGTAGTGCGCCATGGTCGGCTCGCGCAGAAGGAATTCGGCGCGGCCATCGCGCGATGTGACGTCGCCTACGTGCCGTTGCTCGATCGCGAACGCGCTGCCGGGCAGATGATCTTGGTTGGTGCGCTCCAGGTCGGAACGCCGGTGTTGATAAGCGGTGGCTTGGGGATGGATGGGTACATTGACGGAAAATTCGTGCGTGGAATAGGTCGAGCGAGTGCTGGCCTCGACGGTATTGTTCGTTCACTGAGTTCACTACCTTCGAGATCGGCGACTCATGACTACTGGTCCAAACAATTCAGTCGTCGCTCGTATTTGCAGGCGGTCGAGTCAGCCGTGGTGTCCATGCGTGCATCAGAGGAGTTGAGGTGAGTAGATGAGTCCTACGGATGCGCTTATCGGCGTGGTGACGTTTGACCCCAACATCGAGTTACTCACGTCCTGTTTGCGTGCCGCCACCGAGCAGAGCCAGCATGTGCTGGTGTACGACAATGGATCGGCCAACGTCGACGAGGTCAGGGATGTTTGCGCTGCTGTGGGTGCCGAGCTTGTCCTGGGAGAAGAGAATAGGGGCATCGCGGTTGGCCTGAACCAGGTGGTGTCCATTGCCGCTGCCCGCGGCTTGTCCTTTGTTCTTCTGCTTGATCAGGATTCGATTCTTAAGCGCGGCTCCCTCATGAGCCTAGTATCTGCCTCATCGGATCCGCGCACGGCATTGGTTGGGTCAATGATTGTCGATCGCGGTTCTGGGTCGGTGTCGGGTGGCTCCGCCAAGGTAAATTACGTAATAACGTCTGGCTCGTTGCTTAGAATCGCTGCATGGACAGAATGTGGGGGGTTCGATGAGAACTATTTTATCGATTTCGTCGATTTCGATCTTTGTGCTCGTCTAAGACTCTTAGGCTACGAAATTTGGCGCGTTGACCAATCTGGAATTTCGCATGCAGTGGGGCACTCGAGGCATCGCACATTCGGCACAGTGTACGGGTACTCGCCCTTCAGACTTCGGCACATGGCTGCTGATATGATTAGGTTCGCTCGGAAGCACCAGCGGACACCAATAGAGCTTCGTCCACCGCGCACTAGTCGTATAATGGTGCTCGCGGTGCTCGCCCGGAAGGCCCTACTGATTATCGTGTACGAACGACAGAAGGCCCAGAAGGTGCGAGCGATAGCATCAGGAGCTTGGGCTGGGCTCACCCAACCGCTGGCTGACGTTGCTAGGGGCCGTGAAGGTGGGGTTCCTGCGTAGGATGAGGAGTCACTCGCTTGCGCCGGGGCTCTCGGTTGTGTCCCAGGGTATCGGTGTCGTTCAGCTAGTTCTCCTGCTCTTCCGTGTGGGCGCGAACGATCAGACAGACATCTATCTTTATTTGTTCAACATGGGAATGCTGCCGACTCAGATAGTTGTCGTGGGTGTGCTATTCCCTATGCTTCTCAATCGGGAGCGTGCTACGCGAACTCTCGCACGGCTCGTTCGTCGATGGGTTCCATTTGCCGGTGCGCTATTTGTGTTGCTCGCCAGTGCCTGGATGGCGATCAACGGGAGGCTTGCCGCTTCGCTGGCGCCTATCGTCGCTGCGTCCCTTGTTAATGCTTTCTTGCAGGCCTGCATTTGGGCGAGAGCAGTCGCTGCCGAAGCGATAGGTGATCCCAACTGGATATCGGGCGTGGCTATACCAGCCAACGCGCTCGCGGTCGTGGCGCTCTTGATCCCGTTCCCAGACGGTGCTTCTGTGGTGGCAATGGTTTCGGCGCTCGCGGTCGGGAATCTGACACTGCTCGGCGTGATGCGCATGCGGTCGGTCGGAGACGCTGCATTTGTCGACCTGCCCGAGTCTCGCGTCGTGGGCTCACGCGCTGAAGTCTGGTTCCTGACGAAGGCCGCCGTTAGCTACGGGGGACTTGCGCTGATCCAGTCAATGGCAGTGGTCTTACCTCCTGCCATGCTGACGTTGCTTAGCGTAGCTGCGAAGATCGTTGCCTCGCTTGTTGCTACTTTCGTGAATGCGGTCATGCCGAGAATAGTTCATCAGGATTCGAAATCTCCGCTGCCGAGCATGAGGTTCCTTGCCTGGCTGTATATCGGAGGGGTAGTAGTTGGTCTTGGCCTGACTGGCTCGGTATTGGCTTATGATCGCCAGTTGGCCCTTATGGCGGTCTGTGTCGCTCTCTGGATACTGGGTGCTGTTTCTAATGCTGTTGCGCAACGCACTGCGTATCGCTTCCTTCGCCCAAACGCGTCACGGATCACGATCTTTGTGGTTCCTATGATCGCTGGACTCGCGATTCTGTCCTCTTTCAAGCCGACTTTTGACTTGGCAACCCTCTTGTGCGCTTACGCCGCTGTTGACGCTACAACCGGCGCCGTACTCCTGATTGCACTCCGAAGTTATAGGAATGCGGTTGTCGCGAGTTCCATCGTTGTGTTGATTGCGTTTATGTGGGCATGGAGTCTTGCGGCGGGCTAGGTCTTCTATGGTTGCATGTGAATGAGTCTCGCATTACTGCGAGCCTGGCCGACCACTGGTCGGTCCTGACTTCCACAGGTGGGCGTGTTTCGTGATTGTTTGTGCTTGTCAGGGGCTCGCAGTTGGTGCTTTTCGGGCACTAACGGGCGGTGAGAATCGGGCTTGTGAGCCCGTATCTGCGGAAAGTGAAGACCCGGTCTGGTGCGACCGCGGTGCAGATCGTGGAGACCAAGCACGGCCAGCGAGTGATCGTCGAGCATCTGGGGTCGGCCCATACCGACGCCGAGCTCGCGGCGTTGATGCGGGCCGGCCACGACACACTCCACGCTGGCCAGCCCGCCTTCGAGTTGGGTATCGATTCCCACGGTGTGCCGGTGGGTGCGGTCGCGGTAGTCGCCGGGACACGATCGAAACTCCTGGTGGATGCGATCCGGGCCTCCTGGGGGCGCCTCGGGTTCACCGTGATCGATGACGAGGCGTTCTTCCAGCTGGTCGCAGCCCGGCTCGTCGAGCCGACCTCGAAACGCGACAGCATCCGGGTGATCAACCAACTCGGCATGCAAGCGTTCCACGAGAACACCTACTACGCCGCGCTGCGTCGTTGCATGGCTGGTGACTACCGCGAACAGATCGCGAAGGCCTGCTGCACCCACGTGTGGACCGACGCCGGTGGGGACATCTCCTTGCTGCTCTACGACGTCACGACGTCATTATGCCGACGTCGGCATAACAGCGCACCGTCACATCGTACAAAACCAGGGCGGCAGGGCCGAGATCAAACCTGGCTGAAACAGCCCCTGACAAGCGGTGACGGAACGCGGGTTCGGCGTACGTAGGGAGCCGGCGTTTCAGCGTCGGGTACGAGACGGGCTGGACGCCTGCTTCTTCCAGCACCCGGGCAGCATCCAATTTCGATGACGGTTCGATGATCCTGGCGGTCACCAACTGCTCGAAAACCGCATCATCGCCAGCGGCCTGATCCAGGCTCATCCGGCGATAAACGCAGGCGATCGCGTCGAGCAGCAGGCCCATCCTCATCCCTACCACCTGGATTCCCGACCCACCGCCAGCAGCCGGCTGGTCCAGTGGCAGCGGGTCCTGCCCGGCAGCGATCCGCTGCACCGCGGCAGTCTTGAGCACCTCGACCTCGGCCGGGCTATGCGCGGAACTCACATGCTCGATATCGCGGGAACCATGCACCGACTTCCACACGATCTGACAGCCGTCGCCCCCGACCCGGTGGTCACCGTCCGCACATACGCCACGAAACCAAGCCTGAAACCCCCACCACTTAGTGCGCAACCCCCAACCCGACACACCTAGCCAGATCCATGATCAACACGAAGACCACCACCGTGAGCCAAGTCAGGTATCAACGCCGCCAGCTCGGCGTCGGTATGGGCCGGCCACGACAAACTCCACGCCGGCCAGCCCGCCTTGGAGTTGGGTATCGATCCCCACGGTGCGCCGGTGGGTGCGGTCGCGGTAGTCGCCGGGACACGATCGAAACTCCTGATGGATGCGATCCGGGCCTCCTGGGGCCGGCTCGGGTTCCCCGTGATCGATGACGAGGCGTTCTTCCAGCTGGTCGCAGCCCGGCTCGTCGAGCCGACCTCGAAACGCGACAGCATCCGGGTGATCAACCAACTCGGCATGCACGCATTCCACGAGAACACTTACTACGCCACACTGCGTTCGTGCATGGCTGGTGACTACCGCGAACAGATCGCGAAGGCCTGCTTCACCCACGTGTGAACCCACGCTGGCGGGACATCTCCTTGCTGCTCTACGACTCCTTGCTGCTCTACGACGTCACCACGTTATTGTGCCGACGTCGGCATAACAAGCTCGTCACATCGTATGAATCCAGGGCGGCAGGGCCGAGATCAGACCTGGCTGAAACAGCCCTGAAAGGCGGTGACGGAACGCTGGTTCGGCGTAAACAGGCAGCCAGCGTTTCAGCGTCGGGTACGAGACAGGCTGGACGCCTGCTTCTTCCAGCACCCGGGCAGCATCCAACTTCGATGACGGTTCGATGATCCTGGCGGTCACCAACTGCTCGAAAACCACATCATCACCAGCGGCCTGATCCAGGCCCATCCGGCGATAAACGCGGGCGATCGCGTCGAGCAGCAGGCCCATCCTCATCCCTACCACCTGAATCCGGAATCCGGGGCCCATCCTCCACCGGCTGGTCCAGTGGCAGCGGGTCCTGCCCGGCAGCGATCCGCTGCGCCGCGGACGCTTTCAACACCTCGACCTCGGCCGGGCTATGCGCGGAACCCACATGCTCGATATCGCGGGAACCATACACCGACTTCCACACGATCTGAACAGCCGTCGCCCCCGACCCGGTGGTCACCGTCCGCACATACGCCACGAAACCAAGCCTGAAACCGCACCACTTAGTGCGCAACCCCCAGTCCGACACCCCTGGCCAGGTGCATGATCAACACGAAAACCAGCCACCGTGAGCCAAGCCAGGACGCCTCGCGGTACGCCCTATGGTGATGGCCACGCGGCGGAGCATGCCGTCCGGGCGATTGTGGAGTATGCGGGGTGAACTTGAGCAAGGGATGTGGCCGCCAGCCAACTACTGAGAAGCCACTCAGACTGCCTGAGTACGAGGTACTCAACCAGAGCCGACCTTCTTGCTCGAGCTGACCACCGCGCTTGCGAAATCAGCTACTCGCAGTTCGCTTTACGAGAGCAGCTGTCTATTCGGAGATTGCTCTGTCCGCAAGCACTTCGTCCGCGATGAGAGGCACGCGAGGAAAAGCGATCGCGTGGGTCACCGCCCCACCTGCGTCTAGGTATCGGTACTCAACCCAGTGGCCATTTAGTTCGACGCGCTTGAAGCGGCGCCCCCTCTTGTCGGTTAGAATCTGTTCTTCTTCGTCTCTGCGAGCGTCTAGGGTGATCACATCGACTTCTCTCCAGTAGTTGTACTTACGTCGTTCGGGAATGACGCATAATGCGCCTCAAATGCTCGTCCCAATGCTTGGGCAACCAGCGTGCCCATTGGAACATCATTCTCCTTGTCAAAGGCGTTCGGCTGTCCTGAATCAAGACATAGGAACGCCGCCACATCGTATCCCTCGGTGAGGCTATCGCTGTTTGAGCGGCCTGTACTCGCCAAGATCGGCCACACCACAACTGAACGATAAGGATGATCGCCAGGACTTGTATTGAAATAGTTTGCAATGATTGTTCTATCCTGAATATCAGTACAGAACCAGAACTCAAGCCGTCCGAATAGCAGCGCTTCGAAGTCAGTGTTGTCCTCAACAAGATGCCAGCGCTGTCTATCATCCAAAGTGGTGCCGGTGTCGCGTGCAACGGCCTTCACATACGGCTTACCCGGCTCATCTGGCTTCTCCATCACCTGCTTCACACAGACCCTACAAGCGACCCCGCTGGAGTTCGAGTAGGCGGTTGCCACCTTCAGGCAAACCTTCCTGAGCAGGAGCGCCAACGCTTTGTCATCTAAGTCAGTATTCGCACGGACAAGCTCTGCGCTGATGCGATCGACCACATCGGAGATCTGGCGCGCCATGCCTCGATACCCCTCCGACTTCCCTAGGGCGGTCTCTAGGTCCTGGATCCGCTGTTGGTTACCCACTATAGCCATCCGAAAGGAGTTGCCGACCTCTTGGTACGCCCGCGAGAACACGAAAGCCTGATACCCGAGCGTGAGCAGCAGACCAACTTGAGGCGCCAAGAACACCAAGACGAGCCAGAGACCACTCAACGCACCCCCGGAGGCTGCGCTGAAAGCAGCTGCAACCACGGTGGCGATACTACCTATCACCGAGATGCCGTAGAGGACCCATGGAACGGCAAGCCGCGGAGGTCCCCCGTCCGGCGAGATGATCTCAGGGTCGCCGCCTGGTCGTCTCGGCAATATTTCGCCCCTCCGGATCACACGCTCACGCTATCGGCTTTGGGCAACTCATTTCCGCTTGGCACGCTACTTTGGCTGAGAACCGTGGCGGTGTTGGTCGGTGTAACTCGGTCAAGCAGGGTTTGGTCGCCGACGTTGCGTTCGTAGAAGAGCAGGTCGTGCACGAACTCTCGTCGTCCTGCCGATAGGTCGTCTAGGAGGACCACCTCATGGCCGGCGTCGAGGCAGGCTGAGGCGATCGTGTTTCCGATGTAGCCCGCGCCTCCGGTGATCAAGATCTTCACTGTGATGCTCCTGCATGGTGTCTGTGTCTGGGGATGGCTAGTGGTTCCAGCGGTTGGGGGAGCTGACGGCGAACCTGGCAAGGAGACTACCGCAGTTGATCTGACGCGAGAGGGGATCTTGAGCCGCGTGTGTGGTCGGCGGGTCTTGATTTGCGTGGGTCACGCCTGGCAGGTTTGCTGGCCGGGGCATTGACTGCTTCTGGGGACTGTGGCGGGGCATGGCGATGCTTCCCTGACGTGGTGGCGGACAGAGCTGGGTCGCTCCGTTCGGTGCGTGAGCGTCCAACGACAGTCGACAAGGGGAGACGGTAGGGTCACGGGTGCACACTTGAGCGAAAGGCCACCATGACCACGAACGATCACTTGCGTGTTGGTCTTGGTACGAGTGAGCTTGGTGGACTCGCTGCGCTACTCGGTGTGTGGTTGGTGTGAGCCGTTGTGGTTTCGGCTGCCAAATTGCAGTCTCTTGCGGGCGCCTGGCCTTACTTGTTGGCGCCGCCGATGGTCGTGCTCGGCGTGCTGGGTGGCACGCTGTTGGCCAGCAAGATCTGTCGGTGGTACGTGCTGGTCGTGCTGGTGGGGTCTGCGCTCGTTCTGGTGGTGTTGTCCCCGTTCTATGCAAATGCGGTTGCTGCGGTCGGTGTGCAGCTGGTGGGCATGGCCGGGCTGTTGCTCGTCCGGGTGTTCGGGGAGCCTGGTGCGGCGCCTGGCAGGGGAGTGCAGGTTGCGGTGACTCTGCTGGCGATGTGCGGGGTGTTGCTGGCGGCGCTTTCTCAGGCGGCGAGCGGGCTGGTGCTCGTTCTGGGTGTGGTCTGCGTGCTTGCCGTGAGCGGTCGGCTGGTGGTGCGTGGGTGGCGGCTGGTGGCAGCGGGGTCCGCTGTGGTCGCGGCGAGCTGGGCCTCGGTGTTCTGGTTGGCGAGCCGGGCGTCGTGGACATCGATGCTGGCGTCGCCTGGTGGTTTGAGTGAGGTCAGGCGGAAGCTGTGGGCGGATGCTCTCGCGTTGTGGGCGGCCCATCCGATCGTGGGGGCGGGCCCTGGCGCGTTTCGGGAGTATTCGCAGACGGCTGCTTCGGAGCCGAGCTTGGCGATGGTCCACTCGTCGGTGTTGCAGGTTGGCTCGGAGCTCGGCACGGTGGGTGTTGTGTTGTTCGCCGGGCTCTTGGTGGTCGGGATGGTGCTTGCTGCTCGCTCGGGCGGGGCGGGTGCGGTTATTGGTGTGACTGCGTGGACGTGTTTGGCTGTGCACTCGTCCGTGGACCATCTGTATGAATTCTGGCCGGTGACGTTGGTCAGCGGGCTGGTTGTTGGGTTGGCTGGGGCTGGGGCTGGGGCTGGGTCGTTGGTGGTGGGTTCTGAGCCGGGGGTGGAGCGCTAGCCTCTTCGTCCACACGGATGTCGGACGCAGATTCGGGCGTTCTGCAGGGTCGGGCTGCTCCTGCGTGCTGCGGGGTCTCGGAG
>JARKOY010000020.1 GCA_029975555.1 Spirochaetia bacterium | reverse complement strand
GGAAATACTTGGCCGGCTGGCCTTTGGCGTCAAGGCCGACAAGTTCGAGCAGGCTCTGGACGAGATAAGCAGGGCAATAGGCTTTGCGGGCGAACGGCCGGACAAGGAATGGAAGGAAGGGCCTGACAACCTCTGGGCTTTGGATGACTCGCAATACATCTTGTGGGAGTGCAAGGACGAGGTCGAGATCAACCGTTCCGAAATCAACAAGCGCGAGGCAGAGCAAATGAACCGCTCGAGTGCCTGGTTCACGAAGCACTACCCCGGCATGCAGGTGAAACGAATCATCATTCATCCCACCAATACGGTGGCCAGCGCCGCATCGTTCACCCACGACGTTGAGGCGATGCGCGAGCCGGAGCTGAAGCGACTGGTCAAGCGGCTGCGCGACTTCTTCAAGAGTTTCGAATCGCTGAACTTCCGCGACCTGTCGGTCACGCACATCCAGAAGCTCGTCAACCAGCATGGCCTCGATGTGCAGACACTGATGACCCAGTCAACCAAGAAGCTGAGGAATCTGAAGTAGCTTGGAGACCTTGGTTCGCGCTGTCGAAGAGGGCAGTCAATATGGATGTCATCATTCAAGGAGTCGCGCTCTGCTACGACTTCTCGCCGACAGCAGCTATCGATCGAAGTAGCCGTTCGGCGTCCGAGGCTGAGCGTCGGCTAGCAGCCTTGAGCTGACTTCCGCGACTGCTGCATTGAGTGACTGCTTAGGCCGATTATGGATAGCCACCGATTATGGAAAGTAGTCGGGGTATGCGGCAATGAAAGACAGGTGAGACAAGGGTTTGCGGCTGCAGGCACGCCCGCATACTCGACATAATCCCAACGGTGATCTGAAGTGACGGCTCTACACAGGAGACCGTTATGACCATTTCAGCGACCAACGGGGATACGCCGAATTCTCCGGAAACATCGACCTATTCGGCATACATCAGAGAAGAACTGCGCCTCTACGATGAGCATCTACGGGATGTTCGTGGGCTGTCGGCCGGTACGCGCAAGGATCGGCTGCGCATCATTGGCTTGCTGCTGGAAGGCAAGTTCAAACATCGCAAGATCGTATTTGCCCGGATGCAGCCTGACGATGTTCGGCAGTTTCTCAGCACGCGACTGGCTCAGCGTCAGACGCCCTCCAATGCATCACAGCATGCAGCGGCTCTACGGAGTTACCTGCGTTACCGTGCCACATGCGGTGACTCGGTAGCTCAGCTTGCCGCCGTTATCCAGAATCCCGTCCACTGGAAATTGGCATCGCTGCCGCGCGCGCTTACGCCAGACGAGATTGGACGTCTGCTGGAATCGTTCTCCACCCGGTACCGCTGGCCGAAGCGAAGTTACGCCATCATCCGTTGCGCATTGGATCTTGGGCTGCGGTCGGGCGAAATCGCCGGCCTGAAGATCAGCGACATTGATTGGCTCACCGGCACGGTGACACTGAAAGGCACCAAGACGCTGCGGCAGGATATTCTGCCGTTGCCGATGGAAACAGGGCAGGCGCTGGCCGAGTACCTTCAGCATGAGCGACCACCCAGCAG
This sequence comes from Spirochaetia bacterium, assembly GCA_029975555.1. Taxonomy (GTDB): domain Bacteria; phylum Spirochaetota; class Spirochaetia; order Treponematales; family Rectinemataceae; genus Rectinema. The sequence goes on along the minus strand of JARKOY010000020.1, from coordinate 2,365 downwards.
CAGCCCTTCGATCTTCGTGATGCATCGCGGCGATCATGATCGAGGAGTGACGGCGGGAGCTATCCGCGGAGTGATTGGGTGGGCATATAGGCGTATCGGCCTGAAACACACACGCTCGCATGCCTTGCGCCATGCCTTTGCCTGTCGCCTCGTTGAACGTGGCAGTTCGCTCAAGGAGGTGGCCGACCTGCTGCGTCACCGCTCGCTGAACAGCACCCTGATCTACGCCAAGCTCGATACGCCCAAGTTGGCCGCCGTCGCTTTGCCTTGGCCGGGGAGTACAGCATGAGCACGCACGTCAGCTTGCAGCAGCGGATCGACGACTACCTCGCTGAACGGCGACGCCTCGGTTTCGAACTGCGTTCGTGGGATACATTCCTGACCGGGTTTGCCCGCTACGTTGCTGATCAGAAGCACCGAGGGCCGCTGACGGCCGACCTCATGATCGAGTGGGCCCGGCAGGACAAATGGCAACGCGGCACACCTCCGACATGGTCGGTACGTCTCGCGAAGATTCGCCTATTTGCGCGCTACCTTAAGCAATTCGAGCCAGAAACCGAAGTGCCTGAGGAGCTGTCATTTGGCCCGGAGCGAGGACGCCTCGCCCCACACGTCTTCCACGATCAGGAGGTCATTGACCTGCTGGCGGCAGCACGACGGATTGGGCCGCCCGGCAGCATTCGTCCGGCCACCTACGAAACCTTGTTCGGATTGATGGCCTCGGCGGGCCTGCGCGTTTCCGAAGCATTGCATCTGCGTGACGCCGATGTAGACCTGAAACGTGGACTCCTGACAATCCGGCAGACCAAATTCGCCAAATCACGATTGCTACCGGTTCACCCGACGACAGTCGCTGCATTGGCGAAATACCGCAAGGTACGGGCACGACATGTCGCGACCACGGCTGCCATGCCGTTTCTGATCAGCAGTCGTGGCCGGCTACTGGGGAAGCCACTCAGCGATAGGCAGGCACATCGCGTCTTCAATGCGTTGCGTGACCAATTGGGCTGGGTAAACCGGGGTGGTCACGCTGCCATCCGCCTGCATGACCTGCGGCATACCTTCGTCGTTTCTCGGCTGATGCGCTGGCATGCCGATGGTACGGACATCGATCAGATGATGCTCGCGCTATCGACCTACATGGGCCATGCCGAGATCTTCTACACCTATTGGTATCTCACCGCCGTTCCGGAGCTGATGGCCCTGGCCGGCGGCAAGTTTGAACGATTTGCCGATTTCGCTGGAGGTGACAATGAGTAAGCAAGCCAAGCTGCCACCGTCGTTTCCTGCCTTGGTGCAAAGTTACTTCAGTGAGTACCTGACCAATCAGCGCGCGCTCAGCCCGCAGACCATTGCCACCTATCGCGACGGATTCGTGCTGTTCCTCGCATTTGCCGAGGAACGACTGGGCCGGGCACCCGCTGCAATGGTGCTGGCCGATGTGACGCCGGAACTGATCATGGCCTTTCTCGACCATCTCGAGCGGCAGCGTCACAATTCCGTGCGCAGCCGAAATGCCCGTCTGGCAGCACTTCGCTCGTTTCTCAAGTTCGCCGGCCACCGGGATGTGGCCTCGCTGCAGGTGATCGAGCGCGCCCTGGGAGTCCCGGTCAAGCGTTTCGAGCGCCCGATGTTCGGCTACCTGACCCGCGAGGAGATGCTGGCAATCATCGGGGAACCGGGTGATTCATGGCTGAGTCAGCGTGATCATGCCTTGTTCCTGCTGATGTACAACACCGGCGCGCGCGTATCGGAGATGATCGGGATCAAGGTTGCTGATGTGGTGCTCGACCCCAGCGCCGCTTGTGTTCATCTGCACGGCAAGGGTCGCAAGCAGCGCAGTGTGCCGTTGTGGCGATCCACCGTGAAGGCGCTGCGCGCTTGGTTGCATGTGAATCCGCAGTTCGATGGCGCGTCGCCATTACTGCCGAATCGGAGTGGGCACAAAATGACCCGTGCGAACGTCACGCTCAGGTTGGTATCAGCGGTCCTGCGCGCAACGGAAACTCGGCCAGCACTGGCAAAGCGGAAAGTCTCGCCGCATACGATTCGCCACACGACTGCCATGCATCTGTTGCAGGCCGGCGTTGACATCAGCGTCATCGCGCTTTGGCTTGGTCATGAAAGCCCTGTAACCACGCATCACTACATCGAGGCTGATCTGGCAATGAAGGAACGCGCATTGGCCAAACTTCACGAGCCCGACGCAAAAGTACAGCGCTATCGTGCGCCAGATTCTTTACTCGATTTCCTGCGGACCCTTTGATTATGCAAAGTACGGGATGCGCGCCGACACCTGCCAACGTACATCGGCGCGCTTCCCAGCACACAACTTTCCATAATCGGTGGCTATCCATAATCGGCC
>JARKOY010000009.1 GCA_029975555.1 Spirochaetia bacterium | reverse complement strand
GTCTGAAGACTTGCCTGAATCTGTAGTAGTGCTGCCTGCTGGTGCTATCTTGTACCTTGTTAGCGAGCTGGAACGGCTCAAAGTGCAGATCGAATCACAAGACCGCAGGATCACGGAGATCGCGGCTCAGCAGGATGAAGACTGTGACAGGCTTGGTCGCGATATAGCATACGATAGGCAACGTCTAGCCCGACTTGAGGCATCACCTGATCCAACACCCTCCCAGAAAGATCGCGGTGAGATCTTGAGAGCCTTGCTGGCAGCAAACGGCGGTAAGATGCCTGAGAAAGAAGCTCGTCAGAAGATGCATCTTTCGAAAAGCCAATTCAGCCAGCTATTAGCTGCTATGCAAGGCGATATTGCAGCCAAACCATATCATCTGGACAAGCGCCAAAAGATATTGCAGATAAAATAGAAATACGAGAATCAGTTTAGATAAACGATTAATCAATCTCAGGGATTAAATTTGATCCCTTTCAATAATGCAAAAAGCAGTGGGATTTCGCTGCTATAATGGGTAGATTAATTGTAGATAGAGATTGAATTAAGATAAAATTTAGTAGAATAGTAAAGAAAGCATTTTCCCTTCAAAGTAGTTAATCGTTTATCTAAACTACATCGATCAATTATCTTGGCATGTTTGGACGCAATTTAGAAGTCGGAGCAGCGTTATTCTTGGCTACCGCGTAATAATTTCTTGTGCCACGCTTGAATTTCCTCTACAGAGTCTCGTTCTAGATCGCAGAATAATTCTTCCTCAAGTTCGGGTTTAATAATCGTGACAAAAAATGGGTCAGAAAATGGCGAATCGCCTTTGCTCAACTCATCATTGATTATCGTATTGATTTCTTCTTTGAATTGTTCTTTCATAGTTTTTAAATACTTGCTATTATCAATAATTTCCAATAAAAAACCTGTATCGTAAGGTCGGCTAGTCGCAGCAATTTCTCTAATCAGGGTTCTAAAACCATTGAGACTCTTGCTTAGGAAATATGGGATTTCGCTGTAATAACCCTTGTTCTTATGTTGCTTTCTTGATAATCTTAAATTTTCTTTGTATATTATTTCCATTTTTTCTAAATTTTTTAAAATAGGATTCAAGTTGCTATCTTCAATTTCCAGGTACTCAGCCAATTCCCATCCTGCATGACCCTGATTATCAAGTAGAATTAGTATGACCTTGACCTGCGTTTTAGTCAACATTTTTGTCTTAGATTCAGTTTGTTTACTAAATAGATTTCGCTATGCTTAATCGCTTATAAAAATTCGGGTTTTACAATAAATGGTTATTATTTTGAAGTAAAAAGAATAACCAATAAATATTCTTTTATAGAATAAATATC
>JARKOY010000005.1 GCA_029975555.1 Spirochaetia bacterium | reverse complement strand
TCGAATCTCGCCGCGAACCAGCAACTGCCGGGCAAGATCGAAATCCTCAAGCCACGAATAGAGCGGCAATCGCTCGTCAAACCGCAAGTCTCGCGCGGCCGTCCAGCGCACCGCAGCGTTGCAGCCATACAGTTCGAAGTGCTCGAGTCCAGTTGTTGGCGAGCCAGCGGGCGTGGTCTCCCAACTCAGATCAAGGAGGGCCATAGCCTCCTCCAGCGGAACCTCCCGCTTTTCGCCAGCACCATCCGCTAGGAGAGTTCCCGTTGTCGCAACCACAGCAGGATTCGACGCGAAGAATTCGCAGGTGCGCGAAATGTAGTCAGCCCGCGGAATCGTGTCATCGTCGAAGAAGAAGACAACGTCAGTGTCAGCGGGAACCAGGTCAAGCGCAGCGTTTCTCTGGGCCGAAGCACCCCGACTCCCGGTGATGAGTCGCCATGCCGGGCCCGACGCCCGTGGAAGATCGGCCTCCGTCGGCACGGAGACAATACCGCGCACCTCTACGCCCGCGTCATGAATGCGACCGTCAATAGCGGCCAAGGCTTGCTCGCAAGCCGACACTCGACCCACTGTTGCAATAACCACGACGGCCTTCAAAGCCAGCACCCCGTTCACGTAGTCGGTGGGCTTTGCCCGTTCTCCGGAGCTGAACTAATGTTATCGAGTGTCCGGTCAATCAAGTATGGCCAAGTGACTCGTGGTGGGGCTTGCATGCAAAGCGGTCCCGGTTTCAGGATTGGGTTCGTGGCGTATGTGCGGACGATGACCACGACGTCTGATCAGAGACCATCGAGCCCCCGGATGAGAGTCCGAGGCGACCCTCTGACTGTGCGGATCCACAGTCCGCAACGCCCGTGCGCGAGCTTCTCCACTCGTTCGCATACCACCAGCGCACAGCCATGCCTCATCATCGCCGACGAGCGTGGAATCGGTGGCCGCGCCGCGCCACCGAGACACTTTCTGCTTCCACCAATGGGGGTTAGCATGCCCGCTGATGCTCTCTCGAAGGACGGAAGGGTCATCGCTCTCGAACAAGGAGAAGAAGCTTGCCACGAGTGGGTGCGCGGCGCAGGCTGTCGTCGGCACGTTTTCTAGCGCGTGCGCGTCTTCACTATCAGGATTTCCCAGAGCACACGCTCGGCGCAACTGACTGGGTGAAGGATCGCTGAGATATCAGAGGGTTACGCACCGAGCCGAGCGCGCAGCAACTCCGTGTCGAAACGAAATTTCCGTCATCCGTCGGTCGCACAATCCTCACTGTCACCAACGACGACGGCCACCGACGAACGCCGCCGCCTATCCGAAGACCTATGGCGGCGCTCCACCATGGCGGCGACACTGAACCATCGCCGCCATCACCGACCGCAAGGCATAGGGACTGGGATCCCTCGAATCCTCCGATCAGTGGCCTCAATCCCAGCCTGTCAGAAGCACTGGCGCCCCGGTCGTGAGATCTCTGGCACTGCGCCCCATCCGACCCGTAGACTAGCGCTTCGGCCGGGTAGACTAGCGCTTCGGCCGGGGGGAGGCTAGGTGTCCGCTGTCATCGTATCGGGTATGCATTCAGAAATGAATCCATCACCGGGAGTGGGAATTACGCGATCACTCCACGCCGCATGGCCTGATCTTACGGTCTTCGGCCTCGACTATTCAGCTCGATCTACTGGTCTGAACCTGCCGGAACTGGCAGGAGTATTCGTTCTGCCTCCGCTCGGGTCGGTCGACCTCGTAACCGCAGGTCAAGCCCTGGCTGGACTCGCGGAGCAGCACGATGCCGTGTTCATTTCTGGTCTGGACCTCGAATCGCGCGTCCTTGCCAGCGTGAATTCCACGCGACTGATCACGCCGCCACTAGAGGCGTTTGACTGGATTAGAAAGGACAATCTTAAACCGCTCGCCGAAGCACTGGGGCTAAATGCCCCTAGGACCCGAATTGTGGATGATATTCCAGGAGCCGCTGCGGAGGCTGAGTGTTCGGGCTGGCGAATGTGGGTCAAGGGCCCGAATTACGAGGCGAACCGCGCGGGCAGCCCCTCGGCTCTAGGAGAGGCCATCAGATCGCTCGAATTAACATGGGGTGATCCGGTGCTGCTTCAGGAGGACATTCCGGGACGTGAAGCATCCTACTGTATCGCTGCCGATGATGGTCTGCTATTGGCCGCATGCCGAATGGACAAGCGAGAGACAACGCCATTAGGCAAGACGTGGGCAGGTGATGTTCGTCCCTGCGACCCGCGCGAGGCCTCAATGCTGGAGCGCTTCGTTGAGTTGACGCGTTGGACAGGTGGAGCCGAGTTGGAAGTGGTCGTGGAGGCAGGAACCGACGAAGAGTACCTAATCGACTTAAATCCTCGTTTCCCAGCTTGGGTGCACGGTGCGACACTCGCGGGCATCAACCTACCAGCCGCGCTGGTCTCGCGTCGCCTGGACAGGGCTCTCCCTACTCCAGTCTGTGAGTCATCGTCATTCACGCGCATAGTCATTGAAGTGCCGCGCTTGGTAGTCGGCGCACGCCCGCTGAGTAAGGCTGCTCCAGCCCAAGCGGCCGGGAAAGAGCACCCATCTGGAATGCCAGCTCTATCACGATCGATCAGTTTCAGCCGAGACGCGCACTCGCGGAACCAAACACCGCCGGACATCAGTCTCCCCCACCCAACAACAACACCGGCCCGTCATCTCCTGCCAGGCGTTCTCCACGCCCGCCTCTCCCTGGTCCAGCGGACACTGAACGAGGTCTCAGGATCCGTCGGGGTCCCGATGGACTACGCGTTCTCGATGAAGACGAACCCGCGCCCAGAAGTGCTCAAGTCCGTGCAGGGTGCGGGCGGAGCAATCGAATGCATTTCGAGGGCCGAAGTCTCCCGCGCCAAAATGGCGCAGTTTCAGCCCCATCGAATCGTGCTAAACGGCCCGGGCAAGTGGTGGCCTCGTTCATCGGATCCCCTGGAAGTTGGCCTCATCTTCGCAGACTCTGTTGAAGACTTCGAGCGCATATTATCAAACCTGTGCAGTGGATCACTGCGCTGCAAGCATGTCGGCATACGAATCCGCCCCCCTTGCGTTGCCTCCCGATTTGGCCTTAACTTGGCTGACCGTGAAGACTTCGTCACGGCTGCACGTGCCGCCTCTAGACTTCCTCGCAACGTCACATTCGGAATGCATTTTCACAAGGCCTTGAGTTCCATGGGCCCTGGAGCATGGTTGGAGAACTTCAGGGGCGCACTCGAGCTATTTACATCGCTATGCTCCGCTGAATCCATCGCGCCCTCAATAGTGGACATCGGAGGCGGATGGCCGGCTAGATTGCCCCGCGAGGATCTCCGCGCGGTTTGGCAGTCTGCTGCCAGTAGCGCTAGGGACGCCCTGGGAAAAGACATCAGGGTGCTATGTGAGCCGGGGAAGATGCTGGTGGAACCAGCCATGGTGTTGTTCAGCCGCGTCCTCGAAGTGCGACGGAATCGGCGCGGCTCAGGATCGATTGTTGTGGACGCAGCGGTCAATCTGTTGCCCGACTTCTATGCACCCACTAGGCGAGTGCTGTGGTGTCCCCAAGGGACTGAGGACTGGACTCAACTCGCGATGGGTGATGGCGAGATCTTGGGAAGAATCTGCATGGAGAATGATCGGCTACGCGGAATGGTCGACCTTCCGACGAGATTGATGGAAGGCGATTTGATCGCCTTCCTCGATGCGGGTGCGTACGACGAGAGCATGGCATATGACTTTGCTGACTAGCGACTTGGCATCAATCTTTCCAAGCATCTCTCACATACACGAGCATCGGGACTGCCGAGACTGCAAGAGGATACAGGCGTGGTTGTCTGGACGAGCGCGAGTAGCCATGCGCAGTCGCCCCAATGATGCTCATCACGCTGGTTCGTGGCTGGCTGATGCGTTTGACTGGGGAGCGCACACATGGCCACTGTATTGGTGTGATCTGAATCTGCAACAAGAGATCGACTGTGGCGCCTTTGCAAGCCTGTTTTCTTATTGCTTGACGATCACTGAGACTCCACACAACCGCGTTCAGGTCATATTCCCCGTATCCCCACAGGAGCGCGTCCAGTGGAGCCGGACCTGGTGGGACGCGTCCGCTTCCACAGCGTGGATCCTTGACGGATACGTCTACCACGAGTCGATCATCACTCACTCCAAGAATCGAGAGAGTGCGTTTATTGATACCACCGACATGGTTGAGATTGAGGCGCAGTGCGACGATCCTCGCTACACGCCACGGTTCGTAAGAGTCACCCTCGATGGGTGGCAGCCGAAGAGGACTCATGTCTGGGTGGCGGGACGATGCCTGCGGGTCGGAACCTGGCAGGCATGGGAGAAAAAGTGAAATCCGCAGTTCTGGCGCATCCCGGGGTCTACGACGCGCAGGATCCGAGAGTCTTTCCCCCCTGGGGCGTGTTGTCCGTGGCGAGCGCGCTGCGCGCGACGGGCTGGCGGGTCGCCGTCCTGGATCTGAACGGGCGTGATGCCCCCAACTCGTTGAAAGATGCCGTTGTCACGACCGGAGCCTCAGTCGTTGGGTTGACCGCAAAGGCTGGGCTGTCCGCAGTCAGACTGAGAAGTGCAATCGACGGACTGCGAACCGAATTTGGGAATGAGATATCGATTGTTGTCGGGGGCCCACTAGTCAGCACTTTCCCTGATCCGTCGCTTCCCTTGTGGTCCGGCGTGGACACGCTGGTTTTGGGCGACGGTGAAGAGGCCTTCCAACAATTGGACCGCCGAAGGAAACAGGATCAGCCGCAGCTGATCGGGCCATTGGAATCGCGGTCCTACCTGGATTTTGACGGAGCCCTGTGGTGGGCGCCGCTGAGCAGCTACGTGGGTGACGCTAGTCTCTGGCCGAACTTCGACCGTCCTGCGATTCACTTCACGGCGAGTCGTGGTTGCACACGGCGCTGCACCTTCTGCTATCAGAATCATCACAGTCCTCTCTCCCGCTTTCGACATGCAGATGCTGACAAATTATTCCGGCTGCTTTCAGAGTTCGATCAACAACTGTCCGTGCAGGGCTTTTTCTTCGTGGATGATTGCTTCATTGACAGGCGTCGTGACTTCATTAGAAGATTTTCGTACCTCAACGCTGCCGCTGGAGCACCATACAATTTTGGATTCGACGCTCAACTTACTGATCTTGAAGATGAGGCGTTGTTGTCGCTCCTGGAAAAGATGGGCACACGTGTGCTGTACGTCGGGGTTGAGTCCGGATCGGCGAGTGTCCGGCGGGCTTTGGGCAAGGGCACAGTCCACAGCCCGATCAAGGAGCTAGTAGACCGCGCCCGGGATCATGGCATACTGATTCGGGCATCAATCGGTATTGGCTGGCCTGGCGAGACAATTGACGACATGAACCAGACCCTGGCTTTGATCGATGAGATTCCGTATCTGGCCGTCGACGCCTACAAATTCCTTCCACTTCCCCGCACGCCATTGGGCCACTCCACCTTCTGGGCTTCGAGGGGGAGCATGGGAACGCTAGCCGAGGCCTCGAACGATTACTCGGGCCGAAATGGAAATTTCTCTACCGTAGATGACGAGTCCTTCGCTGCGATCTGGACGGAGTTGTGCTTACGAGAGTCAAGTCGCATACATGACTATTTGGCGGGGGAATTCGATCTTTGGTAACCATCTTCTGAGACTACGCGCCAGTTGCGCCCGGCGAGGAGGTTTGTGGCGGCGGGCCTGCTTGAGCGTTGGAGAGCCTCCGGATGGGATATCGCTCAACGGGATGCCGTCCACAGGCCAGCGGGCGGCAATCATCACCGCCCACGGCATCACCAGAAGTTCGTCAAGCCCCACTGCACCTTGTATTCTGGCTAAGCATTACAACAACGAACGTCGACGCGGCGCACTCTGAGGAACCCGCCCCGACTTGGGCCAATTTAGTGCGTACCTGCATTTTTGATCTTGGCGAAGGTTCGGCTTCGGTGGCTGGAATCGGCCGGCTCAGGTAGCCATCTGACCGGCGACCGACACAGCGACGCCGCGATACTGACGGAAGGTTCGCACGAATCGTTCGCTGGTCCGGCCGTGAGGTGCTCGATGTGGTGGCCTTCAACACCTGAACCGTGGCCAGGCTATGCGCGGAGCTCTCATGCTCGATGTCCCGTGACCCACGCACTGATTTCCTATACGATCTCGACAGCCGTCGCTCCCGCGGCGACCGTCACCGTCCGCGCATCTTCCCCGCATTCAAGCCCGAAATGACCACCATTTAGTGCGTAACCTCGAACTCGCCTCACCTAGCCAACCTCATGATCAACACGAAATTCGTGAGTTGTGGCCCAAGTCGGG
>JARKOY010000002.1 GCA_029975555.1 Spirochaetia bacterium | reverse complement strand
TCGAATGTGGCATCAACAAGCTCAAACACCAACGAGCCTTCGCCACCCGCTACGACAAACTCGCTGTCCGCTACACCGCCACCCTCCACATCGGAGTAATCAACGACTGGCTCAAACGACTTACGTAACACGACCTAGGCCACGAGCCGAAGCGATGCAAGTACGGCGGTTTCGACAGTCGCCCGCCTCGAAGAAGTACCAATTCACCGCCCGCCTACTCCCCCAGATGCTCCCGCAACGCCCCACCCGCATCCCGCGGCACAAACCCAACAGACTTGATCTTGTCCAGCCCCAGCCCGCTATGCACAGGACGCGGCGCCACGACCTTCCCCGCCCCAAACTCGGCCGTGCTCTGCGGAGCGACATCGACCGGATCTCGCCCTGACAGCGCAAAGACATCACGCGCGATCTCGAACCACGACGTGATCGGGCCGTCATTCGTCAGGTTGTAGGTACCGACCGCAGGCCTCACAGCGAGCAGATGCGCGATCCCAGCAGCCAAGTCAGCCGCGAACGTGAGCCGGCCAAACTGGTCGTTCACAACCCGGGGTGAGACTCCCCCGGCTGCAAGGTTCTCCATCGTTCGCACGAAGTTCTTGCCATCGCCAATCACCCAGCTCGTACGCACGATGTAGTAGTCAGGCAGCGTCATCACCACCGAATCACCAGCAGCCTTGGTCGCCCCATAGACGCTCAAAGGGCTGAACGGCTCATCCTCGGCATGCATCTCGGCCACACCGTCAAACACGTAGTCACTGGAGACCTGAACAAGGGTGATGCGGTTCCTGGCTGCAACATCGACGAGGTTCCTGACTCCCTCAACGTTGACCGCCCAAGCCTTTCGACGCCCCTCGGGGGTCTCGGCCGCATCCACAGCTGTCCACGCAGCAGCATTGACGATTGCCCCCACGCCTTGCCAGTCGAACGACTCAACCGCGGCACGATCGGTGATATCAAGCTCTGCACGGCTCAGCGCAATAGCACCCGGCAGAGCGTCCCGCAGCGCAAGGCCAAGCTGACCGCCCGCCCCCACAATCACCGTCCGACGTGGCTGC
>JARKOY010000001.1 GCA_029975555.1 Spirochaetia bacterium | reverse complement strand
GTCGAATGTGGCATCAACAAGCTCAAACACCAACGAGCCTTCGCCACCCGCTACGACAAACTCGCTGTCCGCTACACCGCCACCCTCCACATCGGAGTAATCAACGACTGGCTCAAACGACTTACGTAACACGACCTAGGTCTCCTTTGTCCGCTGGCTCGTGTCGGCTGGACTTACGCATGCTGGCTCGGGTTGTGAGCGGAGGCGCATCACCGCCTTCTCCCGAGAGATGAGTGGCAAGCCTCTCGATTGTCGAGTGCTCATAAAGAAGCGTCGCTGGCAAGGCACGGCCAACGAAGTGCTCCAGGTCCCCTACGATGGCGACCATCGATGCTGAACCCACTCCGTAATCAGCGAATGGCAGCCGCCGATCTACGCGCTCAGGTGATCCGAGCGTGGCGGACAGCCTCTCAACCAGCCAGGAGGCAACTTGCTCCTTGGTGGGGCCTTCCGGGGGGAGCGTCCTCGAAGTCTCCTCATTCCGCCGCGTTCTGGACGTGAATGTAGGCAGCCATTCCCCGCGCAGGAAAGCCTCTTTGGCCGCACCCCGGCGAATCTTTCCGCTGCTGGTCTTTGGCAGCGTTCCGAAAGGAGTGAGAGCAAGTTCATGCACTTCAAGGGCGTGCTCTCTGCTGACTGCCGCGCGAACGGCATCAACCACCTCATCGAGATTCATTCCTTTGTGAGCACGCCCTGTTTCTGCCACGATCGCAAGGGCCTCGGCCCCATTCCTGTCCACGCCGAATGCAGCTGTACACCCGGGGCGGATCCGCGGGTGGCTTCGCTCCACAGTAGCTTCAATGTCCTGTGGGTAGTGATTGCGCCCGCGGATTATGATCACGTCCTTGATTCGTCCCGCCACGTAGAGGTCTGACCCGTCGAGGAACCCGAGGTCACCGGTACGCAGGTACGTGCGTGATTCGCCGTTCTCATCCAAGCGTGCGTCGAACGTCTTGGAAGATAAATCCGGCTGACCCCAATACCCTGCAGCCACACTGGGCCCGGATACCCAGATCTCACCGACCTCGTCCGGCAGGCAGATGCGAAGCCTGTCAGGGTGGACGATTCGGACCGAGTGATCAGGAATTGCAGCGCCGGAGGAGACCAGAATGTGACCGCCTGTTGATGACTTCACCCTTCGCTGAAGGAGCGCGTCCCGATCGAAAGCCTTCATCACGGGCCCTGCAAGCCTGCGCCCCGCAGATACCAGAAGAGTTGACTCTGCGAGCCCGTAGCATGGGAAGAAGGCGCGGGGGTCAAAGCCGGACGGGGCGAAGAAGTTCGAGAAGAGAGACATTGTGTCGGCGCGCACCGGTTCGGCTCCGTTGAAGGCGATTCGCCAAGTGCTCAGATCCAGTCCATCGCGTAGTTCTTCGGGCGTCTTGCGCAGCACGAGGTCGTAGGCGAAATTGGGTGCTCCACTGATCGTCGCATGCGTGTCAGCGATGACTTCCAACCAACGCGACGGTCGCTTGAGAAAGGTCAGCGGAGACATGAGGTAACAACTCATGCCGGCGTAAAGGGGCTGGAGGACGAGTCCAATCAGGCCCATGTCATGATATAGGGGCAGCCAACCAACGCCTACGTCTTGGGGGGTGGCGCCGAAGGCGTGCTGGATCTGTTCCTCATTGGCAAGGAGGTTCCCGTGGGTGACCACGACCCCTTTGGGCGAGCCGGTGGATCCGGAAGTGTACTGCAGGAAAGCAACAGTGTCCCGGTCGATGTCCGCCAGCTGCAACTCATCGGCATCCTCCTGGGCGGCCAGTTCGTCGGTGGCGATCACGGCCATTGAGCCCATCTTGGGGAGGGCCTGCGCTATGCGTGCCGTGGTAAGGCAGATCGACGCGGAAGAGTCTCGTACGATGATCTCGAGTCTGTTGATGGAGGGGCTCAGTGGACTCGGATCAGGGGGGGTAGGCCGGCACGGCGATCACTCCCGCACCCAGGCAGCCCATGAAAGCCGCGATGAACTCCGTGCCAGGTGGATACAGCAAGAGGGCCCTGTCGCCGCGCCGAACAGTCAGGCGCAACGTACTGGCGATTGACCGGGCACGTTCATGGAGATGACGGCGGGACCAAGAAGGGTCGTAGCCCGTGTCGGAAACGAACGTGTAGAGGACCCGATCCGGGTCCTCGGCTGCTCGAGCATCAAGCAGGTGCACGAGGGAAGGAAACGCTTGTGTGGCCATCGCTCGGTTTCAGGGATAGGTGGGTGCGACGCATTACATCTAGCATGGAGTGCATGAATCACAACGCGACTCCCAGATAGTGGGCAGGCGGCTCCACAGCAGTGGGGGTTCTGTGGCCGTCCCACGTGGAGCACGTGAAGGGGTGGCACTTCCGGATGCGTCGTCGTGAGTAGCACACTCGTCTGGGTCCCGCCTTAGAGTCGCACGTGCAAGCCTTAGGCCTCCCCCCAAGACTCGCCGCCGAACGTCCTCTTCTGCCGCTGGTAGGAAGATCGTTTCAGCATCGCTGGCGGCTCTGGAAGCTAGCTGTCGCCTCTTGAACTGCTATGTCGAGTCCGACACGGCTTGAACCATCGACAGGACCAGGTCCTCGAGCTTTCCAATCTCGGTGCGGAC
>JARKOY010000177.1 GCA_029975555.1 Spirochaetia bacterium | reverse complement strand
ACCGCTTCTTCTCTGCCCGCGCCTTCCTCTCCCGCTCCCCCTTGACCCCTCCTATGCTCAAAACCTGGAAAAAGCTTTGGCACACCCCAGGAGGGCACAAGCCTGCCTACCTCCCCGCCCTGGCTCTCGATTGAGGCGCTCTCTTATGGAATATCCACCTATGCCCTTCTTAATCCCAAGCCTATACCCAAGGTTGAGAGCACTAATGAAGGATAGCAAAATACCTAACCGCATTTTCCCAACAGATACCGCGCACGAGCCGATCTGTGTACGCCGGATCATCCGGCAACTCCCCGGCCTCGACCCACTCTCCCACCGTGTTGCAGAGAATGCGCCTGAAATACTCGTGTCGCGGGAAGGACATAAAGGAACGGGAATCAGTCAGCATCCCAACCCACGCGCCGATGAGCCCGACGCCGGCGTACTCCCTGAGGTGGCGCTCCATGCCGTCTTTCTGATCATTGAACCACCATGCGGCGCCGAGCTGCACCTTGCCCGCCACCTGCGAAGCGGTCGCCTCAGGCGAGGTTCCGGCGAAGCTCGCCGCGAGCGTTGCCAAAGGATTGTGCTTCGAAGGATCGAGCGAATAGAGGATAGTCTTCGGGAGCGAGCCCTCGCCCTCCAGGGCCCCTAAGAAACTGGCGAGCGGCGCCACGATGGAAGCGTCGGACGTGCTGTCGCCCCCCACGTCTGGGCCAAAGGCCCGGAACAGCCTCGGGTTGACGTTCCTCAGTGCCGCGATGTGCAGCTGCATCGTCCAGCCTTTCTGCGCGTTGAGGCGCGCACAGTGCAGAAGCAAGGCCGTAGCCAGCTTTTCCTGTTCCACAGGAGAAAGCGCCCTCCCCTCTCGGGCCTTCTTCACAATAGCGTCGAGTTCCGCGTCCTGAGCCGGCGCATAGGGCGGCACGAGCAGCGCGTGATCCGAAAGCCGGCAGCCCATCGAATGGAAGTAGTCGTGGCGCTGTGCGAGCGCTTCGAGCAGCGAAGGATAGGAATCAACCTCGACGCCGGCAGCCCTGCCGAGCTCATCGATATACTTGTTCCAGGTGGCAACATCTCCCGCATTCATTGCCTTGTCCGGACGAAAGGCGGGGAGCACCTTCGTCTGAAACGCACAGCCCCTTTGCTGTTCTTCGGCGATCGCACTGTGCCAGCGTAGATCGTCGACAGGATCGTCCGTCGTGCACAGCACCTTCACATTGAACTTTGTGAGGAGAGAACGCGGGCTGATCCTTTCGGTCGCGAGCATGCGGTTTGCCTTTTGCCTGATTTCCAAGGCGTTCTGCGGTGTCAGTAGCTCCGAAATGCCGAATATCCTTTGCAGCTCCAGGTGAGACCAATGAAGAAGAGGGTTCCCCGCGGCGTTCAGAAGCGCGCGAGCGTACGCAACGAATTTTTCATCCCATGGACCTGCGCCGCCACAGAGCGACTCAGGCTCCCCGTTCGCCCTCATGATGCGCCATTTGTAATGATCCCCCTCGAGCCACATCCGCGCGATGTCGTCGAAAGGCTCGTCTTCGGCGATCGCCTTTGGCGACAAGTGGCAATGGTAATCGAAGATCGGCAAGTCTTTTGCAACCCCAAAGAAGAGCCTCTTCGCGGTCTCATTCTTCAACAAGAAATTCTCGTCCAAAAATCGAGTCATGCTGCCCTCCCTCACACCGAATCAGATGTTGTCGCTGAGGTATCCACCGTCCACGGGGATGCTGACGCCGGTCACGAACCCTGAGGCCTTCGAACTTGCCAGGTACAGCACCGCTCCCCAGAGCTCTTCATATTCGCCGAAGCGCCCGAAGGGCGTGCGCGCGATGATCGCTTGCCCTCTGGCCGTGAGCTTGCCCGTCTTTTCGTCGAAGAGCAGCGCACGGTTCTGGTTCCCCACAAAAAAGCCCGGCGCCACCGCGTTCACCCGTATGCCGTGAGGAGCGAGCTCCTTGGCGAGGGCCTGCGTGAGGTTGAGCACGCCCGCCTTGGCCGCGTCGTACGCCCAGACTGCCGAAAGACCTTTGTAGCTCGCCATGGAGGTCATGTTGATCATGGCGCCCTTTACGCCCGCATCGATCCAGCGCCGCGCAAAAACCCTGGAGGGCACCATGAGCCCCGCCATGAGGTTGAGCCGCAGGACATCCTCGAACACGTGTTCATCGAAGTCGATAAAACTGCTCCGTCCCATGTTCCCGCCAACGCCGTTGAGGAGGATGTCCGGCATGCCGAGCGAGTTCAGCGTCGCGTCAAAGGCCGCCTCGCAGGCCGCGCTCGACGCCGTGTCCACCGTAACACCCACCACGTCCTGACTGTCTGGGGCCAGTCCCGCCTGACTTTTAACCTGCTCGGCTGCTTCGGTCATAGGGTGATGCGTCCCGCGGCCCCAGAGCGCCACCCTTGCCCCCGCCTTTACAAAGGCGACGGCGATCGAAGAGGGCAAGGCCCCACCCCCGCCTGTCACCACCGCGATACTTCCATGCAAACTGAAGAGAGACTCTACAAACGACATCCGAACACTCCTTCATCCACAAAAACGCGCAGGCGGCACTTGCCCCGCACCTGCGCGGACTCAAGCCAGCGTAAGCGCCAGTTTCGGGGGTCCCATGCTGGGCGCCCCTCTGCACCTCCGTCCGCTCCGCGCCCGTCCTCTCAGCCTCCGGGCATGATGAGGTTGGGAAGAAACATCGTTATCTGTGGAATATACGTCACAAGGAACAAAACGACAATCATGGCGATATAGAACGGTATCATGGCCTTTGTCGCCTTTTCGATCGAGATCTTCCCAATGGCGCACCCCACAAACAGCGCCGACCCGACAGGCGGCGTGCACAATCCTATGGCGAGATTGATCATCAGCATGATGCCGAAATGGATCGGCGACATGCCGAGCTTTTCCACGACCACAGGATACAGAATCGGTGTCACGATGAGAATGAGGGGCGCCATGTCCATGATCATGCCCAACAACAGCAAAAGCACGTTGATGAGCATAAGGAGGAGTATCTTGTTGTCCGTGATCGAAAGGAGCATTTCAGTCGCCTTGGCCGGAATGCGCAGGTAGGCCATCAGCCACGAGAACGCACTCGCCGAGGCGATGAGCGTCATCACCATCGTGAGAGTCTTGAGCGTGCTGTAGAGAATCCCCCTGAACTCTTTGAGCGGTATCTGTCGGTAGACGAAGAAGGTTATGATGAATGCATAGACCGCCGCAACGGCAGCCGACTCCGTAGCAGTAAATATACCGGAAATGACGCCGCCCATAATGATGATGGCGGTGAGCAGCCCCAAGAAGGAATCGATGAGTATCTTCACCGCCTCTTTGAGCGTATATTTTCGTTCCTTTGGATAATTTCTTTTCACTGAAATGATATAGACGATGACGCCGAGGGATATCCCGAGCAGAATGCCGGGCAGGTATCCTCCGAGGAAAAGCCGCCCGACGGAGACACCGCCCGCCGCCACCGAATAGATGATCATGTTGTGGCTCGGAGGTATGATGATCCCCTGCGTGGCGCTCGTGACCGTGATGGCCACCGAAAAGTCGTTGTCGTACCCCTTCTTGTTCATGAGGGGGATGATGATGGTGCCCGTCGATGCTACGTCGGCGACGGCAGACCCAGAGATGCCGCCGAAGAACATGCTGTCGACGACGTTCACCATGCCGAGCCCGCCGCGGATTCTGCCGACGAGCACATTCGCGAGGTTTATGATCTTCTCCGCGATGCCGCCGCGCCCCATCATCTCGCCGGCAATGATGAAAAACGGGATCGCAAGCAGGGAGAACGATTTGACCCCCTGCACCATCTGTTGGACGATCGCCATGAGCGGTATCTTCAAATAGAGGGCCGTGGCGATGGATGCGGTCGCAAGGGAGAAGGTAATGGGGATCCTCAAGATCAAGAGCAGAAGGAATCCGCCCAACAGTATCGTAGTGGCAATCGTCGTGTCCATCATGGTTCGCTCCTGAAAATGTCCTTCAGCGTTCCGCCCGTGCCGGAAAAGTACGCGTCGAGTTTTTCGTCGAACATGGTGAACCCGAAAATGTGGAAGATGGCCTCGACGATGACGACAAATCCCGCGAGCGGGAGGACGAGGTACAGAATGCCAGCCGGCCACTTCGTCGCCGGCATGATGGAGCGCATGGTAAACTGCACAAGCTTGCTACCATACACTATCATGACGACGCCAATGCCGATAAAAATGACGTCGGACAATAAGTCGAGAGCCCTATTGAGCACTGCTGGCATCTTGTCGCGCGGCATAAGGTTTATCGAAAAATGCAGCCGGTGCTTCACGCCAAGCCCCAGCGAGAGGAAGATGAACCAGACTTCCAAAACTAAGGCTATCTCTTCCGACCAGAATATGCCGCTGTTGAAGACGTAGCGGAGCACCACGTTCGCGAACACCAAGAGCAGCATGGCCACGATCATGATCATCGAAAGGTCTATGAGCAGAATGTGGACCAGCGTCACCGCAGAAACAAAAAACTTCTTCATACCACACCTCGAAGGCCAAGACAGAATGGAGTCTTTACCGGGCGCACGTGCCGAACGCGAGAGGCCGCGCAAGGACATCGCGCGGCCTCTCTGGATGATGCTTGGGAAACTCACTTCACCGCGCGGATGCGGGCGACGAGGTCCTGAATTTCCTTGGACTGTTTTTTGTACATCGGCTCCACGGCCTTCATCCATTCGGTCTTGTCGGGCACGGGGATGATGGTGCAGCCAGCCGCCTGGACTTTGTCCATCGAGAGCTTCACATAGGCGGCCCACTGGGCGCGCTGGAAATCGATGGCATCGAAGGCGGCCTGTCTGATCAGCTCCTGATCCGCCTTCGAAAGCCTGCTGAGCGAAATCTTGGAACCGATGACGATTTCGGGAACCATGGTGTGCTCGTCGAGGGTGTAGTATTTTGCGACTTCATAGTGGCTGGCCGAATAATACGAGGGAGGGTTGTTCTCCGCGCCGTCGACGACGCCGGTCTGAAGCCCTGAATACACTTCGCCGTAGGGCATCGGGGTCGGAACCGCGCCGAAGGACTGCACGAGGCCCATCATGAGCTCGCTCTCCTGAACCCTTATCTTCAGGCCCTTGAGGTCAGCCGGCGTGCGGACTGCCTTCTTACTGTTGTAGAAGCTCCGCGCTCCTCCGTCGAACCAGCCGAGTCCGATGAACCCGAAGGGCTCGAGGCTCGCCAGAAGCTCCTTGCCGATGTCTCCCTTCAACACCTTCCACATGTGATCGGAATCCCTGTAGAGGTAGGGCATCTGAAACGCGTTGAGTTTCGGCACGAAGCTCGCGAGCGGGCTGATCGAAACGCGGGTGAGATCGATGCCTCCGAATTGGACCTGCTCGATCACCGCCTTTTCCTCGCCGAGCTGAGAGCCGGGATACACCTCGATGATGATGCGGCCGTTCGAACGCTCCTTGACGAGGCGCGCGAACTCCTCGTCGCCCAGCTCCGTGGGATATCCCTTCGGGTGGGTCTCGGCGAGCCGCAGCACGATCGGCTTTGTCTGGGCGAACAGCATTGCCGGGACGAGGATGAGCAGCAGAATAAGAACCGCCTTCTGCGTGGTTTTCATACGTACAACCTCCTTAAAACGCTCTACAACATATTGGAGCGACTGCAGATTGCCTGCAATCCACGGCATTATAGGGAGCAGGCGCGCAGTGGTGGTGTGGTAGTCCCATGCGAATCGTTGGTAATCTGATGCTCGCCGAGCGCTTCAGGCTATATCGATTGAAGCTGCCTGACGTATTGAGAAGGAGGCAGGCCTTCCATCTTCACAAAGACCTTGGTGAAGTAGCTCTGATCCCGAAACCCTACCAGCAACGAAGCCTCTTTTGCCGACGCGCCGTTGGTGAGGAGGTCTTTCGCGCAGGCGACACGAATCCGGGCGAGCGCCTCTCCAAAACCTATGCCGAGCTCTCTCTTCAGCGTGCGCGAAAGGTGGGAGGGGCTCATCATAAGCTCGCGCGCAAGGTCTTCGATACCGATGCTCTCCATGAAATGGTCCTGAAGCCACACGACCGCCCGCGCCGAGATGGACGTGGTAGACGGCAAAGCCTGCCAGAGCTTATGCGGTGAGCTCAGCAGCAGTATGGGGCGCTCGGCGTTCGAAAGATTGAATGCGATTTTGGCCGTCCGAAGTGCCGCCTTGGCCTTGCCGTCCGCCTCCACGCCGATGCCGAACCAGACGGCGATTCCTCCTGCATCCTTACATCTCTGGGAAAAACGTTCCACGCCCGCGCCAATCTGCTCCCGCAGGGACTGCGCCGTAGCAAGCGCCACGGCATGTCCGTCGGCAGCGCTCCCGATGTCGGGCTCAGAGACGACGATGAGCACATGCGCAGTCGCAGCGGGGGCAGCGTTCGGCTCGGGAGGCGGGACGAAGAGCAGCGCATTGGCACGGGCGAGCCCTAGGTCTATCAACAGATACCGCTCTGCCAGCGCACGGAAAAATCTTGAGAATTCTCTCGAGGCGATCGAGGAGGCGGCCTTTCCTGAGCCTTTTGCCACCCCCGCGACCACCGCGATGCAAGTCCACCTTGAGGCGTCCGTCTGGGAGGGGGTCCGAAAGGCGACAAGCCGCCGGACATCCTCGTCGTTGACGGTGCCATCGCCCAGCGCCTTACAGATGTCGGCGTGGAGGGCCCTTTGTATATCCGCGGCCATGCGCTGGTCCGCCATGCGCCGGGCAGCATCTCTCCTTCTTTCGGCGATTGCGTGGAGCGCCCTGCGGAACACGCTGCGGACATCCTCGGTCGATGCGGGTTTAAGGAGGTAATCGAAGACACCGAAGCGCAGTGCCGTGCGGGCGTAGGTGAAATGATCGTACGCAGTCACCATGATGACGATCGGCGGATCGGAGAGCAATGACAATTGCTCAGCGACGCCGAGCCCGTCCATGCCCGGCATACGGATGTCAAGAAAAACTATGTCGGGCTTGCTTTCCTGGGCGAGCTTGAGCGCCTCAAGTCCATTGACTGCTTCTCTTACTGCTATGGATTCATCTGTATCCACTCCCGCCAGAATATGCAGCATGGCCTTGCGCTCGAGCACCTCGTCGTCGGCAACGAGGACATGGATCATTCCGTCGCCCCTCCCACAGGTATGACTACCCTCACAAGCGTGCCCCTGCCCGAGCGGGACACAATGTCGAAGCGACACTTGTCGCCGTAGAGAAGGCCGAAGCGCGTCGCGAGGTTGACAAGTCCAATGCCTGTCCCCTCCACAAGCCTATTTTCGCCGTCCATTTCCGGTTTCGGAACCGGAAGGCCTTCCCCTGCATCCGCAGAGGATTTTTCTTTTTCGTAACTTCTCAGGCTGAGGGCCGCGACGATGCTCGCGCGGATTCTACCGAGCCGCTCCTGCGACATGCCAATGCCGTCGTCGAGCACCCACAGGATAAGATTTTCCTTGCGCATGCGAGCCTTGATAGAGAGCGCGCCGCCTTCGACCTTCGGCTCAAGCCCGTGCCGAACGGCATTTTCCACAAGCGGCTGCACCATAAGCCTTGGGACTCTGGTGGAGTGCACCTCCGAAGGGACGTCGATCTTCCACTGCAGTCGCGATCCAAAACGTGCGTGCTGAAATTCGAGATAGACGTGCGCAAGCCTAAGCTCATCCTCCAACGTGGACAGAGGGCCGGAATCACGTATCGTCGCGCGGAGGAGCGTTGCCAGCCCCATGGCGAGCGCTTCGGTCCTGGAGGCCTGTTCCAAGAGGGCGCTGCGCGCGATGGTATTCAAGGCGTTGAAGAGGAAGTGCGGCTTCATCTGTTCCTGCAGGTTCATAAACTGGGCTTCGCGCAGCGCCTTTCCCATGCTGACGAGGGCGAGCTCCTCTTCGTGGAGCAGCTTTTCGAGCTCGGCCTTCTCTTTGAGCCCTTCCACCATCTCCTTGATGCTCGTGGCCATCGTCGCAAAAGAACGCGTGAGTTTCTCTACCTCGTCCTTCGTGTGGACCTCGACGATCCCCGCGTCGAGGTCGCCCTTCGCGAGCTTCTCCGCCTCCCTGGCAAGCCTCCTTAAAGGGGCGGTGATGGCCTCGGCCACGAGCACGACGACGACCACCGCGAGGATGCTCGCGAGGATCATCGAAATGAGAATGGTGCGATTGAGCATCTCTGCCCTGCGCGAAAGCGTCGCATAGGTCTCTTCGCCGCTTCTCATGAGCTCGGAGAGCATTCTGTTGAGATAGACATCGAGGTAACCCTCTATGCGCGTCGCCTTGACAAAGACCTGATAGTAGTCTGGAGAACCTGCGGCCCGGAGCCCCACTGCCCGGGACACGAGAGGAAGATATGCGTCGAGGCCGTAGCCTGTTGCACGCACTTCAAACTCGGCGAGGATGGAAATATTCTCCAGCGGGACCAAGGCCGGATACTGAGCATTGAGCGATGCGATGCCCGCATACACGTCCTCGGCTTTGACAGAGAGCGGATCGCGGAGGTAACGGTCGGTGAGCGCATGAAAGGCGCCCAGATTCAGACGGAATCGGTGCACCAGGTGGTAGTTCGAAAGGCTCGCTCCATACTCCCTGGACAGTGCGATGGACTCATGCTGCATGATCAGTGCGAGCACGAGGAAAAACGCGAGGACCACCACGAGGCATATCAGTATCTTGCCGCGAATGCCCGGGCGCGGAATACGCATGACTCAGCCGAGGATGAGTGGCAGAAGATGGCGCGCATACAAGTTGCGCTGGACATTGCGCGCCACCGACTCGCGGTATTCCAGAAGGGCGTCGGTGTATTCCTTGCCCATCTCTGCGGCCACCTTGAAGCCCACGTGCATGAGCTGGCGCATGTCAGACTGCATCGTCGAGGAACCAGGCTCATGGCGCAGCGCGTGCACGAAGGTGGCAGAATCCCAGGCTGCGACATCCTCCGGACGAGGCAGGCGCGCCCTGTCGATTTCGACGACGTTCGCGTAAGGAGCCACAAGCTCATCGATTCTGGCGTAGGCAGCCGCATAGACCCTCTTCGCAAGGGTAAGCCCGTCGCCGCCGGCCTCCGCGAGCCCCACGATTTCCTCAAGCCAGGTCGTGCCCGCGGTCTTCAGGTGCACGCCGGCGCCGAGCCGCACGAGGATCTCGTGAATTCCCTTATAAAGCTTGAACTTGTCGCTCCCCGTGTGCACGGAAAGCTTGAGCCCTTTGGGCAGCCCGAGCTTTTCCGAAGCCCACAGCACGATCCTCGTCTCCGCCTCGAAGGCACTTAGAAATTCCGCCACATCGCCCACATAGTCGATGCCCTTGAGGAATTTCCCTGGGAAGCGCGGCGCAAATGTGGCAAGGGGTATATTCTCGGCCGCCACCGCTACAAGGATTGCGGCCACCTGTGCGGGCGTCTGCGGGGCATCGGTTTCGTCCATCGAAAGTTCGACGACAAAAGAGTCATTCGGCTTTTTTGCGGCGATATAGCGGTACGTGGTGCCCGCTTCTTGAACAGAGGCAAGGAATTTGTCGGCCACGGTTTCGATGTCGACCTGGGTGACAGGCACGGGCGCTGCGCCCTCTTCGAGAAGGAACTTCGCCCGTTCGAGATAGGCCGCGCGCGCCTCCGCAGAAGCCTTCTTCCCTATCGCTTCGGCGACATCGATCGTAAAGAAATTGCAGTGAGGTATGAACCAGTCGACGGTCTTAAGGGTGATATGGTCGGCATCGACGAACCATCTGCCGTCCCAGCCGGTACGCTGTATCGCTGCGGCGGCCGCCGCAGCCTGATCTGCAGGGGATGAACCAATGATCACGTGCTCGCGGTTGCTCTTGTTCCAGACGATATCCGCCTCGCCGCCATGGGCGCGCAATTCTTTGAACGCCGCAATCTGCGCCTCACCTTCGAGGCCGAAACGATCACCAGTTCCAATGGAAAAACGCGAAAGTTGCATTCCCTATTCCTCCATGTATATCTTTGTATATAATGTCGACCGAAGAGAAGCCGCGCAAGGGCCACAACAATGCCGCCACAGGGGGAGCACCACGATGTACGTAGCTGAGAAGAACCTGAACCGGAGCATACAAGACGAGGAGCTCGAGGCTTTGGTGGAGAGGACCATCGAAGGTTCCGGCGCACGCAAGGCGAAGCGCATCCTCATCATTCCGCCGGACATCACCCGCCTCCACTCGCGAGCAGGCCAGATCACCGACCTGCTCGTCGCAAAGTTGGGCCCGAGGGTTGCAGCGATCATGCCCGCCCTCGGGACTCATTCACAGATGACGAAGGCGGAGATCGCACGCATGTTTCCGGGCTCTCCCCAGACGCTTTTTAGGGCCCACGACTGGAGACGAGATGTCGCAGAGCTCGGCCGCATACCGGAGAGCCGCGTCCGCGAAATTTCCGGCGGAAAAGTGCAGTACTCTTATCCAGTCCAGGCAAATAGACTTCTGTCGTCGGGGGATGTCGACTTCATCTTCTCCGTAGGGCAGGTCGTGCCCCACGAAGTGGCGGGGATGGCCAACCACGCGAAGAACATTTTCGTCGGCACAGGGGGGAAAGAGGCGATCGACCGCAGTCACTACCTCGGCGCGGTGTGCGGCATGGAGGGAATCATGGGGCGGGCGAATACGCCGGTGCGGGCGCTGTTCGACGAGGCGCTGGGCGTGGCCGCGGGGAAGATCCCGCCCATCGCGTGGATTCTCACGGTGATAGGCCCGGCCGAGGACGGCTCTCTTGCGCTGCGGGGATATTTTTCAAGCCTCGACAGGCGCTGTTTCGAAGAGGCAGCAGCCCTGTCCGCGCAGGTCAACATCCAGCTTTTGGAGGAGCCGATTCAGAAAGCGGTGGTGTGGCTCGACCCAGAAGAGTACCGCAGCACGTGGCTCGGCAACAAGTCGATTTACCGCACGAGGATGGCGATGGCCGACGGCGGCGAGCTACTCATCCTCGCACCTGGGCTGCGCAGTTTCGGCGAAGACCCGAACATCGACGCGGTGATCCGGCGCTACGGCTACCGCCCGAGCGCAGAAATACAAGCCCTCGTCGCCCGCGAGCCTGCCCTTGCGGGCAACCTCTCCGCCGCCGCCCACCTCATCCACGGCTCCAGCGAAGGCCGCTTCCGCATCACCTATGCCCCTGGACACTCCGTCAGCAAGGAAGAGATCGCCTCGGTGGGCTACCAATGGGCCGACCTCGACCACGCACTCGAACGCTACGCGCCCCACGGCAGGCTCGCCGGCTTCCACACGACCGCCGACGGCGAGGTCTTTTTCTTCGTGCCGAATCCTGCGCTCGGGCTCTGGTCGACCGCAAAGCGCATGCAGAGCGCATGAAGCCGATGTGCCGGCGCGCTGTGCGCTGGGGTAAAGCCGGGCACACCGAGGCGCGGCTTGACGCACGTGCCAGCACAAGGCGCGTGCCTCGCGCACACGTCGGAGCCATGAGCATGTGTCAGCCTGTAGGGCAGGCACGCGCCTTGGCCGCCTACGCCGCCGCGGCCTTCATCCGGATGGTCACCACAAGGCCGTGCCCGTCGGAAGGCTGCCTGTTTTGCGCCGCGATGGTCCATCCGTGGAGATCGACCACCGATTTGACGATGGTGAGTCCAAGGCCATACCCCGCCTCCTGCCGGGAGTGGGTCCCCCTGTAGAATGCGTCGAAGATGTAGGACAGCTCGTCGTTGGGCACGCCGGGCCCATTGTCCGCGACGGTGAGCACAGGCTGCCCCCCTTCCACGCTCAACAGCAGTTCCACTTTCCCGCCAGGCCCCGTGTACCGGAACGCATTCGAGACAAGGTTCTCGACGGCGCGCTCGAAGAGTGGCCGGTTCATCTTGACGTTCGGGACTTTGGGTGGCGTCTCCTTCGACGGCGCCGAGCCGAGTCGGCCGAAGCCGTAGGTCAACTCGAGCCCCAAGAGCCGCGCGTCCTCCTCGAAGCGCTTCCCGAGCGAAATCATGAGGGGGACCATGTCCACGGTCTCCTGCGGCACGTTGAAGTCATCGATCTTCATGAACTCGATGAGGTCAGAGACGAGGTCCTCGAGCTGGGCGCTCTTTTCCCTGATGATCTCCAAGTAATGCATCCTCGTCGCCTCGTCGCTCGCCATGTTGTCCTTGAGCGCATCGGTGTAGCCCTGAATGAGCGCGATCGGGGTCTTGAGGTCGTGACTCACGCCGATGAGCATGTTCATGCGCCTGGAGATCATGTCGCGCAGCGTGAGGCGCATGCGGTTTATGCTGTCCGCCAGGGACCTGAGCTCCTCGGCGCCGCTTCCTTTGACTTCGTGATCGAGTCGCCCGCTCGCCACAATCGCCGTGTCGTCGATGAGGTTTTTGATCGCCGTATTCGTCGAGCGGAGTATCATGAGCGACATCAACCCTGCAACGACGAAGGCCCCCAGGGCGAAACTCGCTATCAGCATGAAATTCCGGTTCCGGACATCCTCTTTCGACCAGAAGGGCTGGATGTCAAAGAGCAAGAGGGGGCTTTTTTCCAGAGCCGTATCGATGGGCAAAAACCGAAGCTCAGGCCGAGGTCTGCCTCCAGGGGGAGTCATGGGTGGGCTGACCAGGTCCTTGAGTTCCAGCGTGGTGCCTGCGGGCAATTCTTTGAACGACGATACCTGGACCGTCCCGTCGGGCGAGATGAGCGCCGCGTTGATGATCGGAAGCCCCGACTCCTCTCCCGCCATTCTGATGTCCTCGATGCTGAGGTTCGGGTTTTGCTTCCACCGCGCCGCCACTTCGTTCAGGAATATCCTCGTCGGCTCGCGCGGATCGCGCTTGTTCCTCTGACCAGTGAAGACGAGCAGACCGAAAATGATAGGGAAAAGCGTCACCGCGACAATGAGAATCGTAAACTGCGTGCGGAGTTTCAGTTTCACGGCTTTGCCTCTGCAAAGGCCTCTGGATTGAAGCGATACCCCATTCCGTATTGGGTCTGTATGTAGAAAGGATTGGCAGGATCGTCCTCGATCTTCTTCCGCAGTCTCTGGATGTACACCCCCACGGCGCTGACGTCTCCGTATTGCTGACCCCAGACCTTGGCATAGAGGTCTTCTGGCGTAAAGGGCTTGCCCGGGTTGGTCACGAGTTCTTTCAATATGTTGAATTCTCTGGCGGACAGGCTCACAGGCTCGCTGTCTTTGGTGAGATACATGCCTTCGATGTCGAGCTCGAAGGGACCGAATCTGACCATGCTGCCGTTCTGGCGGGTCTGGAGGGTGATGGTCCGCCTGATGTGGGCGCGGACGCGCGCCGCCAAGACCTTAGGCGGGCATGGCTTTGTGACGAAGTCGTCGGCACCCACGCCAAGCCCCAAAATGACATCTTCGTCGGCCTCCCGTGCCGTCAAAATCATCACGGGCGTGGACTTGGTCTTTCGCAGCCGCTCGAGGAACTGAAAACCATCCATGCCCGGAAGATTGATGTCGAGCACGATGAGGTCCCACTCCTCATCGTGTGCCATGGGAAGGGCGGTCTCCGCGTCGAACGCGAGCCTGCACTCGAACCCTTCATTTTGAAGATAGAGCATGTAGAGCTCGGCCAGCTCCTTTGTGTCCTCCACAATCAAAATTCTGCCATGCATGCCCCCTCCTTCGGCGGCTCCGGCTTTTTGTCGCGCCGGAGCGCCGACACGGCTCAATCGAACTGAACCGCGTTCCAGAAGAGGCTGAACGCGGTCTGCACCTTCTTCACCGAAAAATCGGTGTTCAACGAGATGGGAGCGGAGACCTCGAGCTCGATCGCATCGTTGAGGGCGCTGAGGGAGAGCGCCGGGGTCGTCCTGTTCCCCTTCGGAGCATATTCTGAACCTGTGTTCCCCATCGCAGTCAAGCAGGAAAGCGTGATGGTCGCGCGGCCTCCGCGATCCCCTATGGCCACCTCGAGTTTGGGGTTGAAGCGCAGCGAGCGGTCCGAGAAGTTGGTCATGGCATAGGCCGACCCCGTCACCTGCGTGAGGTTCCGTCCCTCTCCGAAGCGTCCCGACACCGAAGCCGACCCTGCGAGGTACCACATGCCTGCGCCGGTGGCGGTCACGCTGCCCTTATAGGTGTCGGGATAGGCGGCCTTTATCGCGGCTATGGCCTTCGCGTTCTGCAGAATGCTCGAGTCCGCATAGCCCGTGCCGTTGTAGTACCCCTGCACGTGGAAGGAGTACGAAAGGCCGCTCGATTTGCTCACCGAGTATTTGATGCCCAGGGTCGACTGGAAGAAGATCGAATTTTCTTGGCGATAGGTCTCGTAGGTGCCCGGAGTCGTGGAAGATTCCCTCACGTATATCCGGTCGGACCCGTAGAGGAGAACATTTTCGCCGTACACATCGAAGGGGCCGATCGCGCCGGTAAAAGAGAAGATGGCGCGGGGCCTGGCGAGCATGTCGGCGCGGCCGTACCCTCCAAAGCTCAGCTCCCAGCCGTTGACGACAAGGTCGTATTTGGTCGCGATGGACGAAGATGCTGCAGACTCCGAAACCGGCGGCACCATGTAGACCATCAAGTGGTTGAGCCCCATGGGCATATCCGCCTTGAACGCAAAGGGACCGTCGCGCGCGGCGGTGGGGTCGTCGGGGTCGATCGCCGACAGGCTGAGGACGTCCGAAGGTTGATACCAGTATCCCACACCCCAGCGGATGCGCTGCTTGCCAAGCCGAAAGAAGACCTTTTCGTTGATGTGCGTGTCCACGAAGAGCTCATCGAGGCTGTAGGTCGGCGTGGAATAATCCTTGGTCGACAGATAGTTGGAAGGATCTTAGTTGAAGGAACCCTCCGCGTAGAGCCGCACGAGCTCGCTGTACCTCAGGTCCGCATATGTGGTTACGGAAGCCGCGACAATGTCGTTGGGGACCGCGAGCAGATCGCCGGATACGGAGAAGTGGAGGTTCTTCGTGGGCAGATAATCGATCCCCAGGCTCGACAGGTTCACTGCCCCGTAGAGCGACTGGGTGTCGGAAGAGCTCGCCCCCACCGGCGTATAGCTCCCATACAGCCCCGCGCCGGCGCTCCCGCTCATGAGGAAGACCGGGTAGGTCTTCGTGTCCTCGACGAGCTGGATGGTGCCCGCCGAGGCCGTGCTCTCGTCGATCACGGTGACGATGTCCTTGGGCCCGCCGAAGAGGGAGTTCTCATCGATCACCGCAGGTGGCGTCGTACTCGTAGACGTGCTGGATGTCTGCGCCCAGAGGCCTGGGGCACACGCCAGAAAAACGCTGATCACCACAATCGGCCCCTGGCCGCGCATGTTTCTCGTTTTCATCACAGTTCTCCTACTGGCTCACCCGTTCCAAATACTCTTTGGTGAAATAGTAATCGGGAAGGGGCTTGGTCGAAATGTTCGTGTAGGTGACCTGCGACCGCTTCTCCGGGATTAGGCCGTCCTGAAAAATCTGCACCGTCGGCACAAAGGAATCGCCGATCTGCACGTACTGCGTGTAATAGGCGGTGCGCAAGAGCTTCATCGAGAGGCTGTACTCCTCCACTTTGAGCACGATCTTCCGCTCCGACTCGATGTACATCTTGATGTAGGGGAAGGGAACCTCGTCGTTGTTCGCCTTGAGTTCCCCAATGATGACCTTGTAGTTGCCGAGCATGCCCGTAGAGAGCTTTTCCACGGAATAGTCTATGGAGCGCTGCCATCGGCGGAAATCGTTGTTGGTCACCGTGGAGTTCTCGTAGGTGTCCTTGAGCGTCGTGTGCGTAAACTTGCGGCTCGTCGGGTCGTACCTCCACATGTTGTTGTCGACGCGGAGCATGCCCTGGCCCTTGCGCGATTCGGGTTCCAGCGTGATCATGAGGAAGGCGTCGTCCTTGTCGCGCCTGAAAATCTGCTGCTTGAACGTCTGAGTGCCGCGGTCAGGGCTCACCGTCACCATCGAGATGGTGGCGCTCATGTCGCTCTTGTAGAAGCTCGAGCGGATGTCGGTGCGCCGCACGAGCATGAGAAAATCCGTGGCCGTATATTTCGTTATATCATCAGGAAATTTATAATCTTTGTCCGCCTGGAGAAAATTGAGAGGCAGGCCGATGCCCCCCCCAGGCCCCCCGCCGCCACCTCCACCGCCCGGAGGCGGGCCGCCCTGGGCCCTGGCGCTGAACACAAGCACAAGCCCGAAGAGCACGATGCTCAGTTTGCTCGTCAACCTCGCATGCGAGAACCTCACCTTCACACCTCTGATATCCGCCATAGGATGCTCCTCTCTACGCAGTTTTTCTCAGTGCCTCCACAGGCACTACTTCAGCCGCCTTCCGTGCGGGCAAAAAGACTGCGGCAATCGCCACAATCGTCACAAACACCAAAATCAACAAAAGTTGGCCGGCGGTAGGGGCAAAGCGCAGATGCCCCCGCACGAGCGCGGCCCCGAAATCTCCGTGTGGATTAAACGGGATAAGGCCAATGCCAAAGCCTATCGGTAGGGCAAGCAGAATACCCACCAGCGCCGCACCGCCCGCGAGAAGGATCCCTTCCGCGATGAACGAAGAGAACACGTCCTTCTTTTTGTACCCGATGCAGCGCAGCATGCCGATCTCCTTGGTCCGCTCGAGCAGCACCATCCGGTACGAGTTCGAGATGCCGGTCGCGCTCACGATGAGCATGAGGAGAAAGACCGCGTAGCCGATCCAGCGGATGGAGCCGAGGGCGGAGCCTATTTCGCCTGCGAGCTCCTGGACCGTGGAAATGCGGTAGACGGCTGTCCCTGGTGCAAGGCGGCGGTTTGCTCCCTGTTGGGCACCCCACGCACCGGCCCCTTGGAACGCGGGCGCCGTTATAGACGAATCCTGGGTGGCGGCCGCACCTGAAGCGGCAGCGTCTGAGCTGCCCGCGTTCGGGCTGCCTGCGTTCGAGGCACCCGCGCCCGTGCTCGATCCACGGCTCACCGTGAACCCTTTGGCCGAAAGCGCCGCCACGATGGACTGCGCAGCTTTTTCGGCATCGGTGCTGTTCTTCAAAAAGACCGCGATCGCTTGTTGCTCGTTCGACTTCATGTTCAGGTCCGCGGCGAGGTCTCCGAAGGCGACGAATGCCGTGTTCATGCCGCCTGCGGCCCCGTCGTCGTATATCGCGGCCACCTTATAATCCGTGACATTCTGCTGGCCAGAAGCCGTCGTGAGCCGCACGACGACCTGATCGCCGACGGCAAGGCCGAAGCGGTCCGCGGTCTGCGCGCTCATGAGCATGGTGCGGGCGCCCTCGAGCCCCTTCCAGTCGCCTCTGGTGAGTATCAGCGAATCGTGGTACAGCTGGTCCTTGGACCAGTCGACGCCGCGGAGCGTGAGCTGAATCTCTCGAGTGCCGAATACGACGGTGGCTCTGGACTGCGCGAGGGGAGAAACCGTCCGGATGCCGCCGCCCGTGCCCTCGACGATGTTCGCGACTGCATCGTCCGCGAATCGGTTCTGGAGCCTGCCGCTCCAGCTTGCGGTATAGCCTGAGACCAGCACGTGGCCGCCCGAGTAGAGCGTCACGTTGTCCTGGACCGCGAGGTCCATGCCGTTCACGAAGCCCGAGATCAGGGCCATGACGAGGGCGCTGAAGGCTACAGCGCCGCCGAGGGCGATCGTCCTGTGGGGTTGTCTGCGCACGTTGCGCGCGGCGAGCTTCAAATGTATGAGGCGCATTGTCAGTCTCCTCTCATGGCGATGACCGGCTCGATCCGCAGAGCGACCACGGTCGGATACCATGACGCGCCGAGGCCCATCGCCAAAATCCAAAGGAATGCCCGAAGCGCGGCCCCTCCGGACACCATTGGCTTGAGCACCTGTCCCCCGAACAGCGCCTCGAAGAAGAGGTTCGGTGCCCTGATCCCGACCTTTCCGAGGATCAGGAGCAAAAGAAGACCCACGAGCAGCCCCGCCGCACCCGCGATGAGGGCAAGGAAGGCCGTCTCGTACAGGATCATGCTCCGCACGACGCGACGCTTTGCGCCGATGGCGCGAAGCGTGCCGATCTCGTAGAGCCGCTCGTTCACCGAGATGATGAGCACGTTCATCATGATCATGACCACGACGACAGCCACGACCGCCACGAGGAGGTCGAAGGCCAGCCTGATGGTCACGGCGGTGCGCGCCACCTTGCCCGCGCCCGCGACCCAGTCCTGCACGCGGTCTCCGTCGCCGAGCTTCGCCGAGAAGGCCGAAAGATCGGACAAAAGCCTCGAGGTGCTGGCCCCGGGCTTGACGCGCACGAGCAGGAACTGCCAGGCGGGCACGACGTCGGCCACCACGCTCGTCTGGGTGCTCGTCTGCGCGGAGGAAAAAGCAGAGTCCTGGTCCGGGCTCTGAGCTAAGCTACTGCCTGAGCCGCCCGTATCCGGGCTCAGGGACTCCTGGGCCGCCCCATTCACCGTCGTTCCGCTGCCGGCGAAGAGCTCGTTGAACAGGCTGTTCGGGTCGAAGCCGGCCACAAAGGCCGCCTCTCGTGCCGACAGCACCGGAGCGCCGTCCCTGAGGCTCGCGAATCCCAGAAGGTCGCGCATGGTGTCCGCATCGACCAAGGTGATGCCGGCGAGCTGCTGGTTACTCTGGTTGAATTTGATCACGCCCTTCACGGTGACCTCGCGGATGACCGTGCCCGCGGAGTTCGCGAGCGCCGTCATGATGATCTTCGTTCCAGGCCCCACGGGGCTCGATGCGCTCCTGTTGAGGAGCTCGAGCGTGGGCTCGGAGAGCAGAACCCACGGCCCGTCGTCCGCCGTCGGCCAGTCGCCGGTCACCAGCGTCACGTTGTCGGGGAAGAATGTGCGGTAGTCCTCCACGTTCACGCCGAAGCAGTACCCGGAACCGAGCTCGGTCTCGCCGATGCCAAACGACACCTGTCCACTCAGAAGGGGCAGAGTCGACGCGACGTCGCTTCGGCTCGCCAGAAAATCCTCGTATTTTTTTATCTGAGCGATGTGCGGGAGCACTTCCTCGCTCCCCGCGGTCTCGCCGAGCACCGTGGTAGGAAATTCGGTGGGGCCGGTGACCATGAGGTCGCCGGTGTAGCCCTGCACGAACATCCGCTGAAGCCCTGAAAGCGCCGTGTCGATGAGGGAGTTGCCCAGAAACAGAATGAGAATTCCCATGCCCATGATCATGCCGATGAGGAGCGACTTTCGCCGGTGCAGGCCGAGGTTGCCCCACGCCAGTCGAGCTGCGATCATAGCTGCCCGCCTTCCGTCCCCGTGGCGCCGACCGAAGCCCCGCCTCTCCTGCGGTCCTCGACAATTCTGCCATCGCGGAGGCGGATGATGTGGTCGGCCTCCTCGACGATGTCCGGATCGTGCGTGCTGAAGATGAAGGTGGTGCCGAATGTCTCGTTCATGTGGCGCATGAGGCGCAAGATACTCTCGCCCGTGGCCGAATCGAGGTTGGCGGTCGGCTCGTCGGCGAGCACGATGGCGGGCTTCATGACGAGGGCCCGGGCGATGGCGACGCGCTGGCGCTGGCCGCCCGACAGTTCCGCCGGCTTATGCAGCATGCGGTCCTTGAGACCGACGCTCTCTATGAGGTAGTCCACCCAGTCTCTGCGGTCGGCCTTGCGCTCGCTCCCCGTCTGGCTGTCCAAAAGGAGGGGGAGCTCCACGTTCTCGCGGATGTTGAGCACGGGAATGAGGTTGAAGGTCTGAAAAATAAAGCCTATGGACTTGTGACGAAGCTCAGTCAGGCTGTCATCGTCGAGGTCGCTCGTCCGCTTGCCGTGAACGATGACCGTTCCCGAGGTGGGTTTGTCGACACAGCCGATGAGATTCAGAATCGTCGTCTTCCCCGAGCCCGAAGGGCCCGCGATGCTCACAAAGTCTCCTGCATGAATATCGAGACAGATGTCTTTCAACGCCTCCACTTCCACGGTGTCGAGGAAGTAGACTTTCTTTACCTTATCAAGACTGATAATGATGTCCGACATGGCACTTCCTTTTCAGAAATTCAGGCTCAATCCTAACGATTTTCGAAGGCTGTTTCCATATGAAAGTACTGAAAATAAAATGAATAATTATAACAGGCCTTGGCCATCTTCCCCTCCGCCAGTATACTATGGCTCATGGCATACAGCGGGTTACAGGAATTCATTTCCTTTCTTGAATCCAAAGGCGAGCTGGTCAGGATATCCGTCGAAGTCGATCCCGTCCTCGAGATCACGGAAATCGCCGACAGAGTGATGCGGGCGGGTGGGCCTGCCCTGCTCTTCGAGCACGTGCGCGGTTCCGAGTGGCCCCTTCTCATCAATGCATATGGGTCCGAGCGACGTATGGCGTGGTCGCTCGGCGCCGAGAGTCTCGACGCCAAGGCGAACGAGATCGAATCGCTCATCGCGTGGGCATGGAGCCAGCTGAGGGACTTTTCGCTGCTCTCGACCCTCCCCGAGGCACTGCCCAAACTGCCCGTGGCGCGCTCGCTCATGCCGAAAAAAGTGCGGCGCGCGCGCTGCCGCGAGGTTGCGGACGCAAGGGGCTTCGACAGCCTCCCCGTGATACAGTGCTGGCCGCAGGACGGCGGACGCTTTCTCACCCTGCCTGTCGTCTGTACGGTCGACCCCGAGACAGGGGCCCAGAACTGGGGGATGTACCGCATGCAGGTCTACGACGACCGTACCGCCGGCATGCACTGGCACATCCACAAGGACGGCGCACACGCCTTCCAAAAATACCGTGCGCAGGCGCGCCGCATGCCCGTTGTCGTCGCCTTGGGCGGAGATCCCGCGGTCACCTACGCCGCCACCGCGCCCTTGCCCGAGGGCATCTGGGAGGCAATGTTCGCAGGATTCTTGCGCGGCAGACCCGCCGAGGTCGTCGAGATCGGCGACACGGGGATCCTCGCGCCCGCGGACGCGGAGTTCATCCTCGAAGGCTACGTCGACCCCGATGAACTCCGCACCGAAGGCCCCTTCGGAGACCACACCGGCTTCTATTCCCTGCCCGACGAGTACCCCGTCTTCCACCTCGAGCGCATGACGCGGCGCGAAAACCCCGTGTACCCGGCCACCATCGTCGGCATCCCACCGAAGGAGGACTGCTTCCTCGCAAAGGCCACGGAGCGCCTCTTTTTGCCGCTCCTCAAACAGCTCTGCCCGGAGATCAGCGACATCAACATGCCCATGGAAGGGGTCTTCCACAACTGTGTCCTCGTGTCGATC
Organism: Spirochaetia bacterium; assembly: GCA_029975555.1. Taxonomy (GTDB): domain Bacteria; phylum Spirochaetota; class Spirochaetia; order Treponematales; family Rectinemataceae; genus Rectinema. Next base: position 30,801 of record JARKOY010000177.1, on the reverse strand, counting down.
CGCAAGCGCTACCCAGGCCAGGCGCGCAAGGTCATGAACTTCCTCTGGGGTATGGGACAGCTCATGTACACAAAGCTTATCGTCGTGGTGGACGACGACATCTCCGTGCAGGACACCTCGACGGTCGCATGGCGAGTCTTCAACAACATCGACGCGGAGCGCGACCTGGTGTTCTCAAAAGGCCCGCTCGACGCGCTCGACCACGCCTCGCCTGCGCCGCGCTTCGGGACCCGCCTCGGCGTCGACGCGACGCGCAAGTGGCCCGAAGAAGGCCACGAGCGCGAGTGGCCTGACCCGCTCTCGATGCGCGCCGACATCGTCGAGCTCGTCAATGCGCGATGGAAAGACTATGGCATTGGACAGACGAAACGCTGAGAGGCGGCCGCTGAAGGCGGCTAAAAGTGCCTCCTATGGTGGGCCTACTGGCACAGGTCCCGGCTCGCCAACTGGCGAGCCTAACGGCGCGCGCCCGCGCGGCCTTTTGTGGCGCCTCTGCGCGATCGGCGACTCCGTGATGATCTCTCACACGCTCTTTTCTCTCCCCTTCGTGATCAGCGCGATACTGCTGGAGACTGGTGGCCGACCTCCCCTTTGGAAACTTTTCTGGATCGTCGTCGCCGCCTTCGGCGCGCGCAATGCCGCCAACGCCCTCAACCGCATCATCGACAGGGACATCGACGCGAAGAATCCGCGGACCGCAGGCAGGCATCTCCCGAGCGGCCAGCTCAGGCCCCGCGACCTCTGGCTCTTCACCGCCGCGATGCTCGTCCTCCTCGTGCTCGGCGCGGCCATGCTCAACCCGCTCTGCGTCATGCTCTTGCCTGTGGCCGGAGTCCTCCTCTTCGGATACTCGTACACAAAGCGCTTCACGTGGCTGTCCCACTACTGGCTCGGCACCGCCTGCTCGGCAGCCACCATGGGCGCATTCTTGGGCATCTCTGGGGCATTCCGGCTTCGTTACTTTCCCCTCACTGCGGGCGTGGCCCTCTGGGTCGCCGGATTCGATATACTCTACGCGCTTCAGGACATCGAATTTGACCGCAAGGAGCACCTCTATTCGATTCCGGCCCGCTTCGGCGAAAGGGGCGGCCGCATCTTCGCCGCGCTGAGTCACGCGGGCGCATTGGTAGGCTTCGCAAGCATTTACTGTTTCTGGGAGGCACCAGGGCTCTGTACGGGAATCGCCCTCGCCCTCTGTTTTGTTCTTCTTGTGGCAGAGCACCTCATTTCGGCCCAAAAATCCGAACGCCGGATCAAGCTGGCGGCCTACACGCTGAATCAGATTCTTCCTGTGATCTATCTATTCGGTGTTGCGTTGGATATTTACGTACGCTAGAATGAGTCCATGTCCACACGCTACCTCGTCTGCATAACCGGCGCGTCCGGGGCCGTCTATGCGTTACGCCTCATGTCCGCACTCGCGGCGAGGGGCGTCATTCTCCACGTGGTGGCGAGCGAGTGGGGTGCTCGCGTGCTTCTTGAAGAGACGGGCAGGCCGCTGGGCTACTGGCTTGGAAAGCTGCAGAAACAGGGCGGCCCCGAGGGGGGACCTGCCCTCATCAAGCTCCACGACAACGAGGATTTTTCGGCTTCCGTCGCCTCAGGCTCCTTCCGCCTCTCGGGCACCGTCGTCGTGCCCTGTTCCATGGGCACACTGGGCGCCATTTCGAGCGGGAGCTGTTCGAACCTCATCCACCGCGCGGGCGCCGTTGCCCTCAAGGAGGGCTGGCCGCTCATCGTCGTGCCCCGCGAGACGCCGCTCTCTCTCATCTCGCTCCGCGCCATGGCCCAGCTCAAGGAAGCGGGCGCCGTGATCCTCCCTGCATCCCCGAGCTTTTACGGCAAACCTAAGGACATCGAATCCCTGGTGGACACCGTCGTCTATCGAATACTTGACCATCTGGGCATTGTCGACAAAAATGTCTATAGATGGAGTCGAGAGGAGCCATAATTCCATGAAAACCTTCTTTGTTCTTTTGTGGGCGCTTGCGGCGCTCGTGCAGCCATGGGCACAGTCTTCGTCGGCGGCATCCGCTCCCTTGCGCATCGGAATCTTCGCGGATGCCGATTCTCTTCCGTTCATCGTTGCGGCGAACGAGGGCTTGTTCCAGCGCGAGGGCATCGAGGTCAGCCTTGTGCGCTTCTCGAGCGCGGTGGAGCGCGACTCCGCCCTGCAGGCTGGGAAAATCGACGGCGCGGTGACCGATGTGCTCGCCGTGGTCCTCGCAAACCAGGGGGGCTTTCCGCTCAAGATCACGAGCCTCACAAACGGCCGCTACGGGGTGGCCGTCTCTCCCACGTCGAACATTCAGTCCATGAAGGAGCTTGAGGGGAAAAACGTCGCGGTGTCCCTCAACACCATCATCCACTACTTCGCCGACTGGAGCGCAAAGCAGGCTGGACTCGGCCAGAACGCCCTCGCCCTGGTTCCGGTGCCCAAGATGCCGGTGCGGCTCGAAATGCTGCTCTCGGATCAGATCGCCGCCGCGGTCTTACCGGAGCCCTTCCTCACCGCAGCGAAGCTCCGCGGGGCGAAGATCCTCGTTTCTTCGGACGACTCTGGGCTCGAGGCGGGAGTCCTCGCCTTCCCGCCTTCGGTCATCGCGAAGAACGCCGCCGCGATCCAGCGTCTCTACCGGGCATACTGGGAAGCGGCTCAGCGCATCAACGCCAGGCCCGACCAGTACAGACAGGTGCTCGTCGACTCGCTCAGCTTCCCCGAAGAGGCTGCGCGCGCCTTTGTGTTCCCGACGTACGTGAAACCGCGCCTTCCATCTCAGGCGGGTATCGAGAGCGCTGAAGCGTGGCTTCTTTCGAAGGGCCTCGTCAAGGCGCTGCCAAAGCCTGCCGACCTCGTCGACGCCGGCATGGTAAGCGGATGGTAAGCCTCGAAGACATACGCTTTTCCTATACCGTCCGCGGCATTCCGATCCCCGTATTCGACCAATTTTCAGCCCAGTTCGAAGAAGGGCGGATCACCGCGGTCGTAGGGCCGTCGGGCTGCGGCAAGACCACGCTCTTACGGCTCATCGCAGGTCTCCTCGTTCCTCAGGGTGGCAAAATACTGACGCAGCAGTCGAGGATCGGCTTCATTTTTCAGGACTTCGGCCTCTTGCCCTGGCTGACAGTGGAGCGCAACGCAGGCCTTGGACTCGAGGCCCTCGGCATGCCTGCCGAGGAGCGCCGCAGGCGGGTCCGCGACATTCTCGAAGAGCTCGGTCTGTCTCAGTGGCGAAGAGCATACCCTGTGCGACTTTCGGGGGGCATGCAGCAGAGGGTTGCGGTGGCGAGGGCCCTCGCACTCGACGCAGACCTCGTGCTCATGGATGAACCATTCTCGAGCCTCGATGCGCTGACCCGCGAGTCGGTTCAGGACATGCTGCGCACCATCCAGCGCGCCCACCACACGACCATCATCCTCGTCACGCACTCGATCGAAGAGGCGGTGTATCTGGCCGACGACATCCTCATCTTCGACGGCAGCATGCCGGTAAAAAGCGGTACGGTGGTGCATAATCCCCACCTGTGGGAACAAGTCCAGGAACAAGCCCCAAAGGGTCCAGGTGTTCCAGAGTCGCGGCCAGCGCAGACGGCAGCCACGCCGCCTGATCCAACTAGTGCGGTCCAGTGCTCATCCTCTGGGGCTTTAGGCCCATCCGATCCTCGTCAGAGCGCGTCGTACCTCTCCGCGGTGGGAAAGCTCCGCCGCACCTTCGATGAGGCGGTGGCACGGAACGCGCGGGCCGCACAAGGCGCAGGCTCATCTGCGACAGAGCCGGCCAGTCAGAGCCTTGATGTGGGAGGAGTGCGGCATACGCTGCTGAGGAAGTTCCGACGCCGCACCTCGACGCCTCCACGCCCAGGGCCTGCAAAACCCACGGCTCCCAAAGAGGCCTCCGGCGCTGTCCCGGCGCCTTCGGCCTCGGCGCTGTCCCCCTCGGCCTCGAAATTCCTGATAAAAACCGCGCAGACCCTCGCGGCCGCGATTGTTCTCTGTCTGGTGTGGTGGGCTGCGGCGGCCCTGTTGAACCGTCCCTTCCTGCCCTCGCCTGGGCTCGCCTTCGCCAGCTTTGCGGAGAACCTGCACAGGGGCATCTTCCAGATTCACGTGCTGGCCTCGGCGCGGCGTGTCTTTCTTGCCCTGCTGGTAGCAGGGCCGCTCGCGTGGACGCTGGGGCTCTTGGCGGGGCGAGTCCGCTTCTTCGACAACGTCTTTGCCCCTCTCATCTACTTCTTCCACCCGATCCCGAAGGTGGCATTCCTCCCCATCCTCATGCTCTTTTTGGGTCTCGGCGACGCCTCGAAGGTGGCCCTGATGGGGCTTGTCATCTTCGGCCAGCTCTTCGTGACAGGACGCGACGCCGCCAAGAGCATCGCCCCTGCCCTGCTCGACAGCGTAAAAATTCTCGGCTTTTCCCGATATTCTATCATTAGGCTCGCAATTGTGCCGTCCACGATGCCGGCGCTCATGTCGGCGCTCCGCGTCAGCCTGGGCACCGCCATCGCCGTACTCTTTCTTTCGGAGACCTTCGCCTCCATCGACGGGCTCGGCTGGTACATCATGGACGCCTGGTCGCGCATCGACTACCCCGACATGTACGCGGCCATCCTCACACTCTCCCTGTTCGGACTTTTCCTCTACCTGATCATCGACGCCATCGAGGCGTATCTGCTGAGGTGGCGCCAGAATACGTAGGCACGTAGGCAGGGCAGCGATGCGCCCATCATGGTCACCGAACAGCGCATGCCGCACTTCGAAGACGCGCTTGTCGCGCAGCGTGCTACGCGTGTGAAGGCGGACTGCGTCGTCACACGGAACCTCGATGCTATTTATTATAAAGGAAAGTCGAGTACGTTCACAAACCTGATTCACCCTGACAAGCGGGCGCTTGCAGAATACCTGATAGACTCTCAGCACCGTGGAAGCATGGCGACCTACAATAGGTTGAGCAGTGGTCTGGCAGTATCCAGGGCATTGGCAGCCGTCAATTCAACTCCTTCCCAAAAGAAATCTATCCAGGCTTCCCAATCTCCTTCTATCCCTCGTCTCATCTATTTCCCCTATTCAACGATCGTTTAATATGGTGTCACACTATTAAACAAATCTATTCCTTTTGCGCGATTTCGCTCAGTAGACACCCTGGAATGGCCGGTCCGCAAATGATAGCACCACGAGCATGATAGTTACCAACTATGATATGCACGCAGGCCGCCGTGTTAAAACTTTGTACCGCGACTTGTCCATTGCGCCGCACATCCTGTATAGTTATGCAACTTTGGCGCGGGCATTGTGCGGCGCACGCTGGCCGCCACGCACCGCGCCGAAGCGCACAGCACTGCAGGGGCTATTGGGCCTGACCGAGGTGGGGAGATTGAAGATGGTGCACAAGACCTATGATGAGATCAACGACAGGATTGCGCGCGGCGAGGCGGTGGTTCTGACGGCCGAGGAAGTCGCGCGCATGGGTGAAGAGCTTTCGCCCGCTGAAATCGCGCGGAAGGTCGATGTGGTCACGACGGCCACCTTTGGGGCGATGTGCTCGTCGGGCTGCTTCATCAACTTCGGGCATCCCGAGCCGGGCATCCGGATGGAGTCGATTACGCTCAACGAGGTGCCCGTGTTCGGAGGCCTCGCCGCGGTCGACGCCTACATCGGCGCGACGGAGGTGTCGCCGAACAACCCGAGGTATGGCGGGGCGCATCTAATCGAGGCGCTGGTGAAAGGTGATCGCCTTGTGCTCGAAGCGCGAGGAAAAGGGACCGACTGTTATCCTCGCAGGACCGTTCGCGCGGAGATTTCGAAGGAAACAGTCAACGAAGTCACCATGGTCAACCCAAGGAACGCTTATCAAAACTATCCCGCGGCGACCAATTCGAGCAGTCGCATCTTGTACACGTACATGGGAATGTTGCTCCCGAAGTTCGGCAACGTGACCTATTCGACATCGGGCGAGCTGTCGCCGCTGCTCAACGATCCGGAGCTGCGGACCATCGGCGTCGGCACGAGGGTGTTTTTGGCAGGCGCGCAAGGTTTCGTGACCTGGAACGGGACACAGTTCAACACCGAAAAGCCTCGGAACGAGTGGGGATTGCCGCTCGGCAACGCGCGCACGCTCATGCTCACCGGAGATGTGAAGAAGATGGACCCTGCATTCCTCAAGGCGGCGTATTTCGAACGCTATGGGGTGACGCTCTTCGTCGGCGTGGGCATTCCTATCCCGGTGCTGGACGAGGACCTCGCACGGAGGGTTTCCATCTCGAATCGCCAGATCGAGACAACGATCTGCGACTATGCGCTGGATGGGCATCCGGGAATCACGCGCGCAAGCTACGCGGAGCTTCGGTCTGGCGCGCTTACGCTGCACGGCAAGCGAGTGCGGACCGCTCCACTCTCGAGCCTCGCGAAGGCGAGGGAAATCGCGGAGCTTCTCAAAGTGCAGGTGGCTTCGGGGAGTTTTCCGCTCGCGCCTCCGGCACAAGCGCTGCCGGCGCACGCCGTGGTGCGCGGTCTTCAGCCTTCAGGGTCAGGAGGGCTCGAATGAAAGAGAAATACGTGCTCGAATACACCGAGGATGTGGTCGACGAACCGATTATCTATAGTCTGATAAAGCACTTCGACATAAAGGTGAACATTCTTCGCGCGGAAATCTCGCCCGGGCACGAGGGCAGCATGCTGGTCGAGATCGAGAGTACGCCCGAACGCATCGAAGAGGCCAAGGCCTTTCTGAGCGAGCGCTCGGTCTCCATGACGCCCATCGCGCAGAGCCTTGGGTTCAAGGCGGAAGAGTGCATCCACTGCGGCGCGTGCACCGCGGCCTGCTTTTCGGGCTGCCTCACCATCGGGGCGCCGGACTGGACTCTGCACGTGGACAGAAGCAAGTGTACGGCGTGCGGGCTCTGCGTGCCTGCCTGTCCGCTCGGGCTCTTTACGCTCAAATTCGGAAACTGAGCCATGGGTGAGGCGGGCGCTGGCGCACCCGAAGGCCGGGGCTCGTGGCCGGGAAGGCTGCACCGTGGCATCCCGATCACAGAACGTTTCTATCGCCGGACGATGGGCGACCGCTTCCGCTCATGGGTCTGTGCACACAAAGAGAGCGACCTCTGGATCGGCGTATCGCCTGCCTCGTGGCGGCCCGCGATGGAGGCTTGCGCGCACGAGGCCTTGCTCGATGCGCGCGCCCAAATAGAAGGGTATGTGCCTCCTCAGAAGATCGCTCTCGACTACGCTCAACTCCAGATCGAGGGCGATACGACGCCCCGCCACGGCGCAGGGCACGAGCTCTTTTTAAAAAGTCTTTCGCCGCTGCCGGACGATCCTGAGGCGCCGCCCGTGGTGCGCGCGATGCTCCGGGCAGGCCTCGCGGCGGGCGTGGGGCCTATGGCGGCGGTCGCCGGCGCGATCGCCGAATATGTCGGAAGCGCCATCGTCTCGGCATTCGGCTGCGAAGAGGTGCTCGTAGAAAACGGTGGAGACCTGTGGCTGTCCTTCGTGCGCCCGCTCACCATTACCGTCTTTGCGGGCACATCGCCACTATCGGGGCGTTTCGGCATCGAGCTGGCGCCTGCGCTTTCGCCCTGTGGGCTGTGCACATCGAGCGGGACGGTGGGGCCTTCGCTCAGCTTCGGCTACGCCGATGCGAGTGTAATCCTATGCGCCGATGCAGCCCTCGCCGACGCCTGGGCCACGGCTTCGTGCAATGCGGTGCAGCGCGCGGAGGACATCGAGGCCGTGCTCGGTGCGCTGAGCACATATCCTGAAATCCTCGGAAGCCTCATTGTCGTGGGAGACAGGATGGGCATCAGGGGACGGTTCACCATTCGGCCCGTGCGATAGTCCATGGAGCCGGAGGCCTTCAGCGCCTGAGCCCTATGGTTCTCAGCCTCGAGCCTCCTCGCTGAGGTGCGCAGAGAGCCAGCGCGCCGTCGCGTGGAGAGACTCTCCTCTTCGATGCGCATAGTCTTCGAGCTGATCCTTCGCAATCTTGCCCACGGAGAAATAGCGGGCTGCGGGACTCGCGAAGTACCACCCACACACTGCGGCGACGGGCACCATCATAAAAGACTCGGTGAGCACGAGGCCGAGACGCGCTTCGGCATCCAACAGCGAAAAGATGAGGGCTTTGTCGCGGTGGTCAGGACAGGTCGGGTAGCCCGGGGCCGGTCGAATCCCACCAGCGCCCGTGCTGCCGAAGCCCCAAAAGCTGTCGCGCACGTTCCGAAAGAGCAGCTCAGAGGCAGCCTCGGCCAGGCGATTGGCAAGGGTGTCAAGCAAAAGGCTGCGGTAGTCGTCGCCCTCTGCACCGAGCGCACGCTTGGCCCGCGCAAGGTCCTGCCCAGCATTGACCGCAAAGGCACCGATCCAATCGGGGATGCCGCTCGCCGCATCGTAGAGAAAATCAGCAAGGCTCAGGGGTGGCTCGCCCTGCCCGGTAGTTTGTTGGCACCTGAGACAGTGGAGGACGGCACGCACGTTGCGGCGCGATTCGTCGCGATAAATGAGGATGTCGTCGCCCTGGCGCGCGGCGGGAAAGATGCCGTAGGCGCAGCGCACGCCGAGAAAGCCTCGGTGCGCCGCTTCTTCAAGGAGGGCCAGGGCATCCTTTTGAAGCTCAGCATAATGGCCTTTCACTTCCCAGTCGCGCAGGAAGGCCGCCCAGTCGACGAGCGGTACAAGTTCGGATACTGAGGTGACGAGGTATGCTGGACCGGGCGCCCGCGGCCGGACTGGCGTGCCCAGTGTGTGCACTGTGCCTGCAGCGATCTTCCTCGCCTCTTCGAGAGAAAAGTATTGCGCCGCGCGGTTGCCGCGCGCATACTGCACTCGGATTTGTTCTTGATGTTGCGCAAGCGAGGCGAGAAACTCGGCCCTCTTTCCCTCAGAGAGGAGCGCATCCAAAACCCCCGGCGCGAGGGATGCATCCGCAACGTGCACGACAGGGCCAGAGTAGCAGGGCGCAATTCTGATCGCGGTGTGGACAGGATTGGTGGTCGCCCCGCCGATGAGGAGAGGAACGGACAGCCCGTGGGCCTCCATGAGCGAGGCCACATTCGTCATCTCCGTCAGCGAAGGCGATATGAGCCCCGACAGGCCCACAGCGTGCACCTTCTCTGCGATGGCAGCTTCGACGATCTGTTCCGCGGTGACCATAACGCCGAGGTCGACGATGTCGTAGCCGTTGCAGGAGAGGATGAGCGCGACGATGTTCTTGCCGATGTCGTGGACATCTCCCTTGACGGTGGCAAGGAGAATTTTGCCCCTGCTCCCCCGCCCTCCCTGCTTTTCCGCCTCGATGTGGGGCTCAAGAAGCTGCACCGCCTGGCGCATGATGCGCGCACTCTTGATGACCTGAGGAAGGAAGAGCTTTCCTTCGCCGAAGAGCGTGCCGACGCGGTTCATCCCCTTCATGAGCGGACCTTCGATGACATCGAGGGCGTGGGGGTATGCCAGGCGCAGCGCTTCGATGTCATCCGCGAGGGTATCGGATGCGCCGCTGACCAGGGCGTGAATGACGCGCGCTTCGGGGGTGCGCGCGGCCTCCTGCAAGGTTGCTGCGCTGGTCTCTTTGGTCAGAAATTGGGATGAGACCTCGAGCAGGCGCTCGGTCGCATCTGGTCTACGATTCAGCACGAGGTCCTCGATGCGCTCGCGCAGCTCGTGCGGTATTTCTTCATACGGCACGAGCTGGGCAGGATTGACGATGCCCATATCCATGCCCACCGCGCGCGCATGGTAGAGGAACACGGCGTGGATCGCGGCGCGAAGCGTGTCGTTGCCTCGGAAGGCGAAGGAAAGGTTCGACACGCCGCCCGAGACGCGCGCGCCGGGCAGGTGGTGTTTTATCCATTCCACCGCGCGCAGATAGTCCACCGCGTGAGTCCTGTGCGCCTCCACGCCCGTCCCGATCGCAAAAATGTTGGGGTCGAGAATGATGTCCTCAGGCGGAATGCCCGCCCGCTCGACGAGGAGCCGATAGCTGCGCTCGCAGACGACAATCTTTCGCTCGAAGGTTTCGGCCTGTCCTTCTTCGTCCATCGCCATGACGAGGACAGCTCCACCCAGCGCGTGCACCTGCGCCGCCCGCTCGAGGAAGACTGCTTCCCCATCCTTGAGGCTGAGCGAATTGACGATTCCCTTCCCCTGAATGTGCTTGAGCCCTTCCTGCAGGGTCTCCCAGCGAGAAGAGTCGAGCATGACCGGGACACGGGCGACCTGTGGCTCGGAAGCGACGTAATCGAGAAACCGCGCCATCGCCCGCGTCGAGTCGATGAGCGGATCGTCCATGTTAACATCGAGAATCTGTGCGCCGGCCTCGATCTGCGCCTTGGCGACCTGGAGGGCTTCTGTGTACCTCTCTTCGCGGATGAGACGCGCAAAGGAGCGCGAACCTGCGACGTTGCAGCGCTCGCCGACGTTGACGAAGATGGTCTCCTCGTTGATGTCGAGCGGCTCGAGCCCCGCAAGGACGCTTCCACGGCTGCCCGCCGGCGCGCCCCTGCGAGAACGATGATAGCGGCGGGGAGGAATTCCGGCCAGCGCGCGGGCGAGTTCCTTGATGTGATCCGGCGTGGTGCCGCAGCAGCCGCCTACGATGTTCGCCCCGTACCCCTCGCGGCCTTCGGCCCGTTGCGCAAAGCGCTGCAGCACGCGGGCCATGTGCACAGGGCTGTCATCGTACTCGCCGAATTCGTTGGGCAGGCCCGCGTTCGGGTGCACGCTGATCGCGCAGTCCGCCTCACGCCCAATTTCCTCTACAAAAGGAAGAAGGCTCTCGGCGCCGAGCGAACAGTTGAGGCCCACCGAAAAAGGCTCGGCATGGCGCACCGAATGCCAGAAGGCCCGCGCCGTCTGCCCCGAAAGAAGCCTTCCCGAGGCGTCCGAGACCGTGGCTGATATCATGACCGGCAGCTCCATACCCATTTTCGAGAACACTCGGTGCAAGGCCCAGAGCGCAGCCTTGGCATTGAGGGTGTCGTAGACCGTCTCGACCAAGAGAATGTCCGCGCCTCCCTCGATGAGCCCGCGCGCGCACACTTCGTAGGCCTCCGCCATCTCGTCGAAGCTGAGCTCGCGCCTCGCAGGGTCCTGTGGGTCTGGGCCTATGCTGAGCGATTTCGCGGTGGGGCCGATGGAACCAGCGACAAAACAGCGCCGCCCTGGCTCTCTCGCCATAACCTCGTCGCAGGCCTTCCGGGCGAGCGCCGCACCTGCGCGCGCAATCTCACCCGCCCAGGCCTCGAGCGTATAGTCGGCCTGGCTCACCGCAGTCGCATTGAAGGTGTTGGTCTCGATGATGTCGGCCCCCGCCTCGAGGTACGCCCGGTGGATGTCGAGGATGACCTCAGGCTGCGTGAGGCAGAGCACATCGTTGTCGCCCCTGAGCGGAACGGGGTGCGAGGCGAACAGGCTCCCTCGAAATTCCTCTTCCGAGAGGCGCCGCTTCTGGATCATGGTCCCCATCGCTCCGTCGAGAATGAGGATCCGTTCCGAGACAAGCCTTTCGAGGGTAAAGAATACATCACTCTTTTTCATGGCGGCTGCACACCTTTTATTTTCCGACCACCTTGAGCGCAAGCTCGATTCGGCCGAAGGGCGCCGAGAGCTGGACACCCCGGACCTCGGTTTTGAACGCATCGAACATCTCGCGCGCAATCGCAACGCCTTCTTCGCGCGCCGCCTCGATGGTCGCACAGCGCTCCATGCGCGCGATGATCGAATCGGGAATCTCGATGCCAGGTATCTCGTTCTTCATGAAGAGGGCATTCTTGAGGCTCGTGAGCGGCCAGATGCCCATGATGATGGGGATTCCGATCCCTTCCCTGCCGAGAAACTCGAGGAAGCGCTCCATGAGCGCCGGGTCGAAGATGGGCTGTGTCATCGCCCACTCTGCCCCTGCGTCGATCTTTTTCTTGAGGCGGTCCATCTCATGCTCGAAATTGATGCTGCCAGGGTTCACGCCCACCCCGTGCGAAAAGCTCGTCGGGCTGCCGATGGGTTTCCCCGAAATATCGAAGCCCCTGTTCAACCGATAGATCATGCGCGTAAGTCCGATCGAATCGACGTCGAAGACGCCAGTGGCATCAGGATAGTCCCCGAGCTTGGGCGGATCGCCCGTGATGCAGAGGATGTTCCGGAGTCCTATGGTCTGTGCGCCCAAAAGGTCGGCCTGCATGCTGATGAGGTTTCGGTCGCGGCAGGTGTAGTGAAGAATGGTCTCGAGGCCGGTCTTCTGTTCGATCATGATGGCGGTGACGAGGGTGCTCACTCGCGAGCTCGCCCGCGGACCGTCGGGGATGTTGATCGCATCGATGCCGACCTCTTTGGCGCGTCGAGCTTTTTCGATGAGGGAGTCAAGGGTCGTGCCTGCGGGCGGTACGAGCTCGAGGGTGTAGACCATTTTCCCCGCGGCAAGTTTGGCGGCAAAGGCTGACTTTTCGGCGAAAGGCACGGGCCGAAGTGCCGATTCTGCACGCTCCTGGACGGGACGAGACTGAGTGGGCGCAGTCTCAATCGGCACAAAGCGCGCGGAAAAATGTGAGCTCATGGCGCGATACTGGCGGACCGAAGCGGACATGGCCCTGATGTGTTCAGGCGTCGTGCCACAGCAGCCGCCCACAAGGCGGATGCCTTCCTGGAGGTAATAGCGTGCATAGGTCGCAAAGTATTCGGGCGTGGACATGTAGATCATGCGGCCGTCGATTTGCCGGGGGAGCCCTGCGTTCGGCTCGATGCAGAGCGGAACCGATGGATTATGCGCCCGCATGCGCCGCGCCGCGCGGAGCATGGGCTGCGGGCCCACCGAACAGTTGAGGCCCACCACGTCCGCCCCCGCTTCCACGATGCGGTCCATCGCCTCTTCGAGCTGCATGCCGAAGAGTGGATTGCCTTCCATGTCGATCGTGAGGCTCGCGATGACCGAAAGCTCGCCCGAGACGTCCCGAGCCGCCTTGAGCGCCGTCACCGCCTCGATCACATCGCCGAAGGTCTCCAAGATGATGAGATCCACGCCCGCATCGACCAACACTTCGATCTGCTCGCGGAAGGCTACGCGCGCCTCGTCGGGCCGAATTGCCCCCACCGGTTCGAGGCGCGGCCCAAGCGGTCCCACCGAGCCCGCCACATAGCACGCCTCGCCCGCCTCCGAGCGCGCAAGCTGCACCGCCGCGCGATTGACGTCCTCGAACCTGTCCTGCAGATTGTAGCGCGCAAGCTTGTAGCGCCCTGCCCCCCAGCTGTTCGTCGTAAGGACTTCCGCGCCCGCATTCCGGTAATCCCGATGAATTGAGCGCACCAACTCCGGAGAAGCGAGGTTGGCCTCCTCAAAGCACTTGTTGATGAAAATACCGCGCTTATAGAGCTCGGTCCCCATCGCACCATCGAAGAGCAGTGGCTCTTTGCCCTGCAACACCTGCCGAAACGTCTTCATCGTGCACAGAACTATTGCATAATCATACAATTTTTAAAAGGGGTTGTGGGCATCTGATCGATGGCCCATGCAGGCACCACAGGCAACCTGCGCGCCCACCGCGCGGACTAACGCCCCCAGGGCAGCGCCGCCCCGTCACCTGCGCTCACTCCGCCGGCAGCACCCTGACGCGCTTCTCGTCGAAGCCGATCCAGACCGCCTCGCCTTCGGACGGAATGGCCTTGCCCGAGGGGTCGTCGACCTGCACGAGGATCTCGCCCGTATCGGTCTTCACGTAGATTTCGACGCTTGAACCGAGGTACACGCGCGCGGTGACCAGCCCCATCGCCACCGCCTCTTCCCTCCCGACCAACCGCAGCGACTCAGGTCGCGCCATCACCACCACGCGCGCGCCTACCCGCAGCCCCTCTGCCGCCGAACCTGCGTGCACCTGCCGACCGCCGACCGTGCACAGCGCCCTCCCTGCGCCGTCGATGCCTTCGAGCTGCGCCGGGAAAAACGCCACCTTGCCCACGAACCCAGCCACGAACACCGAGACAGGGCGCTCGTAGACATCGCCCGGCGTTCCTATCTGCTGAATTCTGCCGTCGCGCATCACGATGACGCGGTCAGAAAGGCTCATAGCCTCGATTCTGTCGTGCGTCACATAGATCGCCGTGATGCCTAGGGATTTTTGAATGCGCCGGATCTCCACCCGCATCTGCTCGCGCAAGAGGGCATCGAGGTTCGACAGCGGCTCGTCGAGGAGGAGCACCTGCGGCTCGACCACGAGCGAACGCGCGAGCGCCACTCGCTGCTGCTGCCCACCCGAAAGTCTGCCCGGTGCCCTGTGGGCGAGCTCGGAGAGCCCCACCAGATCAAGGACGGCATCGACCCGACTCTTTATCTCGCGCTGCGAAAGCTTGCGTATCTTAAGGCCGTAGGCGACATTGTCGAACACGTCCATGTGGGGAAAGAGCCCGTACGATTGAAACACGGTGGCCGTCTGCCTGCCGTTCGGAGGCAGAAAGGTCACGTCGGTCTCTCCGATGAGAATTCTGCCTTTCGTCGGCAGCTCGAAGCCGCCGATCATGCGCAGCATCGTGGTCTTGCCGCAGCCCGAAGGCCCGAGCAGGGTCACGAGCTCCCCCGGCTTCACGTCGAAATTCGCGTCCTCCACGGCGTGGACCTCCGCCCTGGTCTTCGGGTCCTTGAATATCTTGGTCACCTTGGAGAGCGTCACCGGCACGGATTTTGTTGCCATATCATTTCCTTTCATTACAACAAATTAATCGGGCGGCATGAACACGATGCGCGCGAGCACAATGGGCGCGCTCGCTGCCCTCGACGCGGGGCCTGGCGCGTCTATGGGAAGGCCGCGCCGTGAGTTCATCAATCGTCCCTCACTGCGTCGTCACCGTCTTTTCCAAAAATTCGCTCTGCCGGACCAAAAGCCGCATGAGTCCGAACACCGCCAGCACGATGACGATCAGCGTCGTCGAGAGCACGCTCGCCAGGCCGAAGCGCAGGTTTTCGGAAAAATTGTAGATCTGGATCGTGATGTGGTACCAGCGCGCGCTGATCAAAAAAATGATGGCCGACACCGCGGTCATCGAGCGCACGAAGGTGTAGGACATGCTCGAAATGAAGGCGGGCCGTATCAGCGGCAGGATAATAGTCCGGAAGATCGTCGCCTGGTCTGCGCCGAGGTCCGCAGCCGCCTCTTCGATCGAAGGATCGATCTGGCGCAGGGCCGCCACGCCTCCTTCCAGGCCGACGGGCAGCTCCCTGATGACGTAGTTGATGACCAGAATCGCGCCCGTGCCGACAAGGAGGAGCGGAGGCTTGTTGAACGCCAGGATGAAACTGATGCCGATCAGCGTGCCCGGAATCGCGAACGGCGTCATGATGAGCGACTCGAGGAGGCGCTTGCCGGGGAACTTCTTGCGCACGAGGATCACGGCCGCCACCATCGAGAGGATGCCCGCTATCGGCGTGGCGATTCCGGCCAGCGTGATGGTCGAGAGCAGCGCCTGCCTTCCCCGCGTCAGCGCTTCCCCGATATTCATGAGCGTGAAGCTGTAGTCGATGCCCCAGTTCTTCACGAAGCAGCCCGCGACGATCGTCGCGTAAAGGGCGACGATGAATCCGCTCACCACCGCGACGAAGCCCGTCAGCGCCCTCCTCGCTGCCGGAGACGCGAGGTCCGAGAGCCGCGTCGAAGGTTTGCCCGTCACCACCACGAAGGATTTTCTGCTCACCCAGCGGCGCTGCACGAGGAAGGCGGTCAGCGTCGGCAAGAGCAGAAGGAGGGAGAGCGCCGCGCCGTTGTCGAGTCGGCTCATGCCGGTCACCTCGATGTAGGATTCGACCGAGAGCACGCGGTACGAACCTGAGAGCAAAAGTGGGTTTGCGAAGTCCGCGAGCGAGTTGGTGAAGACCAAGAGCCAGCTCGACAGCAACCCCGGCGCAGCGAGGGGCAGCGTGACGTGCGAGAAGGTGTACCACCTCGACGCATTGAGGTCGAGGGAGGCGTCCTCCAACGTCGAATCGATCGCCTGAAGGACTCCCTGCATCGTCAAAAACGCAATCGGGAACATGCTGATCGTCTGCACGAGCGCAAGTCCCCCGAGACCGTAGATGTTGAAGTTCTGCAGTCCGAGCAGCTGCTTCGTGACGATGCCGTTCTTTCCGAAGAGCAGAATGATCGACAGCGTCAGAGAAAAGGGCGGCGAAATCACCGGCATGGTCGCGAGGGCCGTCACCAGCTTCTTGCCCTTCATGCCGGTGCGTGCCACCGCAAAGGCGTACACAAAGCCGATGAAGGTGGAGATGGTGGCGGTCACGATGCCGAGCTGAACCGAGCCCCAGAGCGCCTGCAGGTACTGTCTGTTCGAAAGAATCGTCTTCCACACGCCGAAACTGAAGCGCCCTTCCTTGACGAGGGTGAGTCGCACCGCCTCGAGGAGCGGATATGCCACGAAGGCGATGACCACCGCGGCCAGCACGAGGATCGCGTACCCGCTTACAGGGTCGCGCGAGAAGGTTGCAATGCCCAAGCCCAGGGCAAACAGCGCGAAGGCCACCAAGGCAAGGGTCTGAATGAGCCTTCCGTAGGCCACGTAGCCGCTCGAATCTACGGCCACGAGGAGGGTGGCGCGCGCCGAACTGTTTTCTTCGTCGGGGACAGGCGCGACCATGAGCGTGTAAGGCACACCCGAGAACGAAACGTGTTCAGGCCACCTGAAAACCTCGAGGTACGAGACCGATTCGGCGGCCCGCGCTGCAATCGCCGCGTTCGCCGGACGCGCCACGAGGTCGAAGAGCGCGCGGTCTCCGCCTACGCCCTCGCTCCCCTCCTCCCCGGGAACGCCCCGTATCACGAAAAAGCGGCTGCCCGCATAGGTCCCGGCGAGTTGTTCTGCCCAGGCCGCCAGGGCCCCATCGTCTTTGGGCGCCGAAGCAGCCATCGCCTTGACCAGGGAAGTCATCTCCATGAGCGAGTTCTTTTCGAAGCTCTTTTGCAGCGTCGAGAAAATCCAATACTCCCCTGCGGCGAAGATGGCGCAGACCACGGCAAACACGATCAGTTTTTTCTTGGTGAACACCTTGAGCCCTCTTTGCAAGAACCGGACCGCCGCGGAACATCATCCACGGGGTCCGGCCATTGTGTCTTTCTGCACAAAAAGGATCAGCGCTTCGATCCTATCTCTTTCACCCAGCGCGCGAGCAGACGCTCTTTATTGGCCGCATCCCACACGACATCCTGGTTGACGGTCTTGATCTCGCTGATGCTGAAGGCCTTCGGGTTTTTCTTGGCGATCTTCGAGACCGGAATGACGTACCACTTCGCAATGATCTCCTGAGCCTTGGGCGAGAGCACCCAGTCGTAGAGCTTTTTGGCGTTGACCGGATCCGGACCGCCCTTCACCAAAGACATCGAGGCGATTTCATAGCCGGTGCCCTCAGAGGGGAAGGTGATGGTGACATCCGCACCTTCCACCTTGAGCTTGATGTTGTCGTGCGCGTAGCCGATAGCCACGGGAATCTCCCCGATCGCGACGCTCTTGCCGGGGGCCGAGCCGGATTTGGTGTACTGATCGATGTTGGCATCGAGCTTGTTCAAATAATCGAAGACTTTGTTCTCATCGCCGCCGAACACATAGCGCAGGGTCGTGAGAGTGTTGTATGCCGTGCCCGAGGTCGTAGGGTTGGCCATGCGGATTTTTCCCTTGTATTCGGGTTTCAGAAGATCGGCCCAGGATGTCGGCGGCACGAGGCCCTGCTCCTTCGCGACCTTGTTGTTGGTCACGAAGCACAAGGGGCCGATGTACAGGCCCACCCAGTAATTCTCAGGGTCGCGGAACTGCAGCGGGGTATTCTCGAGCATTTTCGATTTGTAGGGGGCAGTGAGCCCCTTGAGCTTGGCGCTTATGTGGTTGAGTCCGACGCCGCCGACCCAGATCGAAGCCTGAGGATTGCCTTTCTCCGCCTCGAGCCTGCTCTCCACTTCTCCGCCCGACAGTCTCTGCCAGTTCACCATGATTCCGGTTTCCTTCTGGAACTCATCGAACAACTCCTTGGCCAGCGGCTCCTCGAGCGTGGTGTACGCGCCGACCTTCTGCTGTCCGAAGACAACCGTGACGCCGAGCAAAAATACAAGTGCAACGATCACGACACGTTTCATGAAAGACCTCCTTATCCATGTACCTTCATAGTGTAGCGCCTGCCCTTCGATTCCGCAAGCAAAAAAACGATGCTCCTGCGCCGCCGCATCAAGTCTGGCCTATCGGCCTTGTAGGCCCATCGGGCCAATGATCCTATGGAGGATCGGCCCAATTGTATCAATTATACACATGCGCATGGTTCATTTTAATACATATGTGTCGTTCAAACATACAAAACGAGAAGGCGGCGCACGAGGCTCGTTTCATACAGGCCCAAAGCACGGAGGGCTCTCACAAGCAAGGCGTTCGAGGCGCCCCGGCATTCATATTTAAGTTTAAATACTACAATAAATAATTAATCTTTTCCAAAATTTTTACATTTTGGCACGTTTTTTGCTTAAAATATAAGTGAGCGCCGAAAAGGGCTCCGGACAGGTGTCACGGTCCTGTGAGGATCTAAACCTGCCGAACTTCACCGCGTAGTGGAGGTTGACTATGAATAGCTTGGTGCTGTATGAAAACAATCCCTTTGATCTTATGGAAAGATTCTTCGACGACGACTGGTTCATGCCGAAGTTCCGCACTCCCGCAATCGACGTCTACGAAGAGGGCGACAAATACGTGCTCGAGGCTGATCTTCCCGGCCTGACCGAGAAGGACATTAAGCTCGAAGTACGCAATGGACAACTCACCCTCTCCACATCGAAGAACGAAAAGTCCGAGGAGAAATCTAAGAAAGGGTGGATCCGCAGAGAGCGCAGGGAGTTCCGGTTTATGCGGAGCTTCACGCTGCCTGAAGATGTCGATGCAAAGAGCATCGAGGCTCACTTCAAGAACGGCGTGCTGCAGGTGGTCATGCCCAAGAAGCCTGAGGCTGCGCCGAAGACCATCGAGGTCAAGATCGCCTAAGCTCTGAGCGATGAACGAAGGGCTGCCCAAGAAGTCGGGCAGCCCTTCGTTTTTTTATAAAAAAGATTTGTAACAATAGTTACCGTCAGTCACACTCCACTGCAGTATCTTTTATAGAGAGAACAGATACCCAGAAGGCCGGTTTTTCGGCGAAGGAGATGCGTATGGCAGACAAAACGACGAGACTTCCAGGCAATGCAAAGGGCCGATGGTACGTGGACGCCTCGTGCATCGGCTGCGGGCTGTGCACGTCCACCGCGCCCGACATATTTGCGCTGAACGACGATGGGCAGGCCACCGTGGTGCACCAGCCAGAAACACCCGAGGAGACAGAGCTCGCAACGCGGGCGCAGGGCGATTGCCCTGTCCAGGCCATCGGCGACGACGGCGAACAGTAAGGCAAGCGCGCCGCGCTTGTCTGCCGACGGCCTTGCGCAGGGAGGCTGCGGGTCGGTGCCAGCGCGCCCCCACTTTTGACGCATGAACCGGGCATGCGTGGATGAGGCCCGGGCGTTCAGCTTTTCAAGGACTCGGGATTCAGCGCGAGCAGTTCCGGCACCACAAAGAGACCATCCTTACGTATGAGTTTCCCGTCGATCCAGACCTCGCCGCCGCCCGAGGCGGCATCCTGCATGAGGACGATGTCCCAGTGCAGGGCCGAGTGGTTGCCGTTGTCGCAGTCCTCGTAGGAATTGCCGGGCGTAATGTGCAAGGACCCCGCAATCTTTTCGTCGAAGAGCGTCTCGAGCATCGGCTTCGTGATGTACGGATTGAGCCCGAATGAGAACTCGCCCAGGTACCGCGCCCCCTCGTCGATGTCGAGTATCCTGTTGATGCGCGCGGTGTCGTTGGCCTTCGCATCCACGATTTTGCCGTTTTTGAACTCGAAGACGATGCGCTCGAACTTGAAGCCGTCCTTCTCGCTCGGCGTGTTGTAGCTGAGCACGCCGTTCACCGATTCGCGGACGGGGGCGGTGTAGACCTCGCCGTCGGGGATGTTCATCGTGCCGTCGCATTTGACCGCAGGCATGCCCGCGATCGAGAATTCGAGGTCGGTGCCCGGCCCCTTGATGCGGACCCTGTCGCTCGACTCAAGGATGGCCACGAGGGCGTCCATGGCGCGGGACATCTTGGCATAGTCCATGGTGCAGACGTCAAAATAGAAGTTTTCGAAGCCTTCCTCGCTCATGCCGGCGTTCTGGGCCATGGACGCGCTCGGGTAGCGCAATACGACCCAGCGGGTGTTGGTGATGCGCCGTTCGATGTGCACTTTCTTCCAGATGTGGCGATTGTAAAGCTCGATTTTGTCCTGCGGCAGGTCCTGCCACGCAAAGGCGTTCTGCATGCTCGTAAATCCGATGTAGACATTCATTTCGTCCATGCGGGCACGCTCGAATTCGGCCTGGAGCGCAAACTGCTCCTCGGGTGCATGCATAAAAAGTGTGCGCTCGAGCCGCCTGTCCCGCAGGGATAGGAAGGCGAGCCCCCCGGCCGCATGCACCTCTTCGATGAGCAGGCGCAGGAAATCTGGCTCGGGATTGACATTTTCGATGAGCACCCTGTCGCCGGGTTTCACCTTGGTCGAATAGTTCACCAAGAGATGCGCGAGCTTTCTGAGTCGTGGATCTTCCATTTGCGTGTTCCTTTCTTATAAAGAGTATATCCTGTAATATTACAGCTAACGCCTAACTTCACTGCGCCTGCCTCGTCTTCAAAAAATCGACGAGTATCGCCCTCTCCTCTTCGGCTTGCTGTATCCACGAGTCGCGGACTATCAGGTAGCTCTTCTTGATCCGTTCGCGGTATGGAGGGGGTTCTTCCCATCCCTGCCAAATATAGGGAGAGGTTGTATTCGCGTTCAAGCTTCCCGCCACCGCGTTCGTCCTTGCATCGAGCACGCGCGCGTCGAACACAAAGCCGTCCGTAACTGTCGTCTTGAGCTCATCCGTGGCGGGCGCGCCTATACTTCGCGTGTCGTGCAGCACCTTGAGCGAGGAGGGGTCCGTCACGTTGAGGCGGTTCCACGGTATGCGCACACGGATCGAATTTTCTTCGATATACCAGAGATTGCCGGACTCATCGAAGGCCCCTCGCCGCAGGAACGAGGCGTCAAAGCGCTTCTCCGGTATCACCCTGCCATCTTTCGTCGTGACTTTGCCGTTGACCAGCATGTCGATCTCTTCAAACACGCCATCTCGCCGAAGCGCCGACGAATATCTCGCCGATGCGATGTTGTACGAGGGAATAACCAGCAATCTGGCCTCGTTGTCCTTGATGTCGAGGAGAAATTCCAGCCCAGAGGCCGTCGTGCCCGCATTGCCGGGCCAGTGCATCTGTCCCAGCGTGCGGTCGTAGGTATCGATGCCGAGGAGGATTTCGTACTCTCTCGGCGGTTTCGGGCCCGTCAGCCGGAGCGTGAGGTAGAGGTACGAGGCGTCGTGCGAAACTTCAAGGCCCGACAGCACCCCGACACCCTGGATGCGCTGCTCGGGGGCCGTTGGCGGCACCGTCTCGTTTGCGACGAGGCCGTAATTCTGCTCGGGGTCGACGACGTTGTGCCAGAGGACTCTGCGGTCGAATGGTATCATGAAAGGCTCGGTAATCCACGTTTTCTTCGCCCACTCGTCCATGAATTCAAAGATCGAGGCGCCTGCGTAGCCTGTCTTCCGGATGGCCGTGTACATCCGTAGAATATCTCTGCCGGCGGTGGACTCGTCGACGCCGCCGTGGTTGAGCCCATCGGGAGAGAGGTGCGCCACCCCCGCCCCGTTCGCCATGCCGAATTCTGCGACGATCGCAGGGTAGCGCGCGTGTGTCCTTATGAATTCCTCGAGGTAGCCTCCGTACCTCAATGTGCCGAACTCGTCGCGGTACCCGTCGTACGAAGGTTCGTTGACGATGAAGTCCGGATAGTTTGGGTAGATGTGGTAGGCGCCGAAGAGCCCCGCGCTCATCTTGCTGGTGATGTCGAGATGCTCTATCGCGATGCTAGCGCGGTCGTTCCAGCGATTGCGCTTGCCCGTCTTGGGGTCCCACTCTGTGTCGTGCTCAATCGGGTCCAGGGTAGGCCAGCTCACGATGCCTACAGGGTGCAAGGCCCCATAGCGCTCCGCCTCGGCCGTCGCTGCGGCGTCGAGCGACTCCGCAAGCCAGACCTCAGTGGGCGATGCGTCTTTCCCCGCCGAGACATAGGTGCCGGTATATGTCGCACCCTTATGTGCCGCATCGGTCTGCATCACCTCGGCGCTCTCGAGCTCCCTGCCCACAAGCCAGCCGATGAGCCACTGTGAGACATCGACGGAGTACACGCCCCAGGCGCGTCCCTTGCGCTGAGGGACATTCGCCCTGCCGTAGACCGCGTCGACAACATATTGTATTTCCTTCAGATACGCTTCTTGGTACGCAGGCTGAAGATAATCGTCACCGGGCGGGTTCTCCTCGGGCCATATCTCCTGCAGCAGAAAGAGGGGAGCATCCGGATGGGTCTGGTTGTAGATTTTGAGTGCGCGGTAGAACTCAGGAGGCAGAAGGGTATAGACGCGCACCGCATTCGCCCCGAGCACGCCTATATCGTTCAGCCACCGTACGTAGATGTCGCTGTCGGAAGGGAAATCCGTAAAATACTTTCCTGGCTCGGCGGTGCCCAGGTTTACGCTGCGGAGGAAGATCGTGCGCCACTGTCCTGCGCTCGATTTCAGCTGAATTCCTTCCTTTACCGCACGCACGCGGACCTGAGGCTCGGATGGTTTCGCCGTCGTAGCCTTTTCCGCCCTGTGCCATTCGACGGTGCCAAGGATGTAATGCATGAGGGGCGCGTACACTTTCCAGAAGAAATAGCTGTTGTTGTCGACGGTGTCGTCAGCGAGCAGGCGCTTTATGGTTTGGATGCCTTTCATGCGGTAGGGAGTACCTGAAAACTGCAGATCGGCGAAGTCGCCCGCAAAATACCAACTGGTGAACTGCTCGTTTGTGAATCGCACCACCGCGGGGAAAACCTTGGGCAGCCCCAGCGCGTCGAGCTTTCTCTTTCCTGAAGGGGTCAGGTCGAGGTCATAGTGCGCTACCTCCTCGACAAGCGGATCGGCGCTCACCCACTCGAACCAGTAACGGTACGACGTGGGTCTCTTGATTCCGAGCGTCTTCGCCCACTGCGGTTCGAACACCACCTTCATGCCGTTCTTACCGATATCCTCCTGCTCGGTGAGCACCTCCACCCTGCCGCCCTCGTCGAGCAGCACGATGCCCCGCCCCGAGTATTTCCACAGTTGGTGTCGTTCGGTCTCCCAGTTTTTGATGACCCAGCCGGGAACACCGCCATCTTTCGCGAGGCTCTCATAATAATTTCCTATCCAGCCACGCCATTTGAGTCCTATGAGGCGGCCGAAAAGGATTCGATCCTTCTCGTTGGTCGGCGAGGCCGCGGTATTGAATTCGGCGATGAGCGTGTTCCCGCCGCCCAAGGCCTCCTGGATGGTGGTGTAGTCGCTGTTGTTGAGGCCGCCGTAGAGGATCGAAGAAACATCGTTCGAAAGCTTTTTCTGCATGTAATCGTCGCGATAGACGCCGTAGGTGTCCGCGATGTAGATGAGGTCCGGCCTCTTCGCGCTCTGCGGCATTGGAACGGTCTGCCACTCGTCCTTGGAGATGGGATAAAATCCGTAGTAATCCGTCCGTACGTCATACAGCAGTTTCGTGCCAGGCTTGGATATCTTCTCATTGTTCAACAGCCAGAACAGGCCCGCATGCTCTCTGAAATCCGGATACGGCACTGTCTTGTCCACGACCCAGACATCGAGCTGGCGGTAGGGCTGCACAATCCAAAGGATAAAGGGAGCGGCGACGAGCGCCGTAAACAGGAAAAATATGAATATGCCGAAGATCCAGAGAAGAGAGGCCTTGAGGTACTCTTTGCTGAGGTTTTTCATCTTCGTGCTTCTCCCGCGGCGCCTTCCTTCCGATCGTGATCCGCAAAACCTTTGCGCTCGAACTTCTGCCACCCCTGAGGCTTCTGCATCGCCCTGAGAAAACCGATCGCCCGCCAGGTTGAAAAGAGCTGCCGCGGGCCGAAGTTTTCGATGATCGCCGTCCATACGAGCTTGAGCGTATCCCTGTAATTGAAGTATACATTGAGCGTCTCGGCGATCTTTACCGAAGAGACCGAGATGAAGACTCCCATCAGCACAGAGGCAAAGAACAGAAGGAGCGCAAGCCGCGTGCTGAGCATTCCGAACATCGCCGCAATGATCACCATAAGATACCCTTGCACTTCGAACAGCGGGCCGATCATCTCAAAGATGAGGTAATACGGCATCCCGACCATGCCCATGAGCCCGTACCCCGGATTGAAAATGAGTCTGCGGTGAAAGTTCATGATGTCGATGAGCCCGCGCTGCCACCTGTTGCGCTGTTTCTGTAGGCTCGACATCTTTTCGGGCACCTCCGTCCAGCAATTCGCGTTAAAGGAATAACTTATGCGATAGGGACGCCTTGACTCGCGCATGTGGCGGGCGATACGCACGACGAGCTCCATGTCCTCGCCCACGGTATCCGTCTGGTATTTTCCCCTGCTCGTGAGGTAGCCGCCGACCGAGACCACCCTGTCCTTGCGGAAAAGGCCGAAGGCCCCCGATATGATCAAAAGCGAGTTTATATAGTCCCAGCCGAGGCGGCCGCACATGAACGCGCGCATATACTCGACCATCTGGAGCCGGGCGAGCCAGTGTTTAGGAACGCCGATCGTCTCGATTTTCCCCTTGTCGACCTTGCATCCGTTGATGGGGAAGACATTGCCGCCCAGCGCAGGTGTCTCGACGCCGTAGTCCAGCGTGAGCGAGGCGACCTTGAGCAGCGCGTCGGATTCGAGGAGGGAATCTGCGTCGATGCCGCAGAAATATTCCTTGGACGCGATATTGATGCCGGCATTCAGCGTGTCGGCCTTGCCTCCATTCTCCTTGTCCACGACGATGAGGCGCGGGATGGCAGGATTGGTGTAGATGCCGCGGATCGGGTAATGCTTCAGGCGCTCCTTGAAAGAGAAGTCGGTCTTCTTCAGGTCAAAATGGTCGATGAGATTCTTCAGCGTGTTGTCCTTGGAGCCGTCGTTGACGATGACGAGTTCGAAATCCGGATATTTCAGGCTCAAAAGCGAATTCGCGCTCTCGATGATCGTCGTCTCCTCATTGTAGGCAGGCGCGATGATCGATACTGAGGGGAGCATGCGCGGCTTAAAGAGCATATTCATGCTCTTGAGCTCCCACAGTCGGGCGGCGCGCTTGATGTTCAGTCTCGATAGGAAAAGCAGCATTATGTACACCAGGTTGACGGCTATCGCGTAGTAGGAAAAATTCACATTAAAGTTTAGCACGAAATATTTCAGGTGCTGGATCAGGGGCATCGTATTCAGCCTGTCGTAGTAGCGCAGCACGTAGAGAAGGGGAAAGAAGCTGAGCGCAAAGACGAGGATCACAGAGAGTCGCCGGATCAACTTCCTGTCTGTCTTCTCTTCCCGTTTTTGGGCCTGGGGCAAAAGTCGCGAAAGCCCCAGCTTTTCGAGTATGGCGTCCGGCAAAAAAAGGCCGCACTCCCTCGCCAAGCGCTCGCTGTCCGACAGTCTCGGCTTCAGGATCTCGACGAGCCTGTCCTCGAGCTCGAGATTCTTGTTGCGCTTCAAAAATTCGATGATTTCCGACACTCTCTCCATCGAGATGAGTTCATGGATGATATCTGTCGCGGTATCGTACTCGTGGCCCAAAAGTTTGGTGATGATGTACTCGATCCTGCTGGAGAGCACCTCGGCGAGCCTGCGGTGCAAGATGCCCTCGGAGTTCTGAAAGGCACGGATCAGCTGGATGATGAATGTGGGATGATGGTCGAGCAGGTTGCGCAGGCCTTCGCGCGCGGCCGCTGCGGTGTCCTCGCGCCCAAGGTAGTCGATGAGTCTGTGAAGATTTGCAGAGCGGGGTATCCGACCTAGAGAGCGAACTGCGATCGCCTGAATATCCTTGTCGACATGTTCGAGGTAATAGTCTGAACACAGCGCTTCGGGGTAGTACTTTTCGAGCGTTTCCATGGCGCGGACCATGAGGCGGTGCATATTGGTCGCGGGAGACAGGCTCGTGACGAGCGTGCGATAGCGGAGACAACGGAAGTCGTTGACGACCTTGCCCTTATAGGGACACTGACGATGCGCGTCGTCCACCACCTGTCGGCCATGGATGCAGTAAAAACAGCACCTCGCCGGCAGATGCGCGGTGAGTTTTTCTAGCCTGCCCACTTCGCCCAAACCGAGCTGCACCACATCGACGAGGTAGTCCTTAAATTCTTCGGTCGGTATCGAACCGGCGAGATCGACGAGCAGCTCTCGGATCTCGATGTCGCTCCTCCAGAAATAGCCTCGTATCACTTCCTTTGTCAGATCGCCGTAGGATGCGATGAGCATGTTGACCTTGTTCCGGTACCAGTAATGAGATCCACAGAGGCTCCGGATGAGGACATAGAGCGAGCGTGGATCGCCGATGTCGGCGAGGGCGTTCGCAAGGTAGAGTTTCGTGGGAAAGTGCTTTTCCTCGATGAGCGCCTTCTCTATGGCTCTGCGCGCATCGTCGGTATTGACGCTCGAAAGGTACCTTGCGGCGCTCATCCTGACGAACCTGTTGCGGCTGGCAATGCGGCGTATCTGTTTTCGCTCGAAGGACTGCACCGGGCTGAGGCTAAAGATGCGCTGTTTCTGCAGCATGGAAAGCCTGATGTTCTGGGTCAGATAGAGAATGTGCACGAGGAGCGCCTGGATTTTTCGCGGATTCTGTTCATATGAAGGTGCGAATATCTGAGGAAGCTGGCGAAGTTCGCTCTTGAGCTTTTCAAGGTTTATCTTTACCTGCGCCTTGTTGAGGAAGGTGCTGAGGACCACATAGACAGTGAGCCACAAGAAGAGGATGACCGCTCCAAGTAAGTACTCGGAAGGTATTGTCATGGACCGTTCCCCACCTGCGTAAGATTCTGCACGATTCCCAACAATTCCTCAAGAATGATCGGCTTTTGTAAATAGTAGGTGATACCGAGCCTGTATGCGCGGCGAATGCTGACATCGGTCTTGAGGTGGGAGATGATGATGACGGGGATGTCCTTCGTCGCCGTTTTGGAGAGCAAGGATTCCTTCAAGAGATATGCATCGAGTTTGGGGACCATCAACTCCGTTATCACAAGATCGACGATCTCTTTGCCCACGATGCTGAGCGCTTCCTGCCCGTCGGCGGCTGTCAGGATGGAATAGCCTTCATTGGTGAGGTAGGTTTTGAGGACATCGACGTTGACTTCGTCGTCGTCGACGATGAGGATGCGGGCCTTCACCTCGACCTCGTTCTCTTCTTCCGAGGCAAAATAGACGGTATTTCCGCCGCGGCGCCTCGCGAGGCGAAGACGTCGGATGCCGAGGTCAGTCATGTCCGCTGCCACCTTTTCGAGTTCAGGCTGTATGCTCGCCGCTTCCGCGAGCGTCGCGACGCCGACCGACACGGTGATCGGCTCAACGAAGCTCTTCGAAGTTTCGATCTGGTATCGGATTTTATCAAAAAGCTCTATCCCCTTGTCGAACAGAATGCCAGGAATCCATGCGGCCATGGTCGCGCCATGCAGTCTGAAAGCCATCGCCGTTTTGGGCAGATTCTCCTCGATTATCCTCGCCACTCCATGGAGCAGGGCTTCCACCTCGCGAGAGCCGTACTTGTACTCGATCTGGGCGATGTTCTCGTCGATGCCGAACACTGCGAGCACGTGGTCTTCCGGCCTAGACTCGGTGATTCGTATTGCGATATCTTCATCTATAAAAGACTTATAGAAAATTTCTGAATACAGGCCTGTCACTGGGTCACGAATCGCACGGTCTTTGGAGACCACGATGCTGTGCTGCAACTCTTCATTCAGCCTGCGCAGCGCCTCGATCTCCTCTTTGAGGCGCGCCACCTCGGCCGCCGTCGCGCCGGACTGCTCCGTGCCCGCGTAGACCGCCTCAAGCCCTTCGGCGCGCACGAGCTCTCCGCACTCCAGTTCGGCCAGCTCCGAGAAGACTCGCCCAACATCGCCCCGGACGATGGGACCGTAGGACGGCATCACGCGTTCGATGTCCCATTTCGAAAGAACCTGCATGATTGGAGCAAGAAATTCCTTCGAGGGCATATTCACGCGGTGGAATGCCTTAAGCTGCTCCAAGAACTGCTCGTCGTCCGCGTAAATTCTTATTTTGTCAGTATATGATGACAAGAGTGCCCCTGTGAGCAGCGTCTTGGTGGCCCTGTCGTAGGTGGCGAAGGCGCCCGGCTGATAGAGGTACGGCGTCGGCAAAAACTGCAGCACCCTGCCCGAGGAAAGGCGCAGCACCCAGGCGTGCTCGTCGATGATGTAGGGCTGGCTGGAAAGGCCATAGAAACGGAGCTGCCCCCAGGTGCGCCAATGCGTGGCGATGGCGGCGCGCGAGCCCTCCTTTTCGAGATATACGAGCGCAGAGGAGGAACTTGGCTCCTGCTGATGGACGACAATGGCCCTCAGCGGCCTAAGAGAAGCGTACTTAAGAATATTTTCTTTCAGCTCGTGGAAATTGACCGTTGCTCCAGGCCCGAACAACACGGCCTCTCCGTCATCGATGAGGAGATACACATTCGACTGAAGTTCTCCAAGAAGTTGAGAAGCTCCAAGCCGAAAGAATCCCCCGCCGAGACCTACAACGTCTTGTATCTGTTCCATATATGATTCCATACATATTTTCGGCCGATTTCGGACAGAAATGAACTACATACCTGTAATAGAAATAACCATGAGAATAAAAATGAAAATTTCACGAAAAAACCATTTGACGGCAGATAGAAACTGTATCTACAATAAGCTATCTATTTTATAGATAAGGAGGACTGCATGACAACGTTGATTGCTTTGCTTGCCCTCGCGATCTACCTGGTCTTCTATTTTACGTACGGCCGGGTGCTCCGAGACAAGCTCCTGAAAAGCAAGGAAGCGCCCGAAGCTCCGTCGAAAAGGCTCTCGGACGGAGTCGACTACGTGCCGACATCCAAATACGTCCTGTTCGGCCACCACTTCGCGTCGATCGCCGGCGCAGGGCCCATTACGGGCCCCGCGATGGCCGTCGCATGGGGATGGCTGCCCGGACTTCTGTGGATATGGTTCGGCAACATATTCCTCGGCGCGATTCACGATTACCTGGCGCTGACGGCATCAGTGCGCTACGACGGCCGTTCGGTGCAGTTCGTCGCCCAGGACCTTATAGGCAAAAAGGCGGGCAAGACCTTCGGCTGGTTCACCCTCTTTCTGTGCATCCTCGTGGTCGCAGCCTTCGGCGATATCGTCGCTGGCCAGTTCGCCGCCGACGGACGCGTATTCTTTGCCTTCGTGTTCTTCTGCATCGCGGCGGTGATCGCAGGGTTCGCCATGTACAGGTCCAAGCTGGGCCTCGGCTGGGGCTCCCTGATCGGCCTGGTGCTGATCATCCTGGCCTTCTGGTTCGGCGATATGCTCCCCGTCAAGATGAGCAAGGACGTGTATTTTCTGATCATTTTCGTGTACATCGTGCTCGCCTCGACCTTGCCCGTCAACCTGCTTCTGCAGCCGCGCGACTACCTGTCCTCGTTCTTCCTCTACTTTGGGCTCCTTGTCGGGGGCATTTCCGCGCTCATCAGCGCGCGGCCCCTTGACGCTATCCCCGCCTTCACGACCTTCAGCGCGAAGCTCATCGGGCCTGCAGGTGCGCTTCAGCCATCGCCATTCTGGCCCACCGTTCCCCTCATCATCGCGTGCGGCGCGTTGTCGGGCTTCCACGCCCTCGTCGCTTCCGGCACGAGCTCCAAACAGCTGAGGGAAGAGAAAGACGCCCTCTTCGTCGGATACGGCGCGATGCTGGTTGAGGGCTTCCTTTCGACGCTCGTCATCGTCTCCATCGCCGGATTCGGGGGCGCGGCCCTCGGCGACAAGCTCATGGCAACCCCGGCCCTGAACCGCTTCGTCCAGTCTTTCGCGACGATGGTCAGCTCGCAGCTGCCATTCATGTCGATGAGCTTCATGACCCTCTTCGCCGCAGTCTGGGTGTCCACCTTCGCACTCACGACGCTCGATACGACTAACCGCCTGGGCCGCTACCTCGTCCAGGAGATGGCAGAGCCGCTCAAGGAGAAGAACCCCGGCGCCTTCAAATTCTTCTCGAACAAGTGGGTCGCCTCGATCGTCATCGCTTTCGTGGGAATTTTCCTCGCAAGGTCCGGCGGCTACACCGTGCTGTGGCCGGCTTTCTCCGGCGCGAACCAGCTGCTCGCCTCGGTCGTCATGTTGACCGTCGCGGTCTGGATTAAGAAGAAGCTCAACCCGAAATATGTATCGGCGGCACTCATTCCTGCCGTGATCCTCTGGGTCACGGTCACTGCGGCGCTCATCTGGTATGAAGTCGTCATCATCCCCGTGTTCTTCGTGGATATGGCGAAGACTATGAACATCATTACGGGCGTCGTGGTGGGCCTCATCAACCTCTTCATGCTCATCCTCAACTTCACCATGATCGTATCGTTCATGAAGAACTGGAAGACGAAACCTGGGCTCGCATAATTCGGGGCACATTCAAGGTAGAAAAGCCGGAGGGCACGGGCCTTCCGGCTTTTTTATATTCTGCTGAAGAGTGGCAATGCTTCTCTACTGCTACGAAGCTTGTATATGAGATTGAAGCGAAAGGAGAGGGAATAGGCGAAAAAAGGGTAGAGGAGGTACCTATGGGATTCTTTTCTTTCTGTCCCAATCCAACCTGTTCCTATCATCATAAAGCTCCCCCT
>JARKOY010000155.1 GCA_029975555.1 Spirochaetia bacterium | reverse complement strand
TTCGTCAGGGTGACCAACGCCGCGCCTGGAGCGCTCAATAGAGCAGGTGTGAGCAAGTCCAGTGTCTTTCCGGAGCCCTGTGGGCCGATCACGCCAGCCGTACGATCCCAGGGACACCACAGTTCACCTGCGTTCGGATGCTTTGCCTTGCCGATGCGCCATCCCACGTCCGCCGAATCGAACCATCGAATCTGGTTTATCAGTCTTGCGTGCCACTGGAGTTCGGTGCCCTCTGCGCGGTTCCTCTTGGCGAGCGGTTCAATCGCCGAGCGGAGCTTGGTTGTCGGCTCCCGCTCTTTGACGTCGCGGTGCGTCTGATTGGGCGCAGCACACAGATCGGGCCTTATGATCTTGCGGTTCTTACGAAGACGTTGGACGCCGAGCAGGCGCCCGGCCTCCTCCGAGGACGCGACTCCTTTCAGCGCGAACGGCCCCCATCGACGCAATGCCCAGACCGCTCCGGCCGTGCACCCAGCCATCAGAGCCAATTCGATGAGCAAGATTGACGTCGCTAAGGCAGTCGCGGAGACGTTCACTGATTCGGCCAAGCCAGCAGAGGCATCCCCCTTCAGGATTGCCCAAATCGAGCTGAACAACGCGTCGTGCTCGGTGATCCGGATCCCTTGCCCGCCGATGAGGCAAGCGAATGCTCGACCGAGGTGAATCCCCAGCAGCACAACGAGACCGAAGCTCAGCGCGCTTGCGGCCGCTGGTTCCCATGTCCATGGGTACGGGTCGTGACGATCCTGTTGCACTTTGCCCCCTAGTGGTTCTTCCACCACAAGTCAGCTTGTCCAGCCTTCGTGCTCAGGCGGGACAATTGAGGTCGAGACAGAGTTCACGATTCAGATGTGAGACAAATCATGAGAGGATCCGATGCGCCACTTCGCCTGACGTGATCGGGACCCCTGAACCCGTCGTCCTAGCAGAGGCTCAACGTCGTTTGTTTGGCACCCGGCTCTTTCGGGCGTCACGGGTGTCAAAACCCGATTCGACCAGAGCCTTAAAGACCCTGCTCTTCGGGATCCCCAAGAACTCAGCCACAGCTGATTGGGACCAACCTCGAAGGTACACTTGAACAATCTCAGCGCGCTGCTTTTCCCATTCACGAATCGCCTCCTTCACCAACCTGTCACCATCTTCACTCCGAATTCCGCGCAAGAAATAGTCAAAATAGCGCGGCATGGACGCGGCAGACGGTACCGTAGGGAGTGCAATATGCGGAACAACTCCAGCGTACTCACACAGTCGAATTGCTGTGTCCTCCGACAAGTGATAGCGGTCTTCTACTATCTGCTGTCGCAGTGGTTCATCGATTGCGTCCCAAAGCGGACGCATCGACTTGACTACCTCATCGAAATCGGGGAGATATGCATCCAATGTTTGGAGAGTGGGCACGGCCGCAAAGGCCTCGGTTGTGACAAGACCGATCTGCGTATCGATGTACGGTCGATACAACGCAGCAGTCAGCACTCGATACCCCATCGTATTGAGCTGCCGAATACGCCAATGCACCACCCGGGCGTAACTGGCGTTTAGGTACCCCAACTGGATTCCGTCCAGGTCAACTGACACGGCCGTGAACTCGTACACATTTCCCGGCGCCGGGATAAGTTCGACCAACACCTCTTGCGTCTTGCCAACTGGATACGGCCAAGACGAGGCTAATGCCAGATACGACCCACGAACCGCTCGCCACAACGCAGGGCGATCACAGAAGTCTCGGGGGTCTTCGATGTCGACGGTGAAGGCAGTCGCGTGGTCAACGACAACGAGATCCCGAGCTGGTGGTGAATACTCTCCCGGCTGCCACTGGTAACGTCCATCAGAAAGCGCTCTCCATTCCGCAAGCGCCTCTTCATCGACCCACTTCCCGAGATAATTTAGGGAATAGTCACCCTTTTTATCTGAAGAGAAACTCGGCCTCTTTACCCCTGCCACGTCAGCATTCTATGGCATCCTCACGTTTGCGTGCGAGGCTCTTTGATCAGACAGTACGACTAGACTGCTTGCCGGAGCTCATCCGACTTCTGTCGTCAATGAATATGGAGATGGATCAAGTCAAGTTCCCGACCCGCCAGATCTCGAAGATGGCCAGTGCTGACCATCCCGCGTAGCTGCCGCGAATGACACCCTGATCGGTACTCGCGGCCTCCACCGTCTGCTGATCTGCGGGATTCCAGATGATGGCGACGTGGCCGATCTG
>JARKOY010000030.1 GCA_029975555.1 Spirochaetia bacterium | reverse complement strand
GGCGTGGCCGAGATACATGCCGAGGATGAGCCGTTTAGCCCTTTGAGCGTCTATGGGGCGACCAAGGCGGCTGGTGATTCGGTGGTGATGACGCTGCCTGATTATTACGTCGTGCGTACGAGCTGGGTGATTGGCGATGGCAAGAACTTCGTGCGAACGATGGAGAGCCTCGCGGCCAGGGGAGTCTCGCCCCGGGTTGTGAATGATCAGTTTGGCCGGCTCACGTTCGCGGCTGACTTGGCTGCTGGTATCGCGCATCTGCTGGCTGTCAGGCCTGCGGTCGGCACCTACAACCTGACCAATGACGGCCCGGTCAAGTCGTGGTTCGAGATCGCGCGTGATGTCTTCGCGCTGTCTGGGCGAGATCCGGCGGATGTCGCTCCGCAGAGCACGGCCGAGTTTGGGGCGGGGAGGGTCGTGGCGCCGCGCCCGGTGAATAGCGGGCTGGGGTTGGACAAGATCAAGTCTGTTGGATTTGTGCCGCGGGATGCGGGTGGGGCGTTGCGGGAGTACCTGGGGGAGTAGGCGGCAGGGGCCTGTTGGCGGGATGAGTGTTGCACCTTTCCGGCGTTGTGGACGCGGCGCGTCAGCGCGCGGGCCTCGGTGGCTGACCGGCCCCAGGCTGTGACGCGGGGAATTCGACGCTCGACGCGGTCAACGCTGCCAGGTCGGTGCTCGGGCGCGCGACCGCGGTCCCGAAGACCGCCCACGGAGCGGTCGAGATCGCCCAATAGATGAAGATGGCCCGCATAATTCCGCGATCATGGACGGCACAGCATCGATGGCCGCGATAAGGGCAACGCTTGCGCACGCATCTGCGAGCTGCGCTACGAGGCGATTCGGATGATGTGGAGATCAAGGTAGCCCGCCAACTCGCTGCTTCCCGGGCTGCGAGCAGCGCAGAGGCCCAGGATGTGCTACGACTCCTGCGCGCTGCTGGCAGCACCTGGGCACCCAGCCAAGTAACTCTCGGGCATGATCGAGCAACGCATGATCCGCACCGACAACCGCCCCACAGGTGCTGGAGCACGACAGTATTGGCAATGTTGCCCCGCTTCAATAGGTGCAAATGGCGTGCTTTCCCTGCGCTAACGTCTGGTCGCGGCATACTATGACTCATGCTGTTCTTGATCGACAGCAATATTGCGATTGCCAGCGAGCCACTTGGTGCCTCGCTGGAACCAGGTGCATGTTCCGCGATTGAGTTCTTGGAACTCGCATCGCGTAATCACCATGATCTGCGCACGCACCCGGCCTCTCTCCGTGACTTCGCGCGGATTCAAGATCCCGCGAAACGTGCTGCCCGGTTGGTGCTGTTTCAGCGGTACACCTCGATTGGCGGTCCACCTTCGATCTCCGAGCGGCAGGCAGCGCTCTTGGGCATTCCTGTTCGTGGTTCAAACGACGAGGTAGATCAGGAACTACTCGCTGCGATCGAGGGGGATGCCGCCGAGTACTTGGTGAGCGAAGATCAGGGGCTCCATGGGCGCGCCCGTCGTTTGGGAATCGGCGACCGCGTCATTACAGTCGCCGACGCAGTTGTGATGCTGAAGGCGCTACACCCAGACTTGCCTGCTCCGCCTCCGACTGTTCAGCGATTGAAGGCTCATCAGCTCAACATCAACGACACGATCTTCGACGGTCTCAAGGAGGACTATCCCGGGTTCGGATCGTGGTTTGCCAAAGCGGCCCGAAGTCAGCGGGATGCCTTGCTTATTGAAGGCTGCCATGAGCACGCCGCTATTGCGATACTCAAGCCCGAACCCGAAGGCGCATATGGCATAAGAGGCCCGCTTCTGAAGGTCAGCACGCTGAAGGTTGCCAGCGGTTACAGCGGACAGAAGTACGGCGAGTTGCTTCTCAAGGCCATCTTCCACCAAGCTCATGTTGAACGTGACCGCGGCATTTACCTCACTGCTTTTGACAAACACATGCAACTCCTCGAGCTGCTGGAGGATTTCGGTTTCTATTCGCTTCCGATGCGGTCTGAGCTTGGGGAGCAGATCTGCTTGAAACTGTGTCAGGCGCCCAACTGCGGAACAAGCCCGCTGGACTACCACGTCCGCTATGGCCCGCCAGCGCTTGCGATGGAGGCCGACCGGGTATTCATCGTGCCGATTCGGCCAAAGTGGCATCGAGTGCTGTTTCCTGACGCCGAGCCGATCCGTGACGATGCTTTGCTTCCAGCGACTGCTGGGCTTGCCCTACAGCCATTCGGCAACGCCATACGGAAGGCCTACTTGTGCAACTCGCCCTCTCGCCGCCTTCGTCCTGGTGACACTTTGCTGTTCTATCGAAGCGACGACGAGCGGGCTGTCTACGTGGTCGGAGTCTGTGAGAACGTCATGGTTAGTACCAAGGCTGAGCAGATCGCTGCGGTTGTCGGTCGCCGAACGGTTTACTCGATGGCGGAGATCCACGAGATGGCTCGCACGCGGGAGGTACTGGTGGTGCAGTTCCGTCAGGACCGTATCCTGTCTTCTGAGCCGGTCGGAATCGAGGAGCTTGTCATGGCAGGAGTGATACAGCGATCACCGCAGAGCATCACCAAGACCCGGCCTGAGGGGGCAGCATGGCTAGCACGACGCATTCAGGTGTAGTCCTATTGTCCATCCACCCGACCTACGCGGAAGCCATCCTAGATGGCCGCAAGCAGGTCGAGTTCAGGAGGCGTCCCTTCGCCGAGGGTGTTACTCATGTCGTGCTTTATGCGACCGCGCCAGTGAAGCGGATCGTTGGAGCGTTTGAAGTTGAGACGGTTGACTTCACCACTCCAAGCGCTGCCTGGCAGCAGTACCACGAGGTCGGGGCAGTTGATCGCGCCACCTTCGATGCCTACTACAAGGGCGCCGGGGAAGCCCATGTAATTCGGATTCGCAGTGCGGAAGCGCTCGGCCACCCGGTGCCACTGTCTGAGATTGACTCCAGTCTTCGTGCGCCGCAGTCCTTTGTCTACCTGCGCGACCAAGTCCTGTCGAGGGCCGCGACCCTACTGGGATTCCGTCGATGGGCGGCACCTGTGTCGAGGCATTCTGACTGCTAGAGCATCTTGACGGGTGGGTGTGCACAGGGTGCTCGGTTGCGGCGGTGACGACTTGTCCACACTGGGAGTTCTCGTTGGGGTCCGAAGGATGCCGCCTTGCTGAATGGCAGGTGGGCGACACGGTGCCGGCTCACGGCGGCGAGCAGCGCCCATGTCCTGCCGACATTGTTGGCCGGGCAGAGCGTCTGGGGAGGTACTCGTCCGCTCATGCAGAGTTGGGGTGTGCGGTTCATGCGTCCAACTGGCCTGGGACGACTTCGGCCTGGGCCAGTACAAGCAAGCGCCCGACAGCATGGCCCACCTGTCTCGTCAGCACCACACCGATGTCGCAGTATGCGCCGGGAGCATGGCACTCCTGTACCGAGGTTCCCTCCTTTGGCCTGTCCGCTCCAGTGACGTCCAAGCGAGCGCGGGCGTCAAGGGGTTGGAAGTCTCACTAGAGAAGACCTTGTACAGGCACAGAGGCGTCCCACTTCCGCGACAATCTGGGAGCAGCGCCGCGACACGGTAATCGTGTCGCGGGATTCATGTCGCTAACGGCGGCCGTTAACGGAATGGCAAGAGCCATCTCGTCAGCCATCATTCAGAAACGCTTGACGATCGGGATGATCGTGGCAGTCTCGGCCTTGTTACCCTCGTAACAGGCGATCTCCAACGGGAACCCGCCACGGTCAACGAGCACCCCGATGACGATCTGCGGATCGACACGACGTTCCTTGCTGAAGTCGACTTTACGAAGATCGTCTTCGTTCTCGGCCTCGAAATACAGCGTGGTGGGTCGGCGCGGGGCGCGGTGACAGCGTTACCACTGTTCCGTTTCCCCGGGCCGCCCGCCGAACCCGCCGTGCGCCTTTCAACGCAACGGGCTCTCCACGAGGTTGATGCCGGTTCACGCGGTGATCGTGAGGTCGTAGGGGTTGGGGATGCGGTTGCCTCGATACCGGTAGCGCTCGATGCGTACCTTGGTGGGATCGAAGAGGACCGCTGCCGGGGTGGTGATGGTGTTCCAGCTGCCGTTGGGGCGGCGGAGCCATCGTTTCACCCCTTTCCAGCCCCAGCGGTGTTGCTCGCGTTGCCAG
>JARKOY010000111.1 GCA_029975555.1 Spirochaetia bacterium | reverse complement strand
CATGAGCTACTGGAACGACGTCATGCACGATGATGTCGCCCTGATCATGAGCGAGGGGTGGGACGCGGCAGCCAAGCCACGCAAGACCATCGACAACAAGGAACGCAAGCTCTCGGAGACGCCCGACCTCGTGGTCGGCACTGGCCGAAGTGCTACCAAGTGGAAGATGGACTTGATCCCGCCGGCCCTGATCATCGACCGGTACTTCCTCAAGGAAAAGGCCGAAGTTGTCGCACTCGTTGTCGCGGCTGAGTCTGCCAGCCTGGCGGTTGAGGAATTCATCGAGGAGAACTCTGGTGAGGATGGCCTCCTGGCCGGTGCCATGGATGATGACAAGATCAACAGAGCGCTGGCTGCTGCTCGTCTGAAGATCGCGATGCGCGAAGATTCTCAGGGCGATGAGGTGAAGGCGCTCGTCGAGCTCATCGCTCTGTATGACGCCGACGCCGCCGCGAAAAGGGCCGCCAAAGACGCCCAGGCCAGGCTCGACGAGGCAACGCTCAAGCAGTACGCAAAGCTCAGCACCGCCGCCATCCAGAGCCTCGTCATTGTTGATAAGTGGGGCGAGCGCGTAGCGGCGGGCGTCGGGGTCGAACTCGCCGGACTCATTCAGAACCTTGTCGATCGGTTGCGCGTCCTTGGCGAGCGCTATGCCAGGACCGTGGGTGATCTTGATGCAGAGGCTGAGGCGCTAAGCGCGAAGGTCGAGAAACACCTCAACGCCATGGGGATAGAGGCATGATTGCCCGGGCTGCCTGGCCATCGTCCTTGCTTGACGACGTTGCCCGACGCGGAAGCGGGCACACCCCGACTAAGAGTCGGCCCGACTACTGGGACGGGGAAATCCACTGGGTGTCTCTACGAGACACCTTCAGACTCGACAATGGACTCATCTCTGAGACAACCTCGACTATTTCAGAAAAGGGTCTGGCCAACTCGTCCGCAGTCCTTCATCCTGCGGGGACTGTTATCTTGCTGCGCGACGCAGGAATAGGTAAGAGCGGTATCATCGCATCGGAAATGGCGGTGTCGCAGCACTTTATAGCTTGGGACTGCGGTCCGCGACTGCGCAACTGGTTTCTTTACTATGTGCTCCAGGCACGGAAGGGGGAGTTCGAACGTATCTCCAATGGAAGCACGATTAGGACGATTGGTCTCGACTACTTCCGGCAGATGGCAGTTCCGCTTCCCGATCTCGATGAACAAGACCGGATTGTCGATGTATTGCGGTCGGTAGACGAGTTGATTAACGCGCTCGATCGTCAGATCGCCAAGAAGTGCGCCATCAAACAGGGCATAATGCAGGAGCTGCTGACCGGTCGCACGCGCCTGCCTGGCTTCGCGGAGCCCTGGCGAGCGATCAGGTTTGGAGATCACGTCAGCTATGTGAAGAACGTGGCGCTACCTCGTGCTCAGCTCGATTCAGCATCCCCGTTGCGCTACCTGCACTACGGAGACATCCATACTCGGAGCGCGTCCGTACTGGACGCCTCGGCAGAGGACATGCCTCGCGTCTCGAACGCGCTCGCGCGCAACGCTGGGGTCCTTCAGGTTGGCGACCTCGTATTCGCAGATGCATCAGAGGACCCGGACGGCGTTGGCAGATCTGTGGAGATCATTGGGGTTCCGATTGACGGAGTGATCCCAGGACTGCACACCATCGCTGCACGGTTCGACAAGCACGTTCTTGCCGATGGTTTCAAGGGCTACTTGCAGTTCATCACGGCGTTCAGGACGCAACTCCTGGCCCTTGCTTCTGGGACGAAGGTCCTTGCGACTACCCGCGCTTACATCTCCAGCATCGAGTTGACACTGCCGAATGTTGTCGAGCAGGCTGCTATTGCTGAAGTCCTACACGACGCCGACACCGAGATCGCCGCCCTAGAGCGTCGCCTCGAATCCACTCGCGCCATCAAGCAGGGCATGATGCAGGAGCTCTTGACCGGTCGCACTCGGCTCATGCCAACAGAGACGTCAGCATGACCGGCGTTTTGCGAGAAGGCGACGATCGCGGCTCGGCCGTTCGCGCAGAAGGGTTCGCGAAGGAATCCGACTGCATACTCCATTCAGCTGGACTCCCAATGAGCGGTGTCCCGAGACATCCTCTCCATATCGCATGGCAGACAGGGCTCCGCCGATGGAAGATTGCGATATGAGCACGGTCGGTCAACTCGAACGCAAGACGCAGGATCGTGTCGTCAGGTTCCTATGCGAGCGCCTCGGTTACGAATATGGGGGCAATTGGGAAGACCGCGCTGGCAACGCGAACATCGAGGTCACCTATCTGCGGGACAGCCTGCTGGCCCGTGGCTACGACGAAGAGCTCATCGGCAAGGCCATCAACGAGCTCTCGAAGACCGCATCGGTTGGTGGACCTCGCACGCTGTACGAAACCAACCGCGACGTCTACGGTCTGCTTCGGTACGGCGTCAAGGTCAAGCGGAGCGCGGGCGACCAGTTCGAGACGGTCTGGCTCATCGACTGGAATCACCCCGAGGTGAACCACTTCGTTGTGACCGAGGAGGTCTCGATCGCGGGGGAACACAATAAGCGTCCTGATGTCGTGCTCTACGTCAACGGCCTGGCGCTCGGTGTCATCGAGTTCAAACGCTCGAAGGTGAGTGTCACTGAGGGCATCCGGCAGAACATCGGTAACCAGAGCGCGCACTTCATCCGCCCCTTCTTCTCCACCGTCCAACTTCTATTCGCGGGAAACGATGTCGAGGGCCTGCGCTACGGAGTGATTGAGACACCGGAGAAGTACTGGCTGGAGTGGAAAGAGGCACAGGACAGCCCTAGGGGCGCTGATGTTGCCGAGCCCCTGGACCGGGCGATCCTCCAGATGTGCTCGAAAGACCGCTTCCTCGAGCTGATCCACGACTTCATGGTTTTCGACGCGGGCAAGAAGAAAACTGCCCGTCACAACCAGTACTTCGGCGTCAAAGCGGCC
>JARKOY010000100.1 GCA_029975555.1 Spirochaetia bacterium | reverse complement strand
GTCTACGACAAGCCGATGATCTACTACCCACTGTCGACTCTGATGCATGCCGGCATCCGTGATGTCTTGGTGATCACCACCCCGCACGAGGCGGAGCCCTTCCACCGTTTGCTCGGCGATGGCTCAGAGCTCGGCGTGAATCTGCAGTTCGCTGTGCAGCCAGAGCCCAAGGGATTGGCCCAGGCATTCACCATCGGTGCCGACTTCATCGGTAGCGATTCGGCCGCATTGGTGCTGGGCGACAACATCTTCTACGGGCGCGGACTTGGCACCAGACTGAGTCAGTACACCGACATCGACGGTGCGGCGATCTTTGGATATTGGGTGGCCGATCCACAGGCCTATGGAGTGGTTGAGATCGATGACGAAGGTATGGCGATCTCAATTGAGGAGAAGCCGACTCGGCCGAAATCGCATCTGGCGGTGCCGGGGCTTTACTTCTATGACAATTCGGTCATCGACTATGCCCGCAACCTGCAACCCAGCGCACGTGGGGAGCTGGAGATCACCGACATCAACCGCATCTACATGGAACAGCACAAGCTGCACGTCGAAGTGCTGCCGCGGGGAACAGCCTGGCTCGATACCGGAACGTTCGATTCGCTCAACGATGCGGGTGACTTCGTCCGCACGATTCAGGCCCGTCAGGGCCTGCAGGTCGGCTGCCCCGAAGAGGCGGCTTGGCGCAAGGGCTGGTTGGACGACGAGGCGTTGCTCGCCAGAGCAGAGGTACTCGCGAAGTCAGGTTACGGTGCGTACCTGCGTGGGCTGGTGGAGCAAGGACGGTGAGGTACCGAACCGAGGTCGATCTCGAAAACCAGAATTCAAGTCAGGCAGCACTCGCTCGAATGATCGTCGGGCAGCTCCCTACCGGTGCGCGTGTGCTCGATATCGGATGCGCCGCGGGTGACCTCGGGGCAGCACTGATTGAGCGTGGCTATAAGGTCGCGGGCATCGAAGTCGATGCCGATCTGGCCGCGGTAGCGACTGAGCGCTTGGACGAGGTGGTCAATTCCAACCTGGAAAGCGCTCAGCTATCTGAACTCGTTTCGGGGAAATTCGATGCGATCATCTTTGGCGACGTATTGGAGCACCTGCAAGATCCCATTGAGATCCTTGAAGCCGCCACTTCGCTGCTGAGCGATAACGGATTCGTGGCGGCATCAATTCCGAATATCGCCCACGGAGCTATGAGACTGGCCCTGCTGCAGGGCAGTTGGAAATACACGGACGAAGGACTGCTTGACCGGACTCATCTGAGGTTCTTTACGCTGGGCAGTATTAAGGAACTATTCAGCAAAGCGGAGTTGGTTATTGACGAGATCTACGCAACAGTTCTCGATCCCTTGGCGGCGGGCGTTGACATAGCTGACGATGCGCTGCCCGGTGACATCGTTGAGTGGGTTCGCGATCAGGAGGGCGCCTTCGACTTCCAGTACATCGTTCGTGCCCACCCAGTCAGGGCCGGTTCTATGGAGACCGAGTGCGATAACGAGATTCGTCGATTGATACCGCTTCCCCGGCCCGATGATGCTCACACCGAACGGCGGCGCGAGTTGAGACTTGCGCAACTGAGAGCGGAGAAAAAAGCTGAGCAACTGGCTGGCTTCGAAGTAAACCGCGACAAGTTTCTCACGCTTCGGGACTACGCAATAGGCATAGAAGAAGAAGCAGGCCGATTGCGCTATCAGATTCAGCAGCAAGCCAGGGATCTGCACCAGGTGAGAACCGAGCTGATCGAGACACACCAGCATCTTGCTGAGGCCATCGCCGATGATCAGGCGGCTCATGCGCGACTGCACGAGACGCTTGAGGCGTTGAATGGCGGGCAAGGCACAGCCGGGCGATCGAGGTCGGGACGTAGCCTGCTGCGTAGGGGCGTCGGCAAGATCGCACGGAAGCTGAGGCTTCGGTGAAGTATAGACCACGGTTCTCCATCGTCACTCCGGTCTATAAGCCCGAGCCCGGTGATCTTCAACAGACGGTCGACTCGGTTCGCAACCAACGGTTTGAGGACTGGGAATGGATCCTCGTTGATGATGCTTCGCGTGATGTAGCGGTTAGCAAGGTGCTTCGTGATGCATCCGCAGCTGACCCACGAATCATCGTGGTCGAGCGCGAGACCAATGGTCATATAGTCGCGGCATCCAACGACGGCCTGAGACGAGCCAATGGCGA
Organism: Spirochaetia bacterium; assembly: GCA_029975555.1. Lineage (GTDB taxonomy): Bacteria > Spirochaetota > Spirochaetia > Treponematales > Rectinemataceae > Rectinema. The sequence goes on along the minus strand of JARKOY010000100.1, from coordinate 9,993 downwards.
GTGGATTGTGCTGCTCGATCATGACGATCTGTTGCTGCCTGAATCGCTGCAGCAGATCGACGCGGCTATCCGAGAGAATCCTGACGCGGGCTACATATATACCGACGAGGACAAGATCGACAGCGATGGCAATCTGTCGGACGAGTTTCGCAAGCCCGAGTGGTCGCCAGAACGCCTACGCCATCAGATGTACTTGGGGCATCTGTCTGCGCTTCGCGCTGACCTTGTTGAAAAGGTGGGCGGTTTTCGCGCCGGTTTTGACGGCTCTCAGGATCATGACCTGGCGTTGCGGGTGACAGAACTCGGCGATCCCGTCATTCATGTACCCCAAGTGTTATATCACTGGCGAATCGTTCCCGGATCGACAGCGGGCGATACGAATGCGAAGGATTACGCAACCGATGCTGGCATAAGAGCGGTGCAAGAGCACCTACGCCGAGTTGGTCGTGTGAATGATGTCGTTAGCGTAACTCGGGTTGCTCACACCTATCGGACAACCAGGAATCTTGATCCGGGCACATTGATTAGCGTCGTCATTCCGACCTGCGGCACCGTTGGCCTGGTCTGGGGCGAGAAACGTTGTTTCGTCGTGGAGGCAGTGCGCTCTCTGCTCGCACATACCCATCACGAACTGCTGGAGATCGTGATCGTCTACGACCTCACCACGTCGCAAGTGGTGTTGGATCAACTGCACGCTATCTGTGGAGCGAGACTTGTCCTCGTGCCTTTTCATGGTGTATTCAATTTCTCCGAGAAATGCAATAAGGGCTTCTTGGCGGCATCCGGAGACGTACTGGTCTTCTTCAATGACGACATGGAAGCCCGTTCGGCTGACTTCATAGAACAACTGTGTGCTCCGCTCGAAGAGCTGGATGTGGGAATGACGGGGGCTCGGCTCACCTATTCAGATGGCACCATTCAACATGCCGGTCTTGTCTTCCAAGAGGCGCATTTTGCGCACGCCTATCTTGGTGTGCCGAATGAGCACTTCGGCTACTTCGGTGAGCTACTTGTTGATCGGGAAGTCGCCGGTTTGACTGCGGCCTGCGTCGCAATCCGTCGTGACGTCTTCGAACAGGTGGGCGGATTCTGGGCAGGCCTGCCAGGCAACTTCAATGACGTCGATTTCTCGTACAAGATTCGTCGAACCGGTCGGCGCCTCGTGTGGCTGTCAGAAGTCTGGGCAACCCACTTCGAGTCGCGTTCTCGAGTGACGACTGTGACGAAGGCCGAGGTCGAGGCGGTTACTACTCGCTGGGGGACACCGGAAGCAGATCCGTTCATGCCGACAGAGGCCGACTACCGACTCAAGTTGATCAAGAGCCTGGCAGCGAACGGCTGAGTGAACTACGGCAAGTATTTCTTCACCCGAGCCGCCACCTTCGAGGTCAAGACCTTGGGCCCGCCGGCTTGCAGATACTCGAAAACCAGCTTGAAGTCACGCTTGAGGTTGAACCCGGGGTCGATGAACCCGAGCATGCCTTCGGGCAGCTCGCCCGGCTCCATGAACTTCATATCGCCGGCGCGCTTGGGTTGCCGGCAGAAGTCCAGCAGGGGCTCCAATGCGTTGTTCCACTGAAATTTCGTCGCGAACTGTTTGATGTTGGTCTTGCAGCCGGCGGCGCGTTCTTCATCGTAAAGCAGTGTCTCCAATGCGGACGCCAAGCCGTCGACGTCGCGGGACTTCACCGAGATGCCGATACTTTCTTCGTCCAGCACATTGCCGAAGGAGTCACCTTCGGTTGCCACGATCGGAAGCGATGCCCACAGATAGTCGAGAATGCGCGTCCGGAAGGAGAACTGAGTTTCGATGTGCTCGAAGTGAGTCGAGACGCCCACGTTCGCGTCCAGCAGGTAGTTCTGCCGCTGGTCGTAGGGCACCCAGTCGTGGTTGAAGAAGACGAACTTGTCGGTGAGCCCGAGCGACTTCGACAGATTGATGGTCTCTTGCGCCACGCGCATGGCGGGCACTCCCGGGTTAGGGTGCTTCATGCCCAAGAAGTAGAGGCGCACGTCCGGATGAGTCTTGCTCAGCTTCTCGACCGCCTTGATCAGGCTCAGCGGGTCGAACCAGTTATAAACCCCGCCTCCCCAAATGATGACCTTGTCATCCATGCCGATTCCGGGCACCTTGCCGCGGATGGCGTGTTCGGTTTGCACCGGGGGTTCCTCATCCAGGCCGAAGGGGCAGATGGCGATCATGTCTTCAACGGCACGGCCATCGCCGAGGTTGTTGGTATTGATGCGTCCGCAGGCAGCCAGCTGGCCGAGCCAGAACTGGCGTTGCTTCTCCGAAGCACACAAGAACATGTCTGCGCGTGAAATCTGGCGATTCAGCACATCGGTGACGCCCTCGATCGAACGCTGGCGTCCCTTCGGGCCCTGATCGCGGGCTTGCTCGAGCTGCTCAAGATGCATCGGATCATAGATGTCCGCGACGATGACCTTGTCGGTGTCTTTGAGCCAGGGCGCAGATTCCAACAAGAAACCCTGGAAGATGATGACATCTGCCCAGTCGGTGAGCGCGCGCAACGTATTCGTGTCGCCGGAGTAGAGCTCGAAGGTGCTCGACGTGCGGTCGGAGACACCGACGGTCGAGCACAACCGCACGGCATGCTCGACGGACAGCCGCTTGGCCATCTCCCAGGCGCGGATCGCGGGGCCGGCCATCTTCTCGGCGACCGGCTCACCGGTCACCACGAGAATCTTTGATTGAAGAGCGAACCGTTCACCGATGTGGAAGAACCTGACAAGCGACTCATGGGTCGCCAGGTATTGCGGCAGCGGGTACGCAGGTTCGATCGCATTGCGCATCAGCGGGATGATCTGAGCGTCCGACTTCTTGCGGGTGGCCTGAATCTCGCGGCGTGATCCTGCGAGTGAGGGCAAGATGTCGACGAAGTAGCTGATGGCATACGGCGCCGTGGCGGCAGACTTGGCGATCGTCGCCGATCCGGGCTCATACGATGTCTGCTCCGCCTTCGCCGGAACCTCATACTGGGACGCCGACCGCTCGACGGCCAAGGCCAAGGCAGGCGCGAAGACGGTGCGCAGCAGATCGGGCCCGAGATTCTTGAAAAGGCAGGCCAGCGAGTTGCGCTCCAGCAGGTATGCCTCGCGGTAGTTGCCGAACTTCTTCATCGTCACGTGATGGCGATGGTAGGCAACCGAGGTCGGCACATAGCGCACGTCGTAGCCGGCCAGATTGACCCGCCAACCGAAATCGACATCTTCATAGAACATGAAGAACCGCTCGTCGAATCCGCCGAGCTCATCGTAGACGCGCCGGGGCACGAACATGGACGCACCGGTGGGGAACAGAACGTTCTTGGGCGTCTCCCATTCGCCGTGGTCTTCGAGCTCGGCCTCACGCTTGTATCCCATGCCGAACCAGGTCAGCGAGCTATCGACGTAATCGACTCTCTTGCCGTCCCAGTCGAGCACCTTCGTGGCTACGCAGCCGATCTGCGGATCGTCTTCAATAGCCTTGACAGCTTCGGTAACCCACTTTGGGTCGGGCTTGGCGTCGTTGTTCAAGAACGCGACGATCTCGCCGGTGGAGTGAGCGACACCGAAATTGCAGCCACCGGCGAACCCGAGATTTGCGCCCGAATCGATGACGACGCAGTCGGTGAGTTCAGCCTGCAACTTCTCGAACGAACCGTCGCCCGAATCGTTGTCGATGATGACGATCTCGAGATCTTCTTGCGGCCATTCGCATTGGCGGAGGTAGTGGGCAGCAGCAATGGTGTCGTCGGCACCGCGATAGTTGACAAGGACGACCGAGACGCGTGTCACTTGCGGATTCCTCTCAGTTGTTCCTTGGCTTTGGCGCCCGCGTTATGCAGGCTGTCTTTGAAAGAAGCGGACGACTTGGCCAGCGTCGCGTGCGGGGACCGCTCGTATTCGGGGGTGGTGCGCACCTGCTCGAACGGATGAACCGGACGGTCGATTGCGGCGAGTGCTGCCTGGGTGCCGTCCTCGATCGAGATCAGTGAGGCCAGTGACGGATCCTCGTCATAGGTGTATTGGTCGAGCCGGTGCACGGCGGCCATCGCACCCAGCAAGAAGTCACGCTGGGTGACCGATGCGGCAATGAGCGAATCCGCCCGAAGGATGGTCTCCTTGAAGAGCACGGTGTTCGGCCCCCCGAACGGGCTGCGGGTTGAATGGCCCACCCATTCGGGGCTCATCTGGGAGATCAGATCAGTGGTCGTGAAGTCGGCAATCAAAATCGACGGTGATGTTTGCACCCAGGGCACCTCACGGGCCTGCACGCCGATGACGTAATTGATGGCAGTGTCGTGACCGGCCGACTCGATGCTGGAGGACGACTCGCTCCAGTCGGATTCCTGCGTCGGACGCTCCCGCAAGGTATGAGTGTCGGGGTCCCACCAGTAGAGCGGCTCCGTGAGAGCCGTGGCGATGGATTTGAGCCGGGCCATCGCGGCCTCGTCGTCGGCGCGCAAGCTGAAGGTGATCTGCGGACGACCACTGCGGACGACATCCGCAAACGCGGTCTCAAGCATCGTGCGTTGTTCGTGATCGATGCCTGTCGCTGCCCAGACTTCATCAATGAAGTGGTCGAAGTGCGGAAGCCGGCGGTCGGGAATACGCCGTGCCTCGGAGGTCACGAACTTGACGCTTTCGATCGTCGACAGGCTTTGGCCCCAGTTTCGAAGCGTCTGAGCCCCATCGAATGCTCCTGAGGGGTGCTCGAGCAGGGGCTGGTCGTCGCCGCCCGGCGATCGTTGCAGATCGAGAGCCGAGGTGTCCGTACTGGTGGCGCGGAGCGAATGATCCACGATGCCTGCGAAAAGTGGGGCAAGATAGCCGGCCTGAACGGTCGACGTGAGGTTCGTGGTGAGCACTCGTAGATAGGAGCTGAGCGGCAGTTTGGTCGGATGGGTGACGGCGGGTGAACCGATCGAGACTGTTTCTACCGCGCGTCCGGCCAACCGGAACTGGGTATCGAGCCCGAGTGCAGAAAGCGGAAGATTGGGATCGAGTCCCCCCGCAAGATGAACCGCGTGCCCGTCGAACGCGTAAGCGGCCGCAGCTGTCGCCAGCACCGGAGTGATTCCCACCCCGGGAACGAAGGCTGCACCCTGACCGGCGGCCGCAGCACCGATGGCCTGCTCCATAAGAGTGCCGAGTTGCGCGGCGTCTATGGCGTCCGGATCGGTCAGGACGATCACAGTCGACGATTCAGGTTCGGGAACCTCGAGGTCTACGGCTTGCTTCGGCGATTCCGGCACCTTGCGAATGACTGCGTCTTTGCCGAGCTTGTCGGTGACTGCCGCCGGGAGGGTGAAGGTGGGAGGGACGACGAGCAGTACTCTCATGGCTACCTCGATAGGACGCAACTGGACCCGCCCAATGATACACAGGGTGCTTTTGGCTACCTGGGTACGAGCTATGCATTAATGGCCAGCCATGCGCACGATTAGCGGTGATGATTCGGGAACCCCGGTTGGTTGCAGGTGCCCTCAGGGCATCTGAAAAGCGAGGTGCTAGGATCACTTCAGCTGCCTGTAGCCGTAGGAGGGTTGGAGTATTCGCATGACGAATGAGGATGACAGCACCGAGGTCAGCGCCGCTGCCTTGGAGCGTTTCGCATCCCTCGCTGACCGTCCGCTGCGGACGGTAGCGACGAATACCGGGTTTTTGTCAGGTGCAGCGCGGTCGCTCTCCGATATCTGGGAACACCGCCACCTGTGGTGGTTGCTGACCCGCCGCGAATTGAAGGCCCGCTATAAGGACTCTGTACTGGGTTACGTCTGGACGCTCATTCGTCCGCTCGTCAACCTGATGATCTATTACCTGGCTATCGGCAAGATCCTGGGTGCCGAGCGGGCGATCCCGGACTTTGCCGTCTACGTCTTTGCGGGCCTGACCGCGTGGACACTGTTCAGCACGACGGTCGCGTCGTCCACGGGTTCTGTGGTGGCGAACTCGGGAATCGTCAAGAAGGTATATCTGCCGAGAGAGATCTTCCCACTCGCCGCAACGGGATCTGCTTTCATCGATTTTCTTTCGCAGCTGGCAATTTTGGTCGTCGGATCGCTGCTGATTCGCGGCATCGCCCCGGAACCATTAGTGATGTATGTGCCGCTTTCGATGCTGGTCATTCTGGTTTGGGGAATCACATTCGGGCTGATTCTCTCGGCCACAAATGTGTATCTTCGCGATATTCAGTATCTGGTCGAGGTCGGGCTGATTATCGGCTTCTGGATGACCCCGAGCGTCTACTCCTATGCAATGATCGCCGATTCGGCACCGCCGTGGTTGATCGACCTGTACTTGCTCAATCCGACCGCGCTGGCCGCCATGGGATTCCAAAAAGGCTTCTGGCTGAGCGGTGCAGACGCCGTGTGGCCCCCGCATCTGTTCACCAGGCTGGTGCTTGCCCTCGTGGTCGGGGTCGTCCTCATGTTCATCGCGCAGCGCATCTTTGATCGGCTGCAGCGAAACTTCGCGCAGGAGTTGTGATGCAGCGCCCCGACGTCATTCAGATCGACAAGGTCTCGAAGAAGTTCACCGTTCACAAGGACAAGTCGCTCAAGGAGCGGATTGTCAATGCCAGCCGTTCGCGTGAGCATGCCGAAGAGTATTGGGCCCTGAAAGAAGTCGGGTTCACGGTGGCTGCAGGCGAATCCATCGGACTTGCCGGGGCCAACGGTTCCGGCAAGTCGACGCTGCTGAAAGTCATCGGCGGCATTCTCACCCCGAATGGTGGTGAGGTTCGTACCCGTGGCAGGGTCGCCGCCTTGCTGGAACTGGGCGCCGGTTTTCATCCCGATCTCACCGGACGTGAGAATATCTACCTCAATGCGTCGGTGCTGGGCCTCACCGAAGAAGAAATCGACAAGCAATTCGACTCCATCGTGGAGTTCTCCGGAATTGCGGACTTCATCGACACCCAGGTCAAGTTCTACTCGTCCGGCATGTATGTGCGGCTGGCATTCTCTGTCGCAGTACATTCCGACCCCGATATCTTGTTGGTGGACGAAGTGCTCGCCGTCGGTGACGAACCATTTCAACGCAAGTGCATGGAGAAGATCCGGGAGTTCCAGAACGAGGGACGCTCCATCATTCTCGTCTCACATTCGGCCGAACAGATCATCGACGTCTGCGACCGGGCGGTCGTGCTCAGCCAGGGCCGCATCATCGCCATCGGCGAGGTCCGGGACGCGATGAGCAGGCTGCATCAGAGCTATGAGAAGCAGATCCGCCAGGATATCGATGACGCCGAAGCGAAAATCGAGATTCTCGACGGCGCCCACGAGCGACTCTGCTCCATCACGAATGTCGAGGTTGCCGAGGGATTGATTCAGCAGGCCGACGGGTTGAAGGTCCTGATATCCGGCGACACGATCGATGTGGCCGTCGATGTCGTGGTCTCCAGCCCCCTTGAGGGATACGGCATTCTGCTCGATATCGAGACCCTGAAAGATGAATCGATCTTCGGCATGAGCAGCCGCCGTCTGCAACTGAAACTTCCCCCTATCGAGCACACCGGCAGGATCACGGTCAGGTTGCCGCACCTAGATCTGGGTGAGGGCGACTATTCGTTCAATGTGGCTGTCACCAATGCGGCCGGGGTCGAGATGGACCGTAAGCGGCATTGCGCGCTGATGACGGTGCGCTCCGACGGCATGACGAGCGGCTACGTCAAGGCTTTCCCGGAGGTCTTGGTCGGACCCGTCCCCGCCTGAACCGGCTGGTTATGCGTAACGAGCGACCATGGCCGGATGCGAGTAGTCGCCCCGGGACAGGAGCGATCAGTCGAGTCGCGTGTCGTGAATCGAGATGGAACGATATTCACGGGCCGCTGAGAACGGACGATCAGAAAGAACCGATAACCTGACATGATGCAGAGCAAACCCGGGTTACGCATCGTGACCGTCGCGTTCAATCCTGGCCCGGAGCTGGCCAGGATGGTCGGCTCGCTTTCTGCGGCTTGCTCCCATCCCTACGAGCTGGTCATCGTCGACAACGGAACCGAAACCGAAGTCGTCGACGAGGTGGCAGCCGCGTCCGGGGCAGAAGTTGTGCGTCCGGGTGTGAACTTGGGTTACGGAACTGCCGCCAACCTGGGCGCCCGGGGGGTCGAGTCCGAGTGGATACTGGTCGTCAATCCGGACGTCATATTCGGCGAGCATTCCATCGACGCGCTGGTCGAGGTTGCCGGCACCTGGCCCAAGGGCGGCGCCTTCGGCCCGCTGATTCACACGCCGGAAGGTCTCGTCTACCCATCGGCCCGGCACTTTCCGAGGCTCGTCTCAGGCATCGGGCACGCGCTGCTCGGCGGCATCTGGCCTGCCAACCCGTTCACCCAGGCCTACCGGCGAAACTCCTCGGTGGCCAGCGCCCACCCGGTCGATTGGCTCTCGGGGTCATGTCTGCTGTTGCGGCGGGTCGCATTCGAGCAGATCGGCGGCTTCGACGAGTCATATTTCATGTTCTTCGAGGACACCCAGCTGGGCGACGACCTGGCCAAGGCGGGCTGGCAGAGCGTCTTCATTCCGGACGCACAGATCGTCCATGATCAGGGGAAAAGCTGGAAACAGCAGCCCGAAGCCATGCTGCGGGCCCACCATCGTTCGGCGATGCACTACCTGAACGGCATCTACGACGCCTGGTATCAGTGGCCGCTGCGGGCGCTGCTGTGGCTCGGGCTGAAGGCCCGTGAAGAACTGCAGGTCTTCATCGCGCGTAGGCAAGGCTGAGACGACATGCAGCAAAATCTGGTGACCCCCGGACGCGCGAGGCTCGCCATGGCCAGGGCCAACGGTGGTGTCACGGTGGGCGCGTGGCGGCGTCCACATAACAGTGTGAGGGGTATGCGATGACCAAGATCGTGGCGGTCGTCGTCACCTATCGCGCCGGTGAGGGCCTGCGTGGGTTGCTGACCGAGCTCAACCGGCAGTGCGACCTGGTGATCGTCGTCGACAACGGTTCGGGCACCGATGCGCTGACCATGGTCAGGTTCGCCTGCGAAGAAACCGGCTCGCGGCTGATCGCCTTCGAAGAGAACCTGGGCATCGCGGCGGCTCAAAACCGCGGCATCGCGATGGCCCGGCAACTCGGCGCCAGCCATGTGCTGCTGAGTGACCATGACTCGCTGCCGGACGACGGCATGGTCGCCAAGCTGCTCGCGGCCATCGAGCAGGATCCCCGCATCGCGGCCGCCGGACCGTTGGCCGCCGAAGACCGCAAAGGCGGCGACCAGCTGGTCTACATGGCACGCACGTGGAGCCCGAAGCGGGCCACCGCCGAAGAACTCAGCCGGCCACAGTTGGATGTGGCGTTCTTGATCGCCTCCGGGTGCCTGATCACAGTCTCGGCGCTCGACGAGATCGGCGGCATGAACGGGCCGATGTTCATCGACCACGTCGATCTCGAATGGGGGCTGCGGGCTCGCCGCGCAGGCTACCGGCTGGTGGCGGTGCCCAGCGCCCACCTGCATCACTCCCTGGGAGACGAGGTGGTGCAGCTGCCCAGGCGTGCCCAGCCCATTCATGTGCACGCCCCGTTCCGCAACTACTATCTGGCGCGCAACACGATCTACCTGATCAAGATCAACCTGATGCCGTGGCGCTGGCGCGTCCGGTACTGCTATTGGCTGGCGAAGTACGTCGCCTTCAATTCATTGCTGGTCGACCGGCTGCCCGAACGCCGCCGCATGCTGTGGCGAGGCATTCGTGACGGTATCCGCGGACGCATGGGTCGCCTCGCCGACTGACCTGCTGCTGTGGGCGCGTCGAATTGTGTTTTTACTGTCAGTGAACCGAGAATTCTTTGAGAACCTTCGGTGCACCATGGCGCCGAGAGGTGACGGGCGTTTCGTGGCTCTTCACAATCGAGGGTGTAGGTTCAGGGTGAGCGTGTTCGGCGTGGCGGTCCCGGGATAGGGGTCGAGGTCTTCCGATGATGGGAGCTCTCACACCGCCCGTCTGGAAGACCTCGACATGTCTCACGCTACCTTCG
>JARKOY010000096.1 GCA_029975555.1 Spirochaetia bacterium | reverse complement strand
GTTGCGATCCTCGTCCCCTCCGAGGAAGGGACGCCACCCTGCCTGAGCAGGAGCCCCAGCATAGTGCACAGGGTGTTTCGCAGAATCTGTGGATAACTGCTCTCTACGACAGCGATGTCTGTGCTGAACCCCCGGTACGTGGTCTGTGCTCTTGCGGTCCCGAGCTCTTACCAGATGATGGCACCTGGCACGGGCGGTGGTCTCTGGCGCCCAATCTGGACTACCTTTGCGAGGATGCCAGCAGGTACTTGATACACGCGCACGCAGTCGTCCTCTACGATCGTGTCTTCTATGCCCTTCATGAAGGTCACGAGTTGGGCGGGTTCGCAGCGCAACTCGAAGACTGAGTACTGGACACGCGTACCTATGCCTTCGCATTGCTTTGCCACGGCGCGCAACCGGCGGGCGCCTGCAGGAGTGTCGGTGCAGACATCATAAACAACGATCGCGTCAATCATCATGCCACCAGCCAAGGAAGGTAGGCATGCTGTGGCTCACGAAGGTGACGTGCCAGAGCTCGCGTCTGGACAAACGGTATCTCGGCGGCGGGGATGCGTCGACCGAGCAGCTTGTGGGGCCACAGTCGTTGGCGGCTCGCGACCCACTCCGAGAGTAGGTGCTTCCAGCCTTGATCTGTCAGCAGGACTGCCCCACCTGCGACTTCCCGCCAATACGTATCGCGGACCTGATTGCGGTTGAACAGAGTGGCCACGAGGCGATCGGCCAGCAGCGCCCGCATCTCCTCCATGAGGTCCAGTGCGAGAGTTGGCTTCGGACCTCGCACCCCGTGAATGAAGCCCACGTTTGGGTCGAGCCCGACATGGACGATTGCACTGTGTATGGACGATCTCAGCAAGCCGTAGGTTGCGGACAAGTAGCAGTTGACTGGATCGGTGGGTGGCCGGCGCGTTCGCGCGGTCACTGCTCCTGTTATGAGGTGGTCGAGAGAACCAAAGTACTCGCGTGCTGCCCGGCCTTCCACTCCCATCACTTCCGTAAGGCTGGATACCGTGGCGAGTCTCTTGATGGCCTCAGCGTGCGATCTCGCGACCCGCCGAAGAATCGTCTGTTGGGCACCGTGGGCGTCTCGTGCTCCCCGAAGGAGCAGCTGTCGGTAATTCTGCAGCTTGCTAGCGATGATGGCCTTGGCTAGTTCTATTCGATGGCTAGGATCCTCATAGGCTCGATACTGAGCGAGTCGGAGTTCGGGTCGCGCCGGTTCATGGCCGGTGATGCTCGCGTGAAGGCGTCCATTCTGCGTGATCCAGGTGACATGAACACCGTGGTCAATGCACCAGCACAGTGAATCCGAGCTGATATCCACGCCGTGCCAGAGTATGAGCGACTCGACCCGATGCAATGGCACCAGATGGCGTCCGGTCTTGTCTGGCAGCACAACACGGAGGGCATCGCCTTCCAGCCGAAGGAAGGTTCCTGGCGTTGAGATGAACACCATATCGCCGAGGTCCATTGCTCACCACACGCCTTCCGTTTGAGGGGTGAATAGGGACGTCTCGTCGGGATCGGGTAGCTCGACTCCGCACACTTCGGCAAGAGAACAGCCTGCGCACCGTCGATCTTCCAGAACGGGCGGCAGGGCTCGGTCGTAGAGAAGCGAATGGCAAGATCGGATGGTCGCCTCGGTCGCTGTCCGGAGGGCAGCGTCGATGGCGATCTCGTGCCTGCGGCGGTCGGCGCGCGTGAAGAGTGCGGCCGTGAGGATATGACATCCCCACATCTCCTCCAGACACAGTGCCTGTGCAGCCAGCTGTTGTGCGGCAGGAGCCATCAGTCGACCGTTGTGGCGCGGCTTGTGCTCAATGGGGACGGGGGCTCCATCCACGATCTCGACGGCGTCGCATACACCGGACAGGTTGAGCCGCTCACTCCAGACGGGCAGTGATGCCCAGGTTACGAGGCCTGCACGGGATTCTGAGCGGACGCCACGATCGACTGCCGCGTGGTTCGCCTCGCCTCGTGCGGTATCGGCATTGGCTGACCACAGCCCTTCAACGTGGATGAGCGCGGCTTGCCGTGGACAGTAGGCGTAGTGCTCGATGATCGACAGGGGCATTGGATCAAACATTGAGTACCTACAGCAACTTATCGACCGTAACTCCCTCTGGTAGCGCTTCGAAATCCAAGGCCAACAAGTAATCCGCGAAACTGCGGGGAACATCGATGCCATCGGCTCTGGTGACCGATACGCGTTCGACCAAGGCATGCATCGGAGCACGCCCGAATGCGTCCGAATGAGTGAAGACCACCAGAGAACGCGCTGCCATGGACGCCCTGGCGGCGCTCGCGGTGTGATCGAACATATTGACGAGGCATAAATAGAGCAATTCCAGATCACGCTCGGTTACTCCGGTCTGCGCGCCACGAGTTGCGGAGTAGGACAGGGTCGCCTCGTAAAGCCCGTAAGGGATCGTCCACTTGTTTCCCATCGTGCCGCCGGGCTTCTCTGCATCCTTGGCGGTAGTGTGTGCCACACGGGTGATTGCATGTTCAATGGGTGTCACCGGGTCGACACTTCGAGCGAAGGAGACCTGCATTGGGCCGCGGATCTGCCCCAAGGCTGGCGTTTCGCCGGTTGACATCACGGCCCCGAACATTCGAATGTCGAAGTAGCGGCGACAGAGCCAATCGCGTGCCGCTGATGCATCTCTTGTATCCTTGCCGAGCTTGGTGCCGGTCACATAGTAGGAGTGCTCGAGCGTGTCGTTGAGCGCCGTGCCAGCAGAGACGAAGATCTCGTAGCCTTCGTCGTCGCCACTGGCCAGCCCGACGGTATCTCGGATCTTCCGCTTCAGTGAGACGTCCGTCACCAAACCTTGTCCGGTCTCAGGGTCGACTCGAGGGCGGTTGCCGGCGTCCGGATCGCCGTTGGGGTTTCCGTCTTTGATGTCAAAGTGGAACACAATGTCGTGACGGACAGTCGGATCAGTGTGCTTTGCCATTGTGGTTTCTCCTCATCGGGCCGATTGAACTGGTGGGTCAGGGCTGGCTAGGGGGTGTGACAGTAGACCCATCGCTCTGAGCGCTCGCGGTTGCTCGCTCAACGGCAGCCGCCGTGCGCGCAGCGCTGCTGTGGGCGCGCTGGTGGTGGTAGCCGAGCAGGAACAAGGCTTGCTGGTCGAGCGTGGCTCGGATGGGGCCGGGATCGCTCGGGTCAAGCAGAGCGATGATCGCGTCGATCTCGCGTTGGTGGAACCAGCCACGATTGTTGCGCCGCAGTTTCGACAACCATGCGGGCGCTTGACGCCCGCCAGCCGTCAATACGAGACGCGGCGAGGTAATAGCGCCAGCAAGATATTTGTCTACGAACGTCGCATTAGGGGCATGCCCGCCATCGGCAGTCGCCGCCGCATACTGCGTATCCTCATACACCGACATCAGTCGTCCCAAGAGGTAGGCGGGTTCAGTGTTGCTTTGGTCAAGGCCGGGCATCGGAGTTTCCTTCGAGGGTTGGGAGCGGATGAGGTACAGGCGGAGTAGTGCTATTCGTGGCGCGTCCACCCGCCTATCCGCTACCACTCGCTGAACGACGTGTGAGGCGAGGTCACGGGGCAGGGGGCAGCGATGGAGCGCAGCATTCTGCAGAATCTCAGCGATGGCGTGGGGATGGCGTCCGCCTCTGTCAAAAGGGCTTAGATACCGCCCGGTGTCCGGGTCATATCGGCCGGTGGCGTTCGCCAACAGCCATAACGGTTGGTAGGTCTGGCCGTGAGCCGAAAGTGGTTGTACACGCCCATCTGCGAACCAAGCCAAGATATTCTCCTGGAGCGTGATAAGTGGCAGATGTGTCCAATCGCACACGACCATGCGGGAGTGATTTGCCTCCAGCGTCACCGCGTAGAACTGTTCCAGGTCGAGGACATGACGGGTGCCTCTCCCGCTTCGCACGCGCTCGATAAGGGCGGCGACTGCGCTGTCCTGCGTCGGGGACAGTTCACTGAGTGGGTCAAAGTCCGAAGCTCCATCTACCCACCAAGTGGTCGCTGCGTCGGACGAGTGGTGCGCACGGGCTGAATCTGACAGCAGGTGGTTCAAGCTGGTCGGGATGGCTTGTGCACAGCTCAGGCAGATCGGTACCTGCTGCAGACCGCGGCGGAGGCCGTAGCCGTACGCAGCCTCATTCACGCTCACTGGAGCAACGCCAGAGGTTTGGCCCCCCGGAATCAGTGACCCCTTGACTGGTTGGGCGAAGGTGTCGACGACTGGGCCGTTCATTCCACAGATTAGGCACAGACTGATTCGACCGGAACCTTTTGTACGTTCTACGTATTGCGTCCAGAAGGGGACAGCAGATTGAGCGGCGGGCGCTGGCGCCAGCCCAACGTGGATGATGATGCCGTCCTTCGCGGACCATTCTGCCGGCTGCAGTACCTGGTCAATGCCGTTTTCAATGAAATTGACCAATGCGCGCGGAATTGGGTCATCAGCGGCCGCTGGACTTGCGGCCCACTGGCGTGTTAGCGCAGACCAAGCCTCTCGTCGCTGGCGAGTGTCCCGCACAATCTTGTCGTAGGCTCGCGTGGTCGCTGCGTCGCCGGGGTCTGGTGCGTCGTGGACCCAGCCCAAGACATACGCGATGTCATCAGCCCCGAGCATCGGGGAAACACCGCGCGTTCGCGTCATGCGCGGCACGGTGACGATCCGCCCGCGTTCCTCCGTGATCTTGCCCCGCACTTCGCGTGGGGTAAACAGCGGCGTCAATTCTCGCGATGCTAGAGAGCCGTCCGGATTTAGGTCGAGCTGCCAGATGAACCGGGCGGGTGCGTGGTAGGGCTTCTCAAGGAGCTTGTGCTCATGCGCGTACCTCACCAACGCCTCGAACAACGTTGTCACGCAGCGCCTCCGACGGTGATGCCGAGTTCAGGGACATGCAGGACACCACTGTCCAACCGTGCAGTGAACCACGATGACCGCGGGTCACGTCCATCCTTGCCGTGCGTGATGGAATGCAGCATGATCCCCAAATCCCGTGAAAGCGGTACTGGCGCTGTCTCACTTGGAGGGCCGAATGCCGCGGGGAACTCGCGGGTCCCGAGGTACGGCTGACTGAAACACGCACCGCGCTCCACACGGCGACGAAACTGGTCACGATACTTGGCCGCCGGATCGGTTGCGTGTTCGCGCAGAACAACGTGCGCATGGACCCGGTACCGCACGTTGAGGAGGACGGTTGAGGCCCGTTGGGTCCGGTGGCTCGCAGTGTTGACCCGCTCCCCGCGCAGGGCGCCTTCGCGCGATACGACCTGGGTGGTCTCGTTGCGACGAACACGACCTTCCCGAATAGGAGCCAGAACTTCGATCGCGACTATCTGCCAGGTGAACTCTGGCTTCCAGAAGATCGCTTCCAAGACGCCAACGGCAGCACTCGGGGTCATAACTGGGTATGACAGACGCTCAACTTTGGCGTCTGGGCGCGTAAACAGGGCGGCTGGGCCCCACAGCTCAACCACCAGTGGGGGAAATCCGTCGCATTCTCTCAGGTCCATTTAGCCGCCTCTCTGCTGGCTACCACACCGAATCATGAGGGGTCGTGTCCAGGCTGATTCCGGTGAGGGTGTCATAGGCGCCGCGCCACACCCAGATGCCGGGAAGCTCCTCCACAAGGTAGCTTGCCACGCGTGGCAATGCGGCGGTGGGAATACTCACTGAAAACTCCTGGAGCCGCCGGAAACGATCAGGCGCCGGCGCGGCGCCGGCGTCCATCTGCCGAGTGAGATCGGTCAGCACGGCTTCCGCTCCAGGAGCGGAAGCGACAACCACTGTCGTTGCGTCGTCCCGAATCATCCGAAACTCAGCCACCCGCCGGTATCGGAGATGGCGTCGAGCGTCCTGAATCTCCCTCGCCTCTTGGAATCCATCAATATCGAGGGTGGCATACAAGTCGGCGTAGTAGCGACGCATGGCGTCGGGGGCGTCCAAATCGACCGAGGGCGCCTCGAAATGCTGTCGGGTCTTGGCGACTCCGACCTGGTATGCATCCAAAATCGACAACTCGGGGGATATGAGCACCACGAAGCGGCCGGAGGCCAGATGCCCCTCGCGATTGCAGCGCCCTCTCGCCTGCGAGAGGTTCTCTGCTGGGGCAAGCGAACGAAGAACAACGGGGAAGTCCAGGTCCACCCCTGCCTCAACCAACTGGGTCGATACAAGACGAACGGGTAGCCCTACGGCCAAGCGCTCACGCACCTGGCTCAGAACAGCCCGACGGTGGCCAGCGTACATGCGGGTTGATAGATGAAAGAGCCCTTCGGTCGCGCGATCGCGGAGCTCGAGTGCCACATCGCGTGCGTTCGCGGTGGTGTTGACGATTGCCAGCACAGCGGGCTCGGCGGTCACCATGTCCGCCACAGAGGCCAGTGAATCCACCATTGCCCACTCGACAGAACTACGTCGTAGCCCCGTATAGAGTCGAGTCGGGTCGCCCACAATGTCGCGCACTTCGAGGCGTTTGGATTGCTTCCAGGGGCCGATCAGATCCCACGCTGGCTGGGTAGCAGACGAAAGTACGATGGTCGCGCCGAAATGCTGTTGCAGGATACGCAAACCATCGAGGATGACCGGAAGAACGCGCGGAGGAATGGCTTGGACTTCGTCAAGAATTATGACCGCGTTCGCTAACCGATGCAGCTTGCGGGTCCGAGAGGGGCGGTTGGAGAACAACGACTCGAACAATTGCACCGTCGTCGTCACAACGAATGGAGCGTCCCAGTTTTCGGCGCCGTACTTGACGCGCCCCAACCCGGATTGAGTCCGGTCTTTCGACGCTGGGTCGACGCCACTGTGATGCTCCACTACGTTCTCGTCGCCGATCAAACGGCGGTAAACAGCGGCGTTCTGCTCGGTGATCGACAGAAAGGGAACTGCCACGATGATGCGTCTCAATCCATGCCGCGCCGCGTGTGCTAACGCGAACGCGACGGCCGAGATGGTCTTGCCTGATCCGGTCGGTGCGGGCAGACGAAAGATCCCAGGCGCGCAGTCCGCAGCGGTTAGGCAGTCTTCCAATAGGGAAGCCCTCAGCGCGTCCACTGGCGAAGGACGACGACCCGAGAGCTCTTGGCCGAGTGCCTCGGTGAAGCGAGCATGAAGAGCCGCGAAGTCGGTTGCTGGCGCCAGATGGGCTTGCGTGGCATTGAAATGAGCGGCGGTGTCGAGGAAGTCGGCGTCCACCAGCGCTGAGTGCGACATGCGCACGGCCATCTCCAGCGCTGCAGGGTCCGCCCTCGACCATTGGGACCATCGATCGGGTATCAAGTCGCCCGCCGCGAGGATGTCATCAAGTTCAGGCAGGAGGAGACGCGCGGCTGTCTCGACCTCGCTGTCACGGTCAGGATTTGTGGACTCTTCGGAGGCGGGTTCCCCAAAATCGGGGATACCCGAGTGGTGGCCCTCGATCATGAGACGACCAGGCTCCCGTGCCAGGCGTGCGAACAGGTTAGCTCCGCTGGTCTTATGGTTGATGGTGGCTACGCTAACTCCGGCCTCACTCGCCAGTAAGTAGTCCTGCCACGGACGCACGATCTTGCCGACATCGTGTACAAGCCCCGCCACGTAGCACAGCCGTTTCCAGCCAAGTTCGCTTCCGAAGCCAGCGGCCAGTTCAGCTGTGCCGCGGAGGTGGTCAACCAGACAGTGACGTTCCCCACGAATGTTGCATGAGTGAGCCCAGGGTTCTGCCATTCCCTCAGCTAACACCGAGTCAGCCGCGAAAACACCATCGCCCACGGAGGAACCCGTGCTGAAGCACACAAAACACACCATCAGGGGGCTTGTCATCCGCGGTGACAGCCGCCGGCCAAACCCCCCTCAGAACGCCCGAGCCGCCGCCAACTCAGCCGCCTCGTCGAACTCGGTATCGATATCAGGCGCCTTCGTCAGCAGCGACACCACGACCGCGACAATGACGTTCACGATGAACCCCGGAACGATCTCATACAGCGCGCTCCACGAGCTGTAGTGCCACACGAACACGGTCACGGCGGCGCTCAGCATGCCCGCGATCGTGCCTGGGGTGGTCAGCCGCTTCCAGAACAGCGACAGCAGAATGATCGGCCCGAAGCTGGCACCGAAGCCGGCCCAGGCGAACGCCACCAGCTTGAGGATGGTGTTGTTCTGCGTCCAAGCCAGCGCCATCGCGATGATGGCCACCACGAAGACTCCGCCACGGCCCAGCCAGACCTGAAGGCGCGGGCTCAGCTCACGCTTCAGCCCGATCTTGGTGAGGTCCTCGACCAGGGCCGACGAACACACGATCAGCTGCGACGACACCGTCGACATGATCGCGGCCAGCACCGCCGCGAGCACGAACCCGGCGATGAACGGGTGGAACACGAGCTGCGCCATCGCCAGGAAGACTGCCTCGGGATTATCCAAGGTGAGGTCAGGATGCTGAGTGAAGTAGGCCAGCCCGGTCAGCCCGGTGAACACAGCGCCCACCAGCGACACGATCATCCAGCCGATGCCGATGCGGCGCCCGGCTGTCGCGTCCGCAGCCGAACGCAGCGCCATGAAACGCACGATGATGTGCGGCTGCCCGAAATAGC
>JARKOY010000083.1 GCA_029975555.1 Spirochaetia bacterium | reverse complement strand
CGTCGAGGGAATTATTGAACAGATACTCATTCCCAGCCCAAGCCGCATAACACCGAAAGATCCAGACAGCTACTTATCCACCAGCCCGTGGCAAATCATGCCATTCCAGGACGAGCAAGCTCAAAAATCTGCCCTGATTCGCGAGGCATTTGAACTTCATCATGTCACGCTGCCTGAAACGCCTAAGGTCTATACCGACGACGTTCAATATGGCTATCGCAACAAAGTCGAATTCAGCTGGTATAGCGACACAGACGCTATATCTGGTGTCGATACGCTAGATATAGCGTTTTTTCGCCGTGGTTCAAAAGGGAAAATCGTCGTCGATGGCACCAGTTTAGCACACCCAAGCATCAACCAATTAGCGAGAGAAGTCCGCGACCTCCTCCGCACAAAATCCATTTCCGCCCGCCAACTCAAGACTCTTCTCATCCGCTGCGACCAACAGGGAAACTGCGTCTGGCAGCTCTACACCAAAGACCGCCTGCCCGACATCATCACCGCAAGCGAGGCCGGTAATCTCCCGGCCCAGGGCGGGGAAGTCATCTACTCCAACCCCAAAAGCCCCGCCAGCGTCATCACCGAACGCCTCGCGAGCTTCGGCAACACCATCCTCACCGACACCATCCTCGGTACACCATTTCGCTACGCCACGGAAGGCTTCTTTCAAGTCAACATCCCCGTGTACGAGCAAGCGTTACGCGACATGTCGCACTACGCTAAGCGGGTGGCGCGAGGCGGGGCAGCACCCACACCGAGTCGAGCTTGCGAGCGAGGGGTAGGGGCGGACCGAGCGACAGGACCCGCGTCTAGCGACCTACGTGCAGATTTCGAAGAAATCTGTGACGACGGGAGTGGCACAGAACATATGTCCGTTCTCGACCTCTATTCCGGCGTTGGCACCATCGGCCTCACCATCGGCGGCGACAACGTCACGCTTGTCGAAATCAACGAACACGCCGTGCGCGAAATGCAACGTAACATCGCCGAACTCGGTCGCAAAGCTACGGCCATTCTCGCGCCCAGCGAACAAGCTCTCGAGCACATTACCTCAGACAGAACCATCGTCGTCGATCCGCCGCGCGCCGGACTTCACCCAGATGTCGTAAATCGTCTCCTTGAGCAGAAACCCCCTCGCATCATCTACCTCAGCTGCAACCCCGTCACGCAAGCTCGCGACGTCCAGCTCCTTTTAGATTCATACGCCATAGTCCACACCCAAGGCTACAATTTCTTCCCCCGCACCCCGCACATTGAACACCTCGTCGTACTAGACCGACAGTG
>JARKOY010000062.1 GCA_029975555.1 Spirochaetia bacterium | reverse complement strand
TGATGTCTTTGCGCTGGCTGGGCGAGATCCGGCGGATGTCGCTCCGCAGAGCACGGCCGAGTTTGGGGCGGGGAAGGTCGTGGCGCCGCGTCCTGTGCATAGTGGGCGGGGGTTGGACAAGATCAAGTCCGTTGGGTTTGTGCCGCGGGATGCGGGTGGGGCGTTGCGGGAGTATCTGGGTGGCGACCAAGGCATACGCGAACAGGACACTGCGGCGCGCCGAGCACCGTTGTAGCTGCCACCTTAAAGACCTCACGGCCGGTGGCCCGCTCGGCGATAACCCTCGCCGGTGCGCATGTTTGGCCTCTTTCCCAACTGATGCGCACGGGCGACCCGAACGGCGTCGTATCGGCCGCCGTTGGTTATTCGGCGGGGCTACCAGGCTTCAACACCCTAGATCCCGCGCGACCTGATGAAACCGCACCACTTAGTGCGCAACCCCCAGTCCGACACCCCTGGCCAGGTGCATGATCAACACGAAAACCAGCCACCGTGAGCCAAGTCAGGGTAGCGGTGGGCTGGCCTCCCGAACGCGCTCGCGATCTGGTGAGCCAGTTGTCGGTGATGCCACTCTTGAGACCAGGGAGCGGGTATCCGGACGAGTTCACTCTCGCACGAACTGCAACCGCCCGAACCAAGACCCTTACGGGGTCTCAGCCAGTCTGGCCGAGAGACGCTCAGTCACTCGTAGCAACTCCGGGAAGTCGGGGGTGAGCTCGCGGAGACGTCCCAGGGAGACATGATCCCCCGCCGCATCCGCGAGAGATTGCGCGGCATTCTCCCGTGGCGCTGAGCCCGAGCACAAATCCAACTCGTACAGCCTGGGCGTTAGTCGCCTCTGCAACTTCACGTCGCCATCTTTCAGTCCTTCACTGTGCGGAAGGTCAACTGCCTCTGACACCCGCTGGAACCAACCCAGATGCCAGTCAAGGCGCGACTGCACTACAGAAAAGCAGTCTGACACTGCGCCAACGAGCAGGGACCAGGATGATCTGGAGGCATGGCACCCTTGTCGCTCTAGCTTTTCTAGCCTCTTCGAACCCGCAGAATCCACGGTTCGAAGCTCGTCAATCAAGCCAATAACCTTCGACAATTCCTTCTCCAGTGACTCTACGCGCTTCTCGAGCAGAACGAGGGTCGCGCCATCCAAAGAGTCAATTCTTGTACGCAATTCATCGGACTTTTCGTCGAGTCTCTCGAGGCGGGAGCTAAGTACAGCCCAGATGCCGGCATTAGAAGCCAGGATAACGGCTATCAACGTCGCCCATGTGCCCACGTCGTTCCAGCTCATCAGTCTTCTCCCGAAATCGCTCGAGCGTGAGCGACAGCCATTGCTGCCTCAACGGCATCCCCGAAATCTTTAGGGCTATGAATATCGGTCTTGAGCGTGAGTTCGATACCAATTCGTTCGGCAAGGCTGTGCGCCTCAACAAATGGGTGCCTATTAGTTGCGGCAGTCAATAGTTGGGCTTTGCGAGGGAAGACGTCCGGGCGAAGTTCGCATAGATCATTGAGGAGCGTCAAACCAGTAATCAAACCTTGATCGGTCCGCTCTTCGCGGTAGCGCGAATTCGCCTGCTCTGAAGCAGCCAGCATGACGTCAATGATCACCCACTCGACCGAATCAGAGTGCTGCAAGACTTCAAGCGCCCGATCTGCGTCCCCTAATGGTTTGACGACGAAACCGCGAAATTCCAATTCCACGATCCACGAATAGAGTTTGGGGAAGTCTTCATCCACAAAGTACACAGTCACATTAATTCCTATCCAGGTAAGGAGCTCGCGCCAGTGGAAACTCCAGCAGGAACTCAGCGCCACGCGCTTGAGTGTGCGAATCGACACATTGAATGCTTCCCTTCATAGCTTCCATCAGGATCTTGCATTCATGAAGACCGATGCCTCCTCCTTGCACATTCACTCTCCGCGCAATACTCCCCCGAAATCCATTCTCAAAGAGATGGGCCCGATCCTCTTTCGGAATTCCCACGCCATTGTCGGCGTAGTGAAGCCTTAGGTGTCCAGCACGCCCGCCCACTTCGATCCAGATTTCCACACGTAAGGGCCCGCCATCCTTATCGCGATATTTCAAGCTGTTCTCAAAAAGATTGCGCAGAATGGTTTGGAATGCTCTTCCGTCCGCGAAGATCTGAAAGTTAGGCCGGATGCTGCCAAGAACATCCTCGGCATCAACAACGAAGTCATCGACCCTGGCTGCCCGTGCAGAAATTCGCGCCGCTTTCACTGCCTTGGCCAGACCTGCTCGCAAAGATACCGGCTCGGGTGATACCTTGAGCCGTTCAATCTTGTCACTTCGACCAACCTGCTGCTCCATTTCACGGATCCACTCAATGGCGTTTGGAAGGTGGTAGCTCATCCGAGAATCGGACACTTTAATCTCGGCCCGTTCCTCCAGTTGAAGTAGGGTATCTCGAGCGCTTATTAGATTGATCTTCAGCCCATGGATTCGCCTCTCATAGTCCGCCTCGTGGTCAAGAGCCTGTAGGCCTTGAAAGACAAGGACCGTCGTTATCTCAGTCATGTAGGACACCAATTTAAGGTCTTCCCAAGTCGTGGGCATGTAGTCCTTAATCCCACCCAGTGTCGTGAACTTGTTCGTCAGCGAGAAGACTCCGACCGCCGATCTGCGAACATGCCCGAGCATGATCGGATTCTCCGTGCGAAGTGGTACCGCCACGACATTATGAAAATTATCTCCATAGTTCTCGACTATCTTCGCGGGGTCAAAGTCCGCGTAACGCCTTGTGCCTCCATCGGCCGTTGCGGGACGCGGGTAGTGTATCTTGTGGAGCGTATTATAGGCGAGAGCTAGAGGGTTGCTAGACTTAAACGGTGGGTTGAGGCGAACAATATTGTCACTGACTTGGCCGACATCACGTCGAATCGAAGGGAACGCTGCCCGGAGTTGAACCTGTTGACGCCTGGGTTCGAGCAGCCAGAGTGAACCGGCATCAAACCCAAGCTCACGACACACGAGAGACACAAGCCCCTCGGCAGTGGCGGTAAGGGTGGGCTCGAATGCGGCGATCTTCACGGCCTCCGAGCGCAGCTGCATGCATCGCTGTTCAAGACTGGCCACATACAAGGTTCCAACGAGACTCTGCAGCGTGCCGCTAATACCAACAAGAGCATCCAGATCAGTCCCCTCCGGCGCGTATAGGCAAAGCGCGCCCAGCGGGTCTGGGTAATCGGTGTCCTTTCGTTCCGGTGGATAGAACGGCACAACCACGAGTGATGCGATGTCTCGGCCGTGGAGCAGTTCGTAGTTCAGGTATAGCTTTCGAGAGAGGGGCGCTAATGCGACGAGAACCGTTGGCTGCTCAACGCTGCACGCGATGGATGGGTAACTTGGATCCGGAAGGAGGAACGACCGATAGCCAGAGTAATCAAAGCCGCTCGCGGCCTTGAGAGTAAAAGCCGAGAGACCCCGCGTTCGGACGAATAGGGTGACGGCCGTAAGCCCCAATTCCTGCTTCAAAATGCCAGCCACTTCTCGCGCAAAGTTGCCATGCGTAAGCGCTGTGCGGAGCATCTGTTCTTGGATTCGAAGGCTTGTCAATGCAGCTTCCTGTCCTGGAGGGCTGACCTCGTCTAGCGAGAATGTGACCCACCCGTCCGGTGCCTGAAAAGCCATGGTGGGAGTCTAACCTTGCTCATGACGATCTGTGGGGAATATCAGGAAAGGTCGGGAGCCCGCGTCGAGCCCATCGCTGCGGGTGCGGCATGTGCACGGCCCAGGGGTCGGTTGTGCCATTCGGTCATCCTTCAAGCACCTTGTCGGTGTCGTTGAAGTTGTCGCCGTCGACACCTGCGAGCCGCGCACACG
This sequence comes from Spirochaetia bacterium, assembly GCA_029975555.1. GTDB lineage: Bacteria > Spirochaetota > Spirochaetia > Treponematales > Rectinemataceae > Rectinema. The sequence continues at coordinate 706 of JARKOY010000062.1, read as the reverse complement.
TCAGACAGGTGCGCGCTCTTATCAGCATGGGCAATGCAGGCGGCGGCAACGAATTGTGATGCGCTCGATCGCCAGTGCCCCCCGCATTGTGTTTGGTCAAGCCGTTGGTTGAATGCCTTGCGTTCTTGACCGATTCGGGCTGCGATCCGCCGTATCACTGTTGATCATGAGGTTGGCTAGGCGATTCGTGTCGCTGGAGGTTCTGCACTGATCTCAGCTCTTCTTCGGTGACTCGCTGGTGGCCGGACCGCGGGATCTCCGCTGGTCTAAGGCTGATTGTGGCGGCGATCCGCTGCATCGCCGTATCTTCGCCAGTGCCTCTCACGTCGTGCCTCACCGAGAAGCTCGTGGTCGCACAGATGCAACGACGCCAATCGCAGGCAAGAGCAATCGGTGCGACGGTCAGCTAGTGCTCCGTGACTGCCACGCAGTTAGCGTCACCCTGCCCTTTCACTGCGTGTTTCTCGGATTGCGGCTGCAGAACTCGGTGTGTATCCTCCTTCCCAGCAGCAAATAGCGGTCAGCCTCTAGGTCGTGTTTCGAAAGTGGTGTCCGACGAGGGTGTGGCGGCTGGCGTGTCGGTCCTGACGGTGGGAGGGCTCCCGGGGTAGACGGATTGGTATCTAGTCACTCCTACTTCCCCGGGAGTCCTCGTGCCAATCGTAGATGTTGCCCGCCGTCATGACCTCACCGATGCTCAGTGGGC
>JARKOY010000032.1 GCA_029975555.1 Spirochaetia bacterium | reverse complement strand
GTCCATGCCTCGCCGGCGGCACGCCTCCGTTATGTTGCCGAGTCGTTCAGCAAGCTCCAACACACTTAACCGCTGCTTCGCAATCTTTACTGATACATCCATTTCCATCTCCTATTCCATACTATATCGTAAGTCTAGAAGATTAGGAATACACATAACTGTATAAATTGATTTTGGATATAAGTCATCTTTAATTTTTATTCCTAAGTCAGTGAGCCACTTTGTTCCATAGTCACCAGCAATATATCGAGAATCGTCCCATACTGTTTTGGGTTGGATTTCTGATTTAGCTTTTAATATTTGTATTTCACCAGAGGTTGTTACATATACCTTAAGAAGGTGCTTAATGCTTTCAATCGATTGTCTTGCATAGCGCCATTTTCTTTCGATCCCTTGTGAATCAACTGGATAAACAGCAATTCTATTATTGGCTTTATTCTCTATTATATTGGACTTACCTGGATGGAAGCTGTCATCACATACTTTTCCGAACCCAACAATTTGATCGCCTTCCACATATATTGGATAGAAACAGTTTCTTGCAGTTTCACGTTCAGATTCTCTTCCCCATTTTCTAAGGTTTGAATACTCCCATTCTGATTTTTCTAGAGATTTCCCATGAGCTTCAGAAAGCTCAAACGGAATGCAAAAATAGGCATAATCATGATTATATGAAAAATAGTTTCCTTGGATACCTTTCTTGTTATGAATAATTGCAATGCATATTTTTTCATGATTCTGAAAATGGTTTGATATAAGTCTACCAAGAACTTCTTGTTCATTTTCATCAATTGCAATGATGTGAGAACCGCCCGCAGAAGCAAGAAATTTACTTAGCATTAATCGATTGTCCATAAGAGATAGCCATGATGAGTGTTTGTAGTCATTCTTATATAAAATTTCTGTTGTTTTTGAATTATACGGCGGATCGATGTACACACATTTGATTTTTTGCCGATACTTCCTCTGCATCAGATTGAGCGCCTGGAAATTCTCACTGTGAACGAGCACGCCATCGGTCTGTTCGTCGATATCGCCCAATGCCGACAGAAGGCGGTCGGTAAAGTCGGCGCTGAAGTGGCGAGTATCGATCATGAGCGTGGGGTGCGCTTTGAGAAACTCGATGGTCCCCGGGCCATGCTGCGCCGCAAAAAGCTCACCTGCCGCTGCCCCGAAGGCTTCACCCTCGAAGTGGTGCAAGGCATTCCACTCGTCCCACTGCGCCGAGGTTCTTGCAATTTCGGGATAGAATTCCTCGGGGATAATGCCGATGCGGATGCACCAGCTCGTTTCGGTGACGAATTTTTTCTTGAGCCAGAGCTTTTTCTGAAAATCCTCGAGCTGGGCAAGAAAATCGATGATCTTTCCTGCGATCGAGCGTATGACCTTGATTTTGGAAAGGTACTGTTCGACTCGGGGCGCGCCTTCCTGTTCGATGTCATCGAGGTGCATCACTTCGTTCTTGATGTAGAAATCGAGCTCGCGGCGCAGGAATGTCCCCAGATCCTTGTGAATGAAGTAGTCAAAGGTGTTGCGCGCGGTGTAGCGATCGACGTGCACCCGGAGGCGCGTACTGTCCGACACGGTGCCGTCTGATCGCTTGTGGGGCTTTTGTAATAGTTCCAGCCATGGCACAAGCGCAGGATCGGTCATGCTCAGGATGGTCCGCTCGGCTGCTGCATTGAGTTCCTTTTGTTCCTCAGGTTGTGGCTCGAACGTAAAGCGGACGACAAGTTCGCCGTGCTCAATGGCGACAGGATGCTCCTGGGCGAGTTTGAATCTGCGCTTTTTGCCTTCCTGTTCCTTGATGTTTCCGTGCTCGCCTTCCGTCGCGTCGACGAGGCGGAAGTGTACCCGCATGGAATTCGCCTCGTTGCCGGGATTGAGCCTGAACGAATACTCCCGAAGGTATTCGCTCGTCTTGATGTAGTATTGATCGTAGTTCGCCCAATAGAGTTTGACTTCCTCCCCTTCGTAGGGAATTGCGTACACGCCAGGCTTATAGACGCGCTTACTGAGAAAGTCGCCCTCTGCGTAGTAGCGGCGGAAAAAACTGTAGAGGTGGTCGTAGACTTCGCTTTCGAGGGCTGCCACATCGACGGACGTTGCGGCGACTTTTTCGCGCAGTTCCCTGACTTTCGGAGTGGCTTCAGGATCCAAACCCAGCGCGGTCGCCTGTTCGATCGCGCGATGCAGTTCCTGTTCTGTCTCTTCTTTGTCTGCCGACCTGTATCGAGAAAACGCCTCCTGCACCTGCGGGAGGAGCTCTTCATCGAGGAACTTCGTCACTTCCACGCTCTTCGCGCGCATGATGCGATACAGGCCAAAGTCCAAGTCAGGTTCGTTGAGTTGAAAGAGTTCTCTTAACAGGTTTTTTAGTTTTTCGTACCGTGGATTCATGCTCCTATCCTCTCATGCGATGTACTACAGGACAAGCCATCTGATAATAAAAATCGACTCGACAGTCTTTTTTTGTGAGAGGCGCTTTTCGAGCTGATCGATGAGCGCATCGCGCTTTTCCATTATCTCGTCTTCTACCTTGAAGATTTCTTGGCGCTGCCGCCGCTGCTGGCGCTCGAGCTTTTGCAGCTGTTCCTGGATTGTGTGCTGCTCTTCAAGCGTAGTTACTTGCCGTGATTGGCGGCGCAGCGCTTTTATCTGTTCCTTTGTGTCCGCAAGCGCTTTCTCTGCCGCGAGGATCATATCATCCGCCCACTTTTCGAGTTTCTCGCGGGCCTCGTTGAAATGGCGGTTATTCCGTTCGAGCGATTGGTTGATAGTCGCTCGGACGTAGAGATCGGCCTCTGCAGACAATCGCTCGAGGGTCGTTGTAGGAATTTCAACAGGCTTTTGAGCATATCCTTCGCACAGAAACAGCTTTTCGAAGGTTTCTTGGTCAAGAGATTTCCCTTCATCGGTAAATCCGGAAAAAAGCAGGTACTCCTCGTGCTCGTAAGAATCAATGGTGAGTTTTGTGAGCACCAGCCAGCCCGATGTGCCTTTCAGGGATTCGACGACGCTCAGCTTGGCCGGGTAATTGGTCACGTCGAAGACAATGTGATACGGAGGTGTGGCGGCATTTTTTGCCTGCTCGATGACATATTCACCGAGCGGATGCGACAGCCGATACAGGTATCTTCCTGCTGGTTCAGCCACCGCTTCCGCGGTTTTGAGTGGTGTTTTTGAAATGAGATGGTACCGACCGCGTGGAATACTTTTCACCGGAGGGGTATGCAGATCAAAGGTCAGATCCGAATCGAAAAAATGCGCATTTTGTTCCAGCATTGCCTTAGTGAGCACCCAGAATCGCTTGCTGAAGCGATCCAGCTGCGCCTGCGCATCTGCAAGCCGAAGACGAAGTCTCTGGTGTACGTCTTCGTCGAAATATTCGAAGAGCGTGCGGCGGGTATCCTCAAGCCGTGAACGGATCTGCTCGTCCAGTTCTTGCTGAAGTGCTTTGAACGCCGCATCGATTTCCTCAGGAGTGCGACATTCTTGATATATCGCCAGAATACGCCGTTCGAAGTCGACTCCGGATTCGATGCTGCCCAATATTTCGTCAGATGCGCCGAATACACCGTTGAAAAGCTGAAATTTCTCTGTTAGAAGCTGTAACACTCGACGATCTGCCTCGTTGCGTTCATTCAGAAAATTAATTACCACTACATCGTGTTTCTGTCCGTAGCGGTGGCAACGCCCGATACGCTGCTCTATCCGCTGGGGATTCCAGGGCAGGTCGTAATTCACGACCAAGGAGCAGAATTGCAGGTTGATACCCTCCGCTGCTGCTTCGGTCGCAATCATGAGGGTCGCATGGTCGCGGAAATGCTCTATCAGCGCGGTCCTGACATCGACGTCGCGAGAGCCTGAAACGCGGCCTGTATCACGATTGCGGGCAACCCATTGAGTATGGATATCGGTCGATTCTGGGTCGCTGTTCGAGCCGTTGAAGCGCACTATCTGCCCCTGGTAGCCGTGCTGTTCCAGAAACGATTTCAAGTATTCCTGAGTCTTGCGCGATTCGGTAAAGATGACTGCTTTGCGAGCTGCGCCCAGCTCCTGCATTTTCTTAAAGCCAATTTCCAGAGCTTTGAGCAGCGTTTTCGATTTGGTGTCTTCGTCGATGCCATGGGCCCACGAAGCCAGCCTTTTGAGTGTTGCAATTTCCTCTTCAAGCTTTTCTCTGTCTATTTCTTCGGTGGAAACTAATGCTGCATCGTCGGGCGATGCATCGAGTATTTCATCGAGAAGTTCGGTTTCTATGTCCTCTTCCTCAATGAGGCTTTCTGCAAATTCCTGGTCAGAGAAGCCAGCTTCCGTGCGCATGTGCTCGAGGCGCATACGGAGCATATCCAGGGTTGTCGCGATGGCTTTGGAAGAAGAGGCAAGGAGCTTGCGGAGAATAAGTACAGTCAAATGCCGCTGCCGCTTTGGGAGGGCGTAGCTTTCTTCTCTCCTTAAAAATTCGGATACTGCCTCGTAGAAAGCCTGTTCATCATCGGTAGGGCAAAAGGGTCTAGTAATGGCATGCCGTTCGGTATAGCGGATGTACTCAGTGACCTGATTGCGCAACGTACGCTTGCAAAAAGAAGTAATGCGCTTCCTCAGGGCGCCTAAATTACCATTCGCATTGGCGTACTGCATCCTGAAGGAGTTTGGGTCGCCTAAAAGGTGCTCATCGATGAGTGTAGCAAGGCCATAAAGCTCCATGAGCGAATTCTGGAGCGGCGTGGCGGTAAGAAGAATTTTCCGGCAATCCTCGGTCGCCCAGCGGATGCCTTGGCCAATCTTGTTACTTGGGCGATAGGCATTGCGCAGTTTGTGGGCTTCATCGATAACGACGATGTCCCAGGAATTTGCCTGAATTTCTTCTTTTATCGTGTTGGCAAAATTGAAGGAGAGAATAATGATGGCTGACGATGCCAAGGGTTGGCGGCCTTCTTTCTTCGCCTGCCCATATGACTTGGCGTCGAGGACGATGGCAGGAAGGTTGAATTTTTCCTCAAGCTCAAGCGCCCATTGCTTGCGAATGGATGCAGGGCAGATCACCAGAATTCGCCTTCTGCGTTCTGCCCAATACTGACAGAGCACGATCCCCGCTTCGATCGTCTTTCCTAGCCCGACTTCATCGGCGAGGAGCACGCCCTTTGAAAGGGGGGACTGCAGGGCAAAGAGAGCAGCCTCGATTTGGTGCGGATTTAGATCGACTTCGGCATTGAACAGCGACATAGAAAGGCGATCCATCCCTTCAGGTGCGCGCCGGGTAAGGTCGAGGGCGTAGTATTTCGCGTGGTGTGGGGTGATGGCTGCCATGAGTCCTCTCAGGTGCTCCGAATTTGCATTACAATAGTGCTATTTTACTACTATTGCCTTCCAAACAGAATACCGCACATGAGCCAATTTCTATGCGAAATGCTCAGCGCGCGCCGGTTGGCATCGCGATGGACTTGAGATCGATTTTGTGGCGGAAAAGGCTGGCAGAAGGCTTTATGTGCAGGCAGCTCACCTCATCGTAGACGAGGCAACGGCGGCGCCGGAGTTCGGAAATCTGGAAAGGATCGAGGACAACTACCCTAACTATGTGGTCAGCATGAAGAAGAATCGACAGAGTTTGCGCGACACAGGAAAGGCACCCAAGGAGCTTGCACGCGGAAGGCCCCACGGATGAGCCCTAAAGGAGGACACCGCCTTGCATGAGCGGTGCACCATCGAGTTCGATGGTGGGAGCGTGGGCCACGAGGTCGAAGTGGCCGTTGGCGTAGTGCTTTCCGCCAAGAGCAACGTTGCGGCCGATCCCCACGTGAAAGGTGCCGTAGGCAGACTCGTCCTCGATGTAGGAACGGCCTGCGCAGTGGGCCTTTGTGTTGAGACCGATGCCAAGCTCCCCCGCAATGTACATGCGCTCGTCGCGGAAGCTGTCTACGTAGGAAGCGAGTCTGTGACCGGAGCGATTCGCCTCTATGCTGACGATGCGCCCTTGTTTGAAATGTATTCGGACCGGCTCTTCGACGAGCCCGATGTACCCCATCGATCCGTCGAGGACAAGCGTTCCCTCGGTAGCATCCTCGACAACCGAGATCGAAAATTCGAAGCTCGCCGAAGTCGATATCCCTGGCTGGTCGCAGAGCCCTCGGAAGAGATTGCCTCCACGGCCCTCCACCGAAAAGCGCAGGTCAGTGCCGACCGGGGTGGTCACATGAACCTCCCGAACGCCGGCGAAGCGGGAAGCGACCCTGGAGCCCACGCGGCCAGCCTGCTCCACGTCCATGGTCATGAACTCGCTCTCGAGGAGAGATGTGCCGTCGTTTGTGGAAAGTGGTATCGATAAAAATCGCGAGCCCGAGCGGACCATGTCGCGTATGGCGCGGGTTGTCATGATGGAATAATGGCTCGCGCCGATTATCGCGTCGGCGTTGAGGAACGCGGCACATCGATCGTCAAATCCTTCTCCGGATTGAGGACTCGCGCTCGGCACGACGAGGACGAAAGGCGAAGCCCCGGCATCTTGCGCGTGCGAGTACATTGCCATTGCCTCAACCACGTGAAGTTCGTCGGTGACAATCGTAAGGCGCTCTCCTCGCTTCACACGGAGCCATTCGCGCACGACAATGCCAGCTCCTTCGTGTAGGGAAATAGGCATCGGGCTAGCTGATCGCCCCTTCCTTCGTATGGATGTCCGAGTCTGAGGCGATTATCGCGCCTATAGCGGCCTCAATGGCAACTGCCATGTTCTCCACCGACATCGTGGGCACGGGCGCCGGCTTGCCTATCGCCTGGGCTGGCATGTAAGGAACATGGATGAAGCCACAGCGCAGCCATGGGAACTGAGTGGCCGCCATGTCGAGTTCACAGTACATGATGTAGTTGCAGACGTAGGCGCCGGCGGTGTACGAGACGCTCGCAGGGATGCCCTTAGCTCTGATGGCCTCCACCATGGTTTTCACAGGGAGGGTTGAGAAGTAGGCGCTGGGGCCGTCTGCCCTGATGGGCTGATCGATAGGTTGGTTGCCCTCATTGTCGGGGATACGGCCGTCAACGAGGTTGATCGCGACCCGCTCGACGGTGACGTCGAAGCGGCCACCAGCCTGACCGATCGAAAGCACGACGTCTGGCCTCTTCTCGCGCACGAAGGCGGCCACGACCTTGTCGCACGTACCGAATACCGTGGGGATCTCCAACTTCTGGATCTCGGCGTTGCCGATCCTGTCGGGCAAACGTTTCACCGCCTCGTAGGCAGGGTTGATCTTCTCGCCTCCGAATGGATCAAAGCCGGTCACAAGGATACGCATACGAATTCACTCCTATCTCTGGATGAGGCAGACGGCGACGCCTCGCTGGGGGAGAACCAACGTGGTCGCCGCCTACCGGAATCGATCTCGAAAACCTTACTTCGCGATCAGCATGTAGCAGATCTGAAAGGTGAGCATAATGCCGGCCACGATGAGCTGATTCTTGATGACGTTGTACCTGCCCTTCATGTCGAGAATGGCGACAGGCACGATGTTGAAGTTCGCCGCCATCGGGGTGCTGAGCGTACCGCAGTAACCGCAGGTCAGTGCGAGCATGCCTATGACCGTCGGGTTTGCGCCGAGGGCTAGGACGAAGGGCCCGCCGATGCCGACCGTAATGACTGTGATAGCTGCAAAGGCGTTGCCCATGATCATCGTGAAAATGGCCATGGCCACGGCGTAGACGATGATGCCGACCGTCATGTTACCCTGGGGAATAACCTTGCTGACGAGGTCGGCGATGACCTGGCCTACCCCGGCGGTGGTGAAGATCGCGCCGAGGGCGGCAAGGAGCATGGGCAGCATCGAGAGCGGACCAACGATGTCGAGCATGCGCTTCGAGTCGTCGAGGAAGGTTTTCGGTTTATTGTTCTTCGAAAAGATCATGAGGAGGATGGCTGCGATGATGACGCCGACACCCACGCCCACGAGAGGGCTCACCTTCGTGAATACGGCGAAGATGATGGCCATGGTGCCCATCATGAGGGTCGGGATGAAGATCTTGTAGCCGATCTTTTTCGCCTGTGCCTCGGTGTATTCTTTGCTCGGGCCTCCGTTCGGGCCGGCCTTGACCTGGCCGAGCACGGCGGGGATGGCCATAACGATGACGAGGATGCCGCTCCAAAGCTTAGGCAACCAACGGCCGAACACGAGGATGACGGCAAGGGAACACCAGAACACCGCGGTGCCGATCTTTGCCTTGTGCTCTTTCTCAAAAAGCGTTTTTATGCCCGCATAGCCGGCGACAAGTCCCATGAGGATATAGAGGCACTCGAGGAGCTTAGTTCCGATGGCGATCTTAGGATCCATGAAGAATTGTATATCGTTGGCCCTCCCTACTTCTTCTGTCCGTATATGGTCTTATCGAGGTGGCGATCCTTGAAGTAATACAGGATGCCCGCAACGATGAGCGCAAAGAGCGCCACGGGAATCTCGACCTTTGCGAGGGACGCCAGGTCAGTCTCATAGCCGAGCTGCTTCAACGTGGACTGGACGAGAAGGGCGCCTGAGCCGCCGACGAAGAGAACCTGGCCGAAGAACCAGGTGACGTTCTCCATCCCGGCGCTCATACCCTTGAGCTCCTCGACGTGTTTCTCGTCGGCCTTGCCGTGCTTGGCCTCCACCGCTCCAATGGCCATCGGCATGACGACGGGGCGCACAAAGCCGGCCGTGCCGCCGAGGCTCACGTTAAAGGCCGCGAGTATGAGGCGCAGAACTCCATATGCACCAATGACCATGCCGGCAGTCGCATTTTTAATCTTGCCGATTAACTTGGCCGCCATTTCGCGGAGGCCATTGCGCTCCAGCGTTCCTGTGACGAGCATGATGACGATGAAGATCGCCATACTGCGGTTGGCCACGAAGCTGTTACCGATGGTCTCGAGGATTTTCACTATATCCATCCCCCCGACGAGGCCAGTGACGAAGCCAGCCACAAGGATGATCGCGATGTTATCTAGCTTCAGCGCAAAGCCTAAGATGACGATCGCGACGCCGATGAGTTTGATCATCTTACCCTCCTTCTGAATGCACTCTGTAACGCCATGACGGCGGTTTTGTATTATTTTGCATGTATCCATGCCTGAGTCAATGCTATTTTTATTGTTTTACCACCTTTGGAGGTCGAATTCTTGCACTGTACATCGACAGGCGTGCATCCTCAATCCAAACATGTTCCTTTCTCTCGCTTGTCGATTTCAGGATTGACGTGATTGCAGACCAGTCATTCAGCATATGGACTCGTGCGCAAAGATCTAGGTATTCCCCCGTCGCGGTTTCGTCTGCAACCTCTGACACGAAGCTTGTCGCGGTAATCCAGGGGAACCGGACCGCGGCATAATGATAGTCAGCTCGATATGGGAAAGAAATCCAATAGACGATCAATCCGGAACAGTATTCTGCAGGGAAAAGCCGAGGCATCCATCGATGAGCGTATTTTTCATATCGCTCGCGCCATTCCACATTGAGGGCCGCCATCTCGGGATCTGCAGCGATTGTTTCGGCAAGCAGGTTGACGATGGCCTCATCCACGACCTTGTTAGCATCGTATTCTTTTTCATTCACGTACCAGAAATAAGCATAAAGCAGGGCACGGGGCATCCAGAACCCCTTAAACCAAGGCGAACTGTAGCCCGAGAACTGCTGGCACCATTCGTGCGTCGGCACGCCATGGTCATCTACAATGACGTCAGGAAGCCATGCGCGCCATATCCGGGTAAACGCCAACGCTTCGGTATGCATGGTTGAGTCATGAAAATATTCGAGGGCTATTTCTTTTCCGAGGGAATTGTATCGCGCGGTGTGCAGCATCCACTCCGGATGCTCGGCTGCAAGTTCTTTGTGGATTTCGACCCCGTCCACGTTTTCCATAGGAACAATTATAAGATTGGGCAGATCAGGCAGATCGAAGGCTTCCTTTTTCCGGAGCAACTCGGCGATCAACCTGAATGCAGAATTCGTGCTCGAGACCTCATTCGCATGGTGGCGACAGTTGATGACACAGACAGGCCGCCTATCAATCATCTTCGTCCGCGAGACATACCCTGGGAGGTGGGGGAGTATTTCAATGGCGTAGATATCCCTTCCGAGCAGGGATCGAGCGACCCGGATCACTCGTATATCAGGAATGCGTTTCAGTGTCTCAATGATGTGAAGGTATTCGGTATACGTGATGAGCTTGTTGGACATCTCCTCAAGGAAATCGAGATTTCCAATTTCAGGATCAGACATCTCAATCTGAGTCTGAGATACCATTCTGATGTCCTGATGCCCTTCGACGCCATCGTGCAGCACGAGTTCACTGCAGCCAGGTTTCTTTCTTTTAGCCCAATTGCTCAGAAATACCGAGAATGCTTCCTTGAGTGAAGAAAAGCCTGGCACCTGCGACAGGTCCCTTTCTTCTCTCACGCGTGCAACGATATATGGAATAAGTACATGCCGCTCGGCATCCCACCTGAAATTCGATACATATACATCAACATCATTTTCAGCCACTGGCGACTGCATCACTTCGCTTCCGAATACGATTGCAGGGGTCTCTGATGCCTTCCGCGTCAACGAAAAACGCAGAAATGGCGCACCCGAAGTTTCATGGATATGGGGGACAATCAAGCCCGGGGCATCGATGCCTTTTGCTCCCAATGCGATTCCGAGGGTCTGAAAATAATCCAATCCTACGAAATAGATGTCCTCATGCAGAGATTCAAGAGAAGATATTCTATCGTTCCTGACAGGCAGGGCCTCGTCCGAGCCATTCACTCCGACCTCGATGTCAAGTCTGGCAAAATAGGGCTGCAGTTCTGCCGCAGGCACCGAGGCTCCATTTCGCATATGCTTTTCTCGTACGAGCTTTCCGAGCATCGGAAGGATTTCAGCCTGATAGCAGTCCCATACGCGCTCGAGATCGGTCCGAACTTTGATATCTGCAATGCTCTTGCCGTTTATCTTGAGGAGAATCCTGCCTGTGCCTGGATGCACCTTGCCAATCAGCGGAAATTCGTCTAAGTAGGGCCTCTCTGAAAAAGAAAGAGAATAGGAGGCATCAAAAACCTTCACTCCTTTCTGATTGAATGCTTCAAGTCGATACCCCGGTTCGGATACATCAGAAAGAAGGTGGAATTCTATACATTCCCGCGGCAGGGTAAGTTCCATCGCAAGTATATCGTCGATTGGATACAGCTCCTGCAAAAGCCTGATGGGCGAATCCATCCAGGCATCGGGTTTTGCTTCTCTTTTCGCATGTATGGTAGGAATGGTGCCATCCTCATCATTCCACCTTGTTCTCCCGTCTGCAAGGAAAGAGGAGAATCCAATGCGTATTTTGGCAAGCCCGTCGATCGATTTTAGCCTCTCGAGGACAACATCTCTGATCCAGCTGAACCCCTGTTTGAAAGATTCTATGACGTGGACTTCCACTCGGGAAGGATCGCGTGCTTCGAAATTGTTTAGAATTTCTCGGGCAAGCGCCTCGCGCGTCCTGCGAGAAGCCCCTGTAACAATGGTCAGATCTACTTCGTCCCCTTTTCTTACAAGATCATAAAGCCCATCAAGTATTTTTCGGCAGACATCGATCTCGTCCGCGAAGAAAAATTCCCCTTCGGCCAAAGGCTCCAACGAATGTCTGTTCTTGAAACGCACTTCAGGAAAGAGCTTCTCGAGCTCATCGATCTCTTGTTCTCCTGGGAGATCGAATAAGGCCTCAATGACAGGGGATGCTTCCCGTTGAGACGATGTGCCGCTCACGTTTCTTTCTTTTTCAAGCCCCGAGAGGATCGTCGAAAGCCATGCAAGCTGCCCATCAAGGTCCTTCATGGCAGCCGAAGCCCTCAGCTCTTCGCACAGTTCTTCCCAGCTGTTCATGAATCCATGCTGCGAGTGAGCGGGACCTTGGCACAATTCGGTTACCATTCTCACCAATTCGTTGCCGCTGCCTCTTATCTCTATTGAAATTTCTTCTTGGCTGGCGGCAGACATCCCAATTTCGCATGTAGTAGAAGGAATTATCTTAATGACGTTTTTAGCCTTACATGCGAGACATGTGGTCGATGGCCTTTTTTGAGCGCAGTCTTCTGCACTGCAAAGAATGGGCACGTCAAGGCCAAGTGTTTCTATTCCAAGCCGAGCAGCTATGTCGCATGCTGCTGCAAGTTCATAATTATCAAAATCTTTCCTCAACACGACGCGAGCATCGATCATATCAGGCAGAAAATCGAAATCCCTATCCTTAATCAAAAAACCCTTTGAGAAAAGTGATTCAAGGCCACGCCGCTTCGGCGATGGAGTCAAACCGGACTCCATCGCTCCCGGCTTTTTGAATGGTTCCGGGGGCGTGTCCTTCACTTGATCGGCGGATGTATGTTCTTTCGCTAACATCATGGAAGCTTCTGCGAGCGCAGGCAAAACGCCTTTTTGATCTCGCAGACGTACAAGAAAAGATTTTCCAACTCTTGATAGTTCAAAAGACTTTTCAAGGGAACTGTCCCATTCGAGACGCATTGCATCGCTCGACATTTCATGGTTGCTCTTAAAAAAAAGCACAGGGAACGTGAGAGAAACAGAACGAAAACCAAGGACCGCAGCGGCTTCTACTGCCGCTCTTTTTACAAATTCAGGGGCATTCGGGTCAATTTCAATGCTTTGCATGTGCAATTATACAATGGTCAAGAATATCCATACAATAAGCCGCATCTTTGGCCTTCGTCCCTCACTCCTTGGGTCGGCCCCCCAGCCAGGCAAAGCCGGCGATGCCGAAGGCTGTGGCGACGTTGAGGGAGGCCTTGGAGCCCACGAGGGGGATTTCGACGCGTCCGCAGCTGCAGAGGCCGAGGGCCTCCCGAGACACGCCGAGCTCTTCGGAGCCCAGTACCATGACGCCGGGCAGAGGAAAGTCGAACTTCTGCAGGGCGGTGCCGCCGACCTCGAGCGCAAAGACTCCTTCCATCGCCGCGAGCGCCGAAATCGGGGCGCGGCGCCATGGCAGGCGCTCGATGGTCCCCATGGCGGTGCGCAAGGCGCGGGGGTGCAGGGGGTCCGCGCATTCGGGGGAGAGGATGATCTCCTCGAAGCCGAGGGCCTCCGCCGTGCGGAAAATGCTCCCCACGTTGAAGGGAGAGCGGATGTCCTCGAGGTAGGCGCGCATGCCGGGTTGGCGAAGGGCGTGGGTCTGGGGTGGGCGCGGCGCCGCGACGAAGTCCCAGTCGGCGGGGCTCTGGCCTGAGATTGCCGCAAGGGTGTGGCGAAAACGGTTGATGGCCCTGAGCGCGTCCCGCGAAGGATCGGCGCCGTGGCCCGCTGGAGAGGCGGTTATTGCAAGATCGGCAAGAAAATTTCGGCACGCGAGGACGATTTCCCCTGGGCTTTCGTCGGAGGCGGCCATGAACTCGGCGAGGTCCCCGGCATAGCCGAGCAAGCGCGCGCGAGAGGACTCATCTAAGGTGTGCCACTCTCGCTCGATGCGCTCGAGGATGAGGACGGCCTTGCGGGTTCTGGCGCGGCCGTGGAGGTTGGCGAAGTGGCGGAGGTCCATCACAGGGCATCCCCCCGCACGATGAGGCAGAACTCTCCCTTCGCCGATTCGGCGGGAAAGCGCGCGGCGAGCTCCGCAGCGGTTCCTTCGACGATCTCCTCGTGGACTTTGGTGAGCTCTCTGCCGACGCACACCATTCTGTCCGGCTCGATCGAGGCGATGTCGGCGAGGAGCTTGCCGACCCGGAAAGGAGACTCGTAGAGCACGAAGGATTCGCCCCTCGACAATAGCTCCTTGAGCCTCGCCCGCCGCTTCCCGGGCTTTGGAGAAAGAAAGCCGTCGAAGAGGAAGGTCCGCCCCGAAACGCCGGCAGCGCTGATAAGGGCGGCAAAGGCGCTGGGGCCCGGTATGGGGACAACCCTGTGCCCCCTGCTGCGCGCCTCGCGCACCAGCACGGCACCCGGGTCGGAGAGCCCCGGTGTGCCGGCGTCGGAGCAGTAGGCGACGTCCTTGCCCTCGTCCAGAAGGTCGGCGACGCGCGCCGCACCCCGCTGCTCATCGTTCGCGTGGCAGGAGACCAGTGGCTTGTGGATATCGAAGTGCGAGAGCAGCTTGAGCGTGTGCCGCGTGTCCTCGCAGGCGACCGTGTCGACCGCCTTCAGCGTCTCGAGCGCCCGCAGCGTGATGTCACCCAGGTTGCCGATGGGCGTGGCGACCATATACAGCGTACTCACGTTTACCATACTGCACGAGGAGCGCCTGTCCTGTCTAGCGCCGCCCCCTCTTGGCGACGAGAGAGAAACGAGGAAGAATAGTGCTGGGCTGCGCTCGTGCGGCGCAGCAACCACTGATGGAGGAACGATGAAACACGTAGCGATCGACCATTTCACGAGGTATCTCTTTCCTTCGAGTCTGAAGGCGCGCGGCAACTATGTCGCCTTTATCGGAAAACGGGCCAGCGTCGAAGACAACAAATACTCCTCCGACATCTACCTGTTCGACGGTGCGGCGGTGCGCCCACTGACCTCCTCTGGAGAGGTCCAGTCGCTGTACTGGCTCGGAGACAGTCTCATCTTCCCTGACATACGGAAAGAGAAGGATAAGGAACGCATCGAGAAGAAGCTCCCTCTCACCGTGTTCCAACGCCTCGATCTCGGCTTCGGGGAGGCGCAGGAGTTCGCCCGCTTTCCCATGTCCGTAACCGACATCGTGTTCATCTCGGAAGACGAGTACTTCTTCACCGCCACTTACGACCCAATGGTGGAGCGGCTCTCCTGCGAGGACGAGGAGAAGGCTGTCAAGGCGCTCAAGGAGGAGGGCGACTACATCGTGCTCGACGAGATTCCGTTCTGGCACAACGGTCGGGGCATCACCAACAAAAAACGAAACCGGCTCTACCGCTGCTGTGGCGGCGAGGTGACGGCGGTGACCGACCCCTTTACGGATGTGTTGTCCTTCAAGTTCGACGAGGAGTCGAGGGATCTCGTCTTCATCGCAAGGCGCTTCACCGACAAGATGGACACGAGCAACAGGCTCTACCTGCTCAGAGGAAATGATGCGCCCGCGGACATCTCCTTCGAAAATAAAGACTTCGATCACCAAAATTTCATCTTTGTCGCGGCCAACACCATCCTCCTCCAGGGGACAGACCGCAAGGAGTACGGCCTCAACCAGAACGGTGACTTCTTCCTCTACAATTATGTCTCCGGAGAAAAGATCACCATCGACGACAGCCACGACTACAACGGCGGAAATTCAGTGGGCAGCGACGTGAAGATGTCAGGAGGGCACGAACCCGAATGGCAGCTCCAAGATGGCGTCGTCTATTTCATCGAGACTATCGACGACAGCTCCCACATCATGTCCATCGACCTTAAAAGCCGGAAGATCGGGCGCGTCACCAAGGCTGGCGGCCTCATCCAGGACTTCGTCCTCTGCGGCACAAGCTTCGTGGCCATCGCCATGCGGGGCAACGACGGCCCCGAGCTCTACCGCATCGAAAAAGACGGGAGCGAGACCCGCCTCACCACTATGAACGCCAGCGCCATCGAGGGCTACGAGGTCTCAACGCCTGAGACTCTCACCTTCACCAACGAGGTCGGCGATACGATACGCGGCTGGATAATGAAGCCGGTGGACTTCGACCCGAATGCCAAGTATCCCGTCATCCTCGACATCCACGGCGGCCCCAAGGCAGTCTACGGCTCCGTGTTCTTCCACGAGATGCAGTACTGGGCCGCCTGCGGGTACGCGGTCATATTCTGCAACCCCACGGGGAGCGACGGCAAGGGCGCCAAATTTGCCGACATACGGGGCAAATACGGCACGGTGGACTACCGCGACATCATGACCTTCGTGGACACCTGCCTCGCACGGAACCCATGGATGGATGCCGACCGCATGGGCGTCACGGGCGGTTCCTACGGCGGTTTCATGACGAACTGGATCATCGGCCACACGGACCGCTTCAAGGCGGCGGCCTCCCAGCGGAGCATCTCCACCTGGCTCTCGAAATCCAACACCACCGACATCGGGTACTACTTCAATGCCGACCAGATCGGAGCAACTCCATGGTCCGACCCTGAAAAGCTGTGGTGGCACTCTCCCCTGAAGTACGCCGACCGCGTGCGCACGCCGACGCTCTTGCTCCACAGCGACGAGGACTACCGCTGCTGGCTGGCCGAAGGCATCCAGATGTTCACGGCCCTCAAATACCACGGCGTAGAGGCGCGCATGTGCATCTTCAGAGGCGAAAACCACGAGCTCAGCCGCAGCGGGCTACCAAAGCACCGGGTGAGGCGGCTCGAGGAGATCACGAGGTGGTTCAACGAGCACCTCAAAAAAGCCGAGGCACAGTGAACAAGCCCCCCTTGCAGGGGCGCCTTCGCGAGAGGAGCGCTGAAGAGCATGTTCGTCTGCAAGGGGGCGCGCCCAGAACGGCATCTATTCACACGCCGTAAAAACATTTATCATACGAGGCCATGAGAACGCTCAACCCGCGGAAAGTCTCTTTTTTCATTCTGTTTCTTTTACTGTTCCTGCTCGTGGCGAGGCTCTTCTACCCTTTTCTGACGGTCATTCTCTGGAGCGGCATTTTGTATGTGTTCCTCGAGCCTCTCCACAGGAAGGTGAGCGGTCCTGAGCGTGCGCGGGGCAAGAAGACCTTCGGCTCTCATGTCAGCGCGATCGTCCTTGCGGTGTTGGGTGTCCTCATTCTGCTGGTTCCCCTCGGGTTTCTCGCGGTGGCGACCACCAAGCAGCTGGCCGATCTCTTGAAGTCGGGCGCCCACTTCTTCGAGGCCAACGCGGACAAGTTCAGAATCGACCCACAGAGCCAGATCGGCACAGCGATTCAGTCCTTCTTGGGCGAGTCATTCGACATACGCGCACTCGACCTGACAAAAGAGCTGCAGTCCATGCTCGCCTCGGGGGCCAACCAGGTCATCCGTCTCTCGACATCGCTCATAAAGAACGTCGCGCAGTTTCTCGTCGCGATCCTCTTCATCATGTTTACGCTGTACTATCTGTTGATGGACGGCACATCGCTGGGCGAGACGCTCGTCTCGCTGATGCCCATCGACCCTCAGCACACGCGCCTTTTTATGCGGAAGCTTAAGGAAACGGGCAGGCAGCTCGTCCTGGGTTATTTTCTCGTCGCCCTGTTCCAGGGTCTCATGATGTTCATCGTCAGCCTCATCTTTGGGTTTAAGAACAATGTGCTCCTCGCAGTCCTCACCGCGATTTCGTCCTTCATCCCCATGCTCGGCACTTCGATCGTGTGGGTGCCGATGAGCATCTCCATCGCGCTGAAGGGCGACATCGTCATGGCAATCGTGTTTTTGGTCTGTGCCGGGATCGCCGTCTCGGCGCTCGACAATTTTATAAGGCCCGTGGTGCTGGGCGGGCAGCTCAAGGTACACCCTCTGCTGTTATTCTTCTCGATTGCGGGGGGACTGGTGGTCTTCGGCTTCAACGGCATTATTCTCGGGCCTCTCGTGCTCGTGCTCTTCATCGCGGCCGGCGAGCTGTACCGGGCCCTCAACGAGGAGAGCGAGGGCGCTCCCAAAGAGACCTCTGTCAAAGCGCCACCTCCTCAAAAGGAAGAAGGCAGATCCTAGCCCAACTTCGGCGAGATTCTCAACGAGCATCACTTGGCCAAGGTGCCTCCTAGCCTCTGCGGGGGGCATGACGCGCAAGTGCACCGACAAGTTCGTCGCGGAAGCGCCGATCTATGGACATGTTGCCCGCGGTGCGCCCAAGTCCGCATTCGGGCCTCGCTTTTCCGTGAAAGTCGGAGCCAGCGGTCACGAACATGCCTCGCTCGCGGGCCATGCGCTCCAGGATCACGCACTGCCCGTACTTGGCCGTGGGATGATAGGCCTCGATGCCGCCGATGCCCATCTCCATCCATTCGGAAAAGAACTTGCCGAGCATGGCCTTAGACACAAAGAGCGAATAGGGGTGGGCCACCACTGCGATGCCGCCTGCCGCGCGGATCACCGAGAGGGCCTCATCGAGGGGCAGACACGATTTCTTTATATAGAATGGACGCCCCTTCCCAAGGTATCGGTCGAAGGCGTCCTGCCGGCTGCGGGCGCAGCGGGCCTGGACGAGGAGGTCCGCAAGGTGCGGCCGCCCTACGTACGACTCACGGGAGAGCTCGGCGATTTTCGCGGTGTCGAGGGGCAGGCCTGCGGCGGCGATGCGCTCGAGGATCGCCGCGTTGCGCTCGTGACGGGCTTCGGCGAGCCGCTCCACCGCCTCGACAAGAACCGGCGAGCGCTCGTCAATGCCATACCCCAACAGATGAAATTCGCCAGGCTCGAAGTCGATCTCGATCTCGATGCCGGAGATGAACTCGATCCCCGCCTGCGCTGCGGCGCCGCGCGCCTCGACGATGCCACTGACGGTGTCGTGGTCGGTGAGCGCGATCGTCGAAAGACCGAGGGCACGGGCCTTCTCGATGAGGGCAGCAGGGCTAAGCTCGCCGTCGGAGGCGCTCGAGTGGGTGTGGAGGTCCACGAGGCTCATTCGAGAGATCCTGTCCGGCCGAAGCACTCGACCTCGATCCATCCAGGAAGCGCGGCCCGCACGCGCCCGGCGATTGCCCGCATCTGTGCATCGTCCAGGCCCGCAATCCAAGGCTCGGCGGGAGGCCTCGCCACAGTGTAGAGCTGAATCGCAGCGATCCGTGCGTTCTTCCGCCCGAGAGACTGAAGCGTCGCCAGGTACTCTTCGGCGTCGAACAGAACCTGCCCACTGCGGCTGTCCCGGCAGACCATCGTCTGCAGTGTGACCGGCACGCGCGCCGCAAAATCCGCGATCGCGTCGACGATGCGCCCGTATTCAAACTCAGCGCCGGAAAGAAGGCGGTGCATGGCCGGCGAGCCTCCGTCGAGCTTGGCCCAGACCTGGAGGCGCACCTTCCGGCTGAACCGCGCGAGCATGTCGCAGATGGTCGGCTTCAAAAAGCCCGTCGAATTGGTGATGAGCACGACCGGGACGCGGGCGAAGCTGGGCTCGGTGCCCTCCATGTCTCGGAGCACGGCGAAGGCGGCCTCGAGGGCTTCCTCCAGAAGAGGCGAGAGCGTCGGTTCCCCGTTGCCCGACACGGAGATGTCCTTGAGCTCGAACTGCCCGGAATATATTTTCCAGTCCTGCGCGAAAAAGGCGCGCAGCTCGGCCTCCACCGCGCCGACACTGATCCGCACATCAGGATTCGAAAACGGCCGCACCTCGCAGTAAGGGCAATTGTACGTGCAGCGCTTCCGGTCGGGAAAGAGATTGACGCCGAGCGACAGTCCTCGGGCGCGGCGCGAGATGACGGGATAGATGATCGCCGCCTCTCCGCGCCCGCGAGGATGGGATTCGGGCCCGGGCAAAGAGCCCTTCTTGGCATGGTCAGTCGTGTGCATTGCGCCGCCTGTACGCTCCATGATAGTGGATTGACGAGCCTTTGGCGAGGGGACGGATGCTGTCCAGGCCGATTGCGGGGCAGTCCGGGAGAAATCTATACTTGTAGTATTATGGATGAGTCTGTGGATCCCCGCAGTGCGCGCTATCGGCGCCGTCTCTACCGGAGCTACCTCTGGATTGCTATTCTGCCCTTCAGTTTTTTCGTGCTGCTCGGCGCCGTCGCCATCATCCTCTCCCAGCATATCGTCATAAGAGAGCTCTCGGCGCTGAAAGAAAAAAATCTCCAGCAGGTTGCGACCAACCTGGAGCTCTGGTTCAGCGAGGCGGACTCGATCGCGCTCAGCCTGGCAACGGATCCTGAGCTTTCGAGGGGGGCGGAGTACCTGCTCAGGACGGGTATACCCTCTTATGCCGACCTCAAGCTGTACAAGAGCCTTCAGAGCCTCATCGCCTCGGCGGTCAACAGCCGCCAGTACATCCACTCCATCGCCGTGGCCACCCAGGGACCTTCCCCACTCATTCTCACCTCGACCTCGGGGTTGGTCCCCAGCGAGAGCTATGAAGATGCTTCCTGGCTCTCGGGCGTCGAGTCCCACGCGGACGAAATGACGCCCTGGACTGTGGTGAGGGAGTATCGTCCGCTGAACAACCTGCCCCTCACGGTGCCGATGCTCTCTTTCTACCGCAACATCCTGGGAACAGGGACACTGGAACGGAAGGGGGTCCTCGCAGTCAACATCGACATCCGGAGGCTCGACGCGGTCCTGGCCAAGGCGGCCGAATCGGCGGGCGGCCGCTACCTCCTCGTGGACAGAAGGAGCGGAAAGGTTATCGCCGGCATGAAATTGGGAGACGCGGAAGGAAACGTCGTGGGAAATCTGCTGGCCGGTCTTTCCGTCGCCCAGTCCGTTACACCGGAGGCGACCGAAAGTTCCCTCTACTCCACCGCCCACACAACGTCTCTCCGTTCCCTAAAGCTCGGGGACGCCGACTATCTTGTGGCTTCGCTCGTGTCGGATCGCTTCCCCTTCGCCTACTTCCTTTTGAGCTCCAGCGAGGAGTTCAGGCGCATTCCAAACCGAATTATGGGCATAGGAGGCTTGCTCGCGCTCCTGGCCTTCGTCGTGGGAGTGGCGCTCGCCTTGGCGCTCGCGCGCCGCAACTTCAAGCTCCTGGACGGGATTCTCGACATCGTCGACGCAGCGAGGCAGGGCAAACCCCTTCCCCCCTTCCACACGTCGAAAAACGAGGCCCAGGACTATGTGGTGCTCTCGGTGCTCAAGACCTTCGTGGAGCACGACTACTACAAGGTGCAACTTTCGGAGCGGGAGTTGCGCCAGCGGACGCTGGAGCTCACCGCCCTGCAGGCGCAGATGAACCCTCATTTTCTGTTCAACACGCTGACGACGATCGCCTTCAAGGCCATGCAGTTGACGGGCGGAAGGAATGTCGTCTCCGAAATGGTGGAACAGCTCTCCGCCATGCTCGCCTACGGGCTGGCGGACGCCAAGGCCCAGGCGACGCTCGGCGCTGAATTCTCCCATGCCCGGCGCTACATGGAACTTCAGCAGCGTCGGTTTGGGCCCCGCTTTCGCTGCGAGTGGTCAGAGGATCCAGAGCTTTCGAATACGCCGTGCATCAAGCTCATGCTTCAGCCTCTGGTCGAGAATGCCCTGGAGCACGGCTTTTCACAGGGGAAGCATCACGGTCTGGTCCGCGTCCGTTCGCGGCGCGACGAAGAGCCAGGCTTCGTGCGCGTCGAGGTCGAAGACGACGGCGCGGGCATGACGGCCGAACAGGTTGCCAAGATCAAGGCCCTGATAGCAGCCGAAGAAGAGAATCCCGGGCATATCGGGCTTGTGAACACGGTGCGTCGACTTCTGCTCGCCTACGGAGAAGGGGCATCCTACAGCATCGAGAGCGAACCGGGCAAGGGCACAAAGATCAGCCTGCGCTTTCCTTCTGGCGGTGTTCAAGCGTGAGCCTTGCGTAGGCCTTGGGGCTCATGCCAAAATGACGCCTGAAGGCCCTGCTGAAGTTTTTTGGGTTTTCGTACCCCACTTCCTCGCTTGTCTCCACCACGCTTTTCCCCTGCTCGAGCAGAAGGTACACCGCCTTTGTCATACGGAGCTCGGTCAGGGCGTCATGAAAGGTGCGCCCTGTCTTCGACCTGAACCAGGTGGAGAAGTAGGTGGAGTTCATCCGCGCGATCTTCGCCGCCGTCTTCAAGCACGCGCTGCGGCAATTTCCGCGGAGGTAGGCAAAGACATCGTCCAGGACAGAGTTCCTCAGGTGGTCCTCTTCAGAAACTGGACCTCCCATCGCCGACTGTGCCCGGTCGGCCGAACGGAGTCTTTCCTCGGATTCTTGGGCGAGTTCCTTGGCCACTACACCGAAAACCGTGCGGAATTCCTCCTCCGTCGGCGGTTTTACGAGGTAGCCACGAACGCCATATTTGAATGCTTCCTGGGCATACTCGAATTTACGGTAGGCGCTTAGGAGGACAATCCGCGTCGCAGGATGAACCTTGGACAGCCATGCGGCGAACTCCAGGCCCGATTCGCCCGGCATCCGTATGTCGCACAGCACCACGTCGATGTGCTCTTTTTCGATGACGGCACGGGCCTCTTTGGACCCGGCAGCCTGCCCCGCCACGACAAAACCGAGCTCCGTCCATGGGTAGTACGTCGCCAGGGCCGAGCGGATCTCGGCCTCGTCGTCGACAATCAGGACTCTGTGCACGCGACGATTGTAGCTCGGCGGGAAAAGCGGCGTCAAGTTCGACCTGAACAAATGATACCTTTCATGAAGTCAACGCACCTATGCGACTGGAAGAGGGGTATTAGAATTGAATCATCTCGATTTTCGCGTGGAGGTATCTATGAAGAGAAAGCTCATTTCGCTGCTCTGCCTGGCCTTGATCGCGCTCGCGGGAGCCTTTGGGCAGACAAAAAAAGTGGAACTGAAGTTCGCGTGGTGGGGCTCGCAGGTGCGCCACGAAGCGACCATCAAGGTCATCGAGCTGTACCAGAAGCTCCACCCCAACGTCTCGATCAGCTACGAATTTGCCGGCTTCGACGACTACTGGATGAAGATGACGACGATGGCGGCGGGCGGTCAGCTGCCCGACATCATGCAGCAGGACTACTCGCGCATCACGGAGTGGCAGAGCCGCAACCTACTCGAACCGCTCGATCCATTCGTGCAAAACAAGACTATCAACCTCTCCGACGTGGCAAAACCGATCCTCGACTCCGGCACGATCAACGGCAAGCTCTATGCGATAAGCGCAGGATCTAACTCCTACGCCATGATGCTGGACGTCGACGCGTTCAAAAAGGCCGGAATCCCCCTGCCCTCGCAGGACTGGACCTGGGACGAGTTCGAAAAGATCGCCCTGCAGCTGCATGAAAAGCTGGGCATCTACGGCATCGGCGGCGGCTTCGAGGTGGATGAACTGGCATGGAAGGCCAACTATCTGTCGGACGGTCAGTTTCTGTACTCCGCCGACGGCAAGTCGCTCGCATACAAGGACGACGCGCTGCTCGTCAACTTCCTCAAGATGCTCCAGAGGTTGATCAAGGCGGGCGCCGCCCCCACCTACCAGGAATACATGAGCAGTTTCGGCGGGGCCACCGGCAATGTTCAGATGGACGCCATCGTCACCGGCAAGTCGGCGATCGAGGCCGTCTGGTCCAACCAGGTGGTCACCGTGGCCACGGCCGCAGGCCCCGGCAGGAACTTCGCGGTCGTCCACATCCCGCGCCACAAGAAGACCGGGCTTCCCGGCAACTTCCTGAAACCATCGATGTTCCTCTCCATCACGTCCCAGTCGAAGAACAAGGAAGAGGCTGCCAAATTCATCGACTTCTGGACCAACTCGGTCGAGGCGAACCTCATCCTGAACGCCGAGCGCGGCGTGCCCATCTCCGCCAAGGTGCGCGAGGCGCTCAAGCAGACTGTCTCGCCCATCAATAAAGTAGTCTTCGAGTACATGGACCGCGTGGCCAAAGATGCCGCACCCACGCCTCCACCCGAACCGGCGCGCCACGCCGAGATACGCGCGAACGTGTATGTGCCGCTCATCAGAGAACAGGTTTTCTACGGCGTGCTGACGCCCGAAGAGGCGGCGAAGCAGCTGCGCATCCAGGCCACGGAAATACTCAAGCGACCGTAAGGAACTGGTTATGAAGAAAAGGGCGACGACTTCGGCATCGGCGGGACGGCAGAGGCTCGACAACCTTGCGGGGTATCTGTTCATAAGCCCATGGCTCTTCGGTTTTCTTGCGCTGACGGTGATCCCCATCATCGCCAGCATCTTCCTCTCTTTTACCAACTACGACATTCTCTCGCCACCGCGCTGGGTGGGACTACAGAATTTCAAAAAGATGTTCTTTGAGGATCCCCGATACTGGAAGTCGGTCAGGGCCACCCTGTATTATGCGCTCACCGCCGTGCCCCTGCGCCTGATCGTCGCCCTTTCGGTCGCCATGCTGCTCAACACGAGCAGGCGGGGCGTCGCCCTGTACCGCGCCCTTTTCTACGTCCCCTCGGTCGTGGGCGATTCGGTCGCCGTGGCCGTCATGTGGCGGCAGATATTCGGCGGCGACGGCCTTGTGAACGCGTTCCTGCGCCTCTTTGGCTTGCCCGGCAAACGGCTGTGGCTGGCCGACCCACAGTTCGCGATATGGACGCTCATCCTGCTGGCAGCCTGGCAATTCGGCTCGGCCATGCTGATATTCCTGGCCGGGCTCAAACAGATTCCTTACGAACTGTACGAATCGGCGGACATCGACGGGGCAGGCCCAGTGCGCAAGTTCTTCTCAATCACCATACCCCAGCTCACGCCGATCATCTTCTTCAACCTCGTCATGCAGACCATTAACGGCCTCATCGTGTTCACGCCGGCCCTCATCATCACCAACGGGGGACCCCTCGACACGACGAATTTCTACGCCCTCTATCTCTACAAGCGCGGGTTCGAGAATTTCCAGATGGGCTACGCCTCGGCGATGGCCTGGATTCTGATGCTCGTGACGGCCTTGCTCACGCTCGTCATATTCAAGACTTCGTCCCGCTGGGTCTTCTACGAATCGGAGGTCAAATGAAAGCCCAGAGCACTGCCCACAGGGTGAGTCGTACCCTCTTATTCCACGTCTTTACCGCTGCGTGCGGCCTCTTGATGGTCTATCCCATCCTCTGGCTGGCAGGATCATCATTGAAAGGACCCTCCGAAATATGGCGGAAGGTGTATTCCCTCTTTCCCGAGCATCCGACGCTCGAGAACTACATCAACGGATGGAAGGGATTCGGCGGCGTCTCCTTTACGGTGTATTACCGCAATTCCCTTGTCTACACCGTGCTGGCCACAGCCTTCACAATCGTCTCTTCGGCGGTGGTGGCGTTCGGATTTGCGCGCATACGGTTCAAGGGGAAAAACTTCCTCTTCGCCTGCATGCTCGTCACCATGATGATCCCGCCACAGATATTGATCATTCCGCAGTACATCGTCTTCAGCAAACTCGGGTGGGTAAACACCTATCTGCCCCTCATCGTGCCGCGACTCTTCGGTCAGGCCTTCTTCATCTTCATGTTCGTCCAGTTCATGCGCGGCATTCCCCTCGAACTGGACGAGGCGGCGCAGATCGACGGATGCTCGCGCGGCCGCATCTTCTGGTCCGTGCACCTGCCCCTCATGAAACCGGCGCTGTTCACAGGATCGATCTTCTCGTTCTACTGGACGTGGAACGATTTCTTCGCTCCCCTCATCTACCTGAACAACCCAAAACGCTACACGCTGTCGGTGGCCCTGCGCTCTTTCTCCGATCCTTCGGGCCTCACCGACTGGGGGGCGATATTCGCGATGTCGTTTCTGAGCCTCATACCCGTCATAGTCCTGTTCATCGCCTTCCAGCGATTCCTCGTGCAGGGCATCGCCACGACGGGACTCAAGGGCTAAGCCCCCTGAGGCCGGCATTGTCGCACAAACCAAAAAGGAGCATCTGCCATGGGCAATCCACTGGACACCATCGACACATCCGAACTCGAACGGACGATAGACCTCCTCGTCCAAAGGACCTTCAGCATGGATTTCCGCTGGGACTGGCCCGGAGGTGTGGCGTTCTACGGCATCGGCAAAGCCTGGCGCGCCACGGGCAGGGCCGAATACATGGAGCGCCTCGCCTCATGGGTGGACGAATACCTCGAGCTGGGACTGCCGCCCTTCATGGTGAACGCCATGGCGATGGGGCACTGCCTCCTCGATCTGTACGAGGCGACAGGAGCGCAGAAGTACCTCGATCTCGTCATCCGAAAGACCGAATATCTGAAAAAGGAAGCGCTCCGCTTCGGCGAGGGCGTGCTCCAGCACACCGTCTCCGCGCACAACGATTTTCCAGGCCAGGCGTGGGCCGACACGCTGTTTATGGCCGCGCTCTTCATGCTCCGCGCAGGCCTTACGCTCGACGATGCCGCGCTCGTCAAGGACGCGCTCGCCCAGTACCACTGGCACGAGGAACTGCTGCAGGACTCAGAGACCGACCTCTACTTCCATGCGTGGGACGAGGAAAGCCACAGTCACCTTTCGGGGCAGCACTGGGCGCGGGCCAACGCATGGGCGGCCATCACCATGGCCGAAGCCCTGCGGCTCATCGACTACATGTATCCCGAGTTCATGGAAATCGATGGTTCCCTGCGCGACCTGCTCGCGGCGCTCGCGCGGCTGCAGTCCGCGTCGGGAGCATGGCACACGATCCTCGATGATCCTGAATCGTATGAGGAGACGTCAGCTACGGCGGGCATTGCCGCGGCGATGGTGCTCTATGGGTACCCTTTGCACGCGAGGCATATCGTGCTCGCCTATGGGGCGGTGATGAACAACATCGGTCCCGACGGCTCGGTCCGCGGCGTTTCGGCGGGCACCGCGGTGATGGCCAGCAGGGAGGATTACCGCCGCGTGCCGCGCAAGCGGGTCCAGGGGTGGGGGCAGGGGCTCGCGCTGGCTTTTCTCTCGGCACTGTTGGAGCGGAACAAAAAAATTTGGAAAAACTGAAATGACCGCCCCAGGACTCATAGGGGTCTTGACTCTCTCCGAAGAAACTGAGATAATAATTTTAATATGAATACCCTATCTGTCGGAAAGGCGTCCGTCCTCCATCATCATCGCGGCTTTGGCGTATGGAGCCGTGGTGCGGTGTGGGTGTAGGCCCGACAGGTGAATCTGAAACCGAAGCCGGCTCCGTGGGGCCGGCTTTTTCGTTGGCGCATGTCTCCGAAAAGCCGGCTCCAGACAGAGGCCGGTTTCTTTTTTCCCAAGGACGGGAAGAGGAGATAAAGATGAACGACAACGAAGGCGGGAAGTGCGAGCTCAGGATTGGCCTTCCCAAGGGCAGGATGCAGGCGAAAGTGATCGAACTGTTTAACGACGCAGGTCTTCCGGTTTCGGTGGACGAGCGCGAATACAGACCGCGCATCGGCAACGGCAAGGCGAACGCCCCGGTGTCGAAGGGCATCGAGTACGAGGCCAAGCTCTTAAAGCCGCAGAACATTGTGGAGATGCTGCAGGCGGGAAGCCGGGACATCGGCTTTGCGGGCGCAGACTGGGTGCAGGAACTCGGCGCGGACCTGGTCGAACTTTTGGATACGGGCCTGGATCCGGTGACGATCGTGGCCGCCGCGACCGAGCCCGTCGCCGCAGCCTTCCGCGCCTCGCGGGGCGATTTGAACGCGCTCAGGGCAGCCTGCGGGCGCACGCCCATCATCGCGTCCGAGTACGAGGGCCTCGCAAAGTCATGGATCGAGAAAAACCTCCCCGGAGCGGAGTTCGTGCGCTCCTACGGGGCAACCGAGGTCTTCCCTCCAGAGGATGCGGATATCATCATCGACAACTGCGCGACGGGCACGACGCTGCGCATCAACAAGCTTGAGATCATCGATACGCTCATGACGAGCTCGACGCGGCTATACGCCTCAAAGGAAGCGATGCGCATTTCGGCAAAAAGGGAGGCCGCCGATTCCCTCATCCTCCTCTTTAAGTCCGTGCTCGAGGCGAGGCGCAGAGTGATGCTCGAGGTCAACGTCTCGGCCGAGCTGCTCGAGCAGCTCGTCGCGATACTCCCCTGCCTGAGAGCCCCAACCATGTCTCCGCTCGGGGGAGGAGACGCCTTCGCGGTCAAGGTGGCGGCGCCCCGCGACATGCTCGCGAGCCTCATTCCAGAAATCAAGCGGCGCGGCGGCACGGACATCGTGGTGACCCAGATGTCTCAGCTCGTACCGTAAGGAGGTCGTCATGCTTCGACTCGATGCCAACGAGGGCCGCTGTCTTCTCTCGGAAAACGACCTGCGGCAGATACTGAGCCCAGAAATCGCCCGCCGCTACCCCGTGCGGAGTCTCTTGGAAGAGCCCCTCGCGGCGCGGCTTGGGTTGCCCGCTTCGTGCGTGCTCGCCACCGCCGGCGCCGACGATGCGATCGACCGCGCCGTCCGGACGCTCGCAGGCCCTGGCGGCCTTGTGATGAGCACCCACCCAGGCTTCGTCGAATTCCTCGCCGCGGCGCAGCGCTCCTTTGCGATGTATGAATCGATCCCCAAAGACCCCTTCGGCCCCTTCCCTTTAGAAGAAATCTGCAGAGTCCTTGAAGAAAAACGTCCGCAGCTCCTTATCCTCGCGAGCCCGGACAATCCTTCGGGCTGCGTGCTCAGCCGGGCGGACCTTGCACAGATCGCCGCGGCCTGCCGCGAGTCCGGGACTATATTCATTTTTGACGCAACCTACGAGGATTTCTCCCCAAATGGCGCGACGCCCACCGATGCCTTCGCCTTTCCGAACGTCCTCGTGTCGGGGAGTTTTTCGAAATCGAGGGGACTCGCGGGCTTCCGCATCGGGTACATCGCGGGCAATCCCCGGATGGAAGGCGTCATCGCGCGACTCGCGGAGGCGGGGCCACCCTTCTCGCTGTCGAGCTCAGCCATTGAGGCGGGGCGGCGCGCGCTCGCCCTCGATGCAAAAATCGTGAGAGCCTTCGTCGACGAGATCAGGCGCGAGGTGCGAGAACTGAGCTCCTTCCTGAAAGGCATGGGCTTTCTCGTCTCCGAGAGCGAGGCAAATTTCGTACTCCTCAAGACAGAGGAGGCACAGGCGTTCGCCAGGGCGTTGCGTGAAAAAGAGATATTCGTGAGAACCTGGCAGGGAAAGCTTGGCTATGAGAACCTCGTGCGGATCACCGTGCCGGGCGAGGCAAGGGAATTCACCCAGCTCACGGAGGCCCTCACCTCCGTGGGGAACACCATGGGGATGACCAAGGAGGCACGCACATGACGACTCAAAAAGAAACGGCAGGCGTCCGGCGCAGGACGAAGGAGACGGACGTTTCCCTTTCCCTCACCTTCGAACCTGGGCCGATCGAGGTCGACACCGGCCTCGGATTTTTCAACCACATGCTCACGCAGCTCGCCTTTCACGCGGGCTGGAGCTTGTCCGTAACCTGCAAGGGAGACCTCGACGTCGACGATCACCACAGCGTCGAGGATGTGGCCATCGCGCTGGGAAAGGCCTTTGCGAAGCTCGTGCCTTCTGGAACAGGCCGCGCGCGCTTCGGCTACGCCTATGCGCCCATGGACGAGGCCCTCGCGCGGGCCGTGGTCGACATCTCGGGGCGCAGCTGCTGCGTCTTCGAAGGCAGCTTCGCTGCACCATCGCTCGGCATGCTCTCGACCTGCAACATCGCGCACTTCTTTCAGAGCTTCGCGGCGAACGCAGGCCTCACGCTGCACCTCGACATCCTGCGCGGAGAGAACGACCACCATAGGGCCGAGGCACTCTTCAAAGCCGCGGCGCTCGCCCTCAGGATGGCCCTGGAGCCCCGGGGCGGTGCAGCGAGCAGCAGCACGAAGGGCGAGGCGGCCATCGATGTGCAAGGGGCCGGTCTATGAGCGAGAGACCACAGCTCGTCATCGTGGAGACGGGCGTCGCGAACCTCGCCTCCGTGCGCGCGCTCGCGGAGCGCCTCGGCATGGAGCCCGTCGTCAGCGCGACCCCGGAACACGTGGCCTGCGCGCGGGCCGTCATTCTGCCCGGCGTCGGCGCCTTCGGCCCCGCCATGCAGAAGCTGAAGGGAGAGGGGCTCGACACCGCGCTCAAGCGCCGCGTCGCCGAGGGCCTGCCCACCGCGGGCATCTGCCTCGGCATGCAGCTCTTCTTCGAGGCAAGCGAGGAATCCGAGGGCGTGAAGGGCCTCGGCATCTTCAAGGGAACGGTGCGCAGGCTGGAAGGTGGGCTTGCTTTACCCCAACTCGGCTGGAACAGGCTCGAACCTGAGCCTGAAGCCCGCCTTCTGCAGCCAGGCTGGGTCTATTTCGCGAACAGCTACGGACTCGGCGCCGCTGCCTCGGGCGCGCGCCCAGAACTCAGTGTGAATGGGGTTTCGGGTGCTCGGAGCTTCGACTCCATCGCCGCAGCCACCACCACCTACGGCAGTCCCTTCGTCTCCGCCCTCGAGGCGTGGCGGAACGGCAGACCATCCCTTCTCCTCTGTCAATTTCATCCTGAATTGTCGGGTGCCTTCGGCACACAGCTCTTCGCCCGGTGGCTCGATCTCAACGGCGCAAGGAGGAGTGTATGAGCGGACTTGCGGTCAGAATCATCCCATGCCTCGACTTCAAAGACGGACGCGTGGTCAAGGGCGTGCAGTTCGAGCACCTCGTCGACTCGGGCGACCCCCTCGAGCGCGCGCGCCTCTACGAAGAACAGGGCGCAGACGAGCTCACCTTCCTCGACATCAGCGCCACCGTGGAGGGCAGAAAAACCATGGCCAAGGAGGTGGCGCGCATTCGGCGCGGCATCGCCATCCCCATCACCGTGGGCGGCGGCATCGCGACGATCGACGATGCCGCGCGCCTCCTCGATTCCGGAGCTGACCGCGTGTCGGTCAACAGCGCCGCAGTCCGCACCCCGAAGATCATAGGCGACATCGCGAGCCAGTTCGGCGTACAGTGCGCGGTGGTGGCTATCGATGCGGCACAGAACGGCGCAATGCCCTCGGGCTACGAGGTGAAGATCGCAGCAGGCGCCGTGTCGACGGGGCTCGACGCAGTGGCCTGGGCGAAAGAGGTGGCCAGCCGGGGTGCGGGCGAAATACTCCTCACCTCGATCGACAGAGACGGCACGAGCCTCGGCTACGAGTGCACGCTCCTACGCCTCGTCGCGCGCGCTGTCGGCATCCCCGTGGTCGCCTCCGGAGGTGCATCCAGGCTGGAACACTTTCTGGAGGGATACCAGAGCGGCGCCTCCGCCCTCCTCGCCGCGGGGATTTTCCACCGCGGAGAACTCTCTATTTCAGAAATAAAGAATTATCTTGCAGAGCACAATGTGGAGGTCAGGCTATGATCGTACCGAGCATCGACATCATGAACGGCAGGGCCGTGCAGCTCCGAGGCGGCAAACAGCCCCCCCTGGACGCAGGCAGCCCCCTTGAACTTGCGGAGCGCTATTCCCGCATCGGAGAATTTGCGGTCGTGGACCTGGATGCCGCCATGGGCAGGGGCACGAATCGAGAGCTCATCCTCTCCCTGTGCAGAACATACCGTGTGCGCGTCGGGGGAGGCATCCGCACGCCGGAACTCGCCACCGAATACCTCAACGCCGGTGCGCGCTACATCATGCTCGGCACGGCGGCCAGGCCCGAATTCCTCGCAAAGCTGCCGCGCGAGCGCCTCATCGCCGCGCTCGACAGCCGCAACGAGACGATCATGGTCGAGGGGTGGACAAAGCCACGCGAAGGCACGGTGGGGGAAGCGATCAGCGCGCTCGCGCCCTATGTGGCAGGGTTTCTGGTCACCTTCATCGAAACCGAGGGAGACCAGTGCGGCATCGACCTAGAGCGGGCCAAGGCCCTCATCGCGCGGGCGCCAGACAGGAAATTCACCTTTGCAGGCGGCGCAGCCGGAGGCGCGCGCGGCGTCGCCGACATCGCCGCCCTCGACGCGTTGGGCGCGGACATCCAGGCGGGCACCTCGCTTGTCCTGGGGGACCTTTCCCTCGCCGACGCCTTCGCGGCACCGCTCAAGACGGACAGGCCTGACGGCCTGTGGCCCACCCTCGTGTGCGACGAGTCGGGAAAGCTCTTGGGGCTAGTGTATTCCAGCCGAGAAAGCCTGAAGCTCGCCCTGGAAACAGGGAAAGGGACCTACCACTCGCGGTCCAGGGGCCTGTGGGTCAAGGGAGAAAGCTCAGGCAACGACCAGAGGCTCCTGCGCGCCGATCTCGACTGCGACCGCGACGCCATACGCTTCACCGTGCGCCAGAACGGCGCGGGCTTCTGCCACCTGGGGCGGCGCACGTGCTTCGACGACGGCTACGGGCTCGAAAAACTGAACCGCACCATCGCGCACCGCCTGAAGGATGCGCCGCCTGGCTCCTACACGCGCAGGCTCTTCTCCGACGAGGCGCTCCTCGCGTCCAAACTGCGGGAAGAGGCGGAGGAGCTCGCGCAGTCGAAGACGAAGGAGGAGGCCGTGGCGGAGGCGGCGGACCTCATGTACTTCGCGCTCGTGAAGACGATCAGCATGGGAGGAAGCCTCGAGGACATCGAGGCAGAGCTCGAGCGGCGCTCGCTCCGCGTCACGCGCAGGGGCGGCAACGCGAAGCCCGGCTTTGATGGTCCGGAAGGTGCGACAGAATGGAAAAGCATACACTAAGAAGAATTACGATCGATGAAATTCCAGAGCCGTCCCAGCGGCTCTTCGACCCCACGGTCGATGCCGTCGCGTTATCTGCAATCGACGCGGTCCGCAAGGGGAAAGAGGCGGCGCTCAGGGAATGGGCGGTGAAGTTCGACGGGCTCTCCACGGATGAGCCGTTCCTCATCTCCCGCGACGAGATGAAGGCGGCCTACGATTCGCTGCCCCGCACGACCGCCGAGCTTTTTGCGCGCGCCAAAGGCCGCGTCGCGGCCTTTGCGGCCGCCCAGCGGGCCTGCCTTGCCCCCCTCGCGCTGCCGGCACCGGGCGGCCGCCACGGGCACGAGTTCGTGCCCGTGGCGCGCGCCGGCTGTTACGTCCCGGGCGGCGCCTTTCCCCTCCCCTCCAGCGCGATCATGACCGTGGTGCCGGCCAAGGCCGCGGGCGTCGAAGAAGTCTGGTGCGCGGGGCCCAAGCCCACCCGGGAAACGTTGGCCGCTGCCTGGCTCGCAGGCGCAAACGGCTTTCTCCGCTGCGGCGGCGCCCACGCGGTGGCCGCGCTCGCCTTCGGCGTCGCCGTGCCGAGGTGCGACGTGATCGTCGGCCCGGGCGGCAAGTACGTCGCCGCCGCCAAGCGCCTCCTCTTCGGCCTCGTCGGAACCGAGGCGCCCGCAGGCCCCTCGGAGCTCCTCGTCATCGCCGACGACACTGCCCAGCCGGAAGTGGTCGCCGCCGACCTCCTCGCACAGGCCGAGCACTCGCCCGACGCCGTGCCAGCCCTCATCGTCACGGACGAAACGCTGGCAGAGCAAATCGAAGAAGAACTCTCCGTACAGCTCGCCGCCCTGCCCGAGCCGAACCACAGCATCGCCCGCGCGGCCCTCGACAACGGCTTCTGCTGCGTGGAGCCCGACCTTGAGCGCGCCGTCCTCGGCGTCAACCGCTGCGCGCCCGAACATCTCGAACTCGCCACGGCCAACCCCGCCGAGCTTGCCAAAAGCGTCAGAAATGCCGGGGCCATCTTCCTCGGCGCTGGGTCGGCCGAGGTCTTCGGCGACTACGGCGCAGGGCCGAACCACACACTTCCCACGGGCGGAGCGTCGAGGTTTGCGGCCGGCCTGTCGGTCCTGCACTTTCTGCGGGCTCGGACCTGGCTTTCGATCGAGAACCCTTCCACGCTCATCGAGGACACCGCCGCCTTCGCCCGTCTAGAGGGCCTCGAGGCCCACGCGAGGGCGGCCCTCATTCGAAGGCGCTGAAGGACACGCCGCCCATGGCGGCAACTTCTTCTTTCACGTGCTCCCAGGCCTCTACCCCACCTTCTACAACGGTAAATACCGCGTTGACGCACGGAGCTTTCTCCTCCCGAAGCCGAAGGGATCGCTCCTTGTCTCGTCGCATCATCTTCTGTTGTAACAACTTGTGTTCATACTGCACTTGCCCGATCGTCACTTCTATTTTCTTTTCAAGGTCTGTGGCGTCATCCCCAATCTTGCTCTTATCGAATGAATATCCCCTTGCCTGCGCTTCTCTGTATACCTCGAGCAAATACCGATGTATTGCGGCCATTGGATCAGAAGATGTCTTAAATCGTATCAGCTGAGGATGATTCCTATATCCTCTCGTCGCACCTTCCAGCACTTTTTGCGCGAGAAGACCTTCTCTCCACAGCGCCACCAGCCCCTTTTGGTCGAGATATTTGGGGTGAATGGTCCAGAGTCTCATAATGCGCTTCACTCCATAGTCAGACATCGCTGCGGCGAACAATCACGAGGGCAGCGATCGTTCAGAATCCGTAAATCTTCGAATATTTCTCGCGCAGATACTGCTCGAACCATACAGGATCGAGCGGCTGGCCCGTCACCTTTTCGATAAGCTCGCCCGGCGTATAGCGCGAGCCGTGCACGTGCACATTGGTGCGGAGCCAGGTGAGCACCGACAGGGTATCCCCTCCGGCGATGCGCGCCTCGATGTCGGGCACGTCTTTTTGGAGCCTCGCCCAGAACTGCGCGCCGTAGAGGTTTCCCAGCGCGTAGCTCGGAAAATAGCCGAAGGCTCCCATGGACCAGTGTACATCCTGAAGGCATCCCTGGCGGTCATCCGGCGCCTCGATGCCGAGCAGGTCACGGTACTTCGCATGCCAGGCTTCCGGAACATCCCGGACATCGAGGCTGCCGTCGAACAGGGCAGACTCCAGCTCAAAGCGCGCGATGACGTGGAGGCCGTAGGTCACCTCGTCCGCCTCGGTGCGGATGAGCGAGGGGCTCACTCTGTTGACCGACTTTACAAAACTCTCGAGGTCGAGCCCTTCGCCTGCCTCCCCGAGCAGGGCGCTGAGCGCCTGGAAATTCCTCTCCCAGAAGGCGTACGAGCGGCCGACGATGTTCTCCCAGAGCCTCGACTGGGACTCGTGGACGGCCATCGAGGCAGCCTCGGCGAGCTTTGTACCCCGAAAATCGGGGTTTGGATCGATGCCCATCTCGTAGAGCGCGTGCCCAGATTCGTGGATCGTGCTGAACAGGCTCGAAGGGAAATAATCCTCGACATAGCGCGTCGTGATGCGCACGTCGTCGGCGCCGAGCGTCGTCGTAAAAGGATGCGCCGACACATCGAGGCGGCCTCTGTCGCGCTCGTAGTGGAGCACCTTCATGCAGTAGCTGCTGATGCGCTCCTGCGTTCGTGGGCTCACGCGGCGGCCCGCACATGTGTCCTCGATCTGGGGCCGACTCCGGATCTTGCTCAAGATGTCGACGAGGTAGGTCTTCATCTTCGAGAACACTGCGGCGATCGACTGCTGCGTGCTTCCTGGTTCGTACAGATCGAGGAGTACGTCGTAGGGCTTTGCGTTCGGATTGAGATACCCTGCGCGCGCTCTATTGAGCTCCACCATGCGCGCAAGGTGGGGCTCGAAGGTCTTAAAATCGTTGTTTTTCTTGGCCTCCGCCCATGTGGCCTGCGAGATGCTCGCCGCCTTCGCGTATTCGGTCACGAAAGACTCAGGCAGCTTCGTCTCGCGGTCGTAGTCACGCCGCACGACGCGGACATAGGCCTTCTCATCGTCGGAAAGATCGCTTTTTGCCTCAAGGGCCGCGAGCAGTTCCCCAATCTCTGGGTTGACGGCCTTCTGGTGCGCAATTCCTTCCAGAAGGGCGAGCTGGGATGCTCTCTCCTCGATCGCCTTCGGAGGCATGTAGGTCTCTTGGTCCCAGCCGAGGATGGCCCCGATATGGACGACAAGGCTGTGTTCGCGGTCGAGCTCGATAAGACGAGCGGTCTCTTTGTGCATCGTTTCCTCCTTTTTGCTGGTACAGTGTAGCACCAGAAGGCTTCTCTTTGTATACTGAACATCGTGTTTTTAAGGGAACTGACGCAGGATGTCCGCATCTTGAAGGGCACGGGGCCTGCGACGCTGAGGGCGCTCGACAATCTCGGCATCCACACGGTGGCCGACCTTCTTCTCCACCTGCCCCGCGATTACGAGGACAAGACCAAACCCGTTCCGTTTTCGCGCTTCGCCGAGGGCAAGGTGTATACGACTGCACAGGTCCTCCGCCACGAGTGGTTCGGCTTTGGCAGAATGCGCACGCTCAAGATCATCGTGGCCGATACTTCCGGCGAGGCTGCGCTTCTGTGCTTCAACAGGCCTTTTCTGGAGCAGATGGCGCCTGTCGGCTCCACGGTGCAAGTCTACGGCAAATTCCAGTTCAAGTACGGCGAAATTCAGTCTTCCGCATTCGAGATACAGCGCGTGGAGGGGGAGATCCGGCCGGAGTCCGCCCTGTCTCCGGTGTATGCGCTGAGCGAGCGCCTCAACCAGATGGCGCTCAGGAAGATGATCAGGCTCGCGCTCTCGAAATTCGCACCCCACATTGAAGACGAAATTCCGCGTTCGCTGCGGTCAGCCCACGGTTTGCCTTCCAAATCCGAGGCTCTGCGTGCGATTCACTTCCCCTCATCCTGGGAAGAAGCCAAGCGTGCCCACGACATGCTAGCCTACGAGGAGCTCTTCTACTTTCAGCTCGGCATTGCGCTGCGCATGCGCTCTCGGCGCGCCAAAGTCATCGAGCGCAGAGCTTCGCCGGGAGTGCTCTCCCGCCAGATGCGCGAACGCCTGCCCTATGCGCTCACGGAGGATCAAGAATCCGTGCTCAGGGAAATCGTCGAGGACATGCACAGGCCGTATCCGATGGCCCGCCTCCTGCAGGGAGATGTGGGCTCAGGCAAGACGATCGTCGCGATTCTGGCCGCCCTTCATGCGGTCGAGCGGGGAGGACAGGTGGCGATCATGGCGCCCACCGAGCTTTTGGCACGCCAGCACGCCACGATCGCCGCCCACCTCGTGGAGCCCCTCGGGGTGAGGCTCGCCTTCGTGACGGGCTCCGTATCGAGTGCGGCGCGCCCTCCCCTCCTCGCCGCGCTGAAAAACGGCGAAATCGACATCGCGATCGGCACCCACGCGCTCTTTTCGGACGACGTCTCGTTCAAAAACCTCGAACTGGTGATCATCGACGAACAGCAACGCTTCGGCGTGCTCCAACGAATAGCCCTCTACAAGAAAGGACGTGTTCCCGACTTCCTCATGATGACCGCGACCCCCATCCCTCGCAGCCTCGCGCTCACCTTCTTCGGCGACCTGCAGGTCTCGACGATCCGACATCTGCCGCCGGGCCGCAGACCTGTCGTCACGCACCTCGCCCACGAGGACCGGCGGCGCAGCGTGTATGAGTTCACGCGCGGGAAACTTAAGGAGGGCCGCCAGGCCTACTTCGTCTATCCTGTGATCAGTGGATCGGAGAGGCTTGACCTCCGCGACGCCGAGTCCATGGCGTCCCATCTCGCCAAGGAGGTGTTCCCCGAGTTCAAGGTGGGGCTTCTGCACTCCAGGCTCGGCGACGAGGCCAAGATGGAGGTGATGACCAAGTTCGCCGCAGGGGAGCTTTCGGTGCTCGTGGCGACCACGGTGGTGGAGGTGGGGGTGGATGTGCCCAACGCGACGGTGATGGTGATAGAGCACGCCGAGCGCTTTGGCCTTTCGGCGCTGCATCAGCTGCGTGGGAGGATCGGGCGGGGTTCACATCAGGGATACTGTTTCCTCGTGTATTCCAAAGATCTCACGGAGGAAGGGAGGCTCAGACTCAAGGCACTCTATGAGACGACCGACGGCTTTGCGATTGCGGAAGAGGACCTCAAGATACGGGGCCCAGGCGACATGCTCGGCATCGAGCAATCGGGAGACCTGCGCCTCACCATTGCCGACATGCGCACCGATTTCGAACTGTTGAAACAGGCGAGGCACGATGCGTTCGCTGTCATCGAGTCCGATCCGGCGCTCTCCGAGCCAGATCACGAGGTGATCCGACAGGTGCTCGCGCGGGCAAGTCCTTTTTCAGAAAAGTAGGGGCAGAGAAGTGTAGAAGAGCCTTTGAGTAGTGTTCTCAACCTTGGGTAAAGAAGCTAGGCGCTTCAGCCATTCCCCACACGATAGTCTGAAGCGCCAGGACTTTTAAAGCGAACAATTGTACTAAGCATGCTCCAGACCGGCATCTCTATCTCACCAAGCACAACGACATCGAACTCTATCATCCTCCGCTGGTCGGCGGTATCGGTACAAACTTCCTACAACATGTCGAAAAAACGCTTCTTTTAATTACATATCTTGTACCCAAGCTTAGGAACACTAATATTTTGGTCCCCCGAGAGGTGCACTCAGCGCCTGCGCCTGCGCGATTTCGGGCCACCGTGCTGCAGCACAAGCTCGGAACAGCTCATGTAATCGAGTATCTTCTCGCGTTTGGCCCCGGGGCCGAGCATCTTCTTCACTTTATTGTATTTGCGGCGCAGGTACTGAATCGAAGGGATGCTGGTCCCGAAGTGTTCCGCAAGTTCCCAATCGCGACGCAGATAGCGTCCGTATGCGTCTTTGCGGTTCAACGTCAAAAATTCGGCGAGGCGCTCGCGCGTCCACTCAACGTTCTTACCCTGCGAGTAGTCGTGCGCTTCCATGCGGCGTTTGGTGCGTTCCGCGGCACCTTCCATTTTGCGCTTGCGCCAATAGGCGTTCCGATTGCGCGCTCGGATTATATCTTCGCGGGTATAGCCCGTGCGCTCCATCCAGAGACGGGCCAATTTTGCCTTTTCTGCTGGGCTCAGTCGTGACTTCAGGGAATTCGCGACATATTCGTCGGGGCTCTGAGATTCCAAAATCAGCCTCTCTGACTTTTTCATATTCTAAATATAATAGAGAATTATGAAAAATCAAATAATTCGGCTCGATCGCAGGTCAATCACGCCGGAACGCGACTGCCTCCCAGCCTTTCCTGCGCTCCACGAAAGGATATTTCGAAAAACCCGGCGGTTTCTGGCGCATGGCTCGCTCGGTCTTGGTGCTCTCTCCTACGATGAGAGCCACGCCCCCACTTTTGACTACCTTTGAGATGAGCGGCCAGTAATAGGCCGCCACGTCGAAAGCCGGAATATCCTCAAGAAAGAGCACGACGGCATCGATGCTCGCCGCCTCGAGAGGCCCGCGCGTCGATGTGGCGATGACGACTGGGGCTGCCCCTGATGACACTCCACCACCATCGAGACGTTCTTCTACCCCGTTCATCGGCATTTGCCCTTCCTGCACCCCCACCTCCAAAAATGCAGGCTCAGGCACGAGCACGACGCCACGAAAGTCGGTGTTCCTAAGATTGTGCAAAGACGCAGCGAGGGCGAGCGCATCGTGGGATTTGAGGATAATCTCCTGGGGCCCCAACACCGCGCGCATCCAGACAGGAACGATGCCGACGCCCGGCTCGATCACGAGGGCGCGCCGCACGAGGAGGCCGGCGAAGACTTTCCGCGCGAGCGCAAGGGTGCAGCTCGTGGCGTAGGAAGGTTCGTCGAATTCTGGGAGGCCATGGACGCCGTCCCAGGCGAGATCGACGCCAGCGATTCTCTTCTGCGTGTGCGAGCGCAGGTAGGGTGCAAACCATCGGCAAGGAGCTACCTTGGGGTTCTCCGCGGGGAGCTCCTCGGGGACCTGTGCAATCGCGACCATGTGGTTCTTCGTCGAAATGGTCCGCCTGAGGAGGAGGCCAGCCTCGGCACACCACGCGCGGGCCTTCTCTGCAAGCGGCGCCACGATCACAAAGGCAAAGGTGCCGCCAGGGCGCACGAGCCTTGCGCGCACGGCCTCGAAATACCCCGCCAGCACCGGCGGACCCGCCTTGGCAGGAAGGTTGGACACGACTGCGTCGTACAAAGCTCGTGCATCAGGCTCGCAGAGCAGGCCCGCCTCCGCGCCGAGCGGCGCCACTCTCTCCCCCACCTTCACCTTCGAAAAACGGCGCGTGCAGCAGAGCTCAAGCCGCGTGCCGCCTGGACCATACAGCTCCACAGGAAGGCCGTTTCGCGCCGCGTTCCGTGCGGCAAAAGCCACGGCGCGGAAGTCGCGGTCGCGCATGACAACGTCCATTGCCGGGCAGGATGCCGCGAGGCTTATCCCGATTATCCCCGTCCCGCACCCTGCGTCCAAAAGGCGCCTTGCACCGACGATCCCAGGCTCGTGGGCGATCTCTTTCATGAGCAGGCGCGTCCCCGCGTCGACGTCGAAGGACGAAAATAAGGCGTGCGACAAGTCGAACTTGAGCCGCACGCCTCGGTAGGCAACATCGATTGTTTTATTGACGAGGGAATCGAGCGGACAGCCCGACTCATCAGGATTATTCGTTGACGCGCTCAACGTATTCGTTCGTCTCCGTGTTGACGAGTATCTTCTCTCCCTGCTTGATGAAAAGCGGCACGCGCACCACGAGGCCCGTCTCGGTGGTCACGGGCTTCGTCGCCCCGGACACCGTGTCGCCGCGGATGTAGTTCTCGCTCTCCGCGACGGTGAAGACCATCTTGTAAGGAATCTTGATGTCGATGGGCTCGCCTTCCCACATGACGATCGTATAGGTTTCGCCCTCTTTGAGGTAAGGAGCGCGATCCTCGTGCCCAGCGACGGGAATCTCGAACTGGTCGAAGTTCTCATTGTTCATAAAGTGAAAGACCTCGCCGTCGCCGTACTGGTACTGGCAGTCGACGAGATCGACCTGGGCGTCTTCGACGAAGTCGGCGGTCTTGATCGTCTGCGTGATCACGTTGCCGTTCTTGAGGTTCTTCGCCTTCACCCTGGCAAAGGCCGCACCCTTGCCGGGATTCACAAATTCGCGTTCGACGACTATATGCGGCGTGCCGTTGATGAGAAGACATGTTCCGATTCCGATATCACCACCACGAACCATAGATTTGTCCTCGATAGATAAAGCATTAAATCGCACTATACTAGCCCGGAAACGGCGTGTGTGTAAAGCTGGAGGGGCATTTGCTGCCTGTCTGCAGCGTCCCGCGTCCAGACAGGAGGATCAGCCAAAGAACGCCTCGAAAGGAAAGAGGAGGACATCGGCGATCGATCTTTTCCCCAGAAGCACCATCATGAGGCGCTCGAAACCGAGTGCGACGCCGGAACATGGCGGAAAATGGTCGAATATCGACGCGTAGGAGTCATCGATGCGGTGTGGGACGAGCGC
The DNA here is from genome assembly GCA_029975555.1 of Spirochaetia bacterium. Lineage (GTDB taxonomy): Bacteria > Spirochaetota > Spirochaetia > Treponematales > Rectinemataceae > Rectinema. The sequence goes on along the minus strand of JARKOY010000032.1, from coordinate 9,644 downwards.
CGCCTTCTTCTTTGTGCTTTGAGACGAAAAATACCTGCGGACTGCCTCAGGATTCGCCATTTCGGTGAAGCAGTTGGCGATTTCGATGCCATCGACATAGAGCTCCCAGCGTTCCTTGTACATCGTGCCGGGGATGTCCGCCGCCAGGCACTCTATGCCCGCAGGATAGCGGTCGAGCACGAGGGGTCTGTCCTGGGGAAGCGCCGGCTCGACGAGGCTTAAAAAGAGCACATTGAAGGCGTCGTCCCACGATGCGTCGGAAGCCACCAGAAGCCCACGCTCCCGGCATGCGGCGCGCATGGACTCAGGCTCGGCAAGCGCGTCGAGGTCCGCGCGGGCAAACTCAGAAAAAGCCTCGCGCATGCTCATCACACGAAAAGGTGGGCGAGCATGCGGCGGCGTCTTCTCGTCGGCGAGCGCGTCGAAAAGTTCCTCGGTCAGGCCTATGTTGTCCTCACTGGTGAGCCCGACGCCGTAATATTCGAGCATCGTAAATTCAGGGTTGTGGATGCGCGATATGGATTCTGCGTTGCGCCAGGCCTTGCAGAGCTGAAAGACGCTCCGCCCTGTCGCGGCGATCACCTTCTTCATCCATATCTCGGGGGAGGGAATAAGGTAGAGCAGTCGGCCTTTTTCCGTCGGATGCACATACTCGGTCGCGAAAACCTCGAGGCAGGATTCGGGGATGAGAGAGGGCGCGAGGGCCGGCGTGTCGACTTCGAGGTAGCCTCGCGAGAGAAAAAATTCGCGCAAGGCGGTCACCATGCGCGACCTAGCCTGCATGATTTCGATATCCATGGGGAGAGAGTATAGCAATTTATGCGAAACGAGGATACAGCCAACCCTACCCGGCCTTCATTGCGCCCCGCGCGGCTCCTTGGGCTTTCTCAGCGCCAACGTGGCATTTCTCCTCAACGCTCCAGGCTCTATCCACTTTTGGTCGAGCGAGGTCCCCTTCAGAAGGGCGCGCAACTGACCATCGTCCATGCCAGCGATTGACTCGGCGTCCAAGGCGCCGCCTATCATTCCACGATCCGTGCGGGCCTCGGCGTCGGGCCTGAAGTAGGGGCAAGCCTCTAGGCACAGGTCGCATCCATAGAGTTGATCCTGCCACGAGGTCTCGATAAGGGCCGGCAGGGCCCCCACGCGGGAGCTGTAGTGCTGCACACAGCGCTCTCGTTCGAATGTAGGCTGAGGCCCAAAGTGCAGGGCCTTGGTCGGGCATGCGTCGATGCACCTGCGGCAGTTGCCGCAGCGCGACAGGGGCAGCATCGGCGGGCGCCTCGGAGGAATCGAGGCCGTCTCGATGTCGAAGGGCAGGAGCAAAAGGCCGAGCAGGACCGCGGAAGATGCGTCGCCAGAACACGGGGCCTCCGTGATGAGTAGGCCGTTTCGCCCAATGGTGCCAAGCCCCGCCGCCACCGCGAGCGCCTTCTCGGGGAACCTGGAGTTCGAGAAGCGCTGCCAGCGCTTCGGTGGGAAAAAAGGCATACCGGCCGCCGCCATCTGTTTTGCAGTCGCCGCCGCGCACGCCGCCAGTCGGGCGCCGATCTCCCCATACCAGTTGCCGCGCGCAAACCGCCCTATCGTCGCCACCGATTTCCCGGGCACGGGGAGCGGCAGAGGCGGCAGCCCTCGCCCCGCTCGGGCTGCCGCCGGTTCTGGTGCCACGTCAGAGGCATAGCGCAGCGCGACCACGAGCATGGCGCCCGCCGAATCGAGCCCATAGCGCGCGCGGACCATCTGCGATGCGCGGGCCTGGCCCGCGCCTATCCTGCCCTCTACCGCCCCATCGTCCGGTACCCAGCGCCGGCCCGCCGGCGTCGAGTGCGGAGTTTCTGAAACTCCTCCCCCAACGACTCCCCGCTCCAGGAGCACGCTCTCCCACGCTTGCTTTTCGAGCACTGCATACGAAAAGAAACCCTGCTCTTGCGCATGAAAAAGAAGCCAGCGCGCCGTCAGCGCACCAGCCTCGCCGCGCAGTGTTGGTGGAGCATCCCCTTGCATGCGTATCTTGCTTATGGAAGCGGGAAACGCTCCGTCAGCGCGAGCACTTCCTGCTTGACGCGCGCGATCACCTGCGCATCGCCCTTGGACTTGAGGACATCCATGATGAATGAGGCGATCTGCTCCATCTCGGCAGGACCCATGCCGCGCGTCGTCACGGCCGGCGTCCCCACGCGGATGCCGCTCGTCACGAAGGGGCTCTTTGTGTCGAAGGGGATACCGTTCTTGTTGACCGTGATGTTCGCCTCATCGAGCCACTTCTCCGCTTCCCTGCCCGTAATTCCGAGCGGCGTCAGGTCCACGAGCATGAGGTGGTTGTCGGTGCCGCCAGACACGATGCGTGCGCCCCCTGCGCTGAGCGCCTGGGCCATCACCTTGGCATTCAAGAGCACGCGGTCGATGTACTCGGCGAAGCCCGGCTCAAGCGCCTCCTTGAGAGCGACGGCCTTGCCCGCGATGACGTGCATGAGGGGGCCGCCCTGAATGCCCGGCATGATCATGCTGTCGATCACCTCGGACCACTTGCGCAGCGCATCGCCCTTCGGCGTCCTGATCCCGCGGTCATTCTCCTTATCCCGCCCGACAAGAATCATGCCGCCGCGCGGGCCGCGCAGAGTCTTGTGCGTCGTCGTGGTAGTGAAATCGGCGACGGGGATGGGACTCGGGTGCCTGCCCACGGCGACGATGCCCGCGATGTGCGCCATGTCGACCATGAGGTAGGCCCCCACTTCGTCGGCAATCCTGCGGAAGACTTCGAAATCGATGATCCGCGAATATGCGCTCGCTCCGGCGATGATGAGCCTCGGCCTGTGTTCCCTGGCCAGGTGCGCCACCTCATCGAAATCGATAGTCTCAGTATCATGATTTACGCCATAACTCACCACGTTATAGAACTTTCCTGAAAACGAGACGGGGGCTCCGTGGGTCAGGTGTCCGCCGTGGGCCAGGCTCATGCCCATAATCGTGTCGCCGGGATTCAGCGCTGCAAAGAGAACCCCCATGTTCGCCTGGCTTCCGGAGTGCGGCTGCACATTCGCGTGGTCCGCGCCGAACAACTTCTTCGCCCTGTCGCGCGCCAGGTTTTCCGCGATGTCGACAAATTCGCAGCCGCCGTAATAGCGCTTGCCGGGATAGCCCTCGGCGTATTTGTTCGTCAGCACGGAGCCGACGGCTTCCAACACTGCTTTAGAAGTATAATTCTCACTCGCGATGAGCTCGAGCTTGTCCCTCTGTCGCCTCTCTTCTGCCTCCATCGCCGCATAGAGTTCAGGATCCATGGACTGAATGTACGACATAACTCCCTCCCAGCCCGCATTGTAGCATAAGGCACTTTCTCTATCTACCAAAGGGGGCTGGCATGCCTTGCTGTGGCCGCTTCTTCTTCACCGAGATGCTGAAGGCAGAAGCGCAGGCTGTTCCCAGATGGCCGTATAGCTGAGACCTTGTGAGACCTCGTCGTATTCGGAGAACGACCAAGGGATTCTGACCTTCTTCTGAGCCTCGGGTTGAACCGGAGGCAAGGGTCGGTATCCTCGCCCCATCGCGATGTGCTTGCTGTCGATGCCGCGATAATACGTGAGCCTCTCAGAAAATGCAGGCACAAAACCAGAAGGAACATTGCCCGTCGCCAAGGCTGGATCGAAGGGTATCCAGCCTATGCCCACTAGGTAATATTCTCCCCAATAGTGAGGGATAAGCCGCATGTCGTCGGTGACGAGAAATCCTGACACAGACACTGCAGGAACACCCATGGCGCGCAGCAGGGCGCAGTCGATCAGAATCAAGTCCCGCATGCTGCCGGTCTTGCTTTTCAACGCCGAACGCGCATCGACGGGAGGGTCTTGGGCAGGCTTGTCCAGCGCGATGTTCGAAAATACCCACTGGGCGGCAAGGGCCACCTGTCTGAAGGGATTCTTCTCTTTTTTCTGGATTGCACGCGCCTGCGACACGATCATCTCGTCGTCGGATGGAACGAGCGCATCGGGCTTAAGGTACGGGACCAAAAACGCAGGCGGCTCAGATACTACACTTTGGACAGCATTGACATTGATGTCCGCCCTGACCTCAGACGTATCCACGAGAAAATGCCGGACTATTTCGAGCTTGCCTTTGGGTGCGTCTTGATGGTCAAATCGATATTCTTGCCAACCTTCACGGTCGGCGCTCAGATGCTCCTCGCCGCGCTCGATGGTCGTTTCAGCAGTCTGGTACTGCGTGGCCGCAGGTTTCGGGAGGAAGAGGGCAAGACTGCCTTCTGGCAGGGAGGCCACAACGTAGAGGATGACCCTGTGCTCCATGACGTACCTTGAGGCGTTGCCCCGCAAGGTTTTGCCGAGGGAGCGCGAAAAAAAGACGGGGTAGGTGTTCGACACTCCGTTTTTCGTCTTCACGAAGAGATAGCCGCTTTCTACCCCGTCAGGCACGTGCAGGGCGATCGACGTGTCGCTCCACCTGTCCACGAGGAGGCTCGTCGACTCGACCCTGATGAAATTGTCGAGATTCTCTGTCTCGATCGCAGAGATCGACGGAACTTTGGTGAAAAAGATGGCCGCGCGTTCTTCTGGCTCCCCAAAATGACTGCCGTTTACCACGATGGACTTTCCGATCTGCAGGTTCGCCGTGGGTTTTACTCCCGTGATGTTGGGCCGGATCTCCGCTGCCGCCTGTGACGCCTGCGGCTTTGGTACGGCCAGGGAACTTGCGAGCATGAGGGGATTCGAGGTGCCGAATGCCGTCTTAACTCTCACCACGGCGGAATCGACATCGTTCGGCATTTTGAACGTAATGTACGTGGGACCCCAAGATTGAATCGCGCGCGCAGACAGGGCGATGCCATCAAAAAGAAGCTCGCCGGGCGCTTCGCCCAAATTGCGCCCCACGATGGAGACAGTATCGCCGGGGAAAGGGGTCACAGGATCGATGACGGAGAGCGTCGGATACAGTCTCCAGAAAAAGAATAAGAGTCCTCCTGCGAGAAACAGGAAGAGCAGTGCTCCTCCTCTGAGGACCGAACGCCGTCTCATGCGTCACTTCTGATTGACAAGTATCTCTATCGCCACGGGTGCCCCCTGTTTGGGATCCCCTCCCAAAGGATAGTAGTAGAACAATGCTCCGATCGGAACGCGTATGGTGTGCACGGACGTATTCATCTGAATCGAACTGTCGGGATTCCGGACAAAAATCTGATTCTGCACGAGCATGGTGAGATTCTGCTTGACTAGCTCTATCGGCATGAACACAATGACCGCCACGATCTGCTCGCTCTGTATTTTTATCCCTAAGGGGGAAGCGAGGCTCACCTCCCTCAGAACCGGAGATTCCCACGCAGGGCCATCTTCTCTGTTGGAAGAGGAATTCTGATTCGATTTTGAGCTCTGGCCACTGAGCGATGCCGATTGTATCGCCGCAACCATTGCAGGGGTGAGCAAAAATGCCGTCCGGAGATGAAATTGAAATACTGGCGCATTCAGAGGTGCCTCCGACATGGGCGGAGAGGCTTCTTTGCGGGGCGAAGGGTATCCCGCCTGTGGCTGCGCTTGGACAGGAGTCGGCCTTGCAACCTGCGGCGATGGCGGCAAGGGCTGGGTCTGCGACCACAGGCCTGCGGTAGCCAGCACCGCAAACATCACCAGAAAAAGGAGCCTAAGCCTCATCGTTCCTCTCCCTGGACAGGAATTGCCATGATCGTCGGCTTTTGGTCGGCGGCGTTGTAGATCACATAGACGGGGGTTGTGTTCGTGAGGGGCTGAGAGAAGTTCCCCGGCGCCCTGATGGTGACGAACTGAGATTGATCCGTCTGCGAAAGCGTCGAAACCAGGCTCTCGATGTTGGCGCTCGTGGCTGCGGGAAGCTTTGTGCTCAGCACCATGGACTGTCCTCCATTTCTGTGCACGCCAAAGAGCCCAAAGGCCAGTCCGGCAAAAAATACGAGGAGGAGCAGGGAAGCGGCCAATAGCGGCAGCGGCACCGACACTCTTCTTGAACCGAGCATGGAAATGAGTGGGTATCTTTCGAAGAATCTGTCGAAGAGGGTGTTCCCGTGAGGCAGAAGAGAGAGTTTCGAGAGCCTGTCGTCGAGCGAGGCATGAATGCGCTGCGCCGCCTGCTCCAGATGCGCGTCATCGACGGCATCGGCCACATGCAGCGCCGCCATCAGGGCGCGGTACTGCGCGACACGGCTCCTGCACCGCGCACACTGGTCCAGATGCGCCTCGATTCGTTCCTTCCACGGCGACGGCACTTCGTCATCGACATAGGCAGTCAACAGGGTTTCATCGGGACACATGGGAACCTCCCTCATCCAACAGCGAAAACAGCGCTTCTCGCGCGCGGAATGCCCTCACCTTGACATTCCCTTCCGTGATACCGAGCACTTTCGCAATTTCCTTATAACTCATGCCCTCGTATTCTTTCAAAATCAGGACGACGCGCAGTTTCTCCGGCAGTCTCATGAGCGCGTCTCGAACTTCCTGGGCGGATTCCTTCATCAAGAGCTCGTGTTCTGCCGACTGATCCGTGCCCGCATTCTGGCTGTCTTCCTCACCCCGGAATACGGCGCTCGCCGAAGTCTTTGCCTGCGTCGTCTCTGCGTTCCACCAATGTTCGTAGGCTTTGAATTCTCTCACCTTCCGCTTGGACAGGTTGATCGCTCCATTTTTCACGACGCGAATGAGCCAAAAACGCGCGTCTTCATCCGAAGGAAAATGCATGCGCTTCTCAATCAGCTTGCCGAATGCATCCTGGACGACATCTTCGGCGGACTCCCAGTCGTTGGTGATACGCACCGCAATGCGCAAAAGCAAGTCGACGTTTTGCGCAAAAATACGCTCAAACTCAGGCCTCTGCCCATCATCCTTATTGTTGAACAATCTATCGGTCCTTTTGTTACAGCGGAATCCGCAGCATCATCGCACCAGTTTCCAGACCGTGCCGTCCGGTCTGTCCTCGAGCTGAATGCCCTTTGCCTTGAGTTCGTTTCGAATTGCATCGGCAGTGGCGAAATCGCGGGACTTCTTCGCAACGGCGCGTTTGTGTATCTGCTCCTCGATCCAGCGAACCGTCTCTGCATCGAGGGATGCCTCCCTCCTCCGGGCCGCTGACAATCCAAGGCCGAGGATGTCATCCATATCGACGATGAGGGCCAAGGCCTCGGCGGGCGCCAGCGCGGCATCCTTCAGCATGGTCCATACTTGCGCGAGCGCGCGCGGCATCGCGAGGTCATCGGCGAGAGCATCGTCGAAGGCCCTGCGGTACTGCATCGCACGTTCGCTGAGGCGGGCAATCGGCGCAGCCTCCCCAGCACTCTCATTGAGTGCGATCACCCTGTCGACCAGCGAAAGCCTGGCCGCCCGCGCCTGGTCGAGCCCCTCCCACGAGAAGGACAGTTGGCTGCGATAGTGGCCGCCAAGGCAGAAATAGCGGTAGTCGAGCGGGTCATAACCCCTGTCGACGAGGGTCTGGAGCGTCAAAAAACTCCCCGAGGACTTGGACATCTTGCCTTTATCGAGCACGAGAAACTCCGCGTGCATCCAGTAGTTGACCCACTTGTGCCCTGTCGCGGCCTCGGACTGGGCGATTTCGTTCGTGTGGTGGACGCTGATGTGATCGACGCCGCCCGCATGGATGTCGAACTGCTCTCCCAGATATTTCATGCTCATCGCCGAGCACTCGATGTGCCATCCCGGATATCCTCTTCCCCAGGGGCTGTCCCACAGGAGCGCCTGGTGTTCGAACTTCGACTTCGTGAACCAGAGCACGAAGTCGAACGGGTTGCGCTTGTTGGGATCGACGTCGACGCGCGCCCCGGCCTTGAGCTGGTCGAGCTGCAGGCCCGCGAGCTCGCCGTAATGGTCGAACTTCGACACGTCGAAGTACAGGTTGCCGCCCGCGACATAGGTATAGCCGTTTGCCTCAATGCGCCGTATGAGGTCGATCATGTCTTGGATATGCTCAGTCGCCCTGCAGACGATGGTCGGCCTTTGGATGTGGAGGCGTTCTGCGTCGAGAAAGAACGCATCCGTATAGAACTGTGCGATCTCGAGCACCGATTTTCCACGCTCGCGGGCAGACCTGACCATCTTGTCCTCGCCGGTGTCGTCGTCGCCCGAAAGGTGTCCGACATCCGTGATGTTCATCACGTGTGTCACCTCATAGCCGAAGCGCCTGAGTGTCCTGACGAGGATATCCTCGAAGATATAGGTTCTGAGGTTGCCTATGTGGGCAAAGTTATAGACAGTGGGGCCGCAGCCGTAGAATCCGACCTTATGGTCGTGCAGAGGCTCGAAACGCTGGATGCTTCTCCCCATCGTGTTGAACAGATACAAATCGTGCATGTCGTCCCTCACAGTCGGCCACACCTTCTTGCCTTTGAAGCATAAACCGAAGATACTGCCCTTGTATGGAAAAGCTATGGCAAATTGCCCAAAAAATCAATACTGAGCAATGTTCCGTCGCACTCAGCGAGTCCATGCGGGCACACACCACGTTCAAGATCGGCGGACCGGCCGACCTCTACGTGAGGCCCCGGTCCATTCGAGCGCTTGCCGAAGTGCTCCGAAGGTTGGAGAATGCAGCCATCCCCGTCTTCCTCCTCGGCGGTGGGGCCAATATTCTTGTGGGAGACAAGGGAATCCGCGGGGCTGTGATCGACACAGGGCTTATTTCCTCCATATACCCTGTTTCTGGCCTGAAGGGGGGCCGCGTCTTGCTCTATGCGGCGTGCGGCGCCTCGGTGTCCTTGCTCTGCGAGGAAGCCCTCGCGCGCGGACTCTCCGGGCTCGAGAATTTTTACGGCATGCCGGGCAGCGTAGGAGGTGCAATCTACATGAACGCGCGCTGCTACGACGACGAGATATCTTTGCACGTCGATGAGATATGGCACCTCGACACACTAGGCTCCATCCAGAAGGTTTCGGCGGCCTCGCTCCCATGGTCCTACAAGCGCTCTCCCTTCATGCCGGGCGAAGGGCTGGCAGGTTCGACCGTCGGCGCCGCCACCTTCGTTCTCACGCCCGACAATCCTCAGGCAATTGCCGCGCGCATGCGAGCACGGCTGGCCGACCGCATGCAGAAGCACCACTTCGATTACCCGAGCGCAGGATCGATGTTCAAGAACAACAGAGTTTTCGGCGAACCAACAGGCAAAATCTTGCACGAGCTCGGCCTTCGCGGCTACAGAATCGGCGACGCCGCAATCTCGCCTTGGCACGCGAACATCTTCATCAATCTGGGTGCCGCAACGGCCCGCGACATGAGGGCGCTCATCGAGCACGCCCAGGAGGTGGTGTTGGCGGCGAGGGGGTGGCATCTCGAACCGGAAGTGCTGTTCGTGGGTGACTTCTGATTAGTGCTCTCAACCTTGGGTATAGGCTTGGGATTAAGAAGGGCATAGATGGATATTCCATAAGCGAGTGCCTCAATCGAGTGCCAGGGAGGGAAGGTAGGCAGGCTTGTGCCCTCCTGGGGTGTGCCAAAGCTTTTTCCAGGTTTTGAGCATGGGAGGGGTCAAGGGGGAGCGGGAGAGGAAGGCGCGGGCAGAGAAGAAGCGGTGTTCGAGGTGGTGCATTAAGGACGCCTTGATGCCGCAGGCCTCGGCATGGGTGCGGGGGTGGTGGGAGGTAGGCCAGCGGATGCGGAAG
>JARKOY010000022.1 GCA_029975555.1 Spirochaetia bacterium | reverse complement strand
TCGTCGGTGCCCGGCGAGGGCAAGACCACGACGGCGATCAATACGGCGTCCACGCTGGCAGCGGCAGGGGAGCGCGTGCTGCTGATCGACGCCGACCTGCGTCGTCCGAAGGTTGCCCGCTATCTGAGTGTCGAGGGTGGGGTCGGGCTGACAACCGTGCTGATCGGTGAAGCGCAGTTGAGTGATGTGGTGCAGCCCTGCGGAGTGAACGACCTGCACGTCGTCGCGGCGGGCGCGCTGCCCCCGAACCCCGCAGAACTGCTCGGTCTGCCGCAGATGCAGCAGCTGCTCACGGAGGCGTCGCGTCGCTATGACACGGTGATCATCGACTCGCCTCCGCTGCTGCCGGTGACGGACGCGGCCGTCTTGTCGCGGTTCACCGACGGCACGCTCGTTGTGGTCGGGAGTTCGATCGCCCGGCGTCCGCAACTCGCGAGGGCTCTGGAAGCCCTCGAAAGGGTGGACACGCGCATCCTCGGGCTGCTGCTGACGCGGGCCCGTGGGCACGATGCAGGTCACTACCGCTACGACTACTCGTACCAGCCCACCACCCGCGAGCAGGGCCCGGTCATAGAGCAGATTTCAGATGCCCGCGAGGCTCCGGCCCGCGCCGCGAGGCGCAGCGATTCCTGGGCGGTTGTCGGATGATGACGACGGCAACAGCAGGTCTCAGGGTTGGGCAGGGGTTTGGCAACCCTCAAGGAGCGCTTCATGATCAACTCGCACGACCTGGGATGGACAAGTTAAGCTGCCAGCGGATCGCTTATCGGGGGAACGGCGAGACGAAAGCAGAAGCATCGCAAGACCGTCGCCCTCCACGAAGCGCCCACCAGCGAACGCTAACCCCAAAAGAGGTCTATGGTGTCAGCCCTAAGATCGGCCGAGAGTGAAATGCAGGCTCTCGAAGACCAGTTCCTGCGCGCTAACGAAGAGCAGTCGGCGATACCCGAAGGCATACCCTACCGTTCTGGGACTCCCAGCCAGAGGGTCTCGTCATGGCAGCGCGCATATGCGTTCAAGCTGTTCTTGACCGACGTGCTGGTCGTGGTCCTATGTGCCTTCGGTGCGCAGTTGACCCGCTTCGGAGACACCTCGATGTTCCTGGAACCCTCACTCAGCGACGTTCTTGGCTTCCGTATCGGCTACACATTCCTGTCGATCGGCCTGGTTGGTACCTGGCTTCTTGCCTTGAAGTTCGACGGCGCCTGGGACCGACGCGTCGTAGGCAATGGCTCCGCGGAGTACGTGACGGTCATGCGGGCCACGCTCGGTACATTCGGCGCGCTCGCAATAGCGGCCTTTCTCCTGCGGATGCAAGTCGCCCGTGGATACATGGTGATCGCGCTTCCTTGCGGTATTGTGCTTCTGCTTCTTGGGCGCTGGTTCTGGCGGCAATGGCTGCGAGGTCCACGGAAGGCGGGCCGCAATCTCCACCGGGCGGTCGTTGTCGGTGACCGCGCGAAGACCGGTCATGTCATTCAGCAGATTGCGGACGCGTCGGACAGCGGCTATGAGATCGTTGGAGAGGTGACGACATCCAACGGCGGTCCCGTTGGATTCCTGCGGACTGTCCCTGATTCTATCTACCGCGCTGTCGGGTATGACGAGATTCTCCCCCTGATTGATAGGACAGGAAGCGACACGCTGATATTGACCAGCTCGGACGTGTTGACCCCGGAGAGAACACGGCAACTGGGGTGGCAGCTTGACGAGCGCGACATAGAGCTAGTTGTTGCTCCAGCCCTGACCGACGTCGCCGGACCGCGCATACACACCCGCCCGGTAGCAGGCCTTCCCTTGCTCCACATCAGCTACCCGAGCATGGGCGGCACCAAGCAGGTCGTCAAGCGGGCATTCGACATCCTGGGGTCGTTGGCGCTTATCGTCATTTTGTCCCCGTTGCTGGCAGTCGTGGCACTAGGTGTGAAGCTCACGAGCCCTGGACCCCTGTTGTTCAAGCATGAGCGCATCGGCTTGAATGGAAAGCCGTTCAAGATGCTCAAGTTCCGTTCAATGGTCGTCGATGCGGATCGACAGCTTAAGAGTCTACTCGAACAGCAGGGGACAGGTGACCGCCCCCTATTCAAGGTCACAGACGATCCGCGCATCACGCCGATCGGCAAATTTCTTAGGAAGTACTCCCTGGATGAGTTGCCGCAGCTGTTCAACGTATTGGACGGCTCCATGAGCTTGGTCGGCCCACGACCGCAGGTAGCAGGCGAAGTCGCGCTTTATGGCGAGTGGGACGGTCGGCGGCTTCTGGTTAAGCCGGGAATCACAGGCTTGTGGCAAGTCAGTGGCCGCTCGAACCTGGAGTGGGAAGACGCGATTCGTCTGGACCTCTACTACGTGGAGAACTGGTCGCTCATGAACGACCTCATGATTCTATGCCGGACCGTCCGAGCCGTTGTGACGCCCGATGGAGCTTTCTGATTGGTCATTGCGCTTGGTGGATATAACCCTAGCGCTCCGGAATCAGGACCAAGCTAGCGCGTCCTAGATGCGACACTGCCCAACATGGCTGCAGTGCGGACAACACGAGATCGAAAGGACGGATAGATGATGGCGAATGGCAGCTGTATAGTGGCTCTTCGTCATTCAGCGTGGTTTGGTTGTCCTTGCCTGACCGGCTTGGGGG
>JARKOY010000006.1 GCA_029975555.1 Spirochaetia bacterium | reverse complement strand
GCTCATGGTGCCGATCCTCCAGGCCATCGGCCTACGGGTCATCGTCTACGCCCCAACCAAGTCTGCTGAGTACCTCGAAGAGTATGGAGTCGAGAAAGTCGACAGTCTCGACGAGTTGCTGGCCACATCCGACATCGTGTCCTTGCACACTCCACTGTTGCCCGAGACCAGGCATCTCATCGGCAAGCGCGAACTGGAGCTCATGAAACCGACCGCTCTGCTCATCAACACCGCGCGAGGGCCCGTGGTCGACGAACCGGCTCTTGTCGAAGCACTGACGACAGGCCAGATTGCCGGTGCCGGGGTAGACGTTATCGAGGATGAGGACACCGAAAAGTCTGACCTCTTCCCATTGGAGAACGTTCTCATCACCCCGCACGCTGCCTTCATCTCCGAGGAGTCTCTTGCCGACGGACGTCGGATCGCGCTGCAACAACTCGTCCAGCGCCTGGTCTTCAATGAAGCACCGGAGAATCTCGTCAACATGGGTACCGGGACGAGGTGAACTGAAATGCGTGCGGTGGTCTTTCACGGCCCTTATCAGGTCTCGGTCGAAACGGTTCCCGACCCAGGCATTGAAGACCCCGGCGACGCCATTGTGCAGGTCGAGGCCGCAGCCGTATGTGGCTCGGATCTGTGGACCTACCGGGGTCAGGCCGCCGTCGCACCAGGGTCACGGATCGGCCACGAGTTTCTGGGTCGAGTCATCGAGACGGGATCCGAGGTCACAGGGATAGATATTGGTGATTGGGTGGTCGCACCCTTCCGCTACTCCGATGGAGAATGCTCCTTCTGTCGCGAAGGGCTTAGCTCCTCATGTCTGGACGGTGGCTTCTGGAGCCGCGAGGTCGTCGATGCCGGCCAGGGCGAACTGGTACGAGTGCCGCACGCATCGGCCACGCTAGTCAAACTGAGTTCCGACGGCTCGGCGCCGCCGATCGAGCGCATCCCGGACCTGCTTGCTTTGGCCGATGTTATGCCCACCGGACTGCACGGCATACGCAATGCGGGTGTCCAAACTGGCGACACGGTCGTCATCGTCGGAGACGGGGCGGTCGGTCAATGCGCAATCATCGCCGCCCGCATGATCGGAGCCGGCCGAATTATCGTCCTTGGTGGGGCGCATCCCGATCGTGAAGAAATGGCCCGGGCCAACGGTGCCGACGAGTTTCTGTCAGTGCGTGGCGATGAGGCGGTAGCTGCTGTACACGAATTGACCTCAGGCGAATTGGCCAAACGAGTTGTGGAATGTGTCGGTTCGAGCGGATCGTTCGATACGGCATTATCCCTGGTCAGGCCTGGCGGGAGCGTCGGATATGTCGGCCTTCCACATGGAGTGAACGTGGACCTGGCGAGATTGTTCAGAGGTAATATTTCGATCTCAGGTGGAATGTGTCCGGCCCGCGACTACCTGCCCGAGCTGCTTCCACTGGTAGATTCTGGCGAATTGCGTCCAGGTGTGGTCTTCAGCTATTTCGGCACCCTCGAAATTGCGCCTGAGGCGTATCGTCAAATGGATCGTCGCGAGACAGTGAAGGCGCTTCTGAGTCCAAGCAATTCTGTTACCCCAAGGTAACCTGAACGATACCAAGATAGTCTCTCTCGTAAAACTGGTGAAACACTCCTCGCGTAGGCTCTGAAGCATTACAGGGGTAAGGCGTGACCTGCCTCTGACAAGCCGACAGAGGAGGCGTTCGTGGGGGGATTCGCGCCAATCATCCTGGCCAGTCCATACACCTTGATGGTGACCGTCGGCGCTTTCCTTATCGGTTTTGCCATCGCTATTCCGCTCATGTTCATGCGGCGTTCGAAGTTTGTTCCATTCAGGCTTGTGGCTCAGGGCTTCATCGATATTGCGCGAGGCATCCCTCCCATCGTGTGGCTGTTTTTCATCTACTTCGGCCTTCCGGGAATCGGGATTCTTCTGGACCCGCTCGAAGCGGCAATCATCGGACTCGGCATCATTTCTGCCGGATACTTGGCTGAAATCTTCAGGGGCGGTCTGGTGGCCGTCCCAAAGGGGCAATTCGAGGCGTCGCACGCGCTCGGGCTTGGGAGCTGGACGATGTTCGCGAAGGTAATCGCCCCGCAGGCTCTGCGGGCGATGCTTCCCGGTCTGGCTACCTATTTCATCGGTTTGGTGAAAGATTCTTCGATCGCTTCCGTGATCGGTGTGACAGAAATGGTCTTTGCGGCCAGCACCTATGCGCGCAGGTCGCCCGAGGGGATTCTTCTCTTCTTCATCGCGGCCGTCGTCTACATGGCTTTGTCAATACCGATGGGTCTTGCCGCCCGAGGCATGGAAGCTCGCATGCGTAAGGCGGGCGCACGATGACCAACATATTTCAATTCTGGGCAAACATCTTTCCCAAGCTATTCGACGGATTGATTGTCTCGCTTGAACTCACCGCGCTCAGCCTCCTTATTGGTCTGCCTCTCGGGCTCCTCCTGGCGCTCGGGGTCAGTTCCCAGTTCAAGCCGCTGAGCTGGCTATCCATCGCCCTGGTGGAGATCGGGCGCGGTGCACCCGCTCTGGTGGTGCTCTACGTCGTCTATTTTGGCTTGCCGGCGCTGCATTGGTCACCGACCGCGTTTCTTTGCGCGGTCATCGGACTTACCTACACGACAGCGGCCTATGCTGGCGAGTACCTGCGCGGCGGGCTGAGATCAGTCAATGCCGGCACTATCGAGGCAGGCCAGGCACTCGCCTTGACGAATGTGGACGTCCTCCGTTTCGTCATCATTCCCCAAGGGCTGCGGGTCGCGATTCCCTCACTCATGGGGCTCGCGATTCAGATTTTCCAGGCCACCTCGCTCACCTACTCGATAACGGTGAGTGAATTGACCGCAAATGCGTACAGCATCAGCAATCAAACCTTCCGGGCCCTCGAGACGTTTGCCCTAGCAGGACTCATGTACGCAGCCATCACCATCCCTGCAAGTTGGGTGACCCGACAGGTCGAGCGACGCATGTCGCTCGGTCAATGACGGTCATCCGCATTACACAACTAGAGGAGTCGAATCATGTCGATGCGCCTTTCGAAGGGCTTGACGGTCGCCGCCGCGGTGACCGGACTGCTACTTGCCGGCTGTTCCAGCGGCAGCTCCGGCGAGTCCAGTTCTACCGTCGCGGCCGACTGCACACCCGCGAATGTCTTCACCACCATCAAAGACGGCACGCTCACCGTTGCGGCACCGGAGTTTCCGCCGTTCTCGTCGCTGGCAGGTGGAACTGCCGCTGGCGTAGATGTGGACATCATTGCCGCTATCGCCGAAATGGAATGCCTGACGCCGGAGTACGTGCAGGTGGATTACAGCGGCGCGGTTCCGGCCGTCCAGTCTGGTCGCACCGATGTTGCAATTGGTGACTACTACCGCACGACGAGCCGGGCTGAAGTCGTCGGGCTGAGCGAGGCGATGTACGTCGACGGGATGGGCATCATCTCCAAAGACGGCGTGACCGATATCCCCACCATCCTCACCCGCAACGTCGGGACCGTTGACGGCTACCTGTGGGTCGCTGATCTTCAGGCTCAACTCGGAGACAAGCTGAAGATCTACAAGTCGAACGTCGAGA
>JARKOY010000004.1 GCA_029975555.1 Spirochaetia bacterium | reverse complement strand
TTCCTCGGACGTTTTCGGCGCCCATGAGGCCCGGATCGCATCTATCCGGAGTTTCGATGGCATTCCGGCGTTTACCGCGACCGCTGCCACCGGCGCACCGTGGGGATCGATACCCAACTCGAAGGCAGGCTGGCCAGCATGGTGCGTGTCTAGGCCGGTCCGGACGAACGCCGCCGGTCAGCATCGGTATGGGCGGACCCAGATGCTCCACGATCACCCGCAGGCCGTGCCTTTTCTCCGCGGTTTGCACTGCGGTCGCACCCGACCGGCCTCTTTGCTTTCCGCAGATACGGGCTCACAAGCCCTGTTTTCGCCGCCCGTTAGTGCCCCAAAACCACCCGCCGAGAGCTCCTGACAAGCACAGACATTCACGAAACACGCGCACCTGTGGAAGTCAGGTCGGAAGGTCCAGACATGCCGATAAAAGGGCAGATCGTCGGCTACGTGCGCGTGTCGAGCACCGATCAGAACCTTGCCCGCCAGCTGGAGAGCATCGGCCCAGTCCTTCGAGTCTTCGAGGATAGGTCAGCGGCGGCATCCGCGCCGACCGACCCGGGCTCTCTGACTGCCTGGCCTACATTCGTGACGGCGACACCGTGCGGGTGGCATCGATGGACCGACTCGCGCGATCCTTGGCGGACCTGCAGCAGCTGGTCGACGAGATCGTCGCCGAAAGCGCCGACGTCCAGTTTGTGAAGGAGAACCAAACTTACTCGGCCCACAGCAGCAACTCCATGGGCCGGCTGCTGATGCGGATCCTCGGCGCTTTCGCAGAGCTCAAACGAAACCTCATCCGGGAACGCCAAACTGAAGGTATCCGGATCGCGAAGGCCGCCGGCAAGTATCGCGGTCGCGCACGAGCGTCTGGCCCTGGGCAACTCGCCGAGGCGAAGCGGTAAATCGCGCTCAGAGTGCCCAAGACCAAGGTAGCTAAGAGTCCCGAGGTTGATCGTGCCACTCTGTATCGCGCGCTCGTCCGAGGCGAGGAATCAACACCCGCCTAGAAGAATGACGGAAAGGCTCAGCGAAACGCTGTCGAGTCTGACGGCATCGGTGAATCCCCCATTTGGTCCGGCGGCCCCGGTTTGCCCTTCTACAATGCGTGCCCTGGCGTCCCACCGTACGATGAGAAAATGGCTTGCCTATCTCGCACGATGCGGTCAGCCATCTGCCTGATGGTGCGACTGAGCCATCGGTCAGCGGCGCTGCCAGCCTGGTAGTCGGCCGGCGCAATGCTGTTGACGCGTCCCTGCTCCTCGAGGAGGGCGGCGTTTTCGTAGTTGAGCTCGCCAGGGGCGTAGACGCCCAGAGTCTTGCCACCCTTGCTGTTGACAAGAGAGAAACTTGGAACGTCGCTAGGCCCGTCCGCAATATAGATCATGTTCTGCATAGGGACACGCCGCTGGTCCTCGGGCACTACGGTGTTGACTTCTACCGACGGGTTTCTATTGACACCTTTGTTGATCTCGAAGATTGCTCGCGTCTTGCTGGTATTGTCGATCGTGTAGCCGATCTGCGCGACAATGCCTTTCCCAAAGGATCCAATGTGATCCTGATATCCCGGCGGTGCAGCCTCAGGTAGAAGCTCGCATGCCCAGATACCATCGACCGCGTTCGCCAGGGCTGAGCCCTCAATCATGGGACGCAACCCCGTGGAAACGATGTAGTGTTCGATGGCGATGTCGTGCTTGGCGTAGGCTGGGTCATCGGCGATTGCACGCATTCGGTCGAAGAACGCCGGCAGACCAGGCGCCAACCTCAGTCGGCCTCCCAGTTCCCGCAACTTCTCGTTGGTGAGGTTCTTGAAGATGCCGTCGTGAACGTAGGTAAGGATGTGGTTCAGGTAGATGGTGTCCTTGCCGACCCGTGCTGGGCCCCCCACACACTTCGGATCGCCGTAATAGTCCGCTAAAGCGTTGACCTCCGCCCAGAACTTCCTGCCGTCGACACCAAACTCCGCGAACAACGGGTCCTGCATGTAACCGTGGCTCAAGGTCTTGTCGAAATCCCAAATCAAAGCAATGATGCTCTGGGTATAGAGAGGCGGCGGCATGGTCAGGCGATCTCGATCCCACCGAAGGCCACCCGGTCTCCTTGAAACCACCATCCTTGAAGTTCGAACCGATTCTCACACAAATGCTCATGCGCACGACCCATCAAAGCCAAAGGAACGAGTGCACAGAGTTGCCACTTGTCAGCGTGCCGAGCTGATTTCAGAGCCTCCCAGACAAGCTCGTTGTCGGAGTCAATGACGTACTCGACTCGGCGTGCATTGAGTGCTGCCAATGAAGCCAAGTGCGCCTGCCCAGTGACCGCAGTGATGCCTACTTCAACTGGCTCACCGTGCGCATCCCAAGTACGCTTGGCCTCCGCCACAACCCGACTTGCATCCGTTCCCACATACTCCAACGCTGGCGCGGTCAAGGCAGTCATCGGCGTCCATCTCCTAGCTCTGCGGATGCCGACACGTTATCGCGAACTTCGTCATGCGGGGAAGAGTACGCGCCATTCATTGTCACTCATTGGCGCCCAACCAGGAGCGGCTCGGTTCACCGAGCACGAACGCCGACAAGTCCGTAGGTGGCTGGTGCGGTCCGCGAGCGGGTCGGGGTCTGCGGCTGAGTCGGGCGCGGGCGCATACGCCAGCGGCAACGCGTTCCCTTCGTCGGCGAGGATCCGTGCTTGGGTGGCGCGTTGCTCTCCGGATCTCGCGTAGCCCTGGACCCGTGTCTGGCGTTGTTCGGCCGATTCGTGTCCGTCGGCGCCATGCTGCTCGAGGCGGCCCGCCCGCGCCCGCGCCTGTTCGACCTCGCCGTCCTTGTCGGTGCCGGTCACCGTCTAGGATCGCAGTTGAGCCGTGCCGTTGGCTTGTTGACTGTGCTCGTCCTCATGGTCGGCCTCGTTCTGGACCACCCGCGCATTGCTGCGCTCATCGGCGGCATGAGCGCGTTCGTGCTGCCGGTCGCGCTCGGCCCCTCCGGGCCCGAAGCCCAGCGCAGCGCCCCACCCGACCAGGTGGGCTCACCAAAGGTGTAGGAACGGGGGTACACAGCAGCCCGACATGGGGCAACCAAGTCCTAACTTGCTCTCCGCCAAGGCGCCTCTCCGTCAGGGCAGGGCACGTCAGTGCGAAGCTCTAGGATGAACGGAGCGACCCCTGACAAGGAAGTGAGTTCCATCACATGGCACCTCGCGGCACGAAGACCGCTCCCCTCGGCTTGGAGGACGCCCTCTGGGCTGCCGCCAACCAGCTCCGCTCAAACATGGACGCAGCCGAGTACAAACACGTGGTCTTGGGGCTGCTGTTCCTGAAGTACGTCTCGGACAAGTTCGAATACCAAAGGGCGAAGCTCGAGTCACTCGTTCGAGACGAAACGAGTGACTACTTCATGCCCACCGCCGCCGCCCGACAGATGGTCCTGGACGACCGAGACGAGTACACCGCCGCAGGCGTGTTCTGGGTCCCCGAAGGCCACCGTTGGAGCGACCTCCGCAAGGCCGCGAAACAGCCCAACATCGGCTCCCGGATCGACGCCGCGATGGAGGCCATCGAGAAGGAGAACCCATCCCTGAAGGGCGTCCTCCCAAAGAACTTCAACCGCCGCGAACTCACCCCCAGCACGCTCGCGGGCCTGATCGACACCTTCTCCCGCGACGACCTCGCCGCAGCCGAACACCAAGGAACCGACGTCCTCGGACGCGTCTACGAGTACTTCCTCGCCCAGTTCGCCTCCAACGAAGGCAAGAACGGCGGCGAGTTCTATACGCCCCGCTCGGTGGTCTCGCTGCTGGTCGAGATGCTCCAACCCTTCAACGGACGCGTCTACGACCCCTGCTGCGGCTCAGGCGGCATGTTCGTCCAAGCCGAACACTTCGTCACCGCCCACGGCGGCGCACGCAACGACATCTCCGTATTCGGCCAAGAACAGAACCCCACCACCTGGCGGCTCGCGAAGATGAACCTCGCCATCCG
>JARKOY010000174.1 GCA_029975555.1 Spirochaetia bacterium | reverse complement strand
GTGGTTTTACAAACCTGGTGACTATTGTGGAGGGGCCACACCCGTTCCCATTCCGAACACGGAAGTTAAGCCCTCCAACGCCGATGGTACTGCCAACCGGTGGAAGAGTAGGTCGTCGCCAGGTTTTTTTATGCATATCGCTCCTCCCAGATACCCTTCCATGCCTTGCCCCCAGCACATCAAAATGATACTATAAATCAATGATATCAGTTTTCTCCTCTTATATTACCCGCAAAGATATGGATCTCGTGTTGAGCAGAATGGTGGAGGACGCGATTGTTGACGAAGTTTTCAGCGATCGTTTTGAGAAGGCCGTCAGAGAGCAGTTTCCGTTCGAGTATGTCATTGCCCTGAGAAGCCCCTATTATGCGCTGCTTAAGGCCCTCAAGATCTGCGGATTGCATGCTGGTGCCAAGGTGGCAGTTTCGGCCTTAGCTCCTTCGTGGCACAGCGCTGCGGTGGAAGATGCAGGATTTGTCCCGGTAGTGCTCGATGTAGAAGAGGAGACTTTTCATCCTTCCTCTGAAGAAATTCGGCGCATTGATCCCTCTGCGATCATCCTGTTCGATGCGTTGGGCAAACTTCCTCCTCCATCGTTACTGGAGCACACCGCTGTTCCCGTCATTGAGGACATCTCCCAGACTCTGGGGAACGCAAGCGCATCCAAGGCCAGCCTTTCATTCGCGTATTTCTCGATTTGGGGCCTGGAGGCCGATTCTCCCATCGCGACGGGAGGAGGTGCATTGCTCTGCGCTGCGGGTAAGCGGGATGCTCAAATACTGCGCGCACTCGATGAAACGCTCCCGTCGGAATTGAAGATGACGGATTACAATGCAGCTTTGGGGCTGTCGCAACTCAAAGGCTATGCTTCGATGATAGAGCGGAGAAAGGCGATCCGTGGGATGCTCCTGGCGCAGCTTGCGCGCTCAAGGCATTCTGGGTTGCGAGTTGAAGATGATGAACAGCTGCCCTGCTATGCATTTCCGATTTTTTCTGAGACCAGTGCCAAAGAAATCATCGAGTACGCGAAAAAACATGGCGTGCAGGCTGAGCTTGCCTTCGCCTCGAGCCCGGCGATGATCGAAGAAAATGCCGGAGCGATGTTTCCTTCAGCGCGATCGATTGCGCTGAGGTGCGTCCTCTTTCCCATGCATCACAAACTTTCGAATCAACAAGTCGACCAGATTGGCAAGATAATAGCCACATTGCCGTAGGAGATGTGTATGTCTGAGAGCAGATCCGCCCTCATATTTGTGAACCTCAATAAAGACGATGCCGGTCATGCAGCCAAGATCGTGCAGACCCAGTTGAACGATCGGGATTGGCGGGCGGATATCCTTGCGTTTCATGGACCGATTTCGGAATACCCTGACTTCTCCCGGTACGGACTTATGATCAGCCTGGGAGGCGACGGCACGCTTCTGTACGCCGCGAGTTTTGCAGGCCCTCTCGGCATTCCCATTTTGCCGATAAATTTGGGCACGCTCGGTTTTGTTGCGGCCAACAAGATGGACACGTGGACGGCCACTTTTGATGGATGGCAGAGTGGGGCAGTAAAGGCCTCGAGGCGGCTCATGCTGAGAGTTCATGCCTATCGGGGGAAGAAGCTTCTCTACAGGGGCATCGCATTGAACGACATCGTCGTGTCTTCCGAGGGAAGTGCCCGCATGATCAGAATGTGCCTCTATGTCAACGAAGAGTGCTTCGGGTATTATCGGGCGGACGGGCTTATCGTCTCCACGCCCACAGGATCCACCGCGTATAATCTTGCAGCCGGTGGACCGGCAGTGCACCCAGAAATCAGTGCGCTCATCATCAATCCTATCTGCCCATTCACGCTGGCATCGAGGCCGTTGGTCATCCCAGGAACCCTTCCCGTAGAGATCGCCGTCGACGATGCAAAAAAGACAGGGGCGGTCTTGATCGCGGACGGACATGAGACGGTTTCTCTGCAGAAGGCCGATAGGGTCAAGATAGAAAAGTACACGAGGCAGGCTCTGTTGATCGTGCCGCAGGGGAATGCCTTTTTCTCTGCACTGAGGACAAAATTGGGCTGGTCGGGAGACAATGATGCTTGAGCAGCTTTCGGTGCGCAATTTCGCGATAATTGAACAGATTGACCTTGAGCTGTCGGCCGGAATGACGGTGTTTTCCGGTGAGACTGGTGCAGGGAAATCGCTGATCGTCGACGCCCTCGGCTTTCTGCTGGGGGCGAGAGCGGATAGTTCCATTATTCGTGAAGGCGCAACGGAATGCGCTGTCTCCGGACTCTTCTCTGTGAGCAATGCTCAAGATATTGCGCACTGGCTCGGCGAGAGGGAGATTGATTGGAGGCCCGAAGAGGCCATTCTTCTCCGTCGAACCATGAAACAGAACGGCAGAAGCCTCGCGTGGATCCAGGACCGGCAGGTTTCCAGAAACGAGCTCATCGAGTTCACCCAATACTTGGTCGACATTCATGGCCAGCATGAGCATCAGCGTTTGATCGATCCTGCCACCCACATCGATATGCTCGATGCGTACGCCGCCCTAGGTCAAGAGCTTCAAAGTTACGCAAGCGCATATGCCGAGTGGCGAAACGCGCTTCAGGAATACAGGGACCTCCTCGATCAGAAGGCCAAGCGCTCGCAGGAGGCGGATTATCTCGACTTCGTCGCGAAAGAGATTGCCGCCGTAAAGCCCAAACCGAATGAAGACGAACAGCTTGAAGCCGAGGAAAAAATACTCTCTCAGCACGAAAAACTGTTTGGAGCGATTTCTGAGGCGGCTTCCTTGCTCGGCGCCGGCGAGGGTTCCGATGTCCTCCACGCGCTGAGGCGCATCCGCGCCGACATCGAGAATGCGCGGGCCATCGACAGTCGGCTTGGAGCCCTGGCTGAGCGGCTGGCCGCAGCATATTATGAACTTGAGGATATATCGGAATCGATAGGCGAATATCAGGCCAATCTTCGCTTTGACCCGGCCAGACTCGAGCGCATCGAGCAGAGGCTTGCTGAGCTTCAGAAGCTCAAGCGCAAGTACGGCCCCCAACTCTCCGATGTGTTCGACAGATATGAGCGGGCCCGTGCGACGCTCGAAACGCTCTCCCACGCGGACGAAAACCTCGCCGAACTCGAGCAGAGGGTAAAAACCCTTAAGGAAAGAGTATTCAGCGCTGCGCTTTACCTTTCGGAAAAACGCTTGTCGGCCGCCGTCTCGATGTCATCTTCGATCGAAGAGATCATCAGGAAATTGGGGATGCCCGATGCGCGGGTCCACCTCCGCGTCACGAGGGCCAAGGATGAAACCGGAGCATACAGGGCGACATCTCGAGGCATCGATGAAGTGGAATTCTACATTGCTCCAAATCCAGGCGAGCCTGAACGGCCCCTGTCTCGGATCGCTTCTGGAGGTGAGCTGTCGAGGTTCGCGCTCGCACTCAAAGCGGTGCTCGCCGCCCACGACGTGGTCGACACGCTGGTATTCGATGAGATCGATACGGGCATCGGTGGGCAGGTTGGCGTCGCGGTCGGAGAATATCTAAAACAGTTGAGCCAATACCGGCAGGTTCTGTGCGTGACACACCTGGCCACGATTGCTGCCCAAGCGGATCAGCAGTACAAGGTCGACAAGCAGGTCTCGGCGGGAAGAACCAGCACGTCCTTGCGTCTTTTGTCAAGGCAGGAGAGGGAAGTCGAAATCGCCAGAATGCTCTCTGGTTCTGCGGAGAGCGAAGTTTCCCGAACGCATGCCGCCGAACTTTTGAATCAGACTCGCCCTCAAAAATTCTTATGACGAATGCTCTTGCTCCTCACGGACAAGACAGGAAGACAGATCGTGGAGGGCGTCGTGGGGCATGAGCTCTCCCACGGTCGAAACCACATATGAATCTTTGGCGTTGCCAAAGACGACCGCCCCAGAGGAAGGCATGAACTCGGATATCACCTGCCGGCAGGCTCCACAGGGGCTGACCGGATAGGTCGCATCGGGTGTCGCCACGGCGAGAGCCTTAAACCTTCTCTTGCCTGCGCTTATTGCGGCCGCGATGGCGTTGCGCTCGGCGCATATTGTCAGCCCGAAACTTCGATTTTCGACATTGACCCCTGTTATTACGCTGCCGTCGTCGCAGAGCAGCGCGGCGCCGACGCGGAAGTGCGAGTATGGCGCATAACTCTGTTCACAGGCCTCGTAGGCGCGCTCAAACAGAGAAACATATTCAGGTTGCATGAGTCTTAATCCTCTTGTTTTAATATATCCTAGAACGCCTAGCCGGAAAAGCTCTGCGCTGTCTTGACTCATCTGCGGTACTCGTGCACCATCAAGGTACGATGAAAAGGCGATCTTACAGCCTAGCGCTTTTCATGGGGGCCATACTCTTTTCACTTGTTTCGGTGCGAGGCGCGAGTCAGAAAGCTGTACGTGGAGAAAGCACGTTTCTGTCATTTTCCCAGGCTCAGAGCGTGGCGGAATTGCCCTCTTCACGGAGCGGTCTTGTGCCGTTCATCGGCGATTCGATGCTAGGGTATCTCGATGCAGCCGCGGGCAAGCTCTATGCCAAGCCGTATCAAGAAAGGGCAGTGATCGACGCTTGGGGGTGGATCACCTACGACAGGCTCGCAACAAATGTACAGCTATATGGAACCGACGGAAAAGGCAAGGCGCTGCAGGCTTTTGCATACCCATGGTTCAAGGCCTCGTGGCGAATTCTGGTCCGCGCGGACCAGATGGGCATTGCGCGGATCGACGAAGAAGGAAGGATACTGTGGGAAAAGGAGTTCTCGATGCCCATCACTGCGCTCGATGCTTCTTCCTTCGTGCTTGCCATAGGCCTCTTGGATGGGTCTCTGTATATTCTTGATACTCAAGGGAAATCCGTCTTCCTTTCCCAGGAAGATTTTCACGAGGTTCGAACCGTCTATGGGGTCGCCGTGTCCGACGACGGCAAATATGTGGCGGTATTGAAAGGACTTTCGCCTCAGAAAATCGAGACATACAGGCGGTCTGCATCTTCATATGTCAAGATTTCGGAGTCAAGCCTCAGACCAGAGTCCGTTCTTCAGGCAAGCATGGCCTTTGCGGAGGACGATTCGCACGTGATCCTCGCGCGTGGGAATCAGCTGCTCTATTACAACGTAAAAGCCAACTATATAAAGCAGATTGAGGTGAGTACGGGTGCGACCCAGGACGGACTTCCCGAAAAAGGTGGGGAGGTACAATTTTTCGCGCTTCAATCTCCAGGGGGGGCCACTATCCCAGTGTTACAGGTGCAAACCACGGACCCCTCCGATACGAGTATTCTTATTCTGAAGCACGGGCTCCTTGAACTGGTCGCTCAGGGGGCCGTCTCGCTCTCGGGGGGAGAGGCAGGGCTTGCGATCGTCTATGAGGACGGAGTGCAGTTCGTGAAAGGATGGCGGCCATGAAGAGACTGCTATGTGTTTCATTTCTTTTTGTATGCCTCGTCGCGCCGGTCCTTGGCGCCCTCGATTTTCAGGTCCCAGAGGCCGTGGACATGTCCGGCTTCGGAAGCTTTTTGGTGGATCAACGAATTGCGACATTGTCCGGAAAAGCCTTCCCGATAGACAGCGTGTATGGCATGGTGCCCAGAAGCGATCTTGTGCTCAAATCGGCGACGGCCGGGATCGGCGCACCTGCAAGCGGCACTGTCGTGTATGTTCAAGCCGACGCCCCCGTGAAGACAATTTTTTCTTTTCCCTCAGGAGGCACCGTGGCGATTCTCCATCCAGAGAGCTACGTCAGCCTTATTTCTGGCTTAGACGCGAGGTATGCGATCAAACTCGCAGCGCATCCCCAGTCTGCAGCTGGGCGCGGACTTGTTGTGAAGAAAGGAGATATGCTGCTCGGGGGAAGTGGCACAGGCCCTTATCCTCAGAATGTTTTTGGCCTTCGGCTCTTCGATGCTCAAAATTTGCGCTGGGTCAACCCGATTTTTCTCGCTTCTTGGGTCCATGACCGCACCCCTCCCGTCATACGCGCCGCAAGATTGATACCATCAGGCGGCACCACTCATATCGATCTCTCCGGACTTGCCGCAAAGGACAAGCGAATTACATGCTCCCAAGGTAATTATAGAATCTATATCGACGCATTCGATACCATCATCCCAGACTCTTCCATGTATTCCGCCCCCTATCGGTTCCTCGTTCTCCTTGATGGGAAAAGTGTGATCGACAACTCTTTTTCAGCTGCAAAATGTACTGAAGGAGGGCTCTCCTTTTTGGAGAACCACGGGCCTTCTCGAGAGGCGATTGGGGCAGATGGCTCGTATCATGTCGGCACCATTGCACTCGTCCATGGAGAACACGATCTCCAAGTTCAGGTGAGCGATTATGTGGGCAACACGAGTATGCTGAAGATTCTTATAATCGTTCCATGAATCTTGCTCAGATTGCGGTTCGCTGATAGAGTTTGATTATGCTGAACAGCGCAGCAGTGATCGCAGAGAATATCGCGCGCGTCAGGGAGCGCATCGCGAAAGCCGCAGAGTCCACAGGGCGGTCCGCAGACGATGTGTCGCTCATGGCTGTGACGAAATTCCACCCCGCGGAAGCCGTGCGGTGCGCATACCTCGCAGGGGTACGATGTTTTGGAGAGAACAGAGTACAGGAAGCTCAGGCGAAATACCCGCCAATCCGCGCATCGCTCGAGAGTATTTCCCTGCACATGATCGGTACGCTTCAGAAGAACAAGATCAACAAGGCCCTCGCAATTTTCGATGCGGTAGAAGGCATCGGGAGTATCGATATTCTTACGGCGCTTCTGGCGAGGGTTGCCAGCCGTGAGGAACCCTTGCGCCTCTATCTGGAGCTGCATACCGGAGAGGACTCGAAGGCGGGCTTTCCGAACGTCGACGAACTGCTGCGAGCCTGCGACGTCTACGCCGAGTTTTTGGAACATACCGCGTCCGCGGCCGAACGGGTCATGCTCTGTGGTCTTATGACGATGGCCCCTTTTACCCAGGATACTTCGTTGATCCGACGATCGTTCAGAATGCTCGCTGCGGCGAAGAGAGAAGTGGAGAAGCGCTTTCATTTTCCCAATTTCTGCGAACTCTCTATGGGCATGAGCAACGATTTTGAGGTGGCGATCCAGGAAGGCTCGACACTTGTCAGAATCGGCACCGCGATTTTCGGCGAAAGGGATGTGCAGCATGGGTAGGCAAAGCTGCGCATCCCTTTGTATCCTCCTTCTTTTGATGGGCACCTGTGTCCCCTTGCATTATGCGGAGGCTCAGGAAACCGTCACTGATGCGCCCACGTTTTCGGAGCAGCTTTCGGATTCTTCCCAGACAACCACAGAGGGCGAACAAGGTCAAACAGAAGCCTCTTCGACCTCCGCAGCCGGGGCTTCGACCGCTCAGGTGACGCTCCCCACCTTTTCTTACAAGGATTCCAAGGAGAGCACGATTGGGCGCGCCCTCGTCCTCTCCATCGGACTTTTCCCGTTTAGCTATTTTTATACCGGCATTATCATCGGCGTCGCAAGGTATGCCTCCCACGGTTTTGATGCTGCCTACGCCCCTTGGTCTTCCACCGCATCGCTCTCCGACAGCGAAATGTGGACGAAGATCGCAGTCTCGTCTGCTGCAAGCCTGGTATTCGGTCTGTTGGGAGCGATGCTCAAGTGATATACATTTCAGGCCATATTCTGTATACTATGGCGCAACCTTTCTACAAGGTCGCGTCATGATTCCTTGCGGCAAAGAGGCATAAGAGATGGTGAATGACAGCGCGGTCCACAGCGGGACTGATGGATTTAACCTCGACGATGCAATCCGCAAAGTTCCTGATTTTCCAAAACCTGGCATTCTGTTCTACGACATCACGAGCATCCTCGCGAATCCCGACGCATTTCAATACTGTATCGATGCAATGCTGAAATTGTATAAGGAAATCGAATTTGACGCGGTTGCCGCCATTGAATCGCGCGGTTTTGTATTCGCCGCGCCATTCTGCTACAAGCGCTCCCTTCCGCTGCTCCTCGTAAGGAAAAAAGGCAAACTGCCGGGCAAGACGATCGCCTGTTCTTACGAGCTGGAATACGGTTCTGCGATCCTTGAAATGCACGTCGAGGACATTAAACCCGGCGCCCGATTCCTCATCGTCGACGATCTCATCGCGACCGGCGGCACGATCAACGCGACCTGCGACATGATAAAACGCTGCGGCGCAGTGCCCGTGCGCGCGTTCTCCGTCGTTGGACTGCCTTTTCTCAACTATGAAGAGAAGGTGAAGGACGTCGGCATCGACACGCTCATCGAGTATTTTGGAGAATGAATGTGGACCGCATGCGAGGCATGCGGAATAGCCCAATATGGAGTCATCAATGGTTGAATCTTTAAAAAAGAATCCGAAGTGGAAAGGTAGAGAAGGGCCTGTCGTGCTTGTCATTATGGATGGTGTCGGTTACGGCGCATACAAGGAGGGCGATGCGGTCCTTGCTGCCGACATGCGGCACTTCAGGGCACTGGAGGCGAGCTGCCCCACGACTAGGCTGAAGGCCCATGGGACCGCGGTCGGCCTTCCGAGCGACGAAGATATGGGCAACTCCGAGGTAGGGCACAATGCGATCGGCTGCGGGCGTGTCTTCGCTCAGGGGGCTCGCCTGGTCAACCTTTCCATCGAGACCGGTGCGATGTTTGAAGGCCGCGTCTGGCGCGAACTCATTGCCTGGGCACAGCAGCATGACGGAACCCTGCACTTTATGGGGCTCTTTTCGGACGGCAATGTCCATTCACATATCGATCATCTCAGGGCCATGCTGCGTCGCGCGGTGCAGGATGGTATCAAGAAGGCGCGCATTCATATTCTCCTCGACGGGCGCGATGTAGGTTCTCAGAGCGCGCTGGAGTATGTGCTGCCCTTTGAGCAGTTTCTTGCCGAACTGAATGCAGGCGGAGTCGACTACCGCATTGCTTCGGGAGGTGGGCGGCAGTACATCACCATGGATCGCTACGGCGCCAACTGGCAGATGGTCAAGCGCGGCTGGGACTGCCACGTGCGCGGCATCGGCCGCCGCTTTGCAAGCGCCGAGGAAGCGATCCGCACTTACCGCGAGGAAAAACCAGGCATCATCGATCAGGATATCCCCGAGTTCGTCATTGAGGAACACGGTGAGCCCGTTGGAACCATCCAGGACGGCGATTCCGTCGTGTTCTTCAATTTCCGTGGAGACCGCGCGCTTGAGATCACCGCTGCCTTTGAGCAGGACCAGTTCGACAAGTTCGACAGAGTAGTGCGGCCCAAGGTCTACTATGCTGGCATGATGCAGTATGACGGCGACCTGCAGGTACCGACGAACTACCTTGTCTCACCTCCTGCAATCGACCGCACCATGGGCGAATACCTCGCGGCTACAGGGCTGAAGACGCTTGCCATTTCGGAAACCCAGAAATACGGTCACGTGACCTATTTCTTCAATGGCAACCGCTCTGGCAAATTTTCGGATACGCTTGAAGACTACATCGAGATCCCCAGCGACCGCGTGCCTTTTGAGCAACGCCCCTGGATGAAGTGCGCCGAGATTACTGACCGGGTGATTGCTGCCATCGAATCGGGCGAGTACGCATTTATCCGGCTGAATTATCCCAACGGCGACATGGTTGGCCATACCGGCGTCTTCCAGGCAGTGGTCTGCGGTATGGAGGCCATGGATATCCAGCTCGGAAGGCTCGCGCAGGCGGTGGAGAAGGCGGGCGGCGTCCTCGTCCTGAGCGCCGACCACGGCAACTCCGACGACATGTTCGAGCACGACAAGAAAACCGGCAAAGTCGTGCTTGATGCCGATGGTCAGCCCAAGGCCAAGACAAGCCATTCGCTCAATCCCGTGCCCTGCGTGATTTATGACCCCGAGTATAAGGGAGAGTATCGCAAAGAGCTGCGGGAAGGCCTCGGCATTTCCAGTCTGGCGGCAACCTGTATAGAGCTCTTAGGTTATCTGCCGCCGGAAGGGTATGATCCTTCGGTGCTGCAGCAGTAACCCCTGTCGGCCCTAGCTCGGAAAAGGAGCGGCGCGATGGTTGAAATCGAGCTGAAAGCGCGCATCACGGATCGCGCGAGCGTAGAGGCAGCCCTCTTGCGCCGCATGCATTTTGTCGGCACCATCGACAAGCACGATGAGTATTGGGCCGTATCCTATCTCCATGCATCGGCGCCGGTTTCCTTCCGGTTCAGAATACGGGTCGAGGGTTCGCCCAGCGCTGGCGATGCTGCAGGTTCCGACGGAACCTCAAGCTCAGCTCGCCGGGTAGTCACCTTCAAGGAAAAGACCGTCGACGGTGCGGTTGAGATCAATCAGGAATACGAATTCGGCATTGACAACGAAGAAGCATTTCGCACATTCATGTCCAAGCTCAATGCCCAGTTTGTCTATGCGAAGCGTAAACGCGGAACCCGCTGGGAAAGCGATGATGGTCTCATAGCTGAAGTGGTAGATGTCGAACCACTCGGATGTTTCCTCGAGGTTGAGTGTGTCTGCGACAGCCCCGACCGCACGCAGACACTTGCCGCAAAACAGCGGCTGTACTCAGTACTCGAAGCCTGCGGCGTGCCTGTCTCGGCGATTGAACCCAGGCCGTATTCGCAGTTGCTAGGGAAGTAAAATCCTCTCGAGCACAAGCTTATCGAACTTCCTTCTTGCCGATCCTGTGATAGAGCCTAGTCTACCTCTGCTCTTCATTCTTGAAGGTTATAAATAAAAAATAACGTCACTGCATCTTGATAGCTTATTGTCTATAGTTGAGTATTTTGGCTCAAATTTTTATTCAGTTTGACCTCCCGAACAGAAGCGCTCAATACGAGGGAACATTGTCATATCAAGGGGCCATCGCTTTTTATTGTTGTAATGAGTATTCAGGTGTAGAATGATCAAGTTTAGGACATGTGAAAAATTGCTAGGCACTCTTCTCTTGCAAAGGGCAGTAGGGTATCATTGATATGATCTTGGTAAAGACGTTAGGGAAAACCATCAAGCCCAAACAACGTGTCGCCGACCAGGGCGAAGTGCTCACTCCCGGCCGTTATGTAGGTGCAGCACCAAAAGAAGAAGATGATGAGCCGTTTGATGAGAAGGGGTATGATTAATTTTCTTTTAATAAAAACCTGGATTGCTATTTATAATAAACGCTACGTTTATTATGGAGATCAAGAATGGCTATAATAAACAGAGACGATACTATGGCAACCCGGGCGGGAAGATATGTGCAGCAACCAGGTGGTTTTCGAGCTTTTATACCAAATCCTTTACCGCCAGAACCTCCAATCACGATAAGCGTAAATTTGCAGAAACTTCTCTCAAGTGCAGATTTTGCCTTGGGGCGCCTGGATGGAGCCATACAAACTCTTCCAAATCCAGACCTGTTCGTCTTTATGTATGTGCGGAAGGAAGCGGTCCTCTCCAGCCAGATCGAAGGTACGCAAAGCTCTCTGCAAAATTTACTGGCAGCGGAAGTGAAGTTGTTCGATCCAGAAATGCCATCGGATGTCAATGAAGTGATCAACTATGTACGGGCAATAAACTACGGGTTAAAACGCCTCGACGAACTGCCTGTCTCTGTCCGTCTTATTCGGGAAATTCACCAAGAATTGATGCAGGGTGTACGCGGCGGGCATCTGACGCCGGGCGAGCTGCGTACCACTCAGAACTGGATTGGACCTAGCGGTTGCACCCTGACCGAAGCGACATTTGTTCCGCCCCCGCCTCATGAGATTCCACAAGCTTTGAGCGACTTGGAGCGATTCCTCAACGCGAAAGACGATATACCGGTTCTGATTCGTGTTGGGCTTGCCCATGCCCAGTTTGAAACAATTCACCCTTTCCTGGATGGCAACGGCCGTATCGGCCGATTGTTAATTACCTTTTTATTGGTTGAGAAAAGACTGCTGTCCAGACCTGTGCTGTATCTTTCGTATTACTTCAAAAGACACCGCGCCGAATATTATGACCGACTTCAGGCAGTACGAGATAAAGGCGACTGGGAAGGTTGGATCTCCTTTTTCCTCCGTGGTGTCGCAGAGGTCAGCGGTCAAGCGGCTGAGACAGCAGCTGCTATCCTGCGAATGCGTGAAAAATATAGGGCAAAAATCACAGACACGCTCGGAAGAGCCGCAGGGAACGGCCATCGAGTCATGGATGCGCTTTTTGAGAAACCAATTGTCACTGTGGCAACTATTCGAGATTGGTTGAATGTGACACCAGTGGCTGCCAACAATCTTGTGCAACGATTGGTAGAAATTGGGCTGTTGAAGGAGATCACAGGCTACGCCCGCAATCGACGGTTCCGTTTTGATCCCTATTTGCGTCTCTTTGAAGATCCACAGGAGGCACAAACATGAGGGGATATGGATTTTCTATGCACCTGCACAAGCAGCAGGCTGAAGCCAAGAAGCTCGATGAAGCCATTGCAAAAAATCTAAAGGATCTGGGGTATGGACAATAAGGGATTTTATCTCCTCTCATTTCTTAAGGGGTCGGCGCTTATCAGGCGTAAGCGCATCAATGCCTACGGTCTGGATGATAAGATTCTATGGCTCGCAAAGATTCCCAAGGAGCGCCCCGAGTGCCGCTCGCCCTTTCTGAGCGACAAACCGGATGATTTTGCTGGATTCTGGCTGGAGGTTCGGAAAAAGCAGATGCCCACACGGCCGCCGGTGCCTATGGTCCTCGAAGATTGGATCCGCGTCGAGGATCTGGACCTGCCGGATAAAGAACCAGAACCGCGGCCTGAGATTACAGTGATCGTCGAGCAGCGAGTTCCGGACCCCGATGCGTCCGAAGGCACACAAAGGATGATCATCGAGAAGGTGCCCGAGCTGCGTCGGCTGTCAGATCATCCGGAGGTCGAGGAGGCCTGGCTCGAGTATCTCATTTATAAGTGGAAGCCCTGGGCGCAAGAGATGCGCCAATGGCAAGAAGTGCAAAACATCTATAAGACCCTCGACTTTATGCGCCGCAGGCTCGAAGAGGCCGAGGAGCGATATGAGTTAGTGCTTGCGATCGGGTTACTGCAGTGGCGCGACCCCAGTGGCACAGATGTCGAGCGTCATGTATTGACCGCGCCCGCTGAACTCACACTCGACGCAGTACGAGGCGTGCTCACTGTTGTGCCTGCGGCCTCGTTCGATGGTTTTCGCATAGAGCTTGACATGCTCGAACTTCAGCATCGGCCGCGGCTGAACGAGGACAAGGTCCGCGAGCAGCTCGAAACGCTCGACATCCAAGCTTGGGACACCACAATCGTTGCCCCCCTGTTACACGAAATTGCTAACAGTCTTAGCAGCGATGCGCAGATCAGCGAAACGTTACAGCATGCCGAGCGGGTCGAGAAATATCCGCGCCTATCGTTCGCGCCTGCTCTCGTCCTTCGGGAGCGGCAGTCTACGGCCTATATGGACTTGATCAACAAGTTCCTCGAACGCGCCACTAAGACTGGCTTGGGATGTACACCGCCATGGAATCGCCTCCTGCGAGAAGGGGCGCCTTCAAGTGCTGGTGTTGACGATGCGCCCGAGGATGAGACACCCGGTGCCTCTGATACCGATAGCCTCTTGTTTCCGCTGCCGACCAACGAAGAACAGCGGCAGATCGCCCGCCGCCTTCAGCGAGATCCATGCGTGCTCGTCAAAGGGCCACCGGGGACAGGGAAGAGTCACACGATCGCGAACCTGATCTGTCATCTGCTCGCCAGGGGCGAGCGTATATTGGTCACCGCCCACGCTCCCAAGGCGCTTACGGTTCTGCGCGGCCTGCTCCCCGACGACGTACGGGACCTCTGCGTGACGGCACTGGGTTCCTCACGCGAGGACCAGCGCCTTCTCGACGAGAGCGTCCGCGGGATTCTAAGGCGCAAGAACGAATGGCGCGGAGCACTGGCTGCGCAACAAGCGATTGAAGATGCAGAAACTATACTTCGAGGACTCGAAGACGATCTGGCCCGTGTTGAACGCGACTTGCGTATGTTTCGAGAGGCGGAGATGCACTCGCACGAGCTGCCCAGTGGTTACTCTGGAACAGCGGCACAAATTGCGCGGCAGGTAGCCGAGCAGGAACAGGAATTCGGCTGGTTTCCAAAGCTGTCTGCCGATGCACAATTCCCCCTCGACTCCTCTGAAAGCGCCCTTCTTGCTGAAACCCACGCCTGGTTGACGAAAGACGCCTATGCCGAGCTGGAGCTTGAGATCGGAGATGGAGACCTTCTGGAACCGGAAGAATTCTCTGCGTTGGTCGCACGGTTGGCTGCTGCCAAGGAGTCGGAGCAGCGGATGAGCCGAGGGGTGAATGGAGCGAAAATCGAGTTTCTGGAGGCGGTCGGGACGGAGCAACTCCAGGGGCTGCGCGAAGCCCTACAGAGGCTCGAGGATTGTGCGCTACACGCCGAACGAGTCTTGGGTAAAATCTTAGAAATCATTCTTGGAGACTTGCTGGGCGGAGCTGAGGCTCGGTGGAGTCAACGTGCAACCGATTTGGAGGCCCTGCTAGATGACGCAACGCGCCTCCTCGAGTCGGTCGGCTCGGCCCGAGTCGAGCTTCCGGACGACATCACAGAAGACCGGCTGATAACTGACGTCACGCGACGCCTAGCGCACCTTGAGGCGGGTGGCTGGAAGGGCCTCTGGGTTCTTGCCCCCCGTGTAGTAAGGGAGACTCGCTACATTGTCGAGCATTGTGTAGTTGACGGGAAGAAGGCCGCACAGGTCGAGCAGATTCGACGCGTTCGCGACTATTTAGCGCTGCGACGCAGGGTTCGCGAGCTGCGAGAACTATGGGGCACCTCATTTGTGGAGGTGCAGAGCCTTAGGCAAGCTGTTATCAGCGCCCAAGAGCTGACGGCCGAACTCAAAGAACTGCTGGCGTTCTTTAGGTCTGAGGAGGCGAGCATGTTGGCGACTGTTCTAGGTTCGAATCGTACGGGCCTTCTGTCTCCCAGCGATCGCAATGATTGGTTGAAGGCCATTGATGCGGTGCTAGCCTTTCGTAAGACTCGCGACACTCAGCAAGAGCTCAATCAACTTCTTGAGACTGTGCTTAGCGTACAGCGCGGCTCAGAAGCCCACCCTTGCATGCGCACCCTTGAGGAGGCCGTTCGGACGCGCGATGTCATCGCCTGGCGCACCGCGTGGCAGAAGCGAGAAGCCATCCGGAAAAAGAAGCAACGTCTCGCATCTTACGAGGCCCTGCTCAAGAAGCTCGATAAGTTGTGCCCGGGTCTTGCAGAGTGCTTCCGCAGCACTGGTGGCGAACCGCTTTGGCAGGAGCGTATCCGCAAGCTTCGAGAAGCTTGGAATTGGGCGGCTGCTCGTGCTGGGCTGGAGCGGTTCTCTTCCACGTCGGGCTACGAAGCGCGCGTAGAGCAATACCACCGCTTGAAGCAGAAGATTGAGAAAGCGACAGAAAGAGTCGTTTACCTTCGCGCGTGGAAAGCCTTTTTCGATCGTTTAGACGAAAAAACCATTCAGAGTCTTAACGCCTGGACAAAGGCTGTGGATAGGATTGGCAAGGGCACTGGGAAGTATGCATATCGCCACCGCCGAACGGCGCAGAAGTACCTTATCGAGTGTGTCCCGAAGATTCCTGCCTGGATCATGCCATTTCACAAGCTTTGGGACTCCGTTGATGCGGTACCCGGTCTATTCGACACAGTCATCGTTGACGAGGCATCACAGGCGGGCCTTGATGTCCTGTTACTGCTCCTGCTTGCAAAGCGCATTGTCGTGGTGGGTGACGACAAACAAAACAGTCCCGAAGCGGTCGGCGTGCTGGAGGACGACATCGCACGGTTGGTGCGGGAACATCTGAACGAGTTTCGGTTTCGGGACGAATACCGCCCGGATTCGAGCCTCTTCGACCATGCTGAGCGAACGTTTGGCAACCAAATCACCCTGCGCGAGCACTTCCGCTGCATGCCCGAGATCATCCGCTTCAGCAACGATCTGTGCTACCGCGATGCACCACTAATCCCGCTGCGGCAAGCGCCACCCCAAAGGCTCCTACCTTTGTGCTCTCAGTTTGTGGCCGAAGGTGCCTGTGAGGGAGACGGACAAAGAATCCGAAATCGCGCCGAGGCCGAAGCCCTCGTAGAAACCATCGTGAAGCTTGTGGATGACGACGCCTACGAAGGAAAGACTATGGGGGTTATCGCCTTGCAAGGGCACGCGCAGGCGCAGCACATCGAGACTCTACTTGCACAAAGGCTGGATCCCCGGGTGATCGAAGAGCGCCGCTTGCGGTGTGGCGAACCCGCCACCTTCCAGGGCGACCAGAGAGACGTGATCTTCCTCTCGCTAGTGATCGCCCCGAACGTGAATTATCGAGCCCTTACACGTCTCCCAGATATCCGGCGTTTCAATGTGGCGATGAGCCGAGCACGAGACCAGGTCTGGCTTTTCCACAGTGTCGAGCTTCACGACCTTGCACCCGACGATTTACGTTACCAACTAATCAGGTTCTTCAAGAACCCTGCTAAGGTAGAGGCTCTTTTCGAGGAACTCGAACGCCTCGAGCGAGAAGCTAGGAAGCCCCGACAAATCGGAACGCAGCCCGATCCCTACGAGAGTTGGTTCGAGGTCGAAGTCGCTCTAGAACTATTGCGACGAAAGTTCAGAGTCCGTCCACAGGTCGATGTCGCAGGCTATCGAATCGACCTAGTTGTCGAAGGGCTTGATGCACGACTTGCTGTCGAATGCGACGGCGATGTGTGGCACGGGCCGGAGCAGTACGAACACGATATGGCGCGCCAGCGACAACTCGAACGTGCTGGCTGGAAGTTCGTGCGAGTGCGCGAATCGGATTTCTATGTGGACCGGCATAAAGCTCTAGCCGCGGTTTTAAAGGTATGCGAAGAGCTTGGGATCCAACCCTTGGACTTCGTCGAAAAACCTCAACGCTAGCTACCCAGAGCTGCTGCTACCAGCGCCGTCGGCCTATTGATCCTTTTACCAGAGACGGCCGTTGCCGGCGAAGATATTGAGGAAAGCACCGCGGAGGCGGAGGTGCAATAATCGATCGTCGGGCCGTTCACCGGACACTCAGAGGATTCAGGGTTTCCCGATCCTAGGGGGCATCCTCAGCAAACGTCCGTGAAGCCCTCCTGAAGCGTAATGCACTCCAGATGCGCAAGACCTCGGGGAAGAGCGCGGCATCAGTTGCACGAGATTTTGGTATTGATTCAGGGTTATTAAACCGCTGGAAACGAGAAGAAGCCCAGGAAGATTCAGGGAAGAAAGCATTTCCGGGGCAAGGCAACCCACGAGATGAAGAGCTATTCAATCTACGGAAAGAAATTGCGGACTTGCGAGAAACGAACGAAATACTAAAAAAAGCAGTTGCTATCTTCTCCGTGAAGGAAAACCGGAAATGAGCTACCGGTTTATGGCTGACCACCTACAGCAGTGGCCGGTCGAGAAGATGGCGAGGGTGCTTGCTGTAAGTACATCTGACTACTACGCATGGAGAAAACGACCTGTAGCGGCACGAGGAGAGAAGGATCGAGCCCTTGTGGAGCAGATTCGGGCAATCCAGAAACGGCATCGGCGACGATATGGCAGTCCCCGGGTATGGCAGGAACTCAAGAATCAGGGTATGGCTGTTGGGCATAATCGTGTAGCCCGGCTCATGCGGCTGCATGATCTTATGTGTAAAAAGCACAAAAAGTTTCAAATAACGAATAATTCTCGACACACGGAACCAGTGGCGGAGAATATCCTGGATCGGCAGTTCGATGTTGCCCTGCCAAATACTGCCTTGGTTTCCGACATCACGTCTCTGCCAACGAAAGACGGCTGGCTGTATCTGTGCGTCGTCATCGATCTTTTTGATCGGCAAGTGGTAGGATGGTCAATGCGAACCGATATGACAGCGACCCTAGTGATCGATACGTCGTTTATGATGGCTGTGGTAATGAAACGACCACCAGGGGCTCTTGTGTTCCACTCTGAACGGGGGCCATACTGTTCGATGGCCTGCCGCACTTAATCCGAAGCATGAGCAGAAAGGGTAATTGCTGGGACAACGCCTGTGCCGAGTCGTTTTTTAAGACGTTAAAACGGGAACTAGAAGAACTTGATGGAACAGCGAGGAGAAAGGTGGTTAGGACAGCGGTATTCGAGTACATAGAGGTGTACTATAATCGTATCATGTCCCCTTCAACTTGAAACCGCCTGTACGGCGCAGCCACAGGACGCTGCTCTGCAGCACAATGAAGAGGCACAGCAGCAATCCGCTGGCTATTGCCTGGAAATTCGAGTTGATGCCCGCTGCGCGTATCAATTCGTTGATCGTCAGAAGCGTCAATGCTCCAATGGGCGAACCGATCAGGTTTCCTACGCCTCCTGTGAGCATCGTACCGCCGATGATGGATCCCGCGATGGCTTTCATCTCAAAACCCGAAGCATTACCGACATTGCCGGCCCCTGTGGTCATGATGAATACAAAACCAGCGATGCCGGAAAGCAATCCACACAGCACGAACGAAATAAACTTCGTTCTTTTCACATTGATACCGAGCATCAGCGCGCTCTGGCTATTACCGCCAACGGCGTATAGATTGCGCCCGAAACGCGACCAATGTAGAAAGACGCTCAATACGATGATAAGCACCACAACCACAATAGCGCCAGGTTTGACCTCGAGCGGTATGAAATTACCGAGCCTGTTCATGGTGCCGAGCCATGGAATGACGATGACGGTATCTCTCAGTCTTACAAAGTGCGGCATGGTCACATTGAGCGGATCCTTGTGAATGGTCGTCAGCAGCCCGTTCGCGAGAAACATGCCGGCAAGCGTAATGATAAATGGTTGTATTTCCAGATATGCGATAAGGAATCCCTGCATGAGACCAAACGCGATTCCTATACCAAGGGCAAGGAGAATCGAACCTTCGATGCTTCCATTTCCTGATTCGAGGTATACCGCACAGCACATGGTGACCAGGCCTGTCACTGCACCGATAGAAATATCGATACCCCCACCGATCATGACGATGGTTTCGCCGAGCGTAATGATGATGAGCGCGGCATTCAGACTGAACAGATCGAAGAATGTCTGATATTGAAAGAAACTGCGCGGGTAGCAGAGAATCGCTATCCCGTACATCAGCACAAATATCACCGCAGCGATGAGGAGCAGAAGATTCGAATTTGAAATTGCCTCTCTTCGCTTCATTGTCTTCATCGGTTCCATGCTATACTTCTTTCTCGACCGAAACGTCGGCCTTGGATCCTTCCGATGCCTCAGCCTTCTTAGAGGCTGGAAGCCGGACGATACCCGTAAATCTCGCACGTATCCATTGTGCCGCTTTCGCGGCGGTTCCCCTCGCGACAGGGGACGCAAAAATCATGAGAATGATGATAAACACCGCTTTGAAGGCTTTGATTGTTTCGGTGCCCACCTCAAGCCTCAGCAGAGTTCTGTTCAGCACTTCTATCGTATACGCGCCTATGACGGAGCCGGTGATGCTGAACTTGCCTCCGCTCAGCGCGTTCCCTCCAATCGCTACCGCGAGTATTGCGTCCATTTCAATAAATCTGAGCAAATTGACGCTGTCATGCCGACCAGCTTTGGTAACCGCTATGAACCCTGCAACAGCGGAACAGACGCCAAGAATGATGTAGGTGAGAAGTTTTACGCTGACAGGATTTATACCGTTGAGGCGCGCAGCTTTCTGATTGATACCGACACACTGGGCATAGAGTTTGAGATTCGTGATTTTGAGAAGGATCGAAAACAAAAGAATGAACACAACAGTCAGCAGTATCGGTGTCTGAACGGGAACTCCGGGTATGACGCTGCCTATCTGGTTGGTGATCCTGTTCGCCAGTATGGGAGACAGCCTGCCATCGATCAGAAACGCTATTGACCTTCCCGCGGTGAATAGTATGAGCGTCGCAACCATGGGCTGAACATTGAATATGGCCACCAGAGTACCATTGAAGGCTCCTATGGCAATACCAACCAGGCAACTCACCAGGAACGCGCCCAGAACCGTCATCAAGGTCACTTCGTGTGCGTTCAGGACTACCCGGACAAAAACGCTCGATGTGATTGTTGCCGCCACACCGACGCTGATATCCTGACCACCGGAGGATGAAGTGACCAGCGTCATGCCGATCGCCAGAATCACCAGCTCCGAAGCGCCGAAAAGAATATTTGGAATATTCCCGTACAGCGCTCCATTGATGATTGAGATACTGAAATAATCCGCGCCTTTCAGCAGGTTGATAAGAATGAGAATGGCCAGAACCAGGAGCGGGAGGAATGCCTGATAATTCCGGATTTTCATTTTGTTCATGATTTCGTGCCCCCTCCGGCAATGACATGCATGATGTCCCGCTCTGTCATATTCTCGCCGCTGAGTTCTCCTGCGATTTCTCTGTCCTTCATGACTATCAAGCGGGAACAGGTGCGGAGCATTTCCTCGATCTCCGAAGAGATGAATGTGATGCTGACTCCCTCCCTGGCGAGCTTGAGAACCAGTTTCTGTATCTCCACCTTTGTTCCGACATCTATGCCTCGGGTAGGCTCATCGAGGATGAGATACTCAGGATGGGTCAGTAACCAGCGCGCGATAATCACCTTCTGCTGATTGCCGCCCGAGAGCGATTTGACAGGCGTGCTTGTCGACGCTGTCTTGATGCTCAGGGATTTAATGTACTCTTCTGCGAATACCTCAGCCTGCTTTCTGGAAAAAGGCTTAAAGAACCCTTTCAGCACCTGCAATGCAAGTATGATGTTCTCGCGAACGGAAAGATCCGCGATGATACCATCGCTTTTGCGATCCTCAGGCAGATAGCCGATACCCAGTTTCATGGCATGCATGGGCTCTCTTATCTTTACTTTTTTCCCGTTCACTTTCACTTCGCCGCCGATTACTTTGTCTGCGGCATATATCGCGCGCGCAGCCTCGCTTCTTCCCGAACCAAGAAGCCCGATGAACCCATTCACCTCTCCCTTGTGTATCGTGAAGTCGAATGGTTTTATCCCGGCAGTGCTCGAAAGCCCAACCGCCTCATAGACAGGCACTCCTCGCTGAATGGATGCTGATTTCTCCTTTTTGATCTGCGATACATCGTCCAGTGCCTTTCCCATCATTTTCGAGACGAGTTCGAACTGGGGAAGAGAAGCCGCTTCATATTCTCCTATGAACTCACCATTGCGCAGAACCGTGATCCTGTCGCTGATCTCATAGACCTGATCAAGAAAGTGGGTTACGAAGATGATCCCCACCCCTCGTGCTTTGAGTTCCCGCATGAGCCTGAAAAGCTTTTGAACTTCCTCTTCGTCCAGCGAGGAAGTCGGTTCGTCTAGGATCAGAATCCTGCAGTTCATATCAATCGCGCGGGCTATCGCGATCATTTGCTGCACCGCAAGCGAACAGCTGGAAAGCTGCTGCGTCGGCCTTGCGGGGATGTCGAGCGAACGCAGAAGCTGGGCGGCTTTTTCTTTCATCTGTTTCCAGTTGACCAATGCGTGCTGCCCGCGGCCGATAAACAGGTTTTCCGCAACGGTCAGATTGGGACAGAGCATGATCTCCTGATACACGGCGCCTACTCCAAAGTTTTGAGCGTCCTGAGGAGATCTGAAATGTATCGCTTTTCCGTCTACCAGGATCTGACCAGCGTCTTTCTCGTATACCCCTGTGATGACCTTTATCAAGGTGGATTTCCCTGCC
Source organism: Spirochaetia bacterium (assembly GCA_029975555.1). Lineage (GTDB taxonomy): Bacteria > Spirochaetota > Spirochaetia > Treponematales > Rectinemataceae > Rectinema. The sequence continues at coordinate 72,386 of JARKOY010000174.1, read as the reverse complement.
CCGTTTTCGCCCATGAGGGCGTGTACCTCACCCTTTCTGAGTGAAAAGCTCACATTGTGTAGAGCTCTGACCCCTGGAAATGATTTGCATATACCGCTCATTTCCAGCACATTCTGCATTTGCAACGGTGTCTCCCCCTATGCACATTGTACTATAGAAGCCGCGGTGCGGCACACCGGATTATCCAGCATGCTGCACCGCGCTTCCCCCAGAAAAAATGCCAGTCGAGCAAAAACCTTACCTGGTGATCACTCCCTTGCCGGGGTCGGCATTGATGCCCATCTTGAGAATGATTTCGTCGGTGATGGTGGAGGTATCAACCAACATCTCCTTCTGATAGATGATTCCCTTGGGCAGCGGCTTGCCAGTCTGATGAGCCTTGATCCAGCTCGAAATCTCGGCTGCCTGGCGTGGGCTGCACTGTACATCGCAGTCCCAGTAACCGGCCTGAACATTCCGCAGCGCGAAGCGGTTGAAGTCGAAGCCAATAATCTTCACCTTGCCGTTCTTCCCATGAGTAATGCCGGCGGCATCGAGGGCCTGGACTGCACCCTGTGCCATGCCGTCGTTTTCCGCGTAGATGACGTTGAAATCTTTACCCGCGGCTATCGCAGCTTCGACTACCTTGCGGGCTTCCTCGAGGCTCCAGCTGTCTCCACCGGTTCCATCGGCGACGATCTTCAGCTTGCCTGCATCTCGTGCTTTGAGCACCGCCGCGCTCCGACCCAGCTCTGCCGCCGAGCCAAGCTGGCCACGGATGAGGATCACGTTGTAATACGGCAGCTTCTGGCTCAACAGCCAATTAACGGCCATTTCGCCTTCGGTTGCCATATCCGAAACGAGGGCAGCCTGATAGTTCGAGGGGTCCGTCTGGATGAGCCTGTCGAAAAGGAATACGATCACGCCGGCTTTTTTGGCAGATTGCAGGACATTGTCCCAGCCTGACGCGTTGGCTGCCGAAATCAACAGATAGTCCACACCGTCGCGGATATAACCCATCGCCGCGGCAATCTGCTCACTGTTGTCGCCTGTGTTCGTCTGCCGTGCATCATATCCGTTCGCCTTTGAGAAGACAGTATTCATGTCTTCGACATTGGCCTGCCTGTAGCCGGACTCCTCTGGTGGCAGGTTGACGATGCCCACCTTGATCAATGGCGCAGCTACCACAAGACCTGTCACTGCCAGCAGCAGCACGAAGACCGTCAGAATTCTCTTTATCGCGAATCCCATTCTGTGCCTCCTTGTTTTGACACGAATGCATAATCTTTAATGGCGGCAACGCCGCTCATCGGTTTCATCGTTATGCGCGTGTACGTACACGCTTGTTATTATCGACCCACTCAGCGCTCCTGTCAAGAAGAATTTTTGTAATCAGTCGGCTGTGATGAAATAATTTGCACAAAGAGGGGAAGTTCATTGAAATACAAAGACCTTGATTCCCGGGCTCAAGAAAAGGAAGCAAAAACATGAGCAAATTGTAATAGTATATTTTTAATATTAATATCGATAGAATCGCCGCCAACGATTCTGCATTTGGCAGTTTCTGCACCTTGGCCTGGGAGGATCGCTCGGTTTGATTCGATAAATCGGGTCATATGTCTATAGTGTCTCCCTCGGTCGATGTAGTATGGCAAATAGCCTTACCACCAGCGAGGCCGAGCATGCAAATATTTTTGTGTCAACGGCCGATGCCTGGCGGCACACAGGAGCCACAGAGATTCGCGAATGGATTCAGGGGAGCACTGCAAGAGTGCTTGGTATACTTCTACACTAACATTGTAGAACGCTTTAATCTCACAGTGCTGGATGAGTCCTTCAAGATTGTGTTGATGGAGAAACGCTACCTAAGTGTTGAGTTTCTCGATATGGATCTAGATCCATGGATCCACGAGTATGATTATGAGCGGCTGCACCTTGGGTACCGGAATCAAGGACGTCGCCCTTGGGAAACTACAGGACTGTATCTATCGGGTACATTGAAATTGTAATCCATGAAGCTTAAGAATACTTATGATGGTCTGACCTCGTTCATGGATGTCGCAATTTCCCCTCATCCCCTCTTGCCTGCCATCTTTGCCGCAAGCCTGCCGGTCATGATGGCGGTGGGGCCGCCTGCGGGGCTGAAGGACCACTGGCCAGCCTTGAAGACATGCGGGATCGAGGTCTGCACTGATTTGTTCATCTGCAGCATCGAGGAGGGCACAGGCAGCGGATGTTCGAACGACCAGCCTACGATTGCGCCTTCGGAACTGCCGTCGATGCGGGCCAACGTCAGCGGCGAAGCGGAGAACCTGAACAGAATCTTGTCGCGCAGCGAGGGCAGGAGCGTGCGCGAGAACACCTCGATGATGGCATTTTCACAGTGTTCCTTGAGTTCCTGATACCACCCGTCGGCAGCAGCTTTCTCGAACAGCTCGTATTCCATGAGCAGGCTGATGATGAGCCCTGTTTTTCCCTCTGGCGCGAGCGAGGGATCCCGCATTGCTGGTATGGAAATCTCGAAGGTATTCAGTGCGCAGAAGTCCCTGACCCACGCATGCACATGCTCCCTGGTTGTGGACTTCCAGTTGTCCAGCATCGCCCGCAGATCGGCCTTTGCTCTCGATCCAAGGCCCTTGCGCGAGGGTGTGTAGAACAGGTGCCCGGTTGGGATGGAGGAGAGCACTTCCACAGGCTCATCCAGCGCCAGATAGAATGTGAATACCGATTCGGCCCCTTTGCCTGCGAGGACACGTTCCTGTTCCTGCCGCACGGCGGCGCGAGCACCCGGGGGCAGATCGCCCGCATCAATGCTCGAATAGAGCCGCTTGAGATCGGCTGCCCAGATCAGATGCTCATAACCATACTGAGTGCCCTGTGCATCTTCCAGCACCTGCTGGCCGGGCAGCACGCGCACCACCTCGGTGCTGGTGCGGATAGTGCCTCCGAATGCCTCGATTTTCTCGGCAATGCGCCGAGTGAAGGCACCCATGCCGCCTTCGGGATACTGATAGTCGTTGTAGAGGGCGAAATAGCTGAGTGTGAAGAATGCTGGCGTGCCGCGAAAGAAGTGTTGGCTGAACACATCGATCAGCGCCTGGTTCGTCATGAAGCCCTGAAAGAAGTGCTCCATGGGAATGCTGAGTTTTTGTATCCTGAACATGGTGTGCACGAATTGCCCCAACCACTTCAGCATGCCCGGCAGCATGGCGAGGTTTCGAGGAGCCTTTGAGAAGAGCGGATTGTCGATACCATAGAGCACCTTGAGATCCTTGATGACCTCGGCAATCTCATGGAACAGCGCATCGATTTCCGCCACGCTTTCGGGGTACAAATCCTTGAGCACATGCGCATATTCGTCAAGGCTCTCTTCGCCCTTGACCCGGAAGAGCCTGTCCTCTATACCGAGCGATACCGGATTTGGCAGAAAGCGCTGGTCGATACCCAGCTCTTCCATCATGGGGCCCACAAGGCCAGAATTGACCAGCGCACGGGCACCGCCTTCAAAATGAAAGCCCTCACGTGTGAACGAGTTCATGAGCCCGCCGCAGTGCGCATTCTTCTCCAGAAGCAGTGTTTTGGTACCTGCCTTGGCGAGATAGACTGCCGCAGTCAGCCCCGCGATGCCGCCGCCCACCACGATACAATCGCTTCGTGTCATGCGCTGGCTCCTTTCACTTTGTGTCTATACCCTTCATCTATACCCTTCATAGTGGCTGGCAAGGCCTTCTGTCAACCTCGCATCCTTCTATATTAAAAATACTATAAAACAGCCCGCATCAGCTCAGAAGGGGAGCGCGGCATCCTCGGAATATTCCATGCGGGACAGCTGTGACTTGAGCTCTGCGATGGTGAGCGGCGTGGAACCTTCGTAGTGATCGTTGACATTGATTGTTACTGTATAGCCACGGGCTGCAATGTCCATCGCCATAGAGAGAATTGCACGCTTATCTTCTGCCGGTTTGGGGTCGATGACGGCATTCCACTGCATCCCCGCTTTTTCTTCGATTGTGCCTCTATCTCCCCCTAGCAGGCGAATGACCGTATCCGACTGCACCAGCTCCCGATAGCGTGCATATACCTCATAGACAGCGGAACTCCTCCGGAACCTGCGCGAGATATGCCGTCACTTCCTTCCTGTCGGGGATTCTGTGAACCAGCTATCGATTTCCGCGGTATCGAAATGCTGTGCGTACTTACGCAGATAGCCTGCGGCGCGTGGCTGGGGAGACTGGTAGACTACGCCCACCCATGAGGGATAGTTTCAGGAACAGGTACCCCATCGGATATTCTGCAGCAGGCTGTTCATCATGCAAGAGTATTGTACCAGCAGAGGAATGGTGTCGAAAGCGCGTGCAGTCAGGTGAATTTTGCTCTGCAATAGCCTGTGTGCTGCTAATTCTTTATGGGCGCTGACGGATTTGAACCGCCGACCTACTGGGTGTAAACCAGCCGCTCTGACCAGCTGAGCCAAGCGCCCCTGTCGCCGCTTGTGCAGCGGGGGAACACTAGCATAAGCTAGCCATATGAGTCAAGCAAAAGTAGATATTCGAGCTCAGATCGTAGGCATTGGACACGCGATGTGCGATGTCTCGGTGGAGCTTGAGCCTTGGGCATGGAATGCGTTCAGGATGGAGTTTCCTTGGATGACTTCCGAATTACCCGTGCACATCGATGCGGCCCGTGCACACACTGTTCTCTCATTCCTAGAAACGAAGGTGGCGCAAGGAGAGGGCAGCCTTTCCTGCGCGGCGGGCGGAGCTGCGCTCAACGCGGTGCGGGTGGCATCCTTGCTCGGGGCAAAGGCTTCTTTTGTCGGTGTTGTCGGCGAAGACCGTTGCGGAGATGTCGTACGTGCAGGCCTTCACGCTGCAGGTGTGGAGGCTCTTCTCGAGGTTCTTGCAGGAGGCGAGGGCACAGGAATTTTTTGTACGGTGCGCCTGAAGGGGGTGAACGAAGACGGGGTGCCTTCCGCCGAGCGCTTCGTCTTTGCATCTCCGGCTGCGGCCCGGCGCGTCCGCGACGTGGATTTTGATGGTTTCGATCTTGAGCATGTCGCGATGATTCACGCCGAAGGATTACTTGCAGACAGCCCTCGAAGTCTCGAAGCGCTCTTCTGGCGCGCCCGCGGCATGAGAAAGACGATCTCGCTCGATGCGGTGTCCTCGGAGGCTACGAGGCGCAACAGAGAAGCCCTCGGCGCACTGATCCGACAGTATGCCGATTTCGTCTTTTGCAATAAGGCTGAGTTTGAGGCTCTGAACCTTTCCATCCAGGACTATTCCCCCGACATCGTGTGGGTGATAAAGCGCGACCGTGCCGGTGTCGATTGTCGTGCGCGGGGACAGACCCTCCATGTTGATGCGCCGAGGTGTGCGGCTGTCGATGAGCTGGGGGCAGGCGACGCTTTCGCGGGCGCATTCCTTGCCGCCCATCTTGCAGGGAAGCCTCTCGCCCTCTGTCTCGATCTCGGAACAGAGGCCGCTGCCTGCGCACTGCAGTCGAGGGGGCCAGCGCCGGACGAGGTCTGTCTGCGCAGGCTTTTCCGGGAATTTCTTGCCGGATAGCCTTGTTTTTCCGTACATTACATATGCAGACATCGGTGCATGTCCGCTCTATAATTTTTGATGTTCAACATTAGTCTTACACAGGTGGTGTTCTATGTCGGCCAGCGAACTGATACCAATAGATCAGATTTTACCCAACAAACTTCCTATCATCACTCTCGTCGGCAAGCCGATTTTCCCTGGGATATTCACCCCGATCATGATCGGCAAGGAACCGGACATCCGTCTTGTCGAACAGGCCATATCCGCCGACGGGATGATCGGACTCGTGCTGCAAAAAGAGGATTCCGACGATGCTTCGGCGGACAACCTGTTCCAGGTGGGGACTGCGGCCAAAATCATAAAGAAGATCAACCTTCCCGACGGTGGGATCAATATTTTCATTTCGACGTTCAAGCGTTTTAAGGTCAAAAAGTACATCTCCAAAGAGCCGCCCGTCGTCGCTGCCGTGACCTACCTCGACGACGAGAATTTCGACACCGACGAGGTGAAGGCGCTCACGCGCGCGCTCATCAGCGAGATGAAGCAGCTCAGCGAGAACAACCCCCTTTTCTCCGAAGAGATGCGCCTCAATATGATCAACATCGACAATCCCGGCAAGATCGCCGATTTTATCGCGAGTATCCTCAACATCGAGAAGAAGGAGCAGCAGGACATCCTGGAAACCCTCGACGTACGGGCGCGCATGGAGAAGGTGCTCATCCACATCGGCAAGGAGAAGGAGCTGCTGCGCATTCAGAAAAAGGTGCAGGCTGAAATCAACGAAAAAATCGAGAAGAGCCAGCGGGAATATTTTCTGCGGGAAGAGCTCAAGACGATCAAGCAGGAGCTGGGCATGGCCCCGGACGCGCGCAGCTCCGACTACCAGCGCTTCCGCGAGAAAATCGATTCATTCAAATTTGAGGGAGAAATCAAGGAGATCGTCGAGCAGGAACTCGAAAAGTTCAATCTCATGGAGCCGTCTTCGAGCGAGTACATGGTGACGCGCAACTGGCTCGATCTCGTCTGTTCGCTCCCTTGGAACAGCGATCTCTCCGCGGATTTCGACATCAAGCATGCGCAGAAGGTTCTCGAAGAGGATCACTATGGGCTTAAGGACGTGAAGGACCGCATCATCGAATATCTCGCCGTCCGCAAGCTCAAGAGAGATACGCGGGGGACTATTCTCTGTCTCGTCGGTCCTCCCGGTGTCGGAAAGACGAGCGTCGGTCGCTCGGTTGCGCGCGCCCTCGGCAAGCAATTTTTCCGATTTTCCGTGGGCGGAATGCGCGATGAAGCCGAAATCAAAGGGCATCGGCGCACCTACGTGGGCGCCCTGCCCGGCAAGATCATCCAGGGGCTCAAGATCACCAAGAGTCGAGACCCTGTGTTCATGATCGACGAGATCGACAAGATGGGCGTCTCTTTCCAGGGCGACCCTTCGAGCGCCCTCCTCGAGGCCCTCGACCCTGAGCAGAACTTCAGCTTCAGGGACCACTACCTCGATCTGCCCTTCGACATTTCGAACATCTTCTTCATCGTCACCGCTAACACCCTGGACACCATCCCCCGTCCCTTGCTCGACCGCATGGAGGTCATACAGCTGCCGGGCTACGTCGATGTGGAGAAGATCGAAATTGCCCGCCACTACCTTATTCCACGGAGCCTCGAGCGCAATGGGCTCGCGAAAAACCAGGTAAAATACACGCGGGATGCGCTTTTGGCTATCATCGATGGGTACGCGCGCGAGGCGGGCGTGCGCAATCTCGAAAAAGCCCTCGACAAGATTCACCGCAAGATAGCTAAGGCTATCGTGATGGAAAACACGCAGGACGAACGGATCGTCATCGACAAGCATGCCGTGGAGAAATATCTGGGCAAGCCGATGTTCCGCGACGACGAGCTCAAGCGAGCGACACGTCCTGGCATGGCGGTGGGCCTCGCGTGGACCAGCATGGGGGGCGACACCCTCATCATCGAGGCAGTGGCCAACCCCGGCAAAGAGGGCTTCAAACTCACGGGCCAGATGGGGCCGGTGATGCAGGAGTCTGCAGGGATCGCCTACACCTACGTGAGGAATATCGCCGCGCAGAGGTACGGCATCGAGGCTCAATTCTTCGAGTCAAGGCAGATCCACCTCCACATCCCCGAAGGCGCGACGCCCAAGGACGGCCCGTCCGCCGGCATCACGATGGCGACGGCGCTCCTGTCGCTCGTGCTGAACAAGCGCATCAAGGACAGGCTCGCCATGACAGGAGAGCTGAGCCTGACGGGGCAAGTCCTCCCTATAGGGGGACTGCGCGAAAAGACCGTGGCGGCCAAGCGGAACAAGATAAAAGAAATCATCATCCCTGCGGCGAACGAAAAGGACCTGGACGAAATTCCAGAGCATGTGAAGAAGGGGCTTACATTTCACCCCGTGTCGCGGATGGAGGAAGTGATCGATATTGTCTTTGGAACATGATGCACCATGGCCCGCACGGCGGCGCCAACACGCCCACTTCGGATAAAGGGACAGCAGCGAGCGGCTCAGGGCCGGGCCAGTTCGCGTGGCTGCCAACGGCCGCCGATGCACCGCAGGCCATAGACGTGTTCCAAGAGCCAGGTCTGCCCCTCGTGGAGCAGCATGCCGGTCTGCCTCAACGAAGAGGGCACCGACGCATCGTCGATGCCGAATCCGCTTGTCAGGAGCATTTCGGCGAGCATCTTGGCGGCCAGGAAGCGTCGTTTCTTGTCCACTGCGAAGGCGATGAAGTCGGGCAGAATGGAGACGACTTCCCAGGTCACCTGTTCGGCCTGCGAGTAGGCCCCCGCGTCCTTGTTCTGATCCGAGAAGCGTAAGGGGAGGTTCCTTGCAATCTCGTCGAGGTGCGGCACGAGCCAGTCGAGGTCGAAAATGCCCGTCGCGCAGTTGAACAGTATCTGCGCGCCTCCTCGTTCGAGGCGCTCTATCTCCTCCAGCTCGATTGCCGGACCGATGTCGACGACATTCTTCGAGCCGTCCTGCGTGCACACCAGAATGCCACCTTTCAGGTCCACGGGGGTTTTGAAGGAGAAATCGAAGCCTGCGGGTTTACCTGAAATTCCGAGGATGGCCAGCTCGACAGGGTCGGCATAGGCGCCTATGTTGTCGACGTTGCTCAGCATCGCGTAGCGCATCCCTTCTCTCTGGAGCTCGCGGAATACATCGGCGAGGACCATGAAACTTTGTCCATGGCCGCCGGGGAGGGCGAGCGCACAGTGTTCTCTGCCGTAAGCCCTGTCGAAGATGCGCTTTGGGCGGCCTTCGGCGGAATGCGTGTACGCGGCGATCATGGGCTGAATCCCGCTCAGCCAGTCTGAAGCTTTCAGACCAACGTCGGCCGCGAGATGCGCCAGAAAAGGCGAGCGCTGGATATCTTCGTACGCGCGCATCAGCTGTTCATGGTTCGCCGTGCTGGTCATCTGAAAGAGAGGCATGAAAGGCTCGCGCCGGTGGGGCGGGGGAAGCTCTTGTGCGGCGAGGAGACGAGCCCGCATTTTGAGCTCAAGAAAGGTTGCGCCCGGCGAGCCGTCGGGATTGATGTAGGCAGGAGTCAGGCCTTTGGGCATGTCTCTGCACTGCGCTGCGAGGCGCTCGAAGGAGGGCTTAAGGGCGGAGAATAGAGCCTCGTCGACCGCCCGGTTCTTTTTGAGGTCGGCGTAGCTCGTCGCAGAGCCTCCGTTGAGGACGCCGTATGCGCATCGTCCAAGCATCTGTCTGCCGATGGCCTTGAGGGCTTCTGTCGTAAAAGAGAGAAAGACTTCCGCCCCATCTCGTCCTTCGAATACTGCGCCCTTCCCCGGGCCAAGGTCGCCGGAGAGAGAAATGCCGTGTTTCTTGAGATTTGCGAGGGCTTGTTCCCTCGAAAACCTGAATAAGATTCTGTCCGGGCTCCTGTCGCGGATATCGACCACGCCGACTCCGTCGATCGGAGGGATACCGCTGGGCACCACCTTGGTGAAATGGTCAAAATCGCCGCTGTTGTATCGATTCAGAATATCGAGCGTGAGGCCGATGTCGACGTGCTTTGCGATCATGTCTTCGCGCAGCGCCGGATCAAGGTCTGCTTCTGTCATAGCCTTCCTGCATTACTCGTGGGCAGAGAACTGAATGGCGGCAACCGCCGCACCCAAGAGCGAGATGTCGTAATTTTTTACGATCATGACTGGGGTGTGCGCAAGGAATTGGCGAATGTGCGGCGCATAGTTTTTCTCGAACCAGCGCATGAAGCGGGCGTTCTGGAGAAGCCAGCGCTCGTTTTTAGAAGAGATGCCTCCCGCGAGCCATACGCCGCCTGCAGGCAGAAAAATAGAAGCCAGATTGGCGGCCTTGAGCGCGTAGAGCCTGACGAAGACTTCCATGGTGAGCGCGCAGAATGCATCGTCCTCGGCGTGGAGCGCAATGAGGGCGGGCCAGTCCAGACGCGGAGAAGCCAGAATGTTCCGGGCCGTGTTGGACGGCGCTGCTTCTAACGCTGTACGCGGAACTTCATAGTCGTCGGACAGCAACCTGACGTCGAATTCATCCGAACAGATGAATTCGAAGATGTTCGCTATTCCTTGTCCTGCGATGGCTATCTCGGCCCCGGCGGCGTAGCCGTATCTGTCGCTCAGCCAGTGGTGTATCGCCCTGCTGAGATCGTCGAAGCATGGCATTTCCGAGTGCCCTCCCTCTGAGGGGAAGGCCTTGATGTGGTCGCCAGTGCGGTCTACAAAGCCCACGCCGAGCCCTGTTCCAGCCCCGATGACGAGCATGATTCCGTCGCGCGGTGCATAGAGAGAGCCGTCCGTGTGCGGAAGTTGCGTCACCGCCTCCGTGTCCCGGTAGTCGAGGAGTGTCACCGCATACGATAGGGCCGTAAAGTCATTGATCAATTTGACAGGGATGTTGAGCAGGGAAGAGAGCTCCGATGCATGGATGCTCCAGGGAGCATTGGTGAGGGGGATGCTTTCGTCCGGCAGCACAGGCCCTGCGCCTGAAATGCAGCAGAAGTCGATGGAGTCTGTGGAGCCGGCAGCCCGCGCTTCCTCGAGAAAGCGCCTGACAGGGTCTAGGAGGGATTTTTCCTGCTTGGTCGAGAACCGCGCCTTTTTGATGAGGTGGATACCGGATTGGTCGTGTCGTGCAAGGGCCAGATTCGTATTCGTGCCGCCGACATCGCCGACAAGGAATACTTTGCGCATACCCATACTATAGCCAAAAAATCATTCCGATGGAACTGCGGGGGGAAGGGGGGACCCTTTTCGCGCGGACTCCTTGAGGAAGGCGATGATCTGGGTGTTTCTGAACGCCTTGCCCTTGGCCGCATCGAATATTTCGAGGTGGAGATGATCTCCGCCGCCTTTTTTTCGCGCATTGACGCCCGTATTGCCGCCGTGTCCGATCGCCTGTCCTCGCCGGACGATCTGTCCTTTCTCCACGAGCACATCGTAGAGGTGGAAATAGAGGAAGTAACGCCGTTCATCAGGGGAATATACGATGACGCCGTTGCCGGATTTCGGGGAGATTCCGCCTTTAAGAAACGACAGCGATGGGCCCGTCCTCGGAAAGCCAACCCAACCTGATGCTGCAGCGACCACGATGCCATCGCTCAGCGAATGGATCATGGGGCCGCGCTGAACATTGCCGGGCAGATATTCCACACCTTTGAGGAAGATGTCAAGGGCGAAGGTGTGTGAATAATCGAGGTCATGAAGTCTTGGCAATGTAAAGAGATGTGGAAGCGTAACATCTCCTTGCCAGGAATCTGCCTCCTTTTCGAGCCAGACGCGCGGTATAGGCGGGGCATAGTCTTTCAGGGCCGCATACAGAGCATCGAACACCGCCTCGTAGCGTGGCCTGAGTGCCCCCATGCTTTCGTGCAGGGATGCGATGCGCCTGTAGTACAGCCTCGCGGGGTACGACAGGCCATCGAGGTCCCGATATTCCTCGGAGTCTTCGTCGTCTATGAGCATCGCCAGGATGTGGCCCGAGGAGGGGATGAGCGTGGACGCCAGCGCTTGCGGGTCATAACCTCTCTTGATGCCTTCTCTCACGGCATCTTCGCTGATCTGCGTGTCCCCCGATGCCCCTGGGTAGGGGTTCAATGAGAGCATCGCGAACCGAACGCACATCACCGAGATGATAAAGAAAAGTATCTGTACGCTGTGCTTTATTCGGAACCACACGGTCTTACCTTTCGAATCGTGCTGCTAGCTTCGGCATTTCTCGGTGAGAATTCTGATCGATGCTGCGAACAGCCTCATGCAGGTGAGGGCATCCCCGAGCGCCCGGTGTTGGGCATCGGACTGCAGCCCGATCGTGAACGCGAGCTTTCCAAGATTGTATGAGGGCATGGATGGAAAAGCCAGTTTTGCCATGCCGAGTGTGTCCGCACATTCCTGAAAGCCTGCTCCGACCCGTGCCCGTTCGAATTCTTTTTCGAGAAACCCGACATCGAAGAGCACATTGTGCCCCACGATCACTCGTCTGTCGCAGATGTCGAAAATCTTTTGGGCAATGTCTCCGAAGCGCGGTGCATTGGCCACATCTGCCTCGGTGATGCCGTGAATGCGGCTCGCCTGGACGGGGATGGCGACGCCAGGATTGATCAGCGTAGAAAAGCGGTCTTCTTCGCTGAGAGCCCCTTCTCTATCGAAGAAGAAGCGAACGAGCGCTATTTCGACAATCTTCTCCAGCTCGGCGTTCAGCCCCGTCGTCTCGACATCCAGTGCTATGTAGCGACGTTCTTCCCAAGGCTCTTCATCGCATGCCGGCACTGGCCAGGACAATCCTTTCCAGCACCCGTCCTCTTTTTTATACCAAGGTGCAGGGGGAGTGCGGGATTCTCCCGGCCCACTGAAGAGCGATGTCCAAAGAGGGGCACTCTTTTCGTCTGTCATGTGCGGTGCGAATCGATCAGAGTGCGGATATCTGCCTCGATCAGAGCGATTTTTTTCTTCGTCATTTCTTTGCTGACGGAGAGTTCTTCGCCCTGACTGTGGCACAGGATGTAGTATTTGATCTTCGGTTCGGTGCCTGATGGGCGCACCGTGAGGAGCGTCCCATCTTCGAGGCGCCACTGGATGACATCGCTCTGCGGCAGGTCCACCTTGGTCTGTGTTCCGTCCGTATCCCGCTCGACCCCCGTTTTGATGTCCCGCGTCCGAATCACGGCCAGACCGCCGAATTGCCGAGGTTGTTCTCTGCGGTAGAAGTCCATGATGCCTTTCATGATGTCCATGCCCTCTGCCCCTTCGAAATAGAAGCTCAGGCCCTTTTCCTCGTAATATCCGTACTCGCGGTAAAGGTCCTCGAGGCGGTCGAGGAGACTTTTACCTTTGGATCGCCAATAGAGCGCCATTTCGGCAGTCAGCGCCGCCGCGGAAATGCCGTCTTTATCCCGGACCTCATGCTCGATGAGGTGTCCGTACGACTCTTCGGTCGCATAGACAAAATCGTAGCCTTCGCGCTCGAAGCGCCTCATGAGGTCTGCGATCCACTTAAAGCCCGTGAGACACTCGAAGCTGGCGATACCGTTTTTCTCGGCGATTGCCTTCTGGAATTCAGTGGTGACCACGCTGCGGATGGCGGCGGGGCGGGCCGGCATCTTGCCGAGCTCCTTCAAGGTGAGGGCGATGTAGTCGAGGTGGAGCGTTCCGAGCTGGTTGCCTGTGAGGAGCGCAAAGCCTCCCGCACCGTCGGGCACCGCGATGCCAAGGCGGTCGGCGTCAGGATCGGTGGCCATGACGACATCGGCGCGGGTCTTTTTACCAAGTTCGATCGCCATGGCGAGCGCGGCCGATTCCTCGGGGTTGGGATAAGACACCGTGGGAAACTCGCCATCGGGTTCGCGCTGCTCTGGGACGGTGCGCACATGAAGGCCAAGCTCCCCCATGATGCGCTCGAAGAGCATGGCCCCTGTGCCGTGAAGCGGTGTGTACACAATGCTGACCGATTTTCCGAGCTGGGCAAAGAGTTCCGGCCTCATGAGGTGGGATTTCACCATTGCGACATAGGCGTCGTCGACGTCTTTGTCGATGTTCACCAAGAGGCCTTTGACGCGGGCTTCGGCTTCGCCGATGGATTTGACGGCCCTCACCTTGAGTACTTTTTCGATGATGCCGCTGTCGTGGGGGGGGACCACCTGAGAGCCGTCGTTCCAGTATGCCTTGTAGCCGTTGTACTGAGGTGGGTTGTGGCTTGCGGTGACGACGACGCCGGTATCTGCGCCGAGCATCCGGATCGCATACGACAGCTCGGGCGTCGGCCTCAGCGAGGAGAACAGATACGCCTTGATGCCGTTGGCCGCAAGGACCAGCGCCGTGGCGAGCGCAAACTCTTTCGATTTGCGTCTGGAATCGTAGGCTATACACGCGGAAAGCGGTTTATGAGGAAACTGCTCCTTGAGGTAATCGGACAGCCCCTGAGTGGCCCGCGTGACGACAAGCGTATTCATGCGGTTGAAGCCCCCGCCGATGACGCCACGAAGACCTCCGGTGCCAAATTCAAGGTCGCGGTAGAAACGGTCCTCAAGCTCCTTCCAATCCTCTTTTTGCAAAAGCACCTTCACCTCGTCGGAAAAGAAAGTATCCGTCTCATGGGCGATATAGTCCTGTGCCCGTGCAATGATTTCTTCGCGGTTCATACTATCTCCTCGGTATGTCTGGAGCCGGCTGCACCAGCAGGAATAGATTTGCTTTCATGGCGACTCTTAGAAATATATCTTCCATTCTCCAAAAAGAAAAGCGAGTCTTTTGGTGTGCGTGGAGATGCCTTTTCTGGCTCATGTTGCGCCGATGAGCGAAAGCAGCTCCGGTGGCGATGCAATGTAAAAGTCTGCTCCCGCCATCTTGAGCTCTTCCCTCGACCGGTAGCCGTACAGGGCGCCGATTCCAATCATGCCTGCGGCTTTCGCCGTCTTCATATCGACCCCAGAATCCCCCACAAAGAGGCTGCGCTCGGGCCTGGCCTCTGCCATGCCGCAAATCTCCCACACCGCGGATGGATCGGGCTTCCGTGGCCGTTGGGAACTGTTGCCCCAGACTGCGACAAAATGGATGGCACTGAATAGAGTCCGAACAATTGCGTTCGACATGTCGTCCGGTTTATTCGAGAGCACGGCCAGGCGAATGCCCTTGCGGGATAGGGCCTCCAGTGTAGGGAGCATGCCGGGGAAAGGTTTGGTCTTTTCTAGCGCGTGCGCTGCATATTCGCGCGTCGCACTCTCGAATACCTGGTCAAAGAGCCCTTCGTCGTGTAGCCTTTCTGGAGGAATGCAGCGTTCAATCAAGGCCCGAAAACCGTCGCCGACCATCAGTTTGTAAGTGGCTGAATCGTAGCTGGGAAGCCCGAATCGGGAGAGCACCCGGTTCACCGAAGCCGCGATATCCTCGATCGTGTCGGCGAGCGTGCCATCGAGGTCGAATACGATAAGCTCTGGAAGTGGTATCATTGTAGAATCCTGAAGAGTATAAAGACGCTAGCAAGAAAGCCGAAAATCGTCAATGCGGTGACAATGGCGATATTGATTCTTTTGCTTTTTCGTGCCTATGGAGAACCGTATGGCAGGCGCTGAAGATTTCGATGCTTTTTATAAGAGTCTCTATGGCGAGCGCTGGGAAGGCCTGCGCGCGGCCCTGCGTGCGCCCAACGACGCCTTGGGGCTGCGCTTCAATGCGGCAGGGGAGATCGAATTCCTCGAAGACCCTCCTGAAGGAGTCTATCGCATGGACCGCGCCTCCATAGAGGCGGCCAAGATGCTCCATCTTCCAAAGGAGGGCACTATCCTCGATGCCTGCGCCGCCCCAGGCGGGAAAACGCTCATCCTTGCGGGACGTTCCGGCCCACAGGTCCGCATCGAGGCCAATGAGCTGTCTTCGGAGAGACGTCGGCGACTGCGGGATGTCCTCAATGGCCAGCTTCCCGAGGCGACTCGTGCGCGGGTCAGTGTCACAGGATACGACGCAGCTCGGCTCTGCAGGATAAGAAAGAATCGCTATGACGCGATTCTCCTCGATGCTCCCTGTTCCTCGGAGCGGCACGTGCTCAACTCTCCCCATATGCTTTCGGAGTGGACGCGCGCGCGCACTCGTCAGCTTGCCCTGCGACAGTGGTCGTTGCTCTCGAGCTGTTTCCTCATGCTGAAGCCAGGAGGCTGCCTCGTATATTCGACATGCTCCATCTCGCCGATGGAAAACGATGGAGTCGTGCAGCGTCTTGTGGAAAAGTATGGGGAGCATTGCGAGATACTCGATGTGGAGAGGGGAGAGAAGACTTCTTTCGGAACCATTGTCCTCCCCGATGCTGCGTGCGGCGCAGGCCCCCTCTACGTGGCACACATCCACAAAAAGACTAACGGGATGGAAGAGTAGGGCAGTCGAGCGGCCAGATCGGCCCTTCTCATTGGGCCTCAGCCATGCGAAAGAATCCTTACATTTTCTCGTCGAGGTCCTTGTCTTTTCCGCCCTTTGACCTGTAGAGCGCCTCTTTTTCGTCGATGGCACGGTCGAGTTCTTGGAGTTCCTTGATGATCGGTTCGATTTCGGGAGTAGAGGACCCTATCATCGGCTCATCCTTCTCGACCAACAGAGTATATACTTCCGTACCAAGCTTTGCGGTGAGCGATTGCGCCTTTGCCCTAAGCTGCAGAATCTCAATTTTAAGCTTTCCCATCTCGGTCCATATCTGTGCCTGATCGGATGTTTTTTCGAGGAATTCCCTGGAAGCGTCGATGCTGTTTTCCATAAATTTCTTGAGCTTTTCTGAAAAATTCATGGTGATCCTCCGGTTCGCTGGAAAAATTAGACTATAACTTTAATAAATACAATACTCATACGAAGAGAAAGAGTCAATAGAACACAGTGCTTTGTGAAATGCATGAAATTATAGTATATTTGTTTTTATAAGGAGGCAATGAAAATGTCCTTGATTATAGCCGGTTTTGTGCTGTTCGCAGCGTGGTGGGTCATTTTTATCGCCATCGCAATCGCCCGCAAACAGCGGCCTGTCTTTCTATTCCTGCTCGTGCTGTTTCTGATCTGGGCGGTGTCTGAAGTGCTGCTGCTTGCAAGGAATTACGAGGTTGCGGCTGGGCTTTTCGTCGTGCCGTTTATCATTCTGATTCAGATGATGCGCGTCATCCCCGAGTATCAGCGGGGCGTGCTGTTTCGCCTCGGCCGTATGCAGAAGGTGGTGATGCCCGGTTTTAATCTGATTTTACCGTTTAACCTCGACGTTATGCGCAAAGTCGACATGCGCACGTTCACCATCGATGTGTCTAAACAAGAAGTCATCACCCGCGACAATGTGACCGTCATCGTCGATGCTGTCGTGTACTTCAATGTATTCGATCCGATCCTGGCTGTCGTCAAAGTGGCCGACTATACCAAGAGCACGAGCCTGCTCGCCCAGACGATTCTCAGGTCGGTGCTCGGCCAACACGAACTCGACGATATGCTCGCAAAGCGGGCAGAGCTCGGCCAAGTGCTGCAGAAACTGCTCGACGAGGCGACGGACCCCTGGGGCATCAAAGTTTCGGCCGTGGAAATAAAAGCGGTTGAGCTCGCAGAGACCATGAAGCGGGCGATTGCCCGTCAGGCGGAGGCAGAGCGTGAGCGGCGGGCAAAAATCATCGCCGCCGAGGGCGAGCTCCAGGCTTCGGAGAAGCTCGCGCAGGCGGCCGATGTCCTGTCCAAGTCGCCTTCGAGTTTGCAGCTTCGCTATTTGCAGACATTGACGGAAATCGCCGTTGAGAAAAACTCGACGATCATATTCCCTCTGCCCATGGAATTGCTGAAGGTCATCTCGAAGCTCGCGGGAAAGGATGCCGAATGAAGTGTCCCTACTGCGGAAGCATGGAAGACAAGGTCATCGATTCGCGGACACTGGCCAACGGAGAAGCGATACGGCGCCGCAGGGAATGTCTCTCCTGCGGTCTCAGGTTTACCAGTTACGAGCGCATCGAGGAGAAGCCGCTCCTCGTGATCAAACGCGACGGCCGCCGTGAACCTTTCGAGCGCCAGAAGATCGAGCGCGGCCTTGTGCGTGCGCTTGAAAAGCGGCCAGTATCCCAGATGTCCATCGAAAACCTCATCAACGAAATAGAGGACGAAGCCGCGGAATACGCCAAGGCTTCCAACGAAATATCGAGCGAAGAGCTTGGGCGCATGGTGCTGGAGAAGCTCTACTCGCTCGACAAAGTTGCGTACATCCGTTTCGCGTCGGTATATAGAAAATACGACACTCTCGATGAATTCATCCACGAGATTGAGCGCCTGGAGAAGGGACAGCGTGAAACCTAACGCTGCGTGGACATAGCGCTATAAGGCAGCAAAAAGCGCGGACCTGCGCGATTGCAGAGGTCCGCGCAGGTCCGCGCCAATGGCTCTTCTGTTCGACAGGGCGGTGCGGCCCGATTATTCTTCTTCCGCTTCCTGCGTCTTAAAGGCCTGTGCTGCCTTGATGACATCCTCGGCGATCTTGCCGGAGATCGGCGCGTAGTGAGAGAACTCGATTTCGAAGGATCCCGTGCCCGATGTCATGGAGCGCAGGTCGATCGCATAGCGCAAAAGCTCCGCCTGCGGAACCTGGGCATCGATCTGAACGATGCCTCCGCCTATGGGATTCTGCCCCGATATCTTGCCGCGACGCCCGGAGAGATCGGACATGACGTCCCCGAGATACTTTTCTTCGACAAAGACCGAAAGGTTCATGATCGGCTCGAGCAGGACGGGGTTCGCCTGTTTCATAGCCTCGCGGAACGCACCGCGCGCCGCGATCTTGAACGCCATTTCCGATGAGTCGACGGGATGCTCTTTGCCGTCGATGATCGCGGTTTTTACGTCGACGACTGGGTAGCCGGCCAGGACGCCGGCTTCCATCGCCTGGTGAATCCCTTTTTCGATGCCGGGCATGTATCCTTTGGACACCGCGCCGCCGAAAATCCTATTCTCGAACTCATAGCCCTTTCCCCGTTCCAGCGGCTCTATTTCGAACACGACGCGGCCATACTGTCCGTGGCCGCCGGTTTGCTTTTTATGCGTATACTCGGCCGTGGCCTTCTTGGTGATCGTTTCACGATAGGCCACGCGAGGTATTCTCGTTTCCGCGGCGATCTTGGACTGAGCTTTGATCTTGTCGAGAATCATGGTGATCTGCTGCTCGCCCATGCCGGCGATGACCGTCTCCTTGGTCTCCGGATTATAGTGGACGCTGAAGGTGAGATCCTCCTCGGCGGCCTTGTAGAGAAGTTCGCTGAGCTTGTCCTCCTCCTTCTTGTTGACTGCCGAGATGGCGAGCATGTGGACCGGCGAAGGTAGATGCAGTGGCGAATAGGAGAAGGGTTTGTCGAACTGGCTCAGGGTGTCGTTTGTCTTGAGCGTCGCAATCTTGGCGAGAATGCCGATGTCTCCGGCAGGAAGCGCAGGAATGTCCTCAAGTTTTTTGCCCTGCATGGTGTAGAGTTTTCCGATGCGCTCCTTGTGCGGCGTGTCGCTTGCGATAATCATGTCCATGTCGGGAAGGATTGTGCCCGTCATGACCTTGATGTAGCAGAGGCGTCCGGAGAACTGATCGATCTGTGTCTTGAACACGAAGGCCGACGCCGGTTTTGCAGGATCGATGGTGATCTCGACCTGATTGCCCTCCTGGTCCTGGGCCTTTTCAGGGGCGCGGAGGAGGGGAGAGGGGGCGCTGTGCGCCACAAAGTCGATGAAGGCAGACGTGCCGCTGTTTGCCAGGCCGGAGCCGGCAAAGGCCGGAACGATCTTACCTGCAGCGAGGGCATTTTGAAGACCTGCCAAGGTATCCTCTTGCGTGAGTTCGCCTTCAATGAGGTATTTCTCCATAAGTTCGTCGCTGCCTTCTGCTGCGGCTTCAAAGAGCTGGCCGCGGGCAGATTTCACCGCATCGGCGAATTCCGCCGGGACTTCTCCGGTCTGCTCTTTTTGATCGTGGGAGGATGGGCGCAGGTAGGCCTTGTTGTTGAGCACATCGATGACGCCTTTAAAAGAGGGGCCTTCTCCCATGGGAATAGTGATGGGCACGGGGGTCACCTTGAATTTCTCTTTTATGTCCGCAAGGACGGCGGCATAATTAGCCCTCTCTTCGTCGAGTCGGGTCACGAACACCATCCTCGGTTTTTGGTGGCGCTCCAAAAGTCTCCAGAGTTTGACGGTCTCGATCTGCACGCCGGACTTGCCGTCGATCACAAGGAGCGCGGTTTCGGCCGCCCGGATCGCGAGAATAGCTTCGCCGACAAAGTCGCCAGCGCCTGGCGCATCGAGAAGATTGATCTTGCAGTCATCGGTGTTGACATGAGTGAGGCTCGAGCGAACTGATATCTTGCGCGCAATCTCGTCGTCTCCGTAGTCGCTGACGGTTTTGCCCGAATCAACCGTTTCCGGTTTCGATATCATTCCGCCCTGAAAGAGAATGTGTTCAAGCAAAGTGGTCTTGCCGGTGCCTCCATGTCCGATGATGGCGATGTTGCGAATCTGTTCAGTCGTATAGGACATACTTACTCCTCACAGGGTGGGATGGATTCAACTGTCCTTTTATTATAAGGAAGCCGAGCTATTATAATTCAAAAATTGCAGGTGTCAACAGCAGTTCCTCTGAACAAAGCCGAATTATTTCTGTACAGCCTTTGCAGGCATGAGGGCGATGCAATCGAGGACCGTCCTGCCTCCCTGATATGCGGTAGCGCTCCTCCGCACGATGCGCCACAGTCCATTCTGGTATGTGCCTTCGGTGTCGAGCCGCTCTGCCAGGCCTGCCGTGCTTTCAATGAAATGCATGAGTTCCAGGTTCTGCGTGAGCGCGAGAGGCCTCATGCCGGCGCCGGCGATGATGGAGACCGGTTCGATGATGAGGTTGGAAAGGTCCGAGACCGGTTGCGTTGCCATGGCCGCCTTGGACTGTAGGCGTATCATCCGGGCGCGCGCGTCGGGCCCCACGGTCTCTTTGCTCGCAGCGATTAAGTCCAGGAGGTAGTTTCGCACATCGTTCAATTCTTTTATCGAAGGCAATCTGTCTATCGCAGGCAAAGACTTGAGCACCTTCGCCATGATGGAGACTTCCCGCAGATAGTGGTTGCGCTGGTTCGACGGTACGAGGTACATAGTGATGAGTGAGACAGGGATGCCGTCTGGAGCCCCATAATCGATGCCTGTGGGGCTCCATCCTACGACACACATGAGGTCTTCCTCAAACTCGACGCGTGCGTGGGGGCATGCCCAGCCCCTTCCGAGCGCGGTGTTCATCGACTTTTCGCGGGCCATCACATTGCCGACAATATCGGTCCCCGTCGGAATCTGAGGAAAGGCCTCGATTATGTGCGCCAAAAATTGAAGCGCATGGTCCTTGTCATTCTCTGGTAATTCAAACAGCCGTCCTTCCTGGAGGGCGTCAAGTATGGAATCCATTGTTATGCTCCTTCAAAACGCCTGAAAAACCAGCGTTTTACCTTATGTGTAATTATTGAGTAGGCGACGAGAAAACCTACGATCCACGGCCAGTAGATGCCGGGAAGAGGTACAAGGCCCAGCGCGGCCGCAATCGGGGAGTATGGTAGCCATATTCCAATTGTCATCACGAGCAACGTCGTGAGCATCATCGGCGCCGAGGCTCGGCTCTGGAAGAACGGAATGCGCCGGGTTCGAATTATGTGGACGATGAGCGTCTGCGTCAGCAATGATTCGACAAACCAACCTGTCTGGAAGAGCCTAGCCAGGGCATCTTTCTGCCCGACCGACAATGCCGGAATAAGATAATCGCTTGCGTGGAAGAAGAACCACATGAGGGCGAAGGTGGCATAGTCGAAGATGGAACTGATGGGGCCGATGAACATCATGAAACGCTTGATGTTGTTGATATCCCACCTGACAGGTTTAGCGACGAGTTCTGGGTCGACATTGTCCATGGGGATGCCCGTCTGCGAGAAGTCGTAGAGGAGGTTGTTGGTGAGTATCTGTAATGGCTTCATGGGCAGGAAGGGCAAAAGATAGCTCGCCCCCAGCACGCTGAACATGTTGCCGAAATTTGAGCTCGCCCCCATGCGGATATACTTGATGATGTTGGCGAAGATGCGTCGGCCTTCCATAATTCCCTCCTCGAGGACAAGGAGGCTCTTTTCAAGGAGGACGATGTCCGCTGCCTCTTTGGCGACGTCGACGGCCGAATCCACCGAAATGCCGACATCGGCAGCCTTGAGCGCCGTCGCGTCGTTGATGCCGTCGCCCATGTAGCCGACCACGTGCCCCTGTCTCCGCAGCTCCTGGACGATCTCTTCTTTCTGGTTCGGCGTCAGCTTGACGAAGACTTCGCATTCCTTGACCTTTGCCGAGAATGCCTCCTTGTCGAGCAACGCCAATTCTGCGCCCGTAATCGATGATTTGAAGGGAATACCTACATCCCTACAGACTTTTTCGGTGACCAGGCCGTTGTCTCCCGTGAGGACCTTGACCTCGACTCCCGCCTTCGTGAGCAGCTGGATGGCTTCGGTCGCCGACTCCTTGGGCGGATCGATGAAGGCTATGTACCCCAGAAGAATCAGTTGGCTCTCGTCCTGCACCGAGAAGGTCGTTTTGTCGCGGCTGAACTCACGGTACGCTATGCCGAGAACCCTGAACCCCTCTTCGTTGAGCTTCTGGACTTCCTCGAAGAGGTCTGCGCGGATCATGTCGATGAGAGGGTATATCTCTTCATCGATCTGGTAATGCGTGCAGCAGCTGTATATCTCCTCGACCGCACCCTTGCAGATGAGCACGTTGTTGCCCTCGTATTCGACGACCACCGACATGCGACGACGCTGAAAGTCGAAGGGCAATTCGTCGATGAGCCGACATTCGTCCACGTTGAGATCCACATGTTCGATCACCGCCCTGTCGAGCAGGTTCTTGAGGCCTGTCTGGAAGTAGCTGTTGAGGTAGGCGTAGTTGAGGACCTCGTCGCTTTTGTTGCCGATGATGTCGACGTGGTGTTCGAGCACGACGCGGTCCTGGGTGAGTGTTCCCGTCTTGTCCGTACAGAGTATGTCGATGGCTCCTAAGTTCTGGATCGCAGGCAGTTTTTTGACGATCACCTTCTTCTTCGCCATGGCGAGCGCGCCCTTGGCGAGGTTGACCGTGACGATCATGGGGAGCATCTCCGGCGTGAGCCCGACGGCCACCGACAAGGCGAAGAGCAGCGCCTCGAGCCAGTTGCCCTTGGTGAGGCCCACGATCAGAAACACGATGCTCACCAGGACCAGCATGAAGCGGATCATGAGCCACGTGAAGGAGCGGATGCCCTTGTCGAAACTTGTTTCTTCCCTGCGAGCGCTGAGTTTTTTCGAGATGGCGCCGAAGAGCGTGTGCGTGCCTGTCGCCACAACGAGCGCTCGCGCCGTCCCGCTCGTAACACTCGTTCCCATGAAGCATGCGTTGGGCATTTCGAGGACCGATTTTACAGGGGAAGATGGTGCGGTCGCTGACTTTTCGACCGGCATCGACTCTCCAGTGAGTGCCGATTCACTGACAAAGAAGTCCTTTGCGAAGATTATCCTCACGTCGGCCGGGACGATGGCCCCCGCCTGCAGCAAGACGACATCGCCGGGGACGACTTCAGACATCCTGATCTCGGTTTCTATCCCATCCCGGAGGACATAGGTGCGGGACTGCACGCGCTTTCCCAGCGATTCGACCTCTCTGTTCGAGCGGCTGTCCAGAATGTAGGAAAGGCCTACGCTGAGCAGAATCATCAGGGCGACGATGAGTGCGGACGACGTCTGCCCAATGATGGCCGATACGACCGCGATGGTGAGAAGCTGGACCACGAGAGGACTTTTGATCCGCTCCAGCATGTCTTCCCAGAAACTGAGCTCCTTCAGCTGAGAAATTTCATTCCTGCCGAATTCTGAGAGCCGCTTGCCCGCCTCTTTTTCGGAGAGCCCACGCGGGTCTGTGTCGAGCTCGGCAAAGGCGCTCTGCATCGAGGAAGTGCAGAGGGAGACCAGCCTGTGTTCATCTTCGCTGAAGACGCTGTTCGTCTCACTCTTTTTCTTGATGAAAGGTAATAGCAGATGAAATTTGATCATAATTCACCTCACGTGACTGCCGCGTCCCCTGACAGCAGGAGGTGAATGGCTTAAAAACCTAGAGGCGGTATTTCACCATATCGCTACCAGCTGTCAGGCAAGATGGCCGCGGGAATGGATCTTCGGGCTCGGTACAGATGCAATAACTATGACTGCCATCCGAGTCGTTCATGACACATCCTCCTTTCTGCTGGATTTATGGAATAACGTGCACTGAATCATACTTACTATGGAGTAAAAAACGCTCATAGTCAAGTCGAAAAAAATGATTTACTTTAATATATGTCCGCGGCGTTCAAGCACCTCACACCGGTCTGCTCGACCATGAACTGCTCCATAATAGGTCATTGGCGGGGAAATTCCGACCAAGCGTGGTCAAGGAGAAATCCCTATCTCCCGTGTAACGGGGGCCCAGAACCGCACATACCAGAACTTCCCGCGCGTGTAGAGGTAGAAGTCCTTTGTCACACTTTTGTCACACCCCCTGGGTTTTGCGGTCCTGGGGATCAGAAACACTCCTGATAATCAATGGGACCGGCGCGGCTCGAACGCGCGACCTACTGCTTAGAAGGCAGTTGCTCTATCCAGTTGAGCTACGATCCCCCACACGATTTCGGGACGAGAGGATTTGAACCTCCGATCTTCTGCTCCCAAAGCAGACGCCTTAGCCCCTAGGCTACGTCCCGATTTCAGCGTTGTAAACTAGATGAAAAAGAGGGCAGCTGTCAAGATATCGCCTCGTCTGCAAGAGACAACTAAGATCGCGCCGGAGCGCGATGGAATCCGACAGGCATGTGGCTGGTGATGCTTTCAGCTCGTGTTTTTTGAAGTTTTTGCAGGGAAAATGAAGCGACCGATGGGAGTCG
The DNA here is from genome assembly GCA_029975555.1 of Spirochaetia bacterium. Taxonomy (GTDB): domain Bacteria; phylum Spirochaetota; class Spirochaetia; order Treponematales; family Rectinemataceae; genus Rectinema. Next base: position 47,918 of record JARKOY010000174.1, on the reverse strand, counting down.
AACCCACGTCTCCAGCTTGGAAGGCTGGGGTAATAGCCGTTATACGACGGTCGCATTTTTAAATATGTCGCTTTTCGCGACAGCTTAGAGGAGTAACCCTCGTGCCGCTCCGGCTTTTGCCAGCGTGCAGGCAACGCGGGCACTCGCACGCGCGCCGTCGCGGTACGACGGTCGCATTTTTAAATATGTCGCTTTTCGCGACAGCTTAGAGGAGTAACCTGCAGTAACCCTCGGTACCTCTACAGACGAGGGCGATTTAATCGCACGACGGCCGTCCTGTCAAGAGGGGGCAAAACATGTCCATTCTCCCTTGCCCTAAAGGCGCTTTCAGTATACACTCTATCGGGCTATAAAAGGCAGTTTTAAGAAATATAGTATATTTTTAATATATCGAACTCAACCAGGGGAAGAATACCATGGAGATTCAACTGCAGGAGCTCCTTGAGAGGATTCGGAGCGAAGGGGTCGAAACTGCAAAACAGCAGGCCGAAGAGATCATCCGTAAGGCTCAATCGGAAGCCTCAGAAATACTGAATCGCGCAAAAAAGGAAGCCGAAGAGGCGCAAGATGAAGCCGCTCGTCGCATCGAGTCGATGGAGGCGGCTTCTCGCGAAAGTCTGCTTCAGGCCTCGCGTGATGCCATGATCGCGCTCAAACAGAGTGTGCAGCGCTTTCTCGATGCAGCGATACGTGCCGATGTCGCTGCAGCATTCGACGAAAAGATGGCAGAACAGGTCATCCCGGAAGTGTTGAAGGCATTGGCCCTTGGCCAGGCGGGTGACGTGGAGGTTCTGCTTCCGCCCGATCTCATGAAAAAAATAGATGCTTCTCTCTCTGCCAGGCTCTCAGTGGAGCTTTCAAAGGGGGTCACGCTCAAGCCGTACCCCTCTATCGATGCGGGGTTCCGCGTGGCCCAGGCGGGTTCTGCCGCCCAGTATGATTTCTCGGCGGAGAGTCTTGCGCAAATTCTTTCGGCGCGCGTCAATGCTCTTCTCTCTGAATATTTGAAAGAAGCGGCAGGGAGCCTCGATTGACATGAGGCGTTACTGGTATTTCGCTTCGACGCTCACCTCTTTTCCATTCGGCGCTCCGCCCCCTCTTTCCGTGGAAGAATTCGATGTTCTCTGTTCGAGGTTTGTGGATCAGGCAGATCTCGTGCTGGTTCGCCATGTCGACGTGGTGAGGAGGGGCGAATATTCGGCTTGCATAGAGAAGTCATCCTTTTTGAAGGGATATTTCGAGTGGGAGAGGGGTGTCCGGAATGCTCTCGTGGTGCTCCGCGCCAGGGCCCACAAGTGGGATGCTGGGCAGTGGACAAGACCAGGAAGTGTCGGGTCCGACGCGCTCCAGTCTGCGCAGGCGGTATCGGCGGCTTCTGATCCGCTTCAGGTAGAACTCACGTTTGAGCATGAACGCTGGAACGCCGTGGAGAGGCTCATTTCTCTTTCCGCTTTTGAGCTCGATTCTATTCTTGCCTATAAGATGAAATTGCTCATCGCAACCCGCTGCGCCTCATTCGACAGGGAACGCGGCAAGGAAGGGTTCAGGACATTATATCAGGATATTGTCGATGCAGCTGCGGAGGCAGCGAGCAGTGCCTTAGACACCGGGGTGGCAACATGACAGAAGGATTCGTGACCGCAGTAAATGGCAATATGGTTTCCGTCAACACCGACGGAATAGTGACCATGAACGAAGTCGCCTATATCGAAACAGGGGGCAAGAGCTTGAAGAGCGAGGTGATCCGTATACGCGGAACTTCGGTTCAGGTTCAGGTGTACGAGATCACCAAAGGTATCCGGGTCGGCGACAAGGTTCGATTCACCAACGAACTTTTGTCGGTAGAGCTCGGTCCCGGCCTCCTGGGACAGATATACGATGGGCTTCAGAACCCGCTTCCGGAGATCGCCGAGAGAGCAGGGTACTTCCTTGAGCCTGGGCTCTATCTGAAGGCGCTTCCACGCGACCGAACCTGGCACTTCACGCCGCAGGCGAAAGAAGGGGATGTGCTGCGGAGAGGTATGGCCCTTGGCTGGGTACCCGAGCTGCATTTCAAGCACATCATCATGCTTCCTTTTGATTTCTATGGCGAATGGACCGTCTCGACGATACTGCCCGAGGGTGACTACACGCTCGACGATGTTATCGCCGAAGTGGTCGACGCAAGGGGAAATGCGAGGCAGGTTCGGATGAGTTTTTCCTGGCCGGTGAAGCGCGCGGTCGACTGTTATGTGGAACGTCTCAAGCCGACGGAACCCCTTGTCACGAAGACGCGGATCATCGACACGTTTTTCCCGGTGGCAAAGGGGGGGACCTACTGTATTCCAGGCCCGTTCGGTGCGGGAAAGACAGTGTTGCAGCAAGTGACGAGTCGCCACGCCGAGGTCGATATCGTGATCATCGCCGCGTGCGGCGAACGCGCAGGCGAGGTCGTGGAGACGCTCAAAGAGTTCCCTCAGATCATCGATCCGAAGACTGGCCGGTCGCTCATGGAGCGGACAGTGATCATCTGCAACACATCTTCTATGCCGGTCGCCGCGCGCGAAGCTTCAGTGTACACTGCGGTGACGATCGCCGAGTATTACCGTCAGATGGGGTTGGATGTGCTTCTGCTCGCCGACTCCACGAGCCGTTGGGCCCAGGCGATGCGCGAGATGTCGGGCCGCCTCGAGGAGATTCCGGGCGAAGAGGCTTTCCCTGCATACCTCGAGTCGGTCATCGCCGCTTTCTATGAGCGAGCGGGTATAGTTCGACTCTACAATGGAAAGACCGGTTCCGTCACGATCGGCGGCACAGTTTCGCCGGCCGGCGGCAACTTTGAGGAGCCCGTCACGCAGGCCACCCTGAAAGTCGTCGGCGCCTTCCATGGCCTGTCGCGCGAGCGGTCGGACGCGCGCAAGTACCCCGCGATCCACCCTCTCGACTCCTGGTCGAAATATGAGGGGATAATGCCGAAACAGGCCGTCCAATATGCTCATTCCTTCCTTGAGCGTGGATCAGAAGTCGGCGCGATGATGAAGGTTGTCGGAGAGGAAGGCACGAGCCTCGAAGACTATGTCGTGTACCTCAAGAGCGAATTCCTCGATGCCGTCTATCTCCAACAAAACTCCTTCGATCCTGTCGATGCCGCGGTGTCGCCCTCGCGGCAGAAGCACGTCTTTAAGCTGGTTCTGAACATACTTGCGTCGCACATCGCATTCCAAGATAAGGAAGATGCCCGGAACTTCTTCTACGAGCTGCGCCAGACGATGCTCGACCTGAACGGCACTCCGGAAGACAGCGATATGTTTGATTCGCTCTATACAAAAGTCGAGCAGGCGCTTGCAGACAGAAAGCCCGAGTTTGAAAACCGCGGATTGAAAGCGATAAAGGCGCTGGAGTGAGGCATGAACAAGATATACTCGAGAATTGAATCGATAGTGGGCAATGTAATTGCCGTGAAGGCGCAGAATGTCGCCTACGGCGAGCTTGCGCAGGTGAAGACTCGGTACGGGATGTCGCTCGCCGAGACTATCCGTCTCGACGGGGAGATGGTCTATCTCCAGGTCTTTGCAGGCGGACGGGGCGTCTCCACAGGGGACGAGGTCCGGTTTTTGGGACACCCTATGCAGGTGAGTTTTTCGGACAGCCTCATGGGGCGCATTTTCGATGGGGCCGGCGAGCCGCGGGACGGCGGACCTGTTCTCACCGACAACCTCATCACGATAGCTGGACCTTCGGTGAATCCGTACAAGCGCATCATTCCGCGCGAGATGATCCGCACCGGCATTCCTATGATCGATGTCTTCAACACCCTCGTCAAGAGCCAAAAACTGCCCATTTTCTCGGTGTCCGGTGAGCCTTACAACCAACTGCTTGCGCGCATCGCGATGCAGGCGGAAGTGGATCTCATCGTGCTGGGCGGCATGGGGCTTAAGTACGACGATTACCTCTTTTTCCGCGATACGCTGGAGCAGGGCGGAGCACTCTCGAAGACGATCATGTTCGTGCACACCGCGGCCGACCCCATCGTCGAATGTCTCATGGTGCCGGACATCTCGCTCGCGGTTGCGGAACGCTTCGCCCTCAAGGGCAAGAATGTGCTCGTGCTCCTCACCGATATGACGAACTTCGCCGACGCCCTCAAGGAGATCGCGATAACCCAAGAGCAGGTCCCGTCGAACCGCGGCTACCCCGGCGACCTGTACTCTCAGCTCGCGGCCCGCTACGAAAAAGCGGTGGATTTCTCCGATGCCGGTTCCATTACGATCCTGGCCGTCACGACGATGCCTGGCGACGATGTCACGCATCCTATTCCCGACAACACAGGGTACATCACCGAAGGTCAGTTCTATCTGCGAGGAGGGCACATCGAGCCCTTTGGCTCTCTCTCGCGCCTGAAGCAGATGGTCAACGGCAAGACGCGCGAGGATCACCGTTCCATCATGGACGCCATGATCAAGCTCTTTGCGGCCTACAGGGATACGCTGGAAAAGAAATCGATGGGCTTCCAGATGAGCGCATGGGATCGGAAGCTTCTCAAATACGGCGAACTGTTCGAGCAGCGGATGATGGATCTTTCGGTCAACATCCCCCTCGAAAAGGCCTTGGACCAGTGCTGGGCTATCCTCGCCGAATGCTTTGAGCCTCGAGAGACCGGGCTGCGTTCGGATTTGATCCAGAAATTCTGGGTCGGTGGCAAGTGAAGGATCCCCTGTGGTAGGGAAGGCGATGCGGCATGGCAAAGATTAAGCTGACGAAGAACGAGCTGAAGAAGAAAAAAGATGCGCTCAAGATGTACGAGCGCTATCTCCCGACGCTTCAGCTTAAAAAGCAGCAGCTTCAGATCGAGGTGCGGAGCGTCCAGGCTCGGCTTGAGCAGCTCGAGGCCCGGAAAGCGAGCCTCGAGAAAGAGTACGATGCGTGGATCGCGGTGTTTTCAGAACAAGGGAAGGCGAGGAGTCTTGACGGGAAGCCGCTTTTGAGGGTCTCTTCCCTGAAGACCGATACCGGCAACATCGCCGGCGTTGTTATACCGATTTTTCAGGATGTGGAGTTCGAACGCCAGGTCTACGATCTCTATACCACGCCTCCCTGGGTCGATTCCGCGCTGACGCTCCTTGAGCAGCTTTTGCGCACGCAGATGGAGCTGGATGTCGTCACGCACCAGAGGGCGTTGCTCGCCCATGAGCTGCGCATTACGACGCAGCGGGTGAATCTGTTCGAAAAGGTGAAGATCCCCGAGACGATCGCAGACATCCGCAAGATACGCATCTATCTCGGCGATCAGCAGACCGCCCAGGTCGTCAGAGGAAAAATCGCGAAGCGGAAAGTCGAAGGAGCCGAGCGATGATCGTGCCCATGAAGAAGTTCTACCTCATCGTGCTCGACAAGGACAGGGCGAAAGTGCCTGAGCGTCTCAGGAAACTCGGCGTCGCCCACGTCGAGGAGCTGCAGGGCAGGGGGGAGGCCTATCAGAGCCTTGAGCGAGAGAAGGCCGAGGCTGAATCCGCGTATTATTTTCTTCAGAATTATGTGGATAAAAAAAAGAAAGTGGCCATCGCAGAAACTGCCCAAGGTCAGTGGACTGCCGAGGGCATACGGGATCTTGTCTTGCGTGTCTCAGGTTTAAAGCGTGAGTTGGATTCGTTGCACGAGCGGGCCACGCAGCTTCTTCGCGAGATTGATAGGACGAAGAGCTGGGGGGAAGTCTCGGCAGATTCGTTTGCCCAGGCGCTTGGGGGGACATTCTCGCTTCGCCTCTTCGATGCTCCTCCGAGAGATATCTCCGCCATCCCTAAAGAACTCGAGTATATAAGGATTCTTGCGCCGAAGGGCAAGGTGAGAATTGCCATCATTCTCGACCAGGACGAAAAATTGCCGGAGTTACCCCCTTCATTTCAGGAGTTCCTCCCCCCTGAGCGTTCCTTGTCCCAGATGCGCCAGGAGCTCAATGCAATCGAGAAGAGAAAACAGGAAATATTCCAGAATCTCAAGGAGGAATCAGGCAAACTCTCGCTCTTGAAGGCATACCTTCACGAGATAGAATCGAAGATTGTTCTCGAAAAGGTGCGCTCCGGGATGCCTGAACATGAGCACTTTGCATATTTAAAAGGTTATGTTCCCGCGCGGGAGTGTGAAAAATTAAAGAAAATCGCCATAAAGTATGGATGGGGCATCGTCTTCGACGATCCTTCAGAGGAAGACCAGCCGCCGACGCTTGTGGAAAATCCGCCGGCAATACGCATCATTCAGCCCGTATTCGATTTTTTAGGGACAGTGCCCAATTATCGCGAGTACGACATATCCTCATGGTTCCTCATATTCTTTGCGATATTCTTTGCGATGATCTTCGGTGATGCCAGCTACGGAACGATCATCGTGCTTCTCTCGCTCGCTTCGATAGTCGCGGCGAAAAGAAAGGGCAGGCCCGTCGGGGATGCACAGAAACTGTTCGTCCTTTTGGGAGCAACCACCATTCTGTGGGGTGCGCTGACGGCGACGTGGTTCGGCATTCAGTTCGATCATCTTCCGAAGCTGCTTCAAAATATCTCTCTGCCACTCATCAACGGCCAATCGCCGGATTCTGAAAACAACATCAAGGTGCTTTGCTTCTCAATTGGCTTGGTCCAGCTCTCAATCGCCCACATCAAGAACATAAAGCGCGATTTCCCCAACTTGAAGTTTCTGTCCCAGGTCGGCTCGTTGCTGTTGCTCGCCGGGATGTTCAACGCGGCGCTGAATCTCGTCATCGATGCGAAGCGGTTTCCTATAGGGAATTGGGCAATTGTATGTATTGGTGCAGGATTTATCCTTGTATTTGTGTTCGGAAACTGGACTGGCAAACTTGGCTCAAGCCTTGTGGAGAGCCTGAAAGGCATTATTCCGACATTTTTGGGCACCGTCAGCGTCTTTGCCGACATTGTCTCCTACATACGTCTCTGGGCGGTTGGGCTTGCCGGGCTCGCGTTCGCGCAGACTGTCAACGGGATGGCGGCAGGGCTTCTGAGCGGGCCTTTCGGGTTTCTGATCGGCTTCATACTGAAACTGATCATCGCTTCCGTGCTCTTGGTGGTTGCTCATTCGCTCAACTTTGTGCTGACCGTGCTTTCGGTCATCGTCCATGGCGTACGACTCAACATGCTGGAGTTTTCCCAACACCTCGGCATGGAGTGGTCTGGTTACAAATATAATCCGCTGAGGGAGGAAGAACACCTTTCAGCGTCTATGGAATCTACACTATAAAAGAATAAGGAGAGAGGAGTATGAACATCGGATTGATTGGCGCTGCTTGTGTGCTTGGGTTGGGGGCCATAGGCTCTGGCATTGGTGCAGGCATTGCTGGCATGGCGGCAATAGGCTCGTGGAAACGTTCCTATCTGAATAATAAGCCAGCCTCATTTTTGCTGGTGGCTTTTGCAGGAGCTCCCCTTACCCAGACTATTTACAGCTTTATATTGATGAGTAGAATCATCAACTCGACGAAGGACCCCCTGCTCCTTCTTGCGGCCGGCATCATGTCGGGGATTGCGGAAGGTGTCTCCGCGATGGCCCAAGGGAAGGCTGCGGCCGCAGGCTGCGACGCCTACGGAGAGACCGGGAAGGGCTTCGCCAACTACATCATCGTGGTCGGCCTCTGCGAGACCGTCGCCCTTTTTGTGTTGGCATTCACTTTCAGCGCAGTATAACCTGTCGATTCTTTTTTAAGGGAGCGTGATTGCCTTGTCGCCTACGAAGACGATAAAAGTTGGAAGTCTTTTCATGGGCGGTGACTGGCCTGTGAGCGTCCAGACGATGTGGAAGGATCCGCTCCCCGCATTCTCCGGCTCCGATGATCCACGGCTCGCGTCCATAATCGAAAGGATCGCGAACTTACAAAAACTTGGATGTCAGATTATTCGCTTCGCCGTCCCCGACATGTCGGCCGTGGAGTCGCTCGGGCTGGTCGCGGATTTGTCCCCGATACCCGTGGTCGCCGATATCCATTTCGACTGGCGGATAGCGCTGCGTTGCATGGACTTCCCCATCGCCAAGATCAGGATAAATCCTGGCAACATAGGCGCCGAATGGAAGGTGCGCGAGGTCGCCACCAAGGCCATGGACAAGGGTATTCCGATCCGCGTGGGCATCAATGGAGGTTCTCTTCCTAAAGATTTGGCCCAGGAGCCCGACATCGTGGAGGCCGCGCTCGCGGCTGCGGAGCGCGAGATCGAGGTGCTGGAATCCATGCGCTTCGGCGACATTGTCATTTCGCTCAAGATGAACGAGCCCGACGAGGTGGTCCGCGCCAACGAGGAGTTTGCCTCGCGCTATCCCTACCCCCTGCACTTAGGCGTGACCGAGGCGGGACCTCTCGTCGCGGGCGTCGTTCGGAACACTGCGGCCCTTGTACCGCTTTTGAAGAAAGGAATAGGAGCCACCATCCGCGTCTCCCTATCCGACTCGATGGAGCAGGAAGTGCTGGCCGGCAAGGAGATTCTTGGATGCGCCGGAAAGTCTCTGCGCGGCGTGAGAATCGTGTCCTGCCCGCGCTGCGGCAGGGCGTCGTTCGACACGCACGCCTTCACTTCGAGGTGGATGCATAGGTTCTATGCCACAGACGCCGACATAACCATCGCCATCATGGGCTGCGTCGTGAACGGGCCAGGAGAGGCTCGTCACGCCGATCTTGGCATCACGGGGGCGGGAAATTCAGCATTGATTTTTAGGGATGGAAAGATAATCCGGCGAATTGATGTGTGCGACGCGGACAAGGCATTTCAGGAAGAACTCGATAAACTCATCGAGGAAAAAGCGAAATAGAATCTGACCCTTTCGTGCATCAGTGACCCAAAGATTATTTTGTACTTATCTCGTCTGCATTGGCGCGTATTTCGGCAATCATGGCATCGACCAGGTTCTTGATGAAAGGATCGCTTATAGAATAGATCCGCCGGGTCTTCTTCACCTCTGAAGAGACGATGCCGTTGCGTTTCAAGATGGCCAAGTGCTGGGACACGACGGGCTGGGGCTGATCGAGGCAGCGCCAGATATCCCCCACGCAGGGCACCTCTTGGTGCGCGATAAGACAGAGAATTTTCAGCCGAATGGGATGGCCGATCGCCTTATACTTTTGGGCATAAGGAGCTAATTGCTTTTCATTGCAAGGTTTGGAACTAGAATCCATAATGCGATTATTATATAGCAAAAGTTATAAAAATGCAAGCTGAAGCCATTTTGTTGTGGCGCTGGCGCTGTACAGTCGTATGGTGGACGGCCACCATTGGTTTAATGTCAGATGCTTCCGCTGCAGAGCAGCCCTGGACCTGCCGAGACTTCCACCCTGGGTTCGACGTACAGAATTCATTCTTTCATCATGCGCTGGGCGCGGGCGACAAGTCTGCTGCCTCTGTGGGGGGCGGCATAATTTGGACCAAGGAGCGCCGAGCAAATACCGGAAGCTTGTTCCGAAAGCAATGCTTCCCCAACAAAAGAACAGCCGGGAAAAGGAGGCTCCCCCTCCCCCAAGACTATGACCTTGCAGCGCTGGAGGGGTCTGTAGAATCGAATCATCGCCGCGAGCATCGGCGCATGCAGAGGGAAGTCCTTCTGCCGCACGACGAGGATGTCAGGCGCAAGCTCTGCAATACAATCCACCACGCGCAGCGGATCACGATAGCGGAAAGCAACGACCTCTGCCTCACGCAGCGCCTTGAGAACAAGGTCCGCGATGGAGTTCTCCTCAATCAAAACTAGCACAAGCATGGTAATCCGATCTTAGACTCCCATAGAAATCCATGGTGAATAAAGAGTATACTGGAAAAACACTCTCAGTGGGACAGCATACGATGAAACCCAATACTCTGCAAGCGTTATTCGAAAAAATATCTGGCAACCCTGCCCTGCGAACAATAGAGAAACAACTGCAGCGCGGCACTCGTCCTGTTCATATACAGAACTCTGAGAACCCTCTCCTGGCCTTCAGCCTAGTCCCCCTTGTTCAACGCACGGGCAAGAAATGTCTCGTCGTTCTTCCCTCAGATCAGGAGGCTGAGGAGTTTGAAGAGGACCTTGCCCTGACAGGTGCCAATATTTTCAAGTTCCCTTCGTGGCCCGGGGCACCTTACAAGGCGGTTCCCCCTCGATCCCGAACCTTCTCCGAGAGGGCCTCCGCGCTTGCGAGGCTCGCCGACGGCGATTTCGAAATCGCCGTGGTATCGGCGCGCACGTTAGCGATTCCCGTACCTCCTCCGGATTACATTCGCGCGCACACCCTTCTTCTCAAGGTCAGGGCGGTTTTCGAGCCGGACATCATATCAAATCAGCTTGCGGAGCTTGGATACCTCCGCGTTCCCACTGTCAGCCTGCCCGGCGAATACGCAGTCCGCGGCGAGGTGCTCGACGTCTATGTGCCAGGCGACGACCTCGCTGTCCGCATCCACTTCGATTTTGACCGCATTGAACGCATTGTCCGCTTTGATCCAGCGACCCAATCCGGAAAGGAGAAGGCAGAACAGATCTGCATTCGGCCGTTGAAGGAAGTCGTATGGGATTCAGAAGCCATCGCCCACCTGCGCCAGCATTCGCGTGAATTCGCGCAGCCGGAATCGCGCATAGATCAGGTGGTTGAGGCCCTGAACTCGGCCAGAGAAATGGAAGGAGAAGAGTTTTGGTTCCCGCTCGCCTTCGACAAAGCCTCCAGCCTCATCGATTATGCCGACCCCAATACCCTGTGCGTCGTCGTCGCCCGGGAGCGCATCGAGGCCCTCTCCGAAACCATCCGCAAAGAGTACGCCTCCATGTACCGGCTTGCGCTCCGCGAGGCGCTCGTGCCTCCGCCACACAAGATCGTCTTCAATATTTCTCAGTTGTTGAGTTCAGTGCCGGGGATACTGTTCTGTTATGCGCTCAAAGGGATCGATGAAGAGGCCGAAAGGATATCGCTCGGGGCAGAGCCCCCTCGCTCGTATTTTGGCAACATTCGGCTGTTCAAGGAAGAATTGGCCGGTTTCAAGAGAGAGCAGTATCACACGTGGATCGTCGCTTCGAGCGCACCTCAGGCCGAGCGAATAGCGTCGCTCATTCAGGACGATTCGATCACCATTGTTCAGGGGCCCATTTCGTCAGGCTTCAATCTTCCAGCACTGAAATTGCGGGTGCTCGCCGAACATGAGCTCTTCGGCCGGCGCAAGCATGTGCCGCGCTCCCTTGCCAGGGCGAAGAGTGCGGCGATCGAGAGCTTCATCGAACTTTCGCCGGGCGACTACGTGGTGCACGTCAACTACGGAATAGGCAGATTCAGCGGCATTGAGCGGCTCACGGTGCTCGGCCTCGAGCGGGATTACATCCGCATCGACTATGCCGGCGACGAAAAGGTCTTTGTGCCCATAGAGCAGGCGAATCTTGTCCAACGTTACATAGGGAACGAGGGGGAGGCCCCCCGCCTCGATTCGCTGGGCTCAAAGGCGTGGGAGAACCGCAAAAAGAGGGTCAGCAAATCGGTGGAAGAACTCGCTGAGCGGCTCATCCGCATCTATGCCCGCAGAAAAGCGGCGCGTGGTTTTGCCTTTCCGCCCGACAACGAGTGGCAGATACAGTTCGAGGCGACCTTTCCTTTTGAGGAGACGGAGGATCAGCTCCGCTGCATCGAAGAGGTCAAGCGTGACATGGAAAGCACAAGGCCTATGGATAGGCTGGTGTGCGGAGACGTGGGTTTCGGCAAGACGGAAATAGCGATGCGCGCCTGCTTCAAGGCTGTCACTGCCGGAAAGCAGGTGGCATTTCTGGCGCCTACGACCATCCTCGCCGAGCAACATTACGAGAATTTCATCGAGCGCATAGGGGACTTCCCCATAAAAGTCGCGCTGCTCTCGCGCCTCGTCGACAAGAAGGCACAGAAGGCCACGCTCAAGGGGCTGAGCGACGGCAGTATCGACATGGTCATCGGCACGCACCGTATATTGCAGAAAGATGTCAGGTTCAAAGACCTCGGCCTCCTCGTCATCGACGAAGAGCAGCGCTTCGGCGTCAAGGATAAGGAACGCCTCAAGGAGATGAAGGCCAGCATCGACTGCCTCACCCTGACTGCGACGCCGATTCCGCGCACCCTCCACATGTCCCTGCTCAAGATACGCGACATGTCGGTGCTGCAGACACCTCCCTTGGAGCGCCAGCCGATTCAGACCTTTGTCGAGGAGTTTTCCCCGGAGCTGGTCGCGCGCGCGATCCGGAATGAAATGGCGCGCGGCGGCCAGATATTCTATCTCCACAACCGCGTGGAGACGCTCCCCGAGGTTGAAGCGTTTATCCGGCGGCTCGTGCCCGAAGCCCTCGTGGAGAGCGCCCATGGTCAGATGGATGCGCGCGATCTGGAATCGATCATGCACCGTTTCATCCACGGTGCCTTCCATGTCCTCGTCTCCACGACCATCATTGAGAACGGCATCGACATCCCAAACGTCAACACAATCATCATCGACAGGGCCGATAATTATGGGGTCTCTCAGCTTTATCAATTGAAGGGGAGGGTGGGCCGCTCGGACAGACAGGCCTATGCATATCTGCTCTATCCGGACAAGAGGGCGCTCAGCGAACTCGCCATGAAGCGACTGCAGATCATCTCGGATTTCACCGAACTGGGCTCTGGCTTCAAGATCGCGATGAAGGACCTCGAGGTGCGCGGGGCAGGCAACCTCCTTGGCCGCGAACAGTCCGGCGATATCTATGCGGTTGGATTCGATCTCTACTTGAAATTGCTCGATGAGGCCGTCTCCCGGCTTTCAGGCCTAGGGCAGGAGGAAGAGGAACCCTATCTGGAGCTTGAATATTCGGGCTTCATCCCCGACAGCTACATCTCGATCCCCATGATAAAAATGGAGATTTACAAGCGCATCGCCTCTGTTCGGAGCCAAGAAGAGATCGACTCCCTCCAGGAAGAACTGGTAGAACGATTCGGTCCCCTCCCGGAGGAGGCGCTTTCGCTGCTTTCGCTCGCGGAGATGCGCGTCCTCTGCAGAAAGCTCTCCATCAGCAGCCTCAGAGAGCGCAACGGCATCGTTTCGGTGGAGTTCTCAAAGGTGTCCAAGATTTCGGTCGAAAAGATACTGCGCCTGATACGAGAGTCGTCAGGCGCAATCCGTCTTTCGCCCGAAAAGCCCAATGCCATACAGATTCAGACCAAGGCGATCGGCCTCAAAGAAAAGAGCGCGTATCTGAAGGAGCGGCTCTCGTTTTTGGCCGGCACGGAGTAGCGAAGCGGGAGAGTGACGAAGCGAAAGAGGCGCCGTATCATAGGCGGGTCCCCGGCTTCCTCACGCGTTTACCCTTTTCTACAAGCCTTGCTGGCAATCCGAAACAGAACACCGCAGGCGCTTGAGGCGCTGCCGGGGTCTCAGCTTTCCACCTCGATACCGGCATGGAGAGGACCGTGGGCTCTTCTGTGCCGAGTCCGGAGGCGCAGCAGAGGTGGAGCGTTTCCGGCAAGACCTCTGTACAGGCTTCGAGAGCCCTCGCATTTCGATACGGCGTTTCGATAAAAATTCTCGCCGCTCCGTCGCGCAGTGCTGCGAGGCCCTCGGAGGCGAGCTTTTTCCGCAGCTCCTCATCGCGTACCGGAAGGTACCCTAAAAAGCTGAATTGTTGACCGTTGAGCCCCGATGCTGCGAGCGCCATGAGCAGAGAACTGTCGTTCCCAAGCGGGACTACCCTTATGTTCTCACGGTGTGCGGCTGCAACCAGGGCGGCGCCGGGGTCTGCAATGCAGGGTAGACCCGCCTCAGAGAGTATCGCGCAGTCAGTCCCCTCCTTCAGCGCCGCAAGAGGCGCTTCGAGATCATGGACTGTCGAGTGTTCATTGAGCAATAAAAAACAGACCTTGGCGAAGCTGTCCTGAGGCAGCACCCTGGAGAGAAAGCGTATGGCCGATTTTTCCGACTCGACCACATAGAGCGAGATGTGGCTCAGCCGCTCGAGGATGCTGGGAGCAATCATCCTACACAGGCGTTGTGGCTCCCAGTTCTGAGGCGAATAAGGGGCCAGCGGTGTCGGGATGAGAAAAAGCCTTCCCCGGCGCTCCAGTCTTTCTGTCATAAACCCCCCGTTGTATCCGGTGTTATACAGTGGATCGCTGGATCCCCTCCAGCGCCTCAGAAATGAGCGGTAAAAGAACCTCAACGTTCCAGAAATTGGTTTTACGCAGGCTCTCCGCATACATTCTCATGACAGTCTGCATGATTCTTGCCGGCAAAGGATGAGGGGCGGCGATGATTCTCTGCTCGGCATCATAATTCCTGTACGCGCGGGCACCGGCGATGACCAGCTTAAAATTCGAAATCGTGCGGCGGTCGATGGTCGCCGCGGAGACGAGACAGGCCCCGTCCCCATAGGGGAATACGCTCCCCCCGATCCGTTGTATGAACAGATGATCTATGGATTGCAGTGGAATTCTGATTCTTGTCAACAGTCTACCGGGTTCAAGAAGGGGTAAGCCTGTTTCGTCGGCCAAATACCAAATGTTTTTTGTGCTCGCCTTTGAAGCGGTTCTGAATTCGAGTTCGGCGTCGAGGCATGCGAGGAGCGCCCACAGACTCAAAAACCGCCTCTCATACATGAGGTGGCCTCCGATCGTCGCGATATTCCGGACCGCAGGAGTTCCGATGGCATGGAGCAGGTTTTTGGCCTGTTCATGTTCAAAAGGGTATACATGTTCAAGTTCATTGAGGGTGCAGGCCGCGCCGAAGGATATCATGCGTTCTGTCTTGTGGATCGACCTGAGCTCCGGAATGTGGTGAACATACACGATCGATGGCTCGAACGAGAGATAGCGCGAGGTCTGAATACAGCCAAAGGTGGTTCCGCCGGCCACTATTTGGACGTTCCGCTCTCGTTCGAGGAGAAGCATGAGTTCCTGCAGGGTGCGCGGGTAGTGAATTTCGCTGAGGTTCATGGTATTTTTCTCGCTGTTGTCAGATGCTGGATTGTCTTTAGCACTGCATCTGCAAAATCGTCGGGGCTGATGCTGTCGCAGTGCACGTTCGACAGTGTGCGGAAGATTTCATCTCTCGTCGGGGTTGGTGCACTGCGGACGAGGACCATCCCCATGAGCATAATTCCACTGTGGCAGGAGGAGCACAGCGACCTTCCTTCTTTGGTCAGTTCGGAGTACAAAAGACTGTACTCCCGCGTCTTCGTGAAGTATTCTGTCGTTTCGATCCTATGGTCGCGCAACATGAATGCGGGCATAAGGCAGCTGTAGACTGGCTTGCCGTCGAAAAGAACAAGGCAGTTCCCGCACTGCCCCTCGAAGCATGTGCCTGAAAGGCTTTTTATGCCGCACTGTCGAGCGAGCACATCGAGGGCCCGCTCGACGCTGGTGATGGTCACTTTTTGAACGCTGCCATTCAGTGTAAATTCTATATTCATTGCCGATCTCCCCATACGGAAATCGATGAAGCAGGTCTAAAAGGGAGGAGTGATCTATTGGAATCGCGCAACTGCTGAAGGACTTGCAAGAAACAAGAGAGCACAAGGGCATAGGCAAGGTCCCCAAGAGGGCGGGATACAGAGGCTTTTTCATCGTCGATTAAGTCCACGCGGATGTCGGCCTGGGAGAGTATTGATGCATACACATCGTTGAAGGTTCCGTGTTCGGGGTGCATGCCTATAAGGCATGCGCGGAGAGCTTCGAGGCTCGCAGCGCGAATCGCGGATGTCGCATGGGCGGGCGAAAGGATTTTCCCCACATACGCCGAAATATTCAGTCGCACATGCTGCATCATTGCGGTTCTGGTATCGTATTCGACTTCCAGAATCGCGGCGCCGATCGAGGGGCGCAAAAGACTTTTTGAGATTTTCTCCAGTGGCTCATCATGCTTTACTAGAGAATACGTGCGAACGGTGAGCGGCAGCCCTTCTCTGAATCGCATGCGCTGGATGCGGTCGCTCGCCCGCCGCACGAGGTCGCTCAGTATCGCCATGCCCGAGGAAGAGATTAAAGGAATCGCCCCAGGATGCGCTTGCTGTGTATTTTCAAACGCGATGTGTCCCGACGGTATCTTGAGATGCTGAGAAATTTGGAGCTTGAGGGCTGTCTTCAGGCGCTCCGAAGAGTAGGCTGCATCAGATTCGAGCACGGCCCTGAGGTTTCTGTCGAGCATCAGTTGAATTTGGGCCTTATTCGCCGCAGAGGGCAAAAGAATTTGAGAATTCTGGTATGCCGTGGAGAAGGAGATTGCGCGGAGCGTCGTCTCTTTTTCACCCGGATTTCTTTTGTATATCTGCTCGTATGCCGCATATTTGCGATAAAAATCTGTCCGCTGCAGCAGTGGTCTGGCGATTTTTATGGCGGCGTTTTCTTTTTCGGCGTTTCGGTTCGGACGTTTCTGGGATGCTTTTGATGACTCCCTTTTGAAAAACACCGACTGCGTGAGTTCCAGGGTATCACAATCCATGGCCCTTGCTGCCCGTGCGATGTGGGCTTCGATCATGCCGTAGAGAGCCGCCGTGGATATACTTTCAACTGCTCCCATGGGTACCGTGTTGGTCCTTACCGCAAACCCGACGATGGAAAGGGGCGTTTCTGGAATACTGCTTGCGGCAAAACGCACCGTTTTTTCCAGAAGAAGCTTGGCCAATATGGGATATGCCCCGACAGGGATCGCAAAACGGCAGTCTACGTGCAGGAGCCTGCGAGTATCCTTTGACCAAGTGGATCGTACGTGGAGGGATATTCCATGAATACGGGGCAGGTATTTTCTTTCCCGTTTAATCGAGACGATGAGCTTAACTGGTTTTTTAAAGACCCACGCCGCGACGGCGGCCCTGGCTGCGAGCATGGACGGATACCAGCAGTACATCTCTGAGCTGTCGTGCATCTGGAGCATGGAGATTTCGATATCCTCCACGGATGCCCCCAGCATCCGGGCAATGCAGGTGCGCGTATGTTCCGGCCAGAGGGTAGGGCATGCCAGTTTCAGCTTGTCGTAATCCCATTCGGCGATCGCTCCGATACCACTGTGGAAGGTCAGCTCATGCGGCTCGATGTTCAGATAAGAATTGAATTCGAGGGTTTTGGGGGCTGCGCCCTCGGTCTGCTCAGCCGTGGGCTTCTGTCCCCGAGAAAAATCGATTCTTGCGGCGATGTCGGAAGAAGAAAAGGCGTGCCAGTCGGTCGTGGGTGAGCGTTCCTCACATTCGACCAGCGAGGTTGAGGCCAGCTCTTCGACCATCAGCGGATCCGGCCCTGTGATGAGGCCCACGGCCTCCCCTATGTATGAGGTGGATTTTGACGCAAACAAGGGAATCGGAATGTCGTCTATCCAGAGTTCATTTTTGAAAGGAAGTTGATCTGCGGTGATCAGACTATAGCCAGAAGGCAAAGGTGGAGTTTTGATCGCAAGGATCTGTCCTGTGCCTGAAACCGTACGGACCATGCACGCGTAGAGCATGCCAGGCGCGGAGAGCTGCTCAAACGCGACCGATTCATTGCTTTTCATACGGTCTCAGCCTCCATGACCTCGAATGCCAGATCGAGGACCATGACGGATTCTGCGATGATCAGTCTGACTTTTGCGCGGTGTTTTCGGCGGTTCACCCTGACGATAAAACCCTCGATGCCCTGAAGCGGGCCCTCTATCACCCTGATCTTTTGATCCTCCTCGAATTTTACCAGGGATGGGGGAATGAGGCTGCCGAAGTGAATGAAATGGCGGATGATTTCGCTGTCGCGAGTATTCAAAGGGTGCGGAGATTCATTGTTCGGCAGAAATCGGACAAAGAATTGAGAATGTCGTATCTCGTGGATGATGTTTGTCGGCAGTTCGTCATCGCGATATTCGAAAAAGATGTATCCTGGAAAGAGAGGCGCCTCTTCGAGTTTTGTCTTTCCCTTTCTTCTTATGAACATTTTTTTCATTATTTTGTGGAATCGGACATCCTTTAATTGGCCCTGAATTCGTTCCAGCCATTCCTGTTCCTTGCGAGTCGCAACCTGAATCGCAAAATAGCGCATGATCGAAGCATAGCACATTCTCAACCCATCAGTCAGCAGGAAAGTATACGCCGCACCTGAAGAAAGCAGTCTTGAAGAAGCGGCCTTCACTGCGTGGCAAGCCAAGGAGCAATTTGACAACGCTGCATGGATGCCGATAGTATTAGCGTATGTCGGACACAGTACGCGGAAAAGATGATGCAATCGCCTCGCGCGTCAGAGAATTGGAGGCCTTGATTCGGCATCACCAAGAGCTCTATTACAACGGCGAGCCTGAAATCTCGGACGAGGAATTCGATGCGCTCTGGGACGAACTCGCCTCGATCGACCCTGAAAATGCCCTGTTGGCTTCTGTCGGTGCAGACCGCTCAGAGCGTTGGCCTAAATATAGGCACCGAATGACCATGGGAAGCCTCTCCAAGGCCGCTGATCCGGGATCATTCCTCGCATGGGCGGCAAAGATGAGTTTTGGGCTCTACCTTGTCCAGTACAAGCTCGACGGGGCTAGCATGGAGCTGCAGTATGACGAGGGGCGCTTTGTGCGAGGCGTCACGAGGGGAGATGGAGAGATCGGCGATGACATCACTCAGAATGTCGTGCGCATGAACGGCGTCCCAAGGGAACTCCCAGAACCGTTCACGGGAGCCGTGCGCGGCGAAGTGCTCATGTCCAGGACGACTCATGCGGAGAAATATGCGGACAAGGCGAATTGCCGGAATGCGGCCAATGGGCTCATGAAGCGCAAGGATGGCAAAGGGGCCGAGGACCTCGACATCATCTGTTACGATGCGCTGGGTTTTGTGCCTTCGGGTTCTCCCTTTTCGACAGAGCGGGAAAAGATTGCCTGGCTTGAGCGAATGGGCTTTCATGTCGTGCCGACGACAGAGTGCAAGAGCCCCGAAGAGGTGGTCGCGTATCGGGCGAAAATCATGGATCTGCGGGCAAGCCTCCCGTACGACATCGACGGGCTCGTGGTGAAGGGGGACAGGATCGACCCCGAGGATGCGAACAAGCTCAGGCCAGAACTTCAGATAGCCTTTAAGTTCAGTCCCGAAGAGGCGGTGACGACGCTTGTTGGGGTGGAATGGAGCGAATCCGGAACATCTGTGACGCCGATAGGTCTGGTCGAACCGGTGCGCCTCGCGGGCACCACCGTCCAGAGAGCGAACCTCGCCAACCCGGGGATGATCCGCGCCATGGACCTGCGCATCAGATCTAAAGTAGTGATCACTAAGCGGGGCGAAATCATCCCCAAAATAGAGTCGCTCGTGGAGAATCCGCCAGATGCTGCGCCTATTGCCATTCCGACACACTGCTCGCTGTGCGGGGCGCCGCTTGTGGACGAAGATACGCGTCTCTACTGCCCGAATCCAGCGTGTCCTGGCAAGGCGTACCACCGACTGGAGAAGTGGCTCTCCGTCATCGACATCAAAGATATCGGTTCCGCGCTCCTGCGAAGGCTGTTCGATGCCGGCAGGGTCGTGCGTATCCCCGATCTCTACTCGCTTACGGTGGAGGACCTCCTCTCATTCGAGAGAATGGGCGATAAGAGCGCGCAGAAGATAATCCGCAACATTAGGGCACAGAGAGAGGTGAGCCTTGCCCAGTTCGTTGCGGGGTTTGACATTGAGGGAATCGGCGTGCTCATGGCGGAGAAGTTGGTCGCCGCAGGCTATGACACGCTGGACAAGCTGCTTCTCGCCTCTTGGTCCGATTTTGAGCACATCGATGGTTTCGCGGAGATCACCGCCAAAGCGCTGTACCAAGGCCTGCGTCTCGTGGAGGCGGACATGCGCGAACTCGTGGACAAGGGATGTGTGCGTATTCGGCCGCCGATGACCGCCGCTTCGGAAGAAAAAAGTCCTGTTGCAGGTAAAAACTTTTGTTTTACAGGCGAACTTGCCACGATGAAGCGCGCTGAGGCCGAGAAACTCGTGAGAGACGCCGGCGGATTTGTAAGATCGAGCGTGACAAAGGACCTCGATTATCTTGTCACTAACGATCCCACTTCGGGCTCGGAGAAAAACCGCAGGGCGCAGGAACTCTCCATCAGCATCATCGATGAGGCGCAGTTCCTCGCGATGCTGGGTAGAAAGGACTCTGGTCGTGCAGGATGACCTTGAGGCCAAGCTCTGGTACCTCGAGCCAGCACTTCGGCAGGAAAAAGAGGGCACCGTCCTTGCCGTGACCGTCGTGCCGCACGCCCCGCAGAACGTCGTGGCGGGGTTGCGCAACGGCCGGCTCCTCGTCAAGGTTTCTGCGGCCCCCGAAAGGGGCAAGGCAAACGAGGCCGTGCTGGAACTGATCGCCGAGTTTCTAGGCACCGCCCCTTCGGCGCTTCGCCTGCTTCGGGGCCAGACCTCCAGAAACAAGTTTGTCTTATTGCAACGCACAGGCTAAAACCGATACAATCCTACGCTTGATGGAACACTACATAGATCAATGGAAATCGGTTGTCGCCGCACATTTGAACGCGCTTGCCAAGGAAAAAGGGCTCGATGAGCTTTCCTTTTCTCCAGAGAGAATCATTGCCGAAAAGCCACCCAAGCCAGAACTCGGGGACGTCGGCTTCCCTATGTTTCCGTACGCGAAGCTATTCCGCATGGCCCCGAACCAGATTGCCCTCGATGTGGTCGCACGGGAACGAAGGATTGTGCGCGAAGGCAGCGAAGTTGAGATGGCCAGCGCGTGCGATTGGCCCGGGAACCTCAACGCCGTGGGCCCATACCTCAACGTCTATCTCGACAGGGCTCGTGCGGTAGAATATCTTCTTGCGCATTCCAAAGAGGCCTCGTGGGGCTCGACCTCATCTCTCGGGGGCCGCAGGGTCATGGTGGAATTCTCTTGCCCGAACACCAACAAACCCCTTCATTTGGGCCATTTGCGGAACAACGTGCTCGGCGAGTCGCTTTCGAGAATCACGGCAGCTGCCGGCGCCGAAGTAAAAAAAGTCAACTTGATCAACGATCGCGGCATTCATATCTGTAAGTCGATGCTGGCCTATCTCGCCTACGGAGAGCACAGGTCCCCCGAAGATGAGGGGTTGAAGAGCGATCACTTCGTCGGAAAATACTACGTGCTCTTCAACACATTGAAGCAAGAGGACCCACAGGCCGAGCAAAAGGCCCAGGAGCTGCTGCAGAAGTGGGAGGCTGGCGATCCTGAAGTCATCGCTCTCTGGAAAAAGATGAACGACTGGGCCGTTGAGGGAATTATGGCGACCTACAAGAGGCAGCAGGTCAGCTTCGACGAGTTTCAGTTTGAGCACGACACCTATAAGCTGGGCAGGGAAGAGGTGCTCGATGGGCTGGCTCGCGGCATTTTTTACCGCGGGGAAGACGGGGCGATCTGGATAGACCTGGAAGACATGGGGCTCGGGAAAAAGGTCCTCCTCAGGAAGGATGGCACGAGCATCTACATCACCCAGGACATAGGCACGGCGATCATGCGCCACGAGACCTGGCCCTTCGACGAGCTCATCTACGTCGTGGCTTCGGAGCAGCAGTACCACTTCAAGGTTCTCTTCGAGGTGCTCCGGCGGCTTGGCTATGCGTGGGCGACGAACCTCTACCACCTCTCGTACGGGCTTGTGAATCTGCCCTCCGGCAGGATGAAGACCCGCGAGGGGACGGTGGTCGATGCCGACGATCTCATCGACGAGTTGGCGAAGCTGGCGGCTCAGGAAATCATCGAAAAGGGCAGGGCTGAGGCGGTTGGCGACATTCAGTCTGTCGCCGAGAAAATCGCGCTGGGGGCCCTGCACTACTACCTTCTGCAGATTTCGCCGAATAAAGACATGCTCTATAACCCAGAACAGTCGCTCTCATTTACCGGGGATACAGGGCCTTATATCCAGTACATGGGGGCTCGTGCAAGCTCCATCCTGCGCAAGTATGAGCAGGGAGAAGGCAATGCCACACAAGGCAGTCCGGACCCCGCGCTCCTTGTATCCGACGCCGATTGGCCGCTTGTGCGGCTGCTCATTGAATTGCCCTTCACGGTGGAGCAGTCGGCTAAGAACAGGGATCCGTCGATTCTTGCTGGCTACGCACACGCGGTTGCAAGCGAGTTCTCGGCGTGGTACAGGGACAATCCTGTCCTCAACAATGAGAATCCGAACATGTCGGCGAGCCGGGTCGCGCTGGTGATGGCGGTACAATCGACGCTGAGGCGGGCAAGCGAGTTGCTCTGCGTGCCCTTCCTTGAAGCAATGTGACGGGCAAGAAGGTAGGAAGGTGGCCTTCGGTGTGTGCTGGTGCGCCTGTTGACACACAAGGGCGATAGAGTGTATAAATCTCCGCCTGACATGAACATTACGTGAGGATAGTGCATATGTACGCAATTGTGGAGATCAATGGAAAGCAATACCGGGCAGAACAGGGGAAGGAGCTCGTCATCGATCGTTGCAGCGCAGCCTCTGGTGAATCGCTCGTTTTTGAAAAAGTGGTGTTTCTCGGCGGAGAGAAGACCGAGGTGGGGACACCGTATGTGGCGGGGGCCGCGGTAAAGGCCACAGTCAAAGAAGAAATCAAAGGCGACAAGGTCGTCGTCTTCAAATATATGCCAAAGAAGGGGTATCGCAGGACGCGGGGCCATCGTCAGCCCTACACCGTGCTTACGGTGAATGAAATTGTAGGCGCCTGAGCGCTTTGCCCAACTAACCGGAGGAACGATTATGCCACACAAGGGTGTCAATGGTCGCGATTCGAATCCTCAGCATCTCGGCGTGAAGGCCTATGGGAGCGAGTGGATCCATGCAGGAACGATAATTGTGCGTCAGCGCGGTTCTCGGATCAATGCGGGCAAGAACGTCGGCATGGGCAAGGATGATACGCTCTTTGCCCTCGTCGATGGGACAGTGCGGTTCCGCGAGTACAAAGGCAAGAAATTTGTCGATGTGGAGCCAGTTGCTCAGGCATGAGCAGGGCCTTTTGGACGAGCGTGGGAACCGCCCCTGTAGCAGAGGGGGCGGTTTTTTATTATGCTGATCATCGATCAGGGAGTACTTTGTGATCAAGTTCGCCGATGAAGTGCTCATTACCGTCGCGAGCGGTAAGGGCGGCGACGGGTGTGTTGCCTTTAGGCGTGAGAAATTTATACCCTTTGGGGGGCCCGCGGGAGGCGACGGAGGGCGCGGAGGAGATGTGGTGTTTGTGTTAAAAAGAAATCTCCGCACACTCGCCTATTTGCGGTACCGTCAAGTCTTCAGAGCACAGAATGGCCAGCCAGGCATGGGGAAAAATATGCACGGACGCGACGGAGAGGATGTCGTCATCGAAGTGCCCCCAGGCACCATTGTCCGCGATGCAGAGACCGGAGAGCTGTTGAAGGATTTCAGCGCGCGTCGAGGCATGGACGGAGAGAGATGGGTGTTCCTCAAGGGAGGCAGGGGCGGATGGGGCAACACCCATTTTAAGACTTCTGTCAATCAAGCCCCGCGTTTCGCCCAGCCAGGTCAGCCAGGCCAGGAGCGGCGGCTTAAGCTCGAGCTCAGCCTCATTGCGGATGTTGGCCTTGTCGGCTTTCCGAATGCGGGCAAGTCGAGTCTCCTCGATTATTTCACCAACGCCAGGCCTAAAATCGCTCCCTACCCATTCACCACCAAAATACCCAATCTCGGCGTGCTGACGGTGCATGAGCGCGACATTATCCTCGCGGATATCCCAGGCATCATCGAGGGTGCGCACGAGGGTGCGGGGCTTGGACTTCGTTTTTTGAAGCATATCGCCAGGACAGCATGTCTGGCCTTTCTTGTGGATTTGTCCGACGAGAACTGGCGCACCGCCTTTCCGATACTGTTGAGGGAGCTCGAGCTTTTTTCCTCGGAACTGGCAAAAAAACCGCGCATTCTTGTGGGGACGAAGATGGACTTACCGGAGGCCCAGGAGCAATTTGCGCAGTTTAAGGCTTCCTTCTCAGACGAACAAGTGTACGGCATCTCCGTTTTTTCTGGTTTCGGCCTCGATGCCTTAAAGCAGGCATTTTTCGAAAAAGTAGTCGAGCATGAGACCGCCGAGGAAACTAAGGAGGGTGTTCCAGAACGCCTGTTCGATGAGATTGTATTGGACGACGAAGGGCTGGGCGGATGAGAATCGCGATACTAGGAGGCTCCTTCAACCCGCCGCATATCGGGCACTTGATTCTTGCCGAAGAGATTCTTGCCACCCGTGAATACGATACTGTGCTGATGATCCCCGCGAATCTGCCTCCGCACAAAATCCCTCAGAACGACCCCGGGGCCGAAATGCGCCTTGCCATGCTCCGCGCGAGTGTCGAAGCATGGCCGCAGATCGTCGTTGAGCCATGTGAGATCGAGCGGCAAGGCATCTCCTATACGGTCGACACCTTGGGCGAAATTTCCCGCAAGTATCGCTGCGACGGCAAGCCGGGGCTCGTCATCGGAGACGATTTGGCTCTGGATTTTCTGACAGTCTGGAAGAACCCCGAAGAGATTTTGGATTTGGCCGACGTCGTCGTCGCACACAGGCTTTATGCCGAGGAAGTGGACCTGCCGTATCCACACCGCTATGTCCACAACATCATAGTTCATATTTCTTCCTCGCTCGTCAGAGAAAGAATTGCCCAAGAGGGCGCATGGCGTTCTCTCGTCGCCCCGCCCGTGCGCGAAATCATTGAGACCTATGGATTATATAGACACCTCTGAAACGACGCTGCGCGTCGAAACAAAGCTGGCTGCAACGCTGTCGCGCAAAAGGTACGCCCACTGCAGATCGACGGGGGAAACGGCCGCCATGCTCTCCGTCAGATTCGGCGTGGACAGACGAGCTGGCTACCTCGCAGGCCTTTCGCACGATATGTGCCGGGAGTTGCCTTTTGAGTCGCAGGAGCGACTCGTCGAGCGCTATGGCGCGTGCATCGCGTTCCTGCGCGGTCGGCCATCGCTGGAGGCGCTCTTTGCCGACGCCGAATACAAGAGAAAAATGCTTCATGGCCCTGCGGCGGCCTGCATGCTCTGGCATGAGTTCAGCGTGGAAGAACCGGATATTTTGGAAGCGGTGGCCCTGCACAGCGTTGCGGACGAAATGATGTCCGATATGGCGAAGATTGTGTATATCTCCGATAAACTTGAGCCTCTTAGGAATCGTCCCCAAGAGGCTGAGGAAAAATTGCACGCGCTTGATTTGGAGAGCCTCTTTGTTTATACCGTTGCATGTGTGGTGCACTGGTTCTCCTCATCAGGAGAATCTCTTTCGCCCTTCACCGCCGATCTTTATAGTAGGATATTGAAATCATGAACGATCTACAATCGAGCCTGCTCAAGCGGAGCGCTTTGCCGCTGTTGGCTATACTCCTCGTCGTGATCACCGGCGCATTCTTTGTCGTCCAGCTCGTGCAGAGAGGTATGGTCCAGGCGATCATCAAAAAAGACCAGCCGATGGGCATACTTTTTATTTTCGAAAAACAGGGAAAACCAGTCTCGAATCAGCTTCTGATATGGTATCCGTCCAGGCGCAAGGCTGCGATTATGGATATACCCAGCTCCATGGGCATAATATTGAAGAGTGCGGACAAGATGAGCGGCATAGACAGCGTCTATGACTCACGGCATCCCAACAAATTCGTCAGAGAGATAAGCGATTATCTCAAATTTCCCATAAACGGCTGGCTCTCATATGACGAAAGTAGGCTCTCCAGAACCGTGGACCTCCTAGGAGGACTGCAGATATTCATCCCCGACCCCGTGATGAACAGTGAAGGGATGAAGGATGTCTCTCTCCCCGGGGGAGCCGTTTTGCTCGACGGCGACAAAGTCAACCAATATCTGAGCTATTCGCTCGCCGCAGATACATATTCAGAGGAGATAAGCCGAAAACAGAAGATGCTCTTGAGCCTGCTCTCCCAACTTGCGCAGGAATCGAACACGATCAACAAGGACGGTAATATTCGCTTGATCGCAAAGGAGCCTCACAGCAATTTTAGCCTTCAGACCAGAGAAGAGCTCTTCAGGCATTTTGCGCAGATCGACGTCGACATGATCATCACACAGTTCATTTCCGGATCCTTCAGGACATTTGAGGGACGCAAGTTGCTCTTCCCGTATTATGACGGGGAGCTTGCCCGCGATGTAGTGAGTCAGACGGCCAAGGCGCTTGGCGCCGAAGATGTGGGGACCATGCAGAAGACTGCCGTCACGATAGAGCTTCTGAATGGTTCGGGAGAAAAAGGGCTCGCGAATACTGCCGCGACCCTCTTCGAGAGCTACGGGTATCAGGTGGTTTCGGTGGGAAATGCCCCATCGTTCGATTATGCAAAGACAGTGATGTATGACAACGATGGGGACAAGACGACGTTCCAGCAGGTTGCGAACGTCATAAACTGCAAAAATTTCGGCGACGCCACGGCTCTTCCTGGCCTGCGGAAGGCCAATATTACGGTGATTCTTGGAAAAGATTTCAACGGGAGGTACTGCGTTGGACAGTAAAGCGTTTGCATATCAAAGTGCAGAGATTTTGGCACAGCACAACGCGCTCAATGTTCTCGTGATGGATATTCATGAAGTTGCGGGATGGGCCGATTACTTCGTCCTAGCAACAAGCACAAGTTCGACCCACATGCGGGGACTTCAAAAACACATCGACGAATTTCTGAAGGCCGAAGACATTTCTCTTCTCAATAAGCCCGAAGTAAGCGATGATCAAAAATGGCTCTTGATGGATGCGGGCAACGTCGTCATCCACATCATGAGCGAGGAGGCCAGGAGGTTTTATGATTTGGAATCGCTCTGGTTCAACGCTCCTCGCTTCGCAATCGCCTTTGACGGACAAAAATAGACTTCTTTAAGATGACCCTTGGCTATTCGAGTTCAAATGCGCCGGTATAGAGTTGGTAGTACCTCCCTCTTTGGGCCATTAACTGCTCGTGGCTGCCACGCTCAATGATACGCCCATCCTCCAGCACCATAATGACATCGGCATTTCGAACGGTGGATAGGCGGTGGGCGATCACAAAGACCGTTCTGCCTTTCATCAGTGCGTCCATACCCTTTTGGACGATCGCTTCGGTGCGAGTGTCGATCGATGAGGTGGCCTCGTCGAGGATCATGACAGGGGGGTCGGCCACCGCCGCGCGGGCGATGGAGATCAGTTGCCGCTGCCCCTGCGACAGGCCGTTGCCGTCGCCTTGGATTACGGTATTGTATCCTTGGGGAAGCATACGGATGAATCCGTCGGCGTTGGCGCGCTTCGCGGCCGCAATGCACTCTTCATCCGTCGCGTCCAGCTTGCCGTAGCGGATGTTCTCCATGACCGTTCCCGTAAAAAGGT
This sequence comes from Spirochaetia bacterium, assembly GCA_029975555.1. Taxonomy (GTDB): domain Bacteria; phylum Spirochaetota; class Spirochaetia; order Treponematales; family Rectinemataceae; genus Rectinema. Next base: position 20,690 of record JARKOY010000174.1, on the reverse strand, counting down.
GCACATCCTGTAAGACTATGCCGAGCGAGCGGCGGAGATCTGCCTTTCTTATCTTGTTGATATTGATGCCGTCGTACCGAATTTTCCCGTCGGCGATGTCGTAGAACCGATTGAGGAGATTGGCGATCGTCGTTTTCCCGGCGCCGGTCGGCCCTACAAAGGCGACCTTCTGACCCGGTTCTGCATAGAGCGTGATGTCGTGCAGAACGGGCTTGTTTTCCTCGTAGGCGAAGTCCACATCGAAGAAGCGTATTTCTCCTCGCAGCGGAGTATAGGTCAGCGTCCCGTCGGCGTGTGGGTGTTTCCATGCCCATGTTTCCGTCCTTTCGCTGCATTCCCTGACTTCGCCATCTTCTATTCTTGCGTTGACGAGCGTGACGTATCCATCGTCCTGTTCGCTCTCCTCATCCATCAGATCAAAGATTCGCGATGCGCCGGCGAGTGCCATGACCACCATGTTGAACTGCATGGATATCTGCCCGATGGGGTTGATAAAACTGCGGGACAGGGTGAGGAAGGATACGATCGTCCCGATCGTCAGAGATTGAACACCGCCCAATCTCAGGTTGGGAAGACCCGCGATGCCCGCTGCGCCTCCGATTATGGCAAGCAGCACGTAGAGCATATACCCCATATTCCCGACAACCGGCATTGTGACGTTACCGTACGTGTTCGCTTTGGTCGCAGCGTCGCAGAGTTCTTCGTTTTTCTTGTCGAACTCTTCCTCCACTTTGCGCTCGTGACAGAAAACCTTGACAACCTTCTGGCCATTGATCATCTCTTCGATGTAACCGTTCACCCCGCCCAGAGCCTGCTGCTGCTTCATGAAGAAGGCGCCGCTTCTGCCCACTAAAGATCGTACGATCCTCAGCAGCACAACAGCAAAAATGGCAACCAGGGCGGTAAGGCCGACGCTGAGATAGAGCATGGCGAAAAACGCCGCCGCCATAGAGACGAGCGAGGAGAACATCTGCGGAAGGCTCTGCGTAATGGCCTGGCGCAGCGTGTCGGTATCGTTGGTGTAACGGCTCATGATGTCGCCGTGTGTGTGCGTGTCGAAATATTTGATCGGAAGGCTCTGCATGTGCGCAAACATTCTGTCGCGGATTTTCTTGAGCGTCCCCTGCCCGATTACTACCATTGTCCTGTTGTACAACAACGTGGAAAGCACGCCGACGAGGTAGATCAGCCCCATCAGAAAAATTGCCCTGAATAACCCGGTGAATACCGGCTCTTTCTGCCCCAGCAGGGGAACGATGTAGTCGTCGATCACTGCCCTGAGGAACACGGAGGATCCCGCACTTGCGGCCGCACTTACAAGGATACAGAGGACGACGAACATCAGATGTAGCTTGTGTTCGGCCACATAAGAAAAAAGCCGTTTGACCGTGCCCGGCTTGAAACGCTGCAGAGGCGGCCTGCCGCCTTTCTTATCGGACAGCTTCGGAAATCCTTTCGGCTGCATCTTACTCATGGAGCACGCCTCCCTTATTCTGAGACTCGTAGACCTCCCTGTAGATGGCGCAGTTCTGGAGCAGCTCCGCATGGGTGCCGACCGCGCTGATCTTGCCGTCGTCGAGCACGACGATCTTGTCGGCGTCCTGCACCGACGCCACGCGCTGTGCGATGATGATCTTCGTCGTATTCGGAAGCTCGTTCCGAAGGGCCTGACGGATCAAGGCGTCGGTTCTGGTGTCGACCGCGCTGGTGGAGTCGTCGAGGATGAGGATTTTGGGCCTTTTCAGCAGCGCCCGCGCAATGCAGAGACGCTGTTTCTGTCCGCCGGAAAGGTTGGTGCCCCCTTGCTCGATATACGTGTCATATTGAGCGGGGAATTCCCGGATAAAGCCATCGGCTTGGGCAATCTTGCAGGCGTGAATCATCTCTTCGTCCGTCGCACTTTCATTGCCCCAGCGGAGATTCTCCTTGATCGTGCCCGAAAACAGTATGTTTTTCTGCAACACCATCGCCACCTGATTGCGGAGCGATGTGAGGTCGTAATTCCGCACGTCGACCCCGCCGACGCTCACCTTGCCGCTCACGACGTCGTACAGGCGCGGAATGAGCTGGACGAGGCTCGACTTGGAAGAACCGGTGCCGCCGAGAATGCCGACCACCTCACCGGATTCGATGGAAAGATTGATGCCGTCGAGGACCGGCTTGTCGGCCTTTTGGGAGTATGCAAAGATGACGTTTTCAAACCTGATCGAGCCATCTTTTACGGTGTATACTGGATTCTCTCCATTTTTTAGATCACTCTCCTCATTCAGGATTTCCACAATGCGCTCCGCCGACGCGCGGGAAATGATGATCATGACGAACACCATGGAGAGCATCATGAGGCTCATGAGTATCTGCATGGCATAGGTGATCAGGCTCGTCAGTTCGCCGGTCGAGAGGCCCATCGCCGGATTGTTGCCGCTGGCTATGATCTGTTTGGCGCCGAACCACGAGAGGAGGAGCATGCTGGCGTAAAGGCAGCACTGCATCAGCGGCATATTGAATGCCAGCCTCTTCTCCGCCTTGGAGAAATCCTGAAAAATCGCCTGCGAAATACCGGCGAACTTCTGCATTTCATACTCTTCGCGGGTGTAGGATTTGACCACACGGATGCCATGGAGGTTTTCCTCCACTACGCTGTTCAGCCTGTCGTAAGTTTTGAATACCCGCATGAAGATCGGGTGGACGCGAGACATGATCAGCCACAGCCCAAGACCGAGCACGGGGATGGTCGCAAGAAAGATCAACGACAAGTGGGCGTCGATACGGAAGGAAAAGATCAGCGCGAACACGATCATCATTGGGGAGCGCACCGCAACGCGAATCAGCATCTGATAGGCGTTCTGTATATTGGTGACGTCGGTGGTGAGCCTCGTGATGATGCCTGCGGTCGAGAATTTATCGATGTTGGAGAAAGAAAACCTCTGCACGTTGTAGAACATGTCGTGACGCAGGTTCTTCGCGAAGCCTGACGATGCAATGGCCGCATACCGTCCTGCCCCAAAACCGGCCAGCAGCGAGACCGCTGCGGAGACGACCAAGGCGAGCCCGATCCACAGGATATAGGCCATGTTTTTCTGACTGATGCCGTAATCGATTAAGTGAGCCATCAGTGTAGGGATGATAATTTCAAGTATCGATTCGAGTGTCACACATGCCGGGGCAAGGATGGATTCTTTTTTATATTCCCGTATGCTGGCAGCGAGCGTTTTGAGCATGGAGTGTAACCTTTCCAGTTCGACCGAAGGTCTATTGCATGTTATTTTTCATTTTCTGAATACAATTGTAGAGATAATCCATGTCTTCCTCTGTAAATCCCTTGGTAAGCGTTTTTTCCATTTGAATCGCGTCTTCTCTCATCAGCTCACTGATCTTGAGCGCTTTTTCTGTCAGTGTGATTTTTTTCAGTCTGGCGTCATGAGGGACGCTGCGCCGTTCGATCAGCCCTTTTTTCTCCATCAACATGAGTACTTTAGAAGCGGTTGAGCGAGTGATCGAGAATTGTTCCTCTAAATCTTTCTGATAGATGTCTTTATCTGAGTTTTCAGAAAGAAAGCCGATGATCCAGCCGTTTGTGCCGGTGATGGAATCCACTTGTTTTTTAATGGGTGAATTTTCGAATTTACGCATTATGAGATTGTTGAGCGACCGAAGCTCGAGTCCTATCAGCCTCTTTCTCGCCTTTAGTTCCATATATATCTCTCCAGCACTAATGTTGAACATATGACTGTTTGATATACAACATCAATATAGCGTTATATTGATGTTGTCAATAGAGAGAAAACCATATCCTCACTCACACAGATGGTAATAGGCGGGCGTACACATCAGAGACGGGGGCGCGGCAGTTCGTTGCCGGGCCCCGCTTTTTTATTCGGCCGAGCGATCACTCGTCTGTGTCGTCATCGTAATCGAAGTCGTCGTCTTCAAAATCTTCGTCGTCGAGATCTTCTTCCTCATCGTCGAAGTCTTCCTCGTCCTCGTCGAAGTCTTCTTCGATATCCTCATCCTCATCGAACTCTTCGTCCTCGTCGAAGTCCTCATCGTCTTCTAGATCTTCATCATCTTCGAAGTCGTCGTTTTCGAAATCAAACTCGTCATCGTAGGCTCCATCGAACCGAACGGTAGGTCGAAGCGAATATATGGTGTCGGCAGAATCGCCGCTGGTGAGGGTGATTAATTCGAATTCTTCTCGCGGATCGGCGGTCATTGTGGTCTTGTGGCTCATGATGCGCTCCTCCCTTAATGTATCTCTCTGTATTGAAGCAAGTGTAATATTACGAGAATTGGCCACTGCGTCAATACAGAGGCATGGCAAAATCTATAAGTTGAATAGCAATCTGTCAAGGAAAAATCTGCAAAAATCTTCTTTTTACAATGCCTTTTGACCAAAAAATTTTTTCAATGTAGAGTATAAAAAATGAAAGAGATTGAGATCGATGCGTTCGCCAAAATAAACATCGGCCTGGAAGTGTTTGGGCGAAGGCCTACGGGCTACCACGATATCGAGAGTATTTTTCAGAACGTGAGCCTCGCGGATGTCCTCCGACTCTCCATAGACGGTCGCAGTTCAATCGCGGTTGAAGGGGAGCTCGACTGCCCTCCCGGCAAATCCAGCATGTACCATGCGGCCATGGTCTTCGATGAGGCATGCGGTGGGCTTGTGAGGAGAGAGGGCGTTTCAATTCATGTGAAAAAAGGCATACCCTCCGGAGCTGGATTGGGGGGAGCGGGGGCTGACGCTGCGGCTACGCTTGTGGGGCTCAATGAGCTCTTTGGAGCGCGATTTTCCCAGCCAGAGCTTGCGCGGCTCGGTGAACGGGTTGCGAGCGATGTGCCTTTTTTCCTGTTCGGGGGGGCGGCGATCGTGAGGGGAAGGGGAGAGAGAGTCCTTCCGATTGTGCCGAGGACCGATTTTGGGCTTATCATTGTCCAACCCCCATGGGCATCTTCGACTCCAGAGGCGTACGAGGCGCTGGATTGCCTGCGGAATAAGTTGGGGGAATATCTCCAATACGGCCCAGAAACGCAGCTGGCCCCATATGTTTCGCATCTGCCGGACAATGAATTGGTGCGCCGGTACAGATTGCCCATTGCCCAATGGCCGTTCAAGAACGACTTTCAGCCGGTGCTCGAGGAACGGCACCCCGAATACCGGAAGTGGTTCTCGATTTTGAGGGATTATGGCGCCGAATATGTCAGCGTAACCGGCTCAGGCTCGTGCCTCTTCGGGGTATTTGAATCGCTCGACAGAGCAGTGGAGGCCGGAGAGAAGTGGAGGGACAGCGCAGCGACGGTGAATGGTTCATGTCTTTCTCCCTCTGTGAATATATTTACCGTGCAACCGCTTGCGCGAAGCATAAAGGTACGTTATAGTCAGAATTGCAACGAAGATACAAGGCCAGACAAGGAGCGTCCTTGCTATGGAAGTTACTGACATCCGTATCCGGAAAGTAAGCTCTGAAGGTAAGCTCAAGGCGTACGTCACTGTCACCTTCGACGAGTGCTTTGTTGTGCATAATGTTAAGATCATCGAAGGGAAGAGCGGCATGTTCATCGCAATGCCCAGCAGACGGACGAAAACAGGAGAATACAAGGATATCGCCCATCCGATTTGTCCGGAATTTAGGTCTAAGTTGCAGGAGAAGATTCTTGCTGCTTACAATTCAGACAAACCCAGCGATACTTCGGTGCCTGAGTTTGACTGACCTTCACATTTTTTAAATTTCCGCGTATATTACAACATATTCAGCCATATTGGGACGTAGGCAAGCGGTAAGCCTCCGGATTTTGGTTCCGGCATGCGCAGGTTCGAATCCTGCCGTCCCAGCGAGCGTAATTCTGAAGGAGAAGGATACATGGAGCATATTGAGCTGAAGGTCTCTCCCAGGGAGAAGTTGACAAAGGGGGGACTCAACAAGGCGCGCAGGAGCGGCAAAATACCTGCTCAGCTGTACGGAAAAGAAATCGCACCGATGTCAATGTTTCTCGATGGCCAGGAATTTGCGAACGTCGCAAGGCACATCACCGAGAGCATGATCATCGACCTGAATCTTGATGGGAAAAAATACCCAGCCCTGATGAAAGAGGTTCAGAAAGAGACTCTTTCCGGTAAGATTCTGCACATCGACTTCAACCTCGTTGAACGCGGCCAGAAGTTACACGTCAAGGTTCCCCTTCACCTTGTCGGCATCGCGAAGGGCGTCCGAGAGGGCGGCATTCTTGAACACGCAATTCACGACATTGAAGTGGAATGTGACCCAGATGCTCTGCCCGAGAAGATTGAGGTGGACATTTCCGGACTCGAGGCGAACCATGCGCTGCATCTTCGAGACATTTCAATACCCCACGGGGTAAAATTGCTCACCAATCCCGAGACCGTCATCGCGATCATCAAGTTTGCGCGCGCTGAGGCGGTGGAGAAACCCGCTGGGGCCGAGGTCGCTGCGGCAGAAGGGAGCGCGTCTGCTGAAGAAGCGGCAGCAGAAGGGACAAGTGAGGCTGCACAAAAATAATTTTCATCTTTGTTCGTCGTCGTGCAGGAATCCGGTTTTTCAGTCTCGTAGAGACTGGAGAGCTGGATTCTTTGTTTTTAGCGCGGTCCCGGTGGGGCTGAGGTCTACCCTATGAAAACTTTGGAAACTGTCGTCAAGGAGGCCCTTTTCCGCCTTGGCCTCGATCGTGAACAGCCTGTCATTGTCGCCTTTTCCGGTGGCCTCGACTCGACGGTGTTGCTCGACTTAGTCGTGAGGATCCGGGGGAGCGAGAATCTGAGGGCCGTCTATGTGTGCCACAACCTCAGGCCCAAGGAAGAGCTCGAAAGAGAGGTGTCGCTGATAAAGGAGGCGTGCCGGACGAAGAGAGTCCGGCTCACGCTGGTGCAGATCAGGGAAGGGGCGATTGCAGGGTATGCAAAACGGGCGAAGTGCGGCATCGAGGCCGCCGCGCGCCATTTTAGGTATTGTGCGCTCATCCGAACCGCCCGGCGATGGGGCATTTCCACCATCCTCACGGCCCATCATGCGGACGATCAGGTCGAGACATTTCTCATGCGGCTTTTGCGGGGAGGGATGCTGAGTTCCCTCGCGGGCATTACCCCGTCGAGGATTCTTGTCAATGGTTCCAATCTCCGTGTGCTGCGTCCCCTTCTGCAGATAGAGCGGCGAGCGCTGCGCGATTACGCCGAAGAACAAGGCCTTCGTTGGTCGGAGGATTCCACGAACGACGACACAGTGTTTCTCCGCAACAGGGTGCGCCACATGCTCATTCCTCACTTGGACGGCCAGTTTCCTTCGTGGAAACGCGCAGTCATGGGGTATGCCTCACAGATAGGCGAGGCAGAGGCATCTCTGCGCAGCGTTGCGAAGGGGTGCATGGTGGCAATACAGAGAGAGTGCCGAGGAGAGCCTGCCCTCGACCTCGACCTCTTCAAAAGAGAGCCGGCAGCAGTCCGTCAGAGGATATTGCGATTGTTTCTCCACGACCTTGGCATTGGGCATCGTTTTGGCCATCATGCGCTTAGGGGCCTGGATGCGGCGATTAGCTCAGGGGCCCTCAAGACAGAGGCAGGAGGATACGAATTCGACCTTTCCGAGGGGCTGTTGCGGTGTAAGGGGAGGGCGCGGTTCTCTTCGGCACCACAGGCCAGGAACGCGTCGTTTTTGCTTGATTCCTATAAAGAAGACCAGTATTTTCTCAAGGTGCAGGCCCCCGGTGAATACGAATGCGGTGATTTTCGGTTCATCGTGGCTCGCGCACGAGGCAGCGATGGGATTCCAGAAAACGCCGGTATCGCGCTGTCCCTCGTTTTTCCCTTCATTGTTCGGAGCAGAAAGGAAGGGGATGCCCTGCACACGGAAGCGGGCCTCAAAAGAATCGATGCGCTTCTCCAAGAAGCCAGAGTGCCGGCACACGCGAGGTACATGGTCCCTGTGCTCGAAGACAAGTATGGAATCGCGGCAGTGCTCCTGCATGCAGGTGCTAAAGGACAGAACCTTGCTGCCCTGTGCCGGAAGCCCTCGCTGGGCGAAGACTGTGAAATAGTATATATTTTTCTCTCAATGAAAGGAGATTATACCATCAATGTCTGATCAGAATGATGATAGGAATGACAATCGACGAGAGCTGCCTCCGGCGCCGAAGGGGAACAGGGCGGCCCTCGCAGTATTTTTTTCGCTGATAGTCTTGTTCGGTGTCTATCTGTTGTTTGGACAAAGGGAGAACTCGAGGGAGATACCGTATTCTTCGTTCTTGTCCTATCTCGATCTTGGCGAGGTGAAGTCTGTACGCATCATCGATCAGCGCGACATCGAGGGGGCCTTGAGAGGGAAAAATGGGGTGGAGATGCCGTTCACCACAAAAATACCGTATTTTGACTCGGAGCTCATGGCCAAACTTGAGGAGAAGGGTGTAAGCGTGACCGGCTCGGTCAGTGGGGCAAGTCCATTCCAGATACTGTTCGAGCTCACTCCGTGGGTTTTTGGATTCATCCTCATCTGGATCATGATGCGGCAGATGCAGGGCAACAACAAGGCCTTCAGCTTTGGCAAGAGCCGAGCAAAGCTCTACAACGACGCGGGCAAGAAGATCACGTTCAGCGATGTCGCTGGCCAGAAAGAGGCCAAGTATGAGCTTATGGAAGTGGTCGATTATCTGAAGAACCCTAAAAAATTTCTCAAAATGGGTGCAAAGATTCCGAAGGGTGTGCTCCTCGTGGGCATGCCCGGCACTGGAAAGACGCTCATCGCAAAGGCGACCGCCGGCGAGGCGAACGTCCCATTCTTCCATATGTCAGGCTCCGATTTCGTCGAAATGTTCGTAGGCGTCGGCGCGAGCAGGGTCCGCGACCTCTTCGAACAGGGGCGCAAACACGCCCCATGCATCATCTTCATCGACGAGCTCGATGCGGTAGGGCGGACGCGCGGATCGGGGCTCGGCGGCGGTCACGACGAGAGGGAGCAGACGCTGAACCAGATGCTCGTGGAGATGGATGGATTCGACACAAAGGACGGCGTCATCGTGCTTGCGGCGACCAATCGTCCCGACGTCCTCGACCCCGCGCTTCTGAGGCCCGGACGTTTTGACCGTCAGGTCGTTGTGGCCATGCCCGACGTTCAGGAGCGCGCAGAGATTCTTAAGATTCATATGAGTAAAATTCCCGTCTCCAGCAACGTGGACATCGAGAAGCTCGCGCGGGCTACCCCTGGCACTTCAGGGGCCGACCTGGCCAATATGGTCAACGAGGCGGCTCTCTTTGCGATCCGAAAAAATAAAGAGATTGTCGAAATGGACGACTTTGAGGATGCCCGCGACAAGATACTGATGGGAGTCGCCCGCAAGAGCCTGGTCATCGCGGATGAAGAAAAGCGTGCCACCGCGATCCATGAGTCCGGACATGCGCTGCTGCATTATTTCCTGCCGAATTCGGATTCCCTGCACAAGGTGACGATCGTGCCGAGGGGGAGGGCCCTCGGGCTTGCGCTCTCTCTCCCTGAAAAGGACACATATTCGCGCACGTACGGATGGCTCTACGACCGCATTGTGATTTCCTACGGAGGATACGCGGCCGAGAAGATCGTGTACGGCCAGACCACGACCGGAACAGCCCAGGATATCAAGCAGGCGACAGAGATCGCGCGGAAGATGGTCCGCGAGTGGGGGATGGCGGAGGACATTGGCCCCATCTCTTTAGGAGAAGAAGAGGAGCCGATCTTCCTCGGCCGCGAGATTGCACAGCACAAGGACTACTCAGAACAGATGGCACAGAAGATAGATGCCGCCATTCAGGCTATTCTCAACTCTGCGCTGGAAAAGGCGATGACTATTCTGAAGCGCGAGAAGGATCGCTTGCTCAAGCTCGCCGACAGGCTGATGCAGATTGAGACCCTCGAGGATAAGGAAGTGAGGGAACTGCTCGGCTTACCTGAAGGAAAGATTCTTTTGGAGGAAGGGACTGCACGGTGCTGAGGAAATAAATGAGAAAAAAATATTCAGCGGCGGTCTTGTGTGCTTTTTGCGGCATCTCCGTGGTGCTGCACGGCTGTGTCTCGTCGCCCGAAGAAGCTCCCCCGACCATCGCCCCCTCGGAGGCGGTTGCCGGCCGCATTGAAGAGCTCTCACAGACAGACCCGGAGCAGAGCATCGCGATTCTCTCGGACATCTTTGAAAAACAGAGAGAAAAAGGTGGGCCTCTGAGAGGAAGTGTCATTGGAGAGCGGGCACTGACACTCTTCAAGACTTCGTCGGACAACATCGTCGCATCGTTCAAGAGGGCACTGCGTGACCACGATATTGTGACGGCGAACCGCCTTTCTTTTTCGGCCTCTTCAATATGTCGCTACGCTTCGCGACATGAAGAGCTTAAGGCCTTGCTTTCTGATGACCTTCTCTCGATCGGCGCGCCAGAGACAAGGCTGCAGCTTATTTTCCTGGATGCCGAAGAGAGGTTTCAGAGGTACGGCTATGTGGCAGGCAAGGCATCTCTTTCCACTGCGCTTGCGGCAGCGCCGGAGCTGGCCTCTCTGTCCACCGGCAAGGATTGGCCGGACAGCTTGACATCCATCATCGATATTCAAGAACCGTTGCGCTATTACGAGCGCTGGGCACAACGGGCAAAGGAGCATGGGGATACCGATGCTGAGGCGTGGTTCACGGCCCTGGCCGCCAATAAAGGCAGCGGCGGCTCTGAGCCTCTGCAGGCCCCTGGAGACGATTGGCTTGCTCGTGCCGTCTCCAGCGTGGTCACGGTGTATGTCGATCGTGGCTTCAAAATACAGTCGGGCTACAGCGTCCCCGACCGGGTGCTAGGAACTGCATTTCAGATATCGAAGGGGCTCTACCTCACGAATTATCATGTGGTCCAGAGTGAAGTAGATCCTAGCTATAAAGGCTATTCTCGTGTAAGCATCCGTCCCTCGGAAAATCCTCAGATAAAGGTGCCTGCCAAGGTGATCGGCTGGGATGAGGAGATGGACCTCGCGCTCATCAGGTCGGAGGAGGTGGCGCCGGGAACAATCTTCTTGCCTGCGACGACGAAATTCCAGGCGGGAGACAGGGTTTTTGCGGTAGGATCCCCTGTGGGGCTTGAAAACAGCGTCACTGCAGGCGTTGTGAGCTCATTGAGCAGGAAAATCATATCGTACGGAGAGGCTGCCCAGATCGATGTTCCCGTCAACGAGGGCAATTCCGGAAGCCCGCTCTTTTCGGCGGGCGGCGTTTTAGTGGGCATGGTCTTTGCAGGACTGCCGTCTTTTCAGAACATAAATTTTGCGCTGCCTGTGCAGTGGCTCGTCGCTTCGCTCCCAGCCTTATTTGAAGGGAAGGCGGCTACGCATCCCCGGTTGGGCCTCATGCTGGGCAAGGGCAGCGGGCAGAATCCTCTGGTGCTCGCCGATCTCGACCAGTCTCTGGCCGCCTTCCGGGCGGGCGACGTCCTTACGGCCATCAATGGCAAGCTCTCGAAGGACATCGCCTCGATTCAGCTTCAGCTCACATCCATTCCAAAAGATGCGCTTTGCTATATTGAAGCTCAGCGCGATTTTCAGCCCATCGGAAGGCTGCGGCGCCTTGGGTCCGAGACTGGAGCATCCCTTATTCCCGCGTGGGACAGTATCCCGAAAAACATCATTCTGGAAGGTGTACTGGGGGCAAGACTGACGCAACTCGGCAGTTCGAAGAAGGTTGAAGGCCTCTATACGGTGCAGTGGGTCTGCCCCGCTGAGGCTGCCGACGAAATCGGTCTCGGAGAAGGCGATGCCGTACAGATCACCAGGTTTCTGCTCAACAGAAAAGACAAGAGGCTCATCCTCGAATTCTCCACGAAATCTCGACAGAGCGGTTATTTGGAGCGTACAATCAGGTTGGAGTTCCCTGCTGAAAGTGCTACAGTCATTTAAAAAGTAAGAGGTCAGCATTTATGCCGAGAATCGCGGTTTTGGAGCCGGACCCCATTATTGCGCTCGATATCGCAAAGAGCATCGAACGGGGGAAGCTTGCAGATGTCGATGTGTTTTCCAGTATCGATGAAATTCTCGGCGAGCCAAGAAGTTTGGATTATGAGCTTCTCATTGTGGACATAGGAGATGATCAGCGGTCGGTCATCGATGGAGCGGTAAGGATTCACCGCGAAGTCGGCATATATTGCCTTGTCATCAGCGACCACACGATATCGAGCTCCCTGGCAAAACTGCGCGAGGCTGAGCCCCTCGGGATACTGATAAAACCCTTCTCATCGCGGGAACTCACCGCCAACGTCGAAGCCGCACTCTACCGCGCTTCCATGGAAAAGAAATTGAGGGACAGCGAGCGCAGATATAGGAATTTATTTGCATACAGCCTCTCCGCGCGCTGCGTCGTCGACTCCGAAGGTACCATACTGGAGCGCAACAGAGCATTTGAATCGAATTTCGCCACATCTGAGGAAATAAAAAAGATCCAGGACATGTTTTTGGAAGAGGAGCAATGGGCGGAGATTCTCGCCAGCCTCCACCACAACCAGGTCTTTCAGGAGGAGATTCGCACGCGCGATGTTGGTCAAGGTCAACGGGACCTCGTCTGCAATTTTTCTTTTTTTCAGGAGGAGCCCGGCAAGGCCAATATTCTCTGTGAGTTTGTCGATATTACGGAGTCCAAGCGTTTGAGGGAAGAACTCTTTCAGTCTCAGAAATTGGAGGCCATCGGCAGGTTGGCGGGCGGAGTCGCGCACGACCTCAATAATTTTATGACCTCGATGCTGGGGTTCCTCGAGATGGTGAAGATGGAGTTGCCCCCGGACAGCGCGGCGCAGGAAGATGTTCAGGGCATCGAAAGAGTAGTCCAGAAGACATCCGCGTTGACGAAGCAGCTTCTGGGCTTTTCTCGTCCCAAGTCGTATGCGCCGAGCACCGTGGACCTGAGAGATGTCCTGAATGATGGCTGCAAAATATTTAAGAGGCTGCTCCCAGAACGGATTTCATTGTCGCTGGAGGTGCCGGAAGAGCCGGTGTTCGCGAGCGTCGATGTGGGCCACGTCGAACAGATTCTGCTCAACCTTGTAGTCAATGCGAGGGATGCCCTGGAGAAGACAGAGAATCCGCGCATCTTTATTCAACTCGACATTCAAGAAGATGACGCCTCTCCACGCGGCCAATACGCTCTCATACAGGTGAAGGACAACGGCGTCGGTATAGATGCCCGTGATATCACAAAGATTTTTGACCCATTTTTTACCACAAAGGAAGCCGACAAAGGGACGGGGCTCGGCCTCTCGATCGTAAAATCCCTTACTGAGCTGAATGGCGGGCACATCACGGTGGACAGCAAGGTGGGCAGCGGTACCGTGTTCAGTATCTGGCTTCCACGCCTGCAGAACCCCGCATCGTTGAACGGTTCCAAGGAACGAAGGATATCGACGTCGACTCTTGTGGGCGACACATTGTCAAACGTGCTGGAGCATACGCGCATCCTCATCGTCGACGATGATGCATCGATCCTTGAATCGTGCGCACGAGTCCTCAGGCGCGTAGGGGCGAGCGTTGAAACCTGCATCAATGCGGGCGAGGCCTTCTTGCTCGCCGAACGCTTGGAATTCGATTTGATGATTGCTGATGTCGTTTTGCCGGGCATGTATGGGACGGAGCTCTGGGAGAGGTTGCAGAGGGACGGCCGGATTGCCGCCTGTCTCTTCATGACGGGCTACGAATCCCACGAGCTCGATCTTCCCCAGGGCGTTCATCTCTTGTATAAACCCTTTGATGCCCGAGCGCTCCTCGAAGCCTGTACAGACACATTGACGTGCGCCGGCCTTTTTCAGCAGCGCGGTACGGGATTGTCGAGATGATCGAAGCCCAAGAGCCGGTAAAGTTCCACCTCGAACCTCGAAAGCTCTGGAGAGGCAAAGGTCCTTTTCTCGTGGGGAAGGTCGATGTGCAGACTTCCTTCGACGCGGGCGGGGCGCTGACTTAGAACCACGACTTGATCCGCAAGAAAAAGCGCGTCGTGAATATCGTGCGAGACGATGATCACCGTCGGTTTTTCGTCGGCCCACAGGCGGAGGAATGCGCGCATGAGCTCGATTTTCTGCCTGAGGTCCACTGCGGAGAAAGCCTCATCGAGCAGCAGTATGTCGGAAGGGAACGCGAATGCCCTCGCCAGGGCAAGGCGTTTTTGCATTCCACCCGAGAGCTGGTTTGGTCTGTACCCCTTGAATTCGAAGAGGCCAGACTCACGCAAAAAGCGCTCGATGCGCCACTCCAGGCTTGAGGACTCCTTGCGGAATCGAAGAAGAGAAGACAGCGCAAAGCGCAGATTGTCTTCGGCGCTGAGCCAGCCAAGGAGCCTCGGCTCCTGAAAGCAGTACGAAAAACGTTTGCCTTCAAAGCCGGCGAGATCTCCTGAGTCTGCGCGCATGATCCCTGACAAGATGTTCAGGATAGTGGTCTTTCCACAGCCGCTCGGACCAAGAATTGCGACAATTGAGGAGTCCTCCATCTCGAAGCTTACATCTTGGAGCACATGCAGCGAACCGAAACTTTTTTGAAGATTTTTCACGGAGAGACTCATTGCTCGCCTCGCCTATCTGGCGCTTCCTCCATCTGCCGAAATTTGGCGCTGAGCTTGGTTGCCAAAAGTCCAAAAAAATATTCGGTGAGCCCACAGAGCAGTATGGTCGTAATAGCCCAGGCAAAGACGGTCGGCGTTTCGAGCGAGAGTCTAGCATCCTGCATGCCGGTGCCGAGGGCCATCCGGGGCTGCGCCAGGACTTCGCCGGCGACGACGACCTTCCACGACAGGCCCAGTGCATTCTTTGCCCCGGAAAACAGATAGGGAAGTGCAGATGGCACACGGAGCCTCCAGAAAATCGTTGTCTTTGGCACATGGAAGAGCTCCGCCATCTGGACAAGTCTTTGCTCCGCGGCGTGACCCCCTGTTTCGGCCGACGTGTAGATGACAGGGAAGGCCATGAGAACGGCGCTGAAGACGGGAACCTGCGTCGACGGGAACCAGAACATCGCGAGCAGAATGAGGGCCAAGACAGGAGTAGCCCTTACCCCCGTAATGAAAGGACTCATGAAGGCCTTCACCTCAGGATAAAAACCGCTCAGCGCACCGCTTCCAAGGCCAAAACAGAGGCTGAATGCGAACGCTTCCAAGACGCGCAGCATGGTGCCTGCCACAGCACCCCAAAATCCTGCCCCGCCCAGCAAATGCCACAGGGCAAGGCCCGCTTCCCACGGCCGAGGGAGGAT
Organism: Spirochaetia bacterium; assembly: GCA_029975555.1. Lineage (GTDB taxonomy): Bacteria > Spirochaetota > Spirochaetia > Treponematales > Rectinemataceae > Rectinema. Next base: position 5,466 of record JARKOY010000174.1, on the reverse strand, counting down.
TAGGTTACTTTTGACGAGGGCTGCCGCCAACTGCCAGACTGCGAGGAATGCGGCCACCCCCAAAAGCCGCCACAAGAGCGGCTGTGGTTGTACGCTATTGGATCTTGGCATAGAACGCAGAAGGCGGTATGACGCCGCCGATGCTCGCCGGGTCGAACTGCAAAAATACCGACAGCAGTGCCTCGATGTTGGGAACGGCGCGGATGGCTTCAACGAAGACAAAGTTGGAGAGAGGAATTGCCATCGTCGCCACTTGGGCCGACACCCCCAGGTCCAGGCTCTCTGCGAGCTTTCCTGTGCCCGCAGGGTCCTGGATGGCTCTCTGAATAGATGCTCGGTAGGAATCGAGGAGTATTCTGACTTTGTCCGGGGACGATTCGACGAGAGCCTTCTGGACAACGAAGAGGGACATCGGGTAGTCGTTCTGTCCAGTCGCAGCCCGCCACTCTTTGGTGAGGTCGATCGGCGTCCTTATGGCTCGATTCTTCTGAAGCGCCTGAGTGGCGAAGGGCTCTGGCAATACGGCGTATGCAATCTTACCGCTCGCCAGACCCGCGGCAATCTCTGGATAGGCGAGACTGTAGACGGGCACATAATCTTTCCCAGCGATCAAGCCCTTTTGGGCGCAGAGATACTGGAACAGGTAGTCGGGAGTTGCCTTCTGCCCCGCCACATAGACCGTTTTGCCTCTGAGGTCTTGGAGGTCCGCTATCGCGGGGTCGGTGGTCAGAAATTTCACCATCCCATTGCCTACCACAGCAAGTGCCTGGAGAGGGACCCCGGCGTTGTAGAGCTTGGCCGCAACGTTCACAGGCAACACGCCGGCATCGATTTCGCCGTTCAGGAGCTTCGCCACGACCATGTCTGCGCTCGAGGCGGTGATGAACCTGAACTCTCCAGGACTCGTTCGGGAAAGCTCGCTCATCATCCATGCGCCGCTGAGGCCGGAAGGCCCCTTGAGCACCGAGATGGTTACGGTGTCGCTTGGGACGGCAGTTGCCATGGATATATTTACAATACATAGAAATGTTGTAAAAATGACCATGAAGCGCCTCATAGTGTCTCCTCCTCTCGTCGATTCTCTTCGAGAAGCTCACGGATTTGGGCCTCTGTAAAGGTAATATATAAATTTTTCTCGAAATATGGAACCACCAGGCCGACAGGTCCCCCCTTAACCCTCCGGAGGTTCTTGACGAAGGTCGCGTGGACGTCTCCGCCCAGGTTTTTTCGGGCCTTGGAATAATAGATGGCAAGCCGGGCTGCCGCCAGGAGCACTTCGGGCGGAATGGATTTGTTTTTCTGCGCTCTTATGAACACATAAGAGCCGGCGTAGTCTCTTGCGTGCAGCCAGAGATCAGAGCCTCGCACGATATGCCGCAGCAGCTCGTCGTTCTCTTTGCCTGATCTCCCTATGAGGATTGTCCATCCCCTATATTCCAGATATTGGCAAGGATAACGGGGCTTCTCTTTGCTCCGTGCGGCTCCGCCCTTGCGCAGAATTCGGGCGATGACAAGAGGATCCGTTTCTGCCTCGATCTGCGCGAGCCAGGATTCAAGCTGCCTGATGGAGGCTTCGCAGCGGTGAATCTCCGCGTCCATTTCTTCAATTCCATGCTTTGCTTTGTGGTATTTTTCGTAGTATGTCGTGGCATTTTGGGCAGGGCTGGCCTTCGGGTCGATCTCGACGAGCAGCTCTCTGTTCTCATAGAAGTCGAAGGTGCGGGCAAAGGTCTTTGTGCCCTGCGTCTCGACCTCATAGCCGGCGATGAGAATGTCTCCTATTTGGCGAAAGCGCTCCGCCTGTGAATACTCTTTCTGTTTAGACACAAGAACCGAGAGTCTGTTCTCCAGGGCACCCTTTTTGCGCTCAAAGATCTCTCGCGCCTGGGCTATCAGCGTCTCGCGGGAGAGTAGGCCGTTCGACTGCGCGTAATACCGCTCGACACGCTGCCAGAAAGGACCAGTTCCAGCGATGTCGCGGACGGCGTACTGCGGTTGGGTACCTTGAGCATCGCGGGGGAGCGGTGGAGAAAAAGGCGCACCGGAGACTTCGTTTCTGGAAGGAAGGCGGCGGAGCGCGTCGATGATGGTGCCTTCATTCGACACGAGGAGCACGTTTCCTGCACCGCTCCAGAGCCGTGCATAGAGGTAGAGCCGTGTCGGAAGGCCATCTTCGTCTGCCCTCGCGATTTCAATCTTTATGATGCGATCTTTCGCAATCTGTGCCGCATGGAGGATGGTGCCTCCCCGTATTCGGGAGCGCAGGCATTCCATAAAGCGCAGCGGCCGCTCATTTCGGGGAGGTGGAGCGCTGAGTGGATGGAGCCTGCACGCGTTGTGAGCGATGCTGATGAGATAATAAGTGAGCTTTCCGTGGCCATAGAGCTCCAGCACAAGAGAATCGAACGAAGGCTGATAGACATTCTGTATCTTGGTTCCGTCAAGCGGAGCCTCTGAAAGAATACGGTCGATCTCCTCGCAGTTGAGCGACATCCTCAGCGCTCCATCTTGTTCATTCCGTCATCGGCCGTGACAATACTTGTATTTTTTCCCCGAACCGCAGGGACACGGATCGTTGCGGCCGATCTTCTGGCCTTGGCGCACGACCGTGGCCGAAGCGGGGGCGGCGGCAGCCGCTATCGCCGACTCTTTAGGCGCTGCGGCGGCTTCTCCTGCAAAAGTTCCCACCGACTGGTGGCTCGTCTGTGCCGTCTCAATTCTGGAAGACACTGGCGTTTGAGCGCCCGTGGCCTGGACGTTTTCCTTTATTTTTACACGGAAGACCTTGGATGCGATGTTGTGGCGAATCGAGAGGATGAGGGACTCGAATATATCGGAACCTTCAAGTTTGTATTCGAGGAGAGGATTCTTCTGCGCATAGCTCCGTAGATAGACGGCCTCCCTCAAGGCTTCCATGGATTCGAGGTGATCGAGCCACTTTTCATCGATCTCCTGCAGATAGGAAAAACGGATGAAGAAGTTGAGGCGCTCGACTCCCGCCGCTTCCGCTTTTGTATCGAGGTCTAGATCGAGCATTTTCTGCACTTCCGACTTCAGGCTGCCGGATCGATAGAGCTCGGCCACCTTTGTCGCCGGAAGATCGATGCCGAAGGTGCCGAAGAGCCAAGATGAAAAATCAGGGATCGCCTTGCCGGGGCTGTCTTTGATGGCCTGGGCGAGGGTTTCGAGTTGGTCCTCGAGCATCTCGTCGGCCGCATCCCTCACTCTCTGGATGAGGTTGGTGTCGGCGAGTATCGAGTTCCGCTGTTCGTAGATGAAATTCCGCTGCTTGTTGAGTACATCGTCGTACTCCAACAGGTGTTTTCGAATTTCGAAGTTTCTCTGTTCTACTTTTTTCTGTGCACTTTCGATGGATTTGCTGAGAAGAGGGTGGTAGATGGGCTCTCCCGGCTTCATGCCCGCCTTCGCCATGAGCTGTTTAAAATTCTCGCCGCCAAAGAGGCGCATGAGATCGTCGTCGAGGGAAATAAAGAATATCGAGCGGCCAGGGTCGCCTTGGCGGCCGCTTCGTCCCCTCAGCTGATTGTCGATCCGCCTCGATTCGTGGCGCTCCGTGCCTATGACGCAGAGTCCTCCAAGACTCCTGACTTCCTCGTAGTCGCGCGCCCATCGTTCGTATTCGAGTGCCAGAGCTTCCCTGTATTTTTCTTCGGAAGCATCTGTCCCAGCCTTCCGTCTGGCGCGGAATTCAGGGTTGCCACCGAGTTTAATGTCGGTACCTCGGCCAGCCATGTTGGTCGCTATCGTGACAGCACCCTTGGCACCGGCCTCCGCGATGATCAATGCCTCGCGCGCGTGGTTCTTGGCGTTCAACACTTCATGTTTGATGCCGTTGCGCAGAAGCAGGGCCGACAGTTTTTCCGATTTTTCGATCGATACCGTGCCGACCAGAATGGGCTGCCCCCTGGCGTGGAGCGTCTTTATCTCATTCAGAATCGCGTCGAACTTTTCGGATTCGTTGAGGTAGACAAGATCATTCTCGTCGGTGCGGACGACGGGCCGGTTGGTAGGGACAACCACGACATCGAGATTATATATTTTATTAAACTCTTCTGCCTCCGTGTCAGCAGTTCCTGTCATTCCGGCTAGTTTTTTATACAACCTAAAGTAATTTTGAAAGGTGATCGTGGCCAGCGTGCGGTTGCGCCGCGCTATCTTTATTCGTTCTTTGGCCTCGATCGCCTCGTGGAGGCCGTCAGAATAGCGTCTGCCGTGAAGGATGCGACCGGTGAACTCATCGACGATCTGCACCTGATTGTCTTGCACGACGTAATCGACATCCTTGCTGAAGAGGTGCTGGGCCCGCACCGCCTGCGTAAAGTAGTGGACAAACTCAAAATTTTCCGGCTCGAAGAGGCTTCCTTTGATGAGCCCGCGTTTCTGAAGGAGCGATTCTATGTGGTTCATGCCTTCGCTCGTGAACATCACGCGCTTCGATTTTTCGTCGATCTTGAAGTCTCCCTCGGGCACCTCTCCCTTGGTCTCGTCAGGATATTCCCCAGTCTGCGGATTTTTTTTCACTTCGACGAGCGACATGGCCAGGCGGTTGACTTCGTTGACCTTGTAGGTGTCGTCGTCCGCCGGGCCGGAAATGATGAGCGGCGTACGGGCTTCATCGATGAGGATGGAGTCTATTTCATCGATGATGCAGTAGGCGTGGCCCCGCTGAACCTTTTGGTCCAGGGACCAGACCATGTTGTCGCGGAGGTAGTCAAAGCCAAACTCATTGTTTGTGCCGTAGGTGATGTCGCAGGAATATGATATTTTTCTGGCCGCGTTGTCCATTGAGGAGAGAATACAGCCGACCGAAAGCCCTAAAAATTTATATATCTGCCCCATCCACTGACTGTCGCGCTCTGCGAGGTAGTCGTTGACCGTAATGACGTGGACACCTTCTCCTGTCAGTGCATTGAGATACACTGCGGCGACCGATGCGAGCGTCTTGCCCTCGCCCGTCTTCATCTCCACGATTTTGCCCTGATGCAGCACGATTCCGCCGATCAACTGAACGTCGAAAGGCCGTTCTCCGAGCTTGCGCCTGGCCGCCTCTCGGACCAAGGCGAAGGCCTGGGGCAACAGGTCGTCGAGCGTCTCCCCCTTGGCGAGACGTTCCTTAAATGTGTGCGTCATTGCGGGAAATTCGGCATCTGAGAGCGAAATTGCCCACTGCTCAAGTGCATTGATCCTGTGCAATATGGGTAAGACAGCCTTGATGTCTTTTTCTTTCTTTGAACCCAAGAACGCGGCGAGGATGTTTCCAGACATGTCTTAAGAATACTTTCGTTCTTACAAAGGGTCAAGGAATACATAGTGTTCCGAAGCCTGCAGAGGGGATGGTTAAGCGAGGGCATAGCGAGGCAGATATTCTGGAGATATTTTTAAAGGGGTAGGGAAGCGGCGTTTCCAGAACTTTTCATCCAGGGGATCGAGGGACAGGCGAGAGAA
>JARKOY010000172.1 GCA_029975555.1 Spirochaetia bacterium | reverse complement strand
CCCTTACTCCGTGTGCGGGCGTAGCGCTGTGGATGATGGGAGTGACTCTATGAAGCCGGTATTGCAATATGGCAGTTTAAGGGCGCAGAAAGCGCGCTTTGCCGAACGATTTCGCGGCGCGTGGCTTATTGTCGTCTACCTGCTCATCGCGTTATCTATACTTGGCGGTATAGTTCTCCTACTCGAGGATAATCCCCTCGGCTGGCTGGCGGCGAGCTTCGCCGGTCCACTCGCGATGATTGCCATTTGGTGGCGGGGCGATCTTCTGAGCCTACCTGCTCGACTTCCCGCAAGAACAATTGACGATGTTTTGGCGTCCGATGTGCTGGGCCGGTTGCCGCGTTCGCCGTCGCCGCGCCAAATCGCGGAAGTTGTCGGTAGCGTACGTGCGGGTCAATTCTTAGCCGTAAGGGAGGGTATTAGCGGAACATTTCTCGTCAATATCGCAAGCGAGGATCCGAATGACACGAGTGCCTTATGGGAAGCGGCAATCCGCGTTCAAGAGAGAACGAATAGCCCGAAGATAACAGGTGCCGTACTCGCGGCGGCAATCATAGAGCAGTTTCCCGAATACGAAGCCTTGCTTGCTAGTTTGCGCCTTGAAATGGTGGATGTCGATCGAGGTATTCGCTGGTATGAACGTATTAAGTGGCTTATTAATCGCTATGCCGAGAAACCTTTGCGAACTGGCGGTATCGCACGAGATTGGTCGTTCGGGTATACTCCCATTTTGACGAGGTTCGGGCAAAATATTAGCCAGCAGGTGAGCGGCGGGACAATTTTAACGAAAACCGACGTGCATAAAGAGCCGCTCGATCGGCTGCTCGCTACTTTTAGCTCAGGCGGGCGGCAAAATATCTCGCTGGTTGGACCGAATGGCGCAGGCAAGAGCACTATTGTTGCCGCTTTTGCCGAAATGTTGATTGACGGGCATGAAAAAGTGCCAAACTCGCTTCTCTATCAGCAGGTATTCTTGCTTGACGCAACGTCGCTCATTAGCGTGGCGAATGGTCGTGGCGAGCTCGAAGGTCTTGTCACGCAAATTCTAAACGAGGCATATACGGCAAAAAATGTTGTCCTTTGCCTCGATAACGCTCAAGTGTTTTTCGAGGAAG
>JARKOY010000171.1 GCA_029975555.1 Spirochaetia bacterium | reverse complement strand
CCAGGCAGATCCAATTTGGATATGTCCTCCTTTGCCAGGGAACCGATCAGCATATTGAGATCTTTGTCGGTCAGCTTTACGAAGAACTCCTTGAACTCCAGGCTGCGAGCCAGGTGCCTGCCTATGCCCTCTCGCCAGCGGTCCTCATACTCTCGAAGCCCCTCTCTCGCGACGTTGCCTGCGGCAATTGCTTTTGCTGCTACCTCTCCGGCGATGACTCCTGCCTCCATGGCATTGAGAATCCCCCCTCCAGTCAGTGGATCGGTCGGGCGGGCGGCATCTCCGACCAGCATAACGCCGTCAGCAGTGGCCGACTGGATGGGCCCGGAGCAGGGATCTCCGCCCACCACCATCTCCACTATCTTGCCATTGGGAAAGTGCTTTTTTGTAAATTCCCGCAGCAGACGGATGGCTTCGCCGGGCCTGGATCGGCTTCCAAGAACTCCCAGGCCGACGTTGGCCAGCTTCTCCCCTTTGGGAAAGGACCAGGCGTACCCTGAAGGAGCAATGCTGTTTCCCAAGTAGAACTTGGTGTATTCCTCATCGATTCCCGGATCCAAGACCAGAAACTGGGCGCAGGATTCAATGTCCTTGAGGTTGAGCGTGGTGTCAATTCCTGCCCAGCGGCCCACCTTTGACTCTACGCCATCCGCACCGATGATGATCGGGGCTTCGATTTTCAGAGGATCTCCCACTTGAATGGCATTAACGCCAAAAGGAACGCCATCATTCATTAGAAGGCTGGCAGCGCGAGTCTTGACCAGCACTCGGGCCCCGGCGCGGGCGGCTTGCATAGCCAGAGCCCGGTCGAAGACCTTTCTCTCCAGAACGTAGCCAACCTCGCTCCCGCTCCGGTCCTCGGACATGACTATGCTGCTTCCGTCTGGAGAGTAGATCTTGGCGCCTTTTACCTCAGAGGCGATCCACTCCGGCTCTGGCTTGACCATCTTGCATAAGGCCCTCTTGCCCACCCCCTCAGCGCAGCGAACAGGATCGCCGATCTCCTGACGCTTCTCCAGCATGACCACATTCAGGCCGGCTGCTGATGCCGTTTTAGCGTCCAAGGAGCAACCCGGGCCCGCTCCAACCACTAAAACATCGCAATTCATGACTCGACCTCTAGCGCTCCCACCTTACATATCTTGTTGCAGATGCCTCACTATTTACAGTCAGCGGAAATCTAAAGCCAGGTCTCCACCAGATCCAGAGCAAATGTCTGTCATACTCTGACGCAAGAACCACATTAGCAGCACTTGTAT
>JARKOY010000139.1 GCA_029975555.1 Spirochaetia bacterium | reverse complement strand
TTCGCGCATGCCTATCATGTTGCTTACATTTGATTTTCTGCGAAGAAAATCGAGTTGCCTGCTCTCCTCAGGCACTTTATCACCCGTTTCGCGAAAACGGGGATGTAACTTGCTGGAAACTGTCGTGAAAAAATGAAGACTGTAGCGCCCGTCCTTCGAGACGGGCGAGGATTGAAACATGGTCTGCACAATCTCGGTGACGGTCATCAGCGTCCGTAGCGCCCGTCCTTCGAGACGGGCGAGGATTGAAACTTTCCCTGCCTTGCCACTCCCACACGTCCTGATCGTAGCGCCCGTCCTTCGAGACGGGCGAGGATTGAAACTTCTCCTCCAGCAGTGCCTCCCATCCAGACAATGGTAGCGCCCGTCCTTCGAGACGGGCGAGGATTGAAACCCGTGCGGGCAGGTGAGTATGTACAGAAAGAGCCGTAGCGCCCGTCCTTCGAGACGGGCGAGGATTGAAACGTCCTTGGTTTTTTCCAAGAATCCTTGCAGGGTGTGTAGCGCCCGTCCTTCGAGACGGGCGAGGATTGAAACGTGTCCAACCAGATGCTGAACAAAGTTGGCCTCGTAGCGCCCGTCCTTCGAGACGGGCGAGGATTGAAACAAATTTTCTTCCGACATGACGCCCTCCCATGCTAAGGTAGCGCCCGTCCTTCGAGACGGGCGAGGATTGAAACAAGGCCAGGCCAAGACGTTCCGACACGAAACCACCGTAGCGCCCGTCCTTCGAGACGGGCGAGGATTGAAACGCCTGCTGCCGGTCGTGCAAATCGCGCCGTTCAACGTAGCGCCCGTCCTTCGAGACGGGCGAGGATTGAAACATGACGGAGGTCAGGGCAGGGTACAAGCACAGCGGTAGCGCCCGTCCTTCGAGACGGGCGAGGATTGAAACTGTAAGTGTGTCTGGTAGAGAGAAATTGTACAAGGTAGCGCCCGTCCTTCGAGACGGGCGAGGATTGAAACTTCCCCCAGCATCCGCTCAGCCTCACCATAGCTCGTAGCGCCCGTCCTTCGAGACGGGCGAGGATTGAAACCTGATATGTAAAACCAAGTCAGGAGGAGCACACTGTAGCGCCCGTCCTTCGAGACGGGCGAGGATTGAAACTAGCTGGTCTTTGGGATCAACGGAGAAAACCCCAACGTAGCGCCCGTCCTTCGAGACGGGCGAGGATTGAAACGACACAGGAGCATGTTATGAGGCAGATACAACTAGTAGCGCCCGTCCTTCGAGACGGGCGAGGATTGAAACCAGGGAACAACTTGTTTGTAGGGCACGAGCCAGAGTAGCGCCCGTCCTTCGAGACGAGCGAGGATTGAAACTCGATGCCACAAATACCACCGTCAAACGCCGTGGTAGCGCCCGTCCTTCGAGACGGGCGAGGATTGAAACAGGATCGGGTCCGGGTTGGGCAGATAACCATCCGTCAGCCTGTCCGTTCCTCAACCCCTCCAGGCGCCGCCGAACAGACCCGGCGGCGCTTTTCCTGCCTCCCT
>JARKOY010000137.1 GCA_029975555.1 Spirochaetia bacterium | reverse complement strand
CTCGGAGCGCGTGGCGATGTTGCCGGCCGCGTCCCGGGTCAGGGCATAGGTGGCCGCCGCCTGGCCGCCCACGGTCACCGTCCAGCCGTCCAGCTCGCCGTACTGGTTGAAGGTCCGGCTCTCGCTGAGATCGTTGCCGGCAACCGAAATCGGCAGCCCGTTCCGGCTGTCGCGGCCAATGGAGTAGCCGCCCGAGCCGGTGAGCAAGTCGTCGTTGTCGTAGGTAAAAGCATTGGCCGACCCGGCGTAGGTCAGCGTCTTGACCTTGAAATCGCTGTTGTAGGCGAAGCTGACGGTCTGAGCCAACGTGCCGGACTGGGCGACCGAGGTGACAAGTGGCCCGTCGTGGCCGTAGGTGACGCTCTCCGTGCCCGAAGACAGGCTTTTCACCGTGGAACCGCACGGTTCGTACGTGTAGTTGACCGTGTATTCCGGTGTGGTCACCGAAGCCAGTTGGGCGTCCTGGAAGGCGCGCGAGATGACCTTGCCCGAGGGGAAGGTGAGCTTGGTCAGACGCCGGTCGCGGTCGTAGCTGTAGACGTAGGAGCCCGAAAGCGGCGTGTCATAGGCCGAATTCCGGTTGACGGCATTGTATTCGAAGTCGTGGGCGACGCCCCCCGGCGTGGTCAGCACGGTCATGTTGCCCATCTTGTTGTAGGCAAACCACACGACCGAGTTGTCCGGCCGGTAAATGGCCGTGCGCCGGCCCAGCTCGTCATAGGCGAAGCTGGTGGTCAGATTGCGCGGATCGGTGACCGAGGCCACGTTGCCAGACGTGTCCTCGATGAATTGATGAAAAAAGAGAACTAGAACAATCCTATTTATCTCAACTTTGTTCCATCAGGGTTTATTGCTTCTTCGTCTCGTCGCGTCGGGTAATAGACTTTTTTGTGATCTAACTCGTAGAATATTATCCCATGAATACCCATAGCATCTCTTTTTCTGACTCGCCTTTTCCATATATTATCGAACGCTATATCTAGCACTTCTTCATCTCCCCCCTTGTACACCTCATCAATAAAAGCGATATCTGTATCGTTCTTGAATATTAAATCAAACTCATCGTCAGTCGCTGCGAATATATCATACACAGCATTTAACGCGCCGTCTATTATCTGTATGTTTTTCATGTGATTCTCTGTTAGTTCTTTGGATATACATTTCTATAACCACCGCCTGGTGATTCCACATCCCAATGCGGGTTTCCATGTGCTCGTCCGCCTTTACCCGTTGGACACCATACATCTCCTTTATCGTCTTCCCAGCCGTGACTTGAACCGCCTCTTCCTGGATTAGGATTTCGTGTCCAATTCTCTCCCCCCTTGGGATCTTTAAATCCTTCTGCTTCGCCAGGCTTTCCTGGAGCTTTAGATCCATTGGGGTCAAATGCATTATCTGGTGCTTTTGCAAAAAAAGTATTGCTTAGTATTTGCCCTGCGGTTGAGCCTATCAAGGCTCCTGTTACCGCCCCCGCGATGGCCTGAGCAACTGCCGGCGCGGCCAAAACAGCGACAAAATTCCCTTCTGGATCCACCCCGTTCATCGGATCATTAATCACATACCCATACAGATCAGTATCCCCACCCTCAAACAATATGGGATCTTTCGCCGTCCACCTTCCCACGTCGGCGTCATAGTCCCGAAACCCAAACCGCGTCAGCCCGGTATCTTTATCAAAAAGCCCGCCCGCGAAGCCGAAGGGCACCGCGAAGGCGCTGTTGCTGTCGGTGATGACGTTGCCGAAGCTGTCGTAGGCGACGGTCTTGACCGCGCTCCCCGAGCCGTCCGTCACCGCGCGTAGCGATCCGACCTGATCGTATACGAGGTAATACCGCGTGCCGCCGGCCGTCATGGCCACGGGTAGGCGGGCGTCCGCGTACTCGAAGCGCTGTTTCAAAGAACCGGAGCCGTCGTAGACGGCCAGCAACTGGGTGCGGCCCAGCCACAAATACTTCTCGACGATTGTCCCGCCGACCTTCTTGGCGATGCGCCGGCCAAGCGGGTCGTGGACGTACTCTACCACTGTCCCGTCAGGCAGGTCCACCCGCAGCAGCTCCCCACGGCTCGAATACTGGTAGCCGGTCGTCTGGCCTCCTGCGGTCTTGGACGACAGAAACCCGTCCTTGTCGTAGGTGAAGCTGGCGTCGCCAGCCGAGGTCAGGTGGTCGTCATTGTCGTAGGCATAGGCCCGATTGGTCAGGCCGCGCAAGGTGTTGGTTTCGGACGTGCGACCGGTCCCCGGGCCGGCGTAGGCGTAGCTCTCCACCACAGCGCCGTCTTTGGTCACCTGGGTCAGCCGGCCGACGTTGTCGTACGTGTAGGCGTAGTCGTGGCTTTCGCCGGCCACGGTCTCGGAGCGCGTGGCGATGTTGCCGGCCGCGTCCCGGGTCAGGGCATAGGTGGCCGCCGCC
>JARKOY010000132.1 GCA_029975555.1 Spirochaetia bacterium | reverse complement strand
GAATAGCTCAGTGGTAGAGCGCCACCTTGCCAAGGTGGATGTCGCGGGTCCGACTCCCGTTTCCCGCTCTTACAACAGGCGATTCGGAAACCTGGCCGAATCGCCTCTTTTTTTGCACGCGGTATTGCGGGCTTTCATCTCTAATTCTTATGAGTAACGACAGAGGATTCCATGGAAATCGTAGACAAGAAAATCGAAGAACTCGAGCCTTCGAGAGTGCGCATGACGCTCACTGTCCCTGCCCGTGACGTGCGCGCAGAGTACGACGCGATGATGAACGAATATGCGAGGGAGGCCCGCATCGATGGCTTCAGAAAAGGCCATGTCCCCGTTTCGGTCTTGGAGCGGAAATTCGGTCCTTCGCTGAAGATGGAGGCGATGAGCCGCGTCATCGAAAAGGCGGTGGAAGCCGGGCTCAAGGATGTCGCACGGCAGCCCTTGGCCTACGCCCCACCAGCCCTGGACGGTGAACCTGCCTTCGAACTCGACGCCGATTTTGTGTTCAGCGTCAGCTATGACGTCTATCCTTCCTTCGAACTTCCCTCCTTGGAGGGCATTGAAATCGAAGTGCCCAGCGTGGCGATTTCCGACGAGGATGTCGCCCGAGAGCTCGAAGACATCCGTCAGCGCAACGCCATCGTGGTGGAAAAGGATGGACCTGCCGAGATGGGGGATATCGTCACCGTCGATTTCTCTGAAATTGAGGAAGATGGAAGCGACGTGCCTGGCACCGGCCGCCAGGATTTCTCTTTTGAGCTCGGCAAGCACATGAATATCTACAAATTCGACGATGAGATCGTCGGACTCAAGGCAGGCGATGAGAAGACCTTTTCCAAGACCTTCCCGGCCGATTATGAATTTTCCGAATATGCCTCAAAGACCGTCACCATTAAGGTCAAGGTGACCAAGGTCAAGAAGCAGGATTTGCCCGAGCTCGATGATGAGCTCGCGCAGGACGTGTCGGAAAAATACAAGACGCTAGAAGACCTCAAGGCTGCAGTGCGTTCCCAGCTCTCCGAATCTCTCGAGGCGAAGCTTCGCAGGACAAAGGAGAACGCCATTGTCGACGAACTCTTGAAGAGGACAAAAATATCGATCCCATCGTCGATGCTCGCTGCCGAGCTCGCAATGCGCTGGCAGTCTCTGAAACAGCAGATGGGCGTGGATAAGGACGAGCGCATGGAGATGTTCCTTTCTCTCTCCGGGAAAACTCGGGATCAGCTGCTGCAGGAGTGGAAACCGCTCGCAGAAAAGGCGCTGGCAAGTAGAGTGCTCCTCGACAAACTGATCGAGGCCGGAGCCTACTCGGCAACCGACGAAGAGGTTGATGCCGAAATTGCGAAGGAAGCCTCCCGCACGACGATGAGCCCTGCGGAAATCAAGGCGGAGTATGAAAAACACGGCACGATCGACTATATTAAAGACGACATCAAGACGCGAAAGTTCTTCGATGCGGTGCTGTCGTCTGCGGTCGTAAAAGAAACCGGGCCCGTCGCCTATTTGGACTTTATGAGGCAAAATGATTAAATTCGAATGAGCGGCCGCCGTGTTTTGTGCCTGGCAGCTGCGCACGTTTACCGGTGTAAAGGAAATAGGCATGGCTGAACATATGAGCAATCTGGTCCCCATCGTCATCGAACAGACGGGTATTGGAGAACGGTCCTACGATATCTATTCCAGGCTTCTTAAGGACCGTATTGTCTTTATAGACGGGGAGATCAACGATCTCACCGCGGACCTGGTGATAGCTCAGCTCTTGTTTTTGGAGTCACAGGATCCTTCGCGCGATATTTCGATCTACATCAACAGCCCCGGCGGGATGGTGACTGCAGGCCTCGCAATCTATGATACGATTCAGTACATAAAGCCCGAGGTGCAGACTATCTGCATCGGGCAGGCGTCGAGCATGGCCGCATTGCTTCTGGCCGCCGGAACTCATGGGAAGCGCTCTGCCCTGCCCTCTTCGAGGATTCTGATACATCAGCCCTGGGGAGGAGTCTCTGGACAAGCGGCCGATATCAGCCTTCAGGCCCGTGAGATAATCCGCCTGAAGAAGTTGACCATCGAATATTTTGCCCTCCACTCAGGACAGCCGCTCGAGAAGGTCGCCCAAGACATGGAGCGCGATTTTTACATGAGTTCTCGGGAAGCGCTCGACTATGGTATCGTCGATACGATTATGGAGCCACGCAAGCATGGCAAGAAATAGACAATTTGATCTGGAACAGGAAACATTCTGTTCATTCTGCGGAAAAAGTTCGTCGTATGTCCGCAAGATGATCGCTGGTCCTGGCGTCAACATATGCGATGAGTGCGTTCGAATATGCAGCCAGATACTCGACGAAGAAGAACAGAAGGTGACGCAGGAGTTCCTGACCGAAGTCCCTAAGCCGAAAGAGATCAAAGAATTTCTCGACATGTATGTCGTGGGTCAAGAGTACGCGAAGCGGGTTCTGTCGGTGGCGGTCTACAACCACTACAAGCGCCTCGTGCACAAGGTCTCCGCACCTTCGCCCGATGTCGAGATCGAAAAGTCGAACGTGCTCCTCATTGGGCCGACAGGTTCTGGAAAGACGCTGCTCGCCAGAACGCTCGCCCGTAAACTCAAGGTTCCCTTTGCGATGGCCGATGCCACCACGCTCACCGAGGCGGGGTACGTCGGCGAGGATGTAGAAAACATTCTGTTGAAGCTCATCCAAAACGCGGGCGGGAACATCCAGGCGGCTGAGCGTGGCATCGTCTACATCGACGAGATCGACAAGATCTCGCGCAAGGGTGAGAACCCTTCGATTACCCGCGATGTTTCGGGCGAAGGCGTGCAACAGGCTCTCCTCAAGATCATCGAAGGAACTGTCTCCAATGTTCCGCCTCAGGGTGGGCGCAAGCATCCGAATCAGGAATATCTCCGGATCGACACCACCAACATCCTCTTCATCTGCGGCGGGGCATTCGTTGGCCTTGAGAAGATCATCGAATCGAGGGTCTCCGCCCACCCGATGGGTTTCGGAGCCGACGTCAAGGCGAAACACGAAAAGAATCTGAGCCAGCTCTACGCAGAGCTGCAGCCCGACGATCTCATAAAGTTCGGCCTTATCCCCGAATTTGTCGGGCGGCTGCCCATAAAGATTGCACTCGATGAACTCTCCAAGGAGGACCTCAAGCGCATCATACTCGAACCAAGGAACGCGCTCCTCAAGCAGTACAAAGCTTCGATGAAGCTCGACAATGTCGAGCTGGAATTTGACGACGCAGCAGTCGATGCCATTGCGGAGAAGGCGATTGCACAGAAGACAGGGGCGCGGGGCTTGCGCGCCATTGTCGAAAAAATTATGATCGATCTCATGTATTCGCTTCCGAGCGAAAGCAATGTAAAAAAAGTCATTCTGACACGCGATGCGGTGGAAGGCAGAGGAAGCTGCATCCTCGAATATCGTCAGAAAACCGCTTAAACGCAGAAATCAATGGGGTGGTCGCACATCTCCGTTGGAGGTGTACGGCCTGAGAAGACACCCATATTACCTGATCCGGGTAATGCCGGCGGAGGGAACGATGATGCGTGTACGACAATTCATCGCAATTCTTCTTGTTGCAGGATTGTTCGCGTTGAACAATCCTGTGTGGGCACAGGCGAACGCGCTGCCGAATCCAGCAGGCGCGGAGCTTGTCATCTGGACCTACGATTCCTTTGTGTCTGAATGGGGACCTGCGGGCCAGATCGCCGAGGCATTTCAGAAAGCGTACGGGATAAAGCTGCGGTTCGTGTCCAAAGGGGACGGGGGCGCGCTCCTCTCTGCCCTTCTGGACGTAGCAAAGAGGCCGAATGCCGATATCGTCATCGGGCTGGACAACAGGCAGCTTGAAAAAGCCCTTCAGAGCGGGCTGTTCGTCCCTCTCTCTCTGAAGAATCTCGCTGATGTGCAAAAGAATCTCTTGCTCGATCCTACGAATAGGCTTGTGCCCTACGATTTTGGTCAATTTGCGTTCATGTGGGATTCGCAAAGCGGCGTCGAGCCTCCTCGCTCTCTGGAAGATCTCACCAAGCCTCTCTACCGCAAGAAAGTCATCATCATGGATCCGAGGACATCCACCCCGGGACTAGGGTTCCTGGCGTGGACGGAGGCTGTCTATAAGGATGCATGGAAAGATTACTGGAGGCGGCTCTCCCCTTCCATCCTCGCGATGACGCCGAGCTGGGATACTGGCTATGGCCTCTTCACCAAGGGCGAAGCGCCGCTCGCGCTGAGCTATTCCACCGATCCAGCGTACCACAAGGCGTATGAGAACACAGAGCGCTACAAGGCGCTGCCGTTCTCTGACGGCCATCCGATGCAGATCGAATTTGCAGGCGTGCTCGCCTCGAGCCCTCACCGGGAACTCGCCCAGAAGTTTGTCGACTTCCTTCTCTCTGCGGAGTGCCAGGCATTGTTGCCGGAGACCCAGTGGATGTTTCCATCGAACACGAAGGCTAAACTTCCGGCATCGTTCTCTGTCGTGAGCAAATACCCCGCACTGAGCGCCGAAGTAGGCGATATACATCAAGATCCTTCAGAGGCTGCGAATATCCTTATAGGCCATTGAACGACATTTGAATACCGCGGCGAAGGGTGATGGCAGAGATATGACTCGGCGAATGTCTCTTTTTCTTTATATAGCTCTTTGTTTCATCATTGTTTTTTCGCTGTCTCCCCTCGCCGCATTTTTGAACGTTGCGCTGGGGCATGTGCGTACGTCTGGAGCTGCTTTCTCGAGTTTCCTGGCGCAGGTCCCTGTATCCACCATCCTGAGAAGTCTAAAGTTTACCGTGCTCCAGTCGCTTGTGAGCACGGCACTGGCGGTCGCAATTGGGCTTCCCGGCGCATGGTTGGCGGCAAAGTTCCGCTTTGTGGGAAGAAAGGCACTGTTGGCGCTCGCAGCGGTGCCATTCTGTTTTCCCCCGATCCTTGTTATTCTGGCCTTTATCTTGTATTATGGCAGAGAGGGTTTACTTTCCTCCATCATATCTTTGTTTTTCGGCCCCCGCAGACAGTACCATGGATTTCTCTACAGCTTTTGGGGACTGACCATGGTACACGCATTCTACAACTTCCCCATCGCCGTGCACCAAATATCTGCGCTCTGGATCCGTATTCCGGAGACGCAGAAGGAAGCTGCGAAGACCTTGGGCGCTGGCTCGCTGAGGGCCTTCCGGATCGGCACACTCCCCTGGCTTTTACCGGGGATCGCGCAAGCTTCGGGGCTCATCTTCCTATACTGTTTTTTCAGCTTCACGACGGTCCTGGTGTTCGGGGGAAGGTCTGGCGCCACGATCGAGGTCGAAATCTACCACGCACTGCACTATCAGTCCAATTATGCCCTTGCGCTGATCCTTTCCATCGTGGAGACCCTGTGCGCCCTGGGTGGGATACTGATACTCACCCGGGCCCGAGGGCGCACCCAGAGGACCATGCGCGATTTCGGAAGAACGAGCGAGCTGCGCTCCCCGAAGGGAATACAGCGTCTCTTTATTGTAATATATGGGGTCTTCATAGTGTTTTTTTTCGTTGGTCCGCTTCTGTCCATTGCGATCGAGGCTTTCAGGGTACCTTCTCCAGTAGGAAGGGCGACGAAATTCGGTCTGGAGAATTTTGAAAGGCTTGTGAAGGGCTTCCAGGCGCCTCTTTTGGGGGCAATCCTTTCCACAGTCCGACTGAGCGGCCTCGCCGCAGCCTTTGCAACCATCGCGGGGATCATCGCAAGTCTCGCCCTCTTTTTTGCGGAAAGAAAGAACTCTCACAGTATCCTGCCGAAGCTGATCGAAGTTTTCCAGTGGCTGCCCATGGCCATTTCCTCGGCAATCTTCGCCTATGGATGGCTCTTCTTGTCCTCAGACCGGGTCGTGAGCAGTGCGCTCGTCGCAGCCCAAGCCGTGGTCGCGTGGCCATTCGTGAGCCGAGCCCTCTACGCCTCGCTCCGCGCCATCGATCCACAGGTCCGCGAAGCGGCGAAGACGCTTGGAGCATCGCCGCTCCGTGCGTTTATGACCATCGAACTGCGGGCTATCCTGCCTTCGATTGCAGCTGCGGCCGCGTTCGCCTTTTCCATCACCGCGGGCGACGTCAACGTGCCTCTCATGCTTGGAATGGGCGAAGTGGAGACCCTCCCCTTGCTTCTCTATCGTCTCACCGCCGCATACCGTTTCAACGAGGCGTGCGCGGCAGGTCTGGTCCTTGGCCTCATGACGGGGCTCGTGTTTCTGCTCAAGGAGAAGGTAATCGATGTCGCTTGAGGTTAAGGATGTACTGGTCGTGCGGGGCTCGTTCAGCCTTGAGGCCGACTTCTCCCTGCAGCGTGGAAAAGTTTTGGTGCTCCTCGGCCCTTCCGGATGCGGCAAGACGACGCTCCTCCGTGCGATAGCGGGCCTTGAACCGATACAGCGGGGAGAGATCATCTTGGATGGCGCGAGGATCGATACACTGCCCACCGAAAAAAGGCATATCGGTTTTGTATTTCAAGACCTCGCACTCTTTGAACAGATGCGCGTGAGGGACAACATAGGGTACAGCCTCAAGGTCCGCCATGAAGACAAAAAGCAAATACAGGAGAAAACTACCTTCCTTGCCCGTCGTTTCAAAATTGAGCACCTGCTGAATCGCTATCCATCCGAACTCTCGGGGGGAGAGCGCCAGCGCGTGGCCTTCGCGCGCGCGCTCGCCTCAGACCCTGCGCTCATGCTCCTCGACGAACCGCTCTCGGCGCTCGATGCGCCGCTCCGGAGAGAGATGCGGCGTTTTATCAGGCTGCAGCTTGCAGAAGGACACCTCACGGCCATTCACGTGACGCACGACGTCGAGGAGGCGGTCGATCTCGCCGATGAAATCATCGTGATGCGCGAAGGAACCATGGTCGGCCGCGGCACGATAGAACAGCTCGAACAGAGGCCAGGATCAGGATGGCTCGCGCGTTTTATGAATCTTGGACTTGTGCTTCCTGTGACGAAGATCGTTGCAGGGGAGGCCTCAAACACTCTCGAAGTCGAGACGAGCGCAGGCATGGTAACATCTGTGCCGAGACGAGCCGGTCTGGAAACCCCAAGCCTGTCGAAAGGCAAGCTCTGCCTCTACGTGCCGCTTGTCGCCGCAGACATCCGAGAGAGCCATAGGGGTCGGGGCATCCAGGCGAGGATCATCCGAAAGGTCCGCAGCGCCTCAAACGTCGACAAGCTGGTCCTCGTGATAGCCGGCATAGAGAATTACTATTTTGAATTTCCTCTCGGAGACCGCCGGACAGATATTTACCAAGAGGGGGAAGATGTCGAGATTTCAATCAAGGCCGATCTCTGTCAGCTCCTCCCCGAGGAGCCTTCTGTCTTCGGCGGTGCTGGGCGACGCGCCTCGGAGTGAGGCAAGCTCATTGGTGGGGCAGCGCTCTCTCATCCATGAGCGTTTCGATGATCTCCGCGCTCTCCTCCTGGGACTGGCCTTCCTCCCATCTGTAGTGAATGTGGGCGGTCTGCCGATAGAGCATTTCGCGCTGCCAGAAGATGTTCTTCAGATCGAGCTCCCAGGCGTCAGACAACAAGAGCGGCCTGTGCGCTCTCTCGTTCGAGAGCCTTCTGCACAGTTCATGGATGGGCACGTCGAGCCACACGGTGGTAAATCGCTCTTTTAGAAAAGAACGATTGGACGCGCGCAAGACCACACCGCCGCCGCATCCGAGCACCATCGGAGTGTCGGCCTCGGCCAAGGTCCTGAGCGCATCCTCTTCGAGGTTCCGAAAGCCTTCTTCCCCAAACTTATGGAAGATCTCTGAGACGTTCAGCTGCGACTGGGCCTCTATGACTTGGTCGAGGTCGAAAAAATCGACGCCGCGATGGGCGGCAAGCAATTGCCCCAGTTTGGTTTTGCCTGACCCCATCATGCCGATGAGGGCGATTTTCATAGTTCTCAACCCAACACCTCATCGAAGACCCTGAGCCAGTTGCCCCCAAGTATCTTCTGTGCCTGGCCGTGGCTGTAGCCTCTCTTCCGCAGGGCTTCATAGATCAATGAGAATTGTCCGGCATCCTCGACTACGTGCGCCTCGATGGGCTTAAATCCGTCGAAGTCGGAGCCCATCGCACAACTTTCGATCCCACCGACGGCGACAATATGGTCGACATGGAGCATGAGCGCCTCCATGCTGCAGTCGTTTTGATCTGCTGCGACAAAATATGGAACGAAGACGCAGCCTATGGCGCCGCCGTGATCGGCAATCGCCCGGATTTGTCTGTCGCTGAGGTTGCGTGGGTGGTCGGTGACTGCGCGGGCGTTCGCGTGAGAAGCGATGAAGGGGCTTTTGATAATCTCTGCGACGTCCCAAAAGCCCTCTTCTCCGAGGTGGGATACGTCCACGAGCATGTGCATCTGCTGCATCTTCTCCACAAGCTCTTTGCCCAAGGCAGACAGCCCGTCATTCCCTTCAGCCTTGAGACCGCGCCCGAAAGCATTGCGCCTGTTCCATGTCAGGCCGATCGCCCTCACACCCCTCTGGTAAAACTCATCGAGGCTATCGAGAGAATTTCCGAGTGCCTCCGCGCCTTCTATCGAAAGCAGAGCGCTCACGCGCTTCTCGGCGATGGCCCTGTGGACATCGCTGCCGCTCTTCGCCAGAAAGAAATCAGATCTGCTCTGTTCGAGCACTCGATCGAGCGCGTCGATCATCGCCATCGCCTCTTCAGTTGCGTGCGGCAGCTGTTCGTCCTCGAGAAAGATGGCCATGACCTGACACGCCACATGTCCCCGGACAAGCTTCGGCAAATCGATGTGGGTGCCGGGGTTGTCGGTGAAAAAATCACGCTTTGTCTTCTCTTCTTTGTTCATGCTTCGCCCGGTGAGTGCCATCAAGGTGTCGCAGTGGGCATCGATCACATAGAAATCTTCTTGCTGCATGGTCAGTCCTTCTGTCCTTTCAGTTTTGCAATTTCGTCGCGGATGTGGGCGGCCTGTTCAAATTCGAGGTTTTTCGCGTGTTCGAACATCAATTTTTCCATCTCTTTGATGAGAGCCCGTCGCTGTTCCGGAATCAGTATATTATGAGTGCGCCGTATAACGTCAAGCTCATCCTCCGAGGCTTCGATTTTTTCTTCTTTATGGCGTTCGAGGATGTCCTGGACCTTTTTGCGGATGGTCTGCGGCGTGATGCCGTGCTCGAGGTTGTAGGCCTGCTGGAGAGCCCTGCGGCGCTCGGTTTCGGCAATGGCCCGTCGCATCGCATCGCTCATCGCGTCCGCGTACATGACCACGAGCCCCGCGGCATTGCGCGCTGCCCTGCCGATGATCTGAATGAGGCTCGTTTCCGAGCGCAGAAACCCAATTTTGTCGGCATCGAGGATGGCGATGAATGACACCTCTGGCAAATCGATTCCTTCTCGCAGCAAGTTGATGCCCACGAGGACATCAAATTCGCCGGCGCGCAGTTGGGTCAGAATCTCCACGCGCTCGATGGTCTCGACCTCGGAGTGGATGTAGCGGACGCGGAGGCCAAGCCCGCTGAGGTATTCGGTGAGCTCCTCCGCCATCTTTTTCGTGAGCGTGATGATGAGACTCCGCTCTCCCTTCTCCGCCCGCTGGCGGACTCGGGCGTAGATATCTTCCATCTGGCCTTCCGTGGGATGCACCTGAATCTCAGGATCAACGAGGCCTGTAGGCCTGATGACCTGTTCGGCCAAGGTCTTCGAGCGCTTTATTTCTGTCTCGCCTGGCGTTGCGGAGACGTAGACCGTCTGCGGCACTATCGACTCGAACTCGTCGATGGTGAGCGGCCTGTTGTCGAGGGCGCAAGGCAAGCGGAAGCCGTAGTCGACGAGCGACAGCTTGCGGCTGCGGTCGCCTGCGTACATCGCCCCGATCTGCGGAAGCGTGACGTGCGATTCATCGATGAATGCGATAAAATCGCGTGGAAAATAGTCGAGGAGTACCCCAGGCCGCTCCCCCGGTTTTCGGTTCGAAAGAGGAGCCGAGTAATTTTCGATGCCACTGCAATACCCCATCTCTTCGAGCATCTCGATATCGTACTCGGTGCGCGACTTTATGCGTTCGGCTTCCAGGTACTTGCCGTGTTCAAGAAAGAAGC
This sequence comes from Spirochaetia bacterium, assembly GCA_029975555.1. Taxonomy (GTDB): domain Bacteria; phylum Spirochaetota; class Spirochaetia; order Treponematales; family Rectinemataceae; genus Rectinema. Next base: position 21,298 of record JARKOY010000132.1, on the reverse strand, counting down.
TGTACCGCTCTGCAAGTTCGCTCTTTATCCTGTCGACGGCCCGCTGGACCATGTTTTCAGGCATCACGAAGTGCTTCGCGGGGTAGATGACGGCCTCCTCGAGCTCCTCCGTGGCTTCGCCCGTGAGGGGATTGAGACGCCGAATGCGCGCTATGGTGTCGAAGTCGAGCTCGATGCGGTATGCCTCCTCAAGATACGCAGGGAAGACCTCTAGCACATCCCCTCGAATTCTAAAACGCCCCCGCTCGAGCACCACATCGTTGCGTTCGTACTGTAGGCTGATGAGATTTCGCTTTACTGCGTCGAGGTCGATGGTCTGACCCCTGTCAAGATAGAGGCGCATGTCCCTGTACAGGTCGGGAGAGCCTAAGCCGTAGATGCAGGATACCGTCGCGACGATGATCACGTCGCGGCGCTCCATGAGCGCAGCCGTCGCCGCGAGCCGCATGCGGTCGATCTCCTCGTTGATGTCAGAATCCTTTTCTATGTACAGGTCCTTGGAAGGCACATAGGCCTCTGGCTGATAATAGTCATAGTAGGACACGAAATACTCTACGGCATTCTCAGGGAAAAAACTCTTGAATTCGCGATAAAGCTGAGCGGACAGTGTCTTGTTGTGCGAAATGACGAGGGCGGGCTTCTGTACCGCCTCAATGACCTTGGCCATGGTGAAGGTCTTTCCAGAGCCTGTAACCCCTTTGAGCACGGCGTAGCGCTCTCCCCTCTTGATGGCGTTTGCCAGGGCATCGATGGCCTGCGCCTGATCGCCCGCCGGTCCGTAGGGGGCCACGACTTTGAAGGGCTTCACTTTTTGCGCTCCGATAGGGTCACGATGATGCTCATTTTCTTGGAACCGCGGTAGAATTCTACGGGCACCTGCTGGCCGGGGCTCGTGTCTTCCAGCGCCGAATACAACTGCGCGATGCTGGTCACGGGCTTGTTGTCGATGCTGACGATGATGTCGCCTCCGATGTAGAAAACGGTCGAACCATAGCGCACTGCCATCGTCCCGCCCCTTAAGCCTGCGCGCTCCGCATTGCTCCCTGCCGTCACGGTGGACACGAGAAGACCGCTCTCAACAGGGGCCCCTTTCCCCGACTGTCTGAGATAATTGACCAGGTCTGGGAAAAGCTGGATAGCCTCCATATCGATCCATCCACGCCGAACCTTTCCGTTCTTGATGAGCTGGGGGACGATCCTCGTCGCTGTGTCGACCGGAATTGCAAACCCTATTCCGACGGAACCACCAGACGGCGAATAGATCATGGTGTTGATGCCTATCATCTCCCCCCGGGTATTGAACAGCGGGCCGCCGGAGTTGCCTGGATTGATCGAAGCGTCGGTCTGTATCATGTTCTGAAGGATGACGGTCTCGCTCTCCTGAATCGGTCGGCCAAGGCCCGAGATGATGCCCGTCGTCAGCGTCCTCTCAAGGCCAAAGGGGTTGCCGATTGCCAGCACCTTCTGTCCCACCTTGAGATTTTTTGCCGTGCCGAAGGGAATGGGCTTCAATTTCTTCCCTGCCGCTGGCGTGAACTTTACGACAGCCAGATCACTCTCGGGATCAGCGCCGACGAGTGTGGCTTCATACCTGCTGCCGTCGGAGAGGCTCACATAGAGCTTGTAGGCCCCTTCCACCACGTGGTTGTTGGTGAGCACATAGCCACGTTCGTCGATGATGCTCCCGGAACCCGAGCCACCGCTCTGCGGAAAGGGCTCCAAAAACCAGTTGATGCTCAGCACTTCGGTGGTGATGTTCACGACCGATTCGTTGTATTTTTCATAAATGGAAATGTTTTCGGCCTCTTCGGCGCTGTATCCCCCGGCATTTTGCGGAACATTAGGAACAGGTACAGCCTGGGCGACCGACATCTGATTCGATGCCGGCTGCATGGACGGTGTAAGGCCACTCGCAGCGGCACTGCTGTTTATTCCGGTTGATGCGGGAAGAACTGACGCCGAGGTCGCCTTCGGATTATTGAAGATCGCAATAATGCCAGCAATGGAGAGGGCCGTTACAGCCACCGACACGGCAATGATGACACAGACCTGTGTCTTTGAGTAGAGTTTCATACTATCCTCCTCAGACGAATGTCAGCTTTCCCTGCGCAGCCTCTTCCTCGCGCGCGAGCATATAAATAAAGTCAGACAGTCTGTTCAGCATGCGCAGGAGCACCGGCGAAACTGGCTCCGTTCTGGAAAGTTCGACCACGCGCCGCTCTGCCCTGCGGGCTATTGTCCTCGCGACATCGAGCGCAGCAGAGCCCTGCGTCATGCCTGGAACAACGAACCCGCGCAGAGGTATGCGCGCTTCAATCTCTGCAGTTTTTGCCTCAATGGTTTTTTCATCGTTCTCGGTGATGGGCCGATCGAAGGCCGTGCCGAGCGAAGCCAGCTCTCCACCCACCCTAAAAAGCAGACGCTGGATATAGTCGATCGCATACAACACATCGTCCTGAAGGCACAGATGGCGCGCCACACCCAAGGCGGAGGAGAGTTCGTCAATAGTGCCGTACGCCTCCACCCTCAGCGAATCCTTCCCAACCCTCTCTCCGGACCACAGGCCGGTGGTCCCATCGTCACCGGTTTTCGTCACAATACTCATACGGTAAAATTATCCACAGTATCGCGCGCGATCAAGGCATGTTGACGATATGGATAACGACGAAGACGAAAAGAAGGAGAGCACATGGTTCGGCATCAGGAGATAGTCCAGCATTTTCAGGCCGAGGGAGTCTGTCCCTATCTCACTGATCATCGAAAATCGCGCACCGAGTATCTCATTTTCAGACAGCACGTCGATCCTGGAATCTATGGCAGACTGATCAAGGACGGATGGAGGAGGTACGGAAAGGCCATGTACCGCATGCAGTGCCCCGGCTGCAGCCTCTGCGTCCCCATGCGCATCAAGGCGGCTTCAGTTCGCGTCACACCCTCATCGAGAAGAATACTCCAGCATAACAGAGATTTGCTCATTATCCCAAGAGCTCCAGTCTTCACCGAAGAGCATTACCTGCTGTGGCGCACGTATTCTCTGTGGAAGCACTCCAGTCCTCCTGAGGAGCTCGATGAGACTTCGTATTGCCAACTCTTTGAACCGTGGAGCCTGATATTTGAATACAGGGAAAGTGGTGGAGATCAAAGACTTCTTGCGCTGAGTCACCTGGATCCACTGGTGGACGGACTTTCATCAGTGTACTTCTCCTTTGCGCCGGAGGCTAAAGGTCGGAGTCTCGGTTTTTTTTCCATGTTGGCCGAGGCTCATATTGTCGCTTCCATAGAGCCGCGCAACTTGACGTTGGACACGCCGATTTCGGCAAGACCCATCATCTCATTCTATACAGAGGCCATGACAGAGGTCATAAGAAGCATGTCGACTGGCGGCGTGCCTGAGGGCAGGATCGACTCACGGAGCGCGTTTCAGGGGTACTATTACCTGGGATTCTGGGTTCCGGGTGCGCCCAAGATGGACTACAAGGCGCGCATAAGCCCCTTTGAGCTTGCGCTGCGCGATGACGAGTCCGGCGCGGTTTGTTGGAAGTCGTGCGCATCGCGGGATGAAGCCATGGCACACCTGCGCGAAAAAGATTGGCCAGGCCTGCCGCCCTCCGAACAGTCGGCCTCTTCTCGTTGACTATTCCACGGTCTCATGATAGCTTATCCGAGTATTTTTCTACGTTTTCGGAAGAAAGGACTACTATGGCATCGGAAGAGAACAAAAAAAAGGCACCGAATAAGGGCAAGGCCCCCGAGGAAAAGAAAAGCGAAAATAAAAAGGCACAGAGCCCCCTTAAAAAAAGCATCAAAAATCCCTTTGTGTATATTGGAACTATAGTTATTCTTGTTCTGACGATTATTGCGTTCGTCCTGATCCCGGGCGTCAGCACAGGCACTTCATCTGGGAAAGTGCCTACATTCGGCTCTTGGAATGGTACGCCGATACAATATTCTTCTGATTCCTACTTTGCAGATCAGGTCTCTCAGATCAACGAGTATCTTCGACAGCAGGGAATGAACGAAACCCAGTCTCAAATGTATGCCTATCAGGTATGGCGCATGGCATTTCAGAACACGGCGATACGTACAGCAATTCTTGATTACACAAAGCGTTCAGGCATGAAAATCAGCGAGCAGACCCTCGACGAAGAAGTCGCGAAAAATGCCCAGTTCCAAGTCGATGGGAAGTTTTCCATCGAAAAGTATAACAGCACGCCGCTCGCCACCCGCATTTCGATCAGAGACAGGCTTCGTGACGATCTGCTGGTTCAAAACTACTACAACGACGTGATGTCGCTCTCGCCCTCAACGAAAGAAATCGATTTCGTCTCTTCTATGGCGAAGCCTCAGCGGACGATCCAGTACGTTCATATCTCGTATGAAGCGTTCCCTCAGGAGAAAGTGCTGGAGTGGGCGAAATCCAATGAAGCGCTGTTCAGAACGATTGGACTTTCAAAAATCACCATCACCACGTCCCAAAAGGATGCGGAGAAGGTTCTGGCACAGATAAAGGCCAACACGCTCTCTTTCGAGGATGCAGCCAAGAGTCATTCCAAGGACTCTTACGCCGACAAGGGCGGCGACATGGGCATAAAAGCCTTCTACGACCTCAAGGGTGAATTCCTGAATGAAAAAGACGCCGAAGCGGTCATGGCCCTCAAAAAAGATGAGATATCCCCCATTTACAAAGGGGCAAACAACACCTGGGTCTTTTACCGCGTGAACGCCGAAGCGAACAGTCCTGACTTCTCCAAACAATCCGTGCTGGATGAGGTGAAGAGTTACCTGTTTGACAAGGAAAAGAGCGTCATGGAATCCTGGGCACTGGCGAAAGCGGACGAATTCACGAAAGAAGCTTCGAAGGCGCCCTTCACTGCGGCCGCAAAAAAAGTGGGGCTCGAGGTTAAGTCTGCGGGGCCCTTTATCCTCAACTACGGGAAACCGAGTTTTTACTTCTACGGACAACAGATTGGCCTTTTCCAGGAGCCCTATCGTTCTTTGGACAATGAGCTCATCGGTGCGGAGGAAAATGAAACTTTCCTCACGACGCTCTTTTCCACCTCCAAAAATGCAGTCTCAAAGCCCGTAGTGCTCGATGCGTCGGTGATCGTCATGACGGTGATTGACGACAAAGAAGGTACGGATCAGGAGACATCCTATACGAAGTTCTCGTATCCCTACTTTTTCCAGACTGCGATGGAAAATCAGATACGCAGCACGATTCTTTCTTCCTCACTGCTCAAGGACGACTTCAACAGCACGTTTGCTAAGCTCTTCATTCCCGCGCAGAAATAGTCCCGATGAAGGGGGTTGTCGTCGGCGTGCCTGCCGACACACGCCGACGACCTCCTGATAAGGGAACCTCTGATAAAGAAAATTTCAAAATAGCGCGCATGAAAAGAGCGCACAATGGATCATCGAGAAGATCAGCGCTCCTCGTCTTCGCTTGCGCGCAGCACCGACAAGAACACCTCCTGTCCGAGCTCGACGTTGCCGATCATCTTCAGTTTCTTCTTGCCTTCTTTCTGCTTTTCGAGAAGCTTGCGCTTGCGCGTTATGTCGCCGCCGTAGCACTTGGCGAGAACATCTTTCCGCACCGGATTGACAGTCTCCCTCGCGATGACTTGGCTTCCTATCGCCCCCTGGACAGCCACCTTAAACTGCTGACGAGGAATATTGTTGCGCAGGCGCTCGCAGACGGTCCTGGCCCGGTCGTACGCATTCGGCTTGTAGACGAGCATGGAGAGTGCATCCAGCGGTTCGCCATTGATCAAAAAATCCAGTTTGACCAGCTCGACAGGCTTATAGCCTGTCACCTCATAATCGAAACTCGCATAGCCACGCGACGTTGACTTCAGCTTGTCGTAGAAATCGAAGAGCACCTCCGAGAGTGGCATTTCGAAGGTGAGTTCGACCCTCTTCTCGTCCAGGTGCGTGAAAGACTGCTGTGTTCCGCGCTTGGCCAGGCAGAGAGAGATGATGTTCCCGACATACTCGACAGGGGTTATCACCTGTGCCTTGATGTAGGGCTCTTCGGCGCTTTCGATCCGTGCAGGGTCAGGATATTCGCTCGGATTATCGATGTAGATGGTGCTTCCATCCTTAAGCAGGAGCTTATACCGCACCGACGGCGCCGTCATGATGATCGATTGGCCATATTCCCGCTCGAGCCTCTCCTGAACCACCTCTAGGTGGAGAAGACCTAAGTATCCGCAGCGGAAACCAAAGCCGAGCGCGAGCGAATGATCCTTTTCGAAGATGAGCGAGGCATCGTTGAGCACGAGCTTTTCGAGGCTGTCCCTCAATTCTTCGTAATCGGCGGACTCGATGGGATAAATCGAACTGAAGACGACGGGCTTCACCTCTTTAAATCCTGGCAAGGGGGAAGTGCACGGCCTTTCGTCCTCGGTGACGGTGTCGCCGACGCGGACCTCCCTGACGCTTTTAATGCCCGCGATGCAGTAGCCCACTTCTCCTGCCCCTAGCTCGTCGGTGGGCACCGCGGTGATTCGGAAGTGGCCGATCTCCTCCACTTCGTGGACGGCTCCTGTGGACATGAGGCGGATGTGCATGCCTTTTCGCAGCGCGCCTTCCTTCAACCTCAGGTGAATCACCGCACCCCTGTATGGATCGTAGTGCGAATCAAATATGAGCGCCTGGAGCGGGTTCTCCGATCTTCCGGTGGGAGCGGGGATTCTCTCGACAATCGCCTCGAAGAGCGCATCGACGCCTGTGCCCAACTTGGCCGACACCGCCAGGGCCGCATCGCCATCGAGTCCTAAGTCCTTGTCTATCTGGCGTCGAACCCCCTCGACATCTGCAGCTGGCATGTCGATTTTGTTGATGACGGGGATGATCTCAAGGTCATGCTCCAGCGCCATGTACATGTTGGAGAGCGTCTGGGCCTCGACCCCCTGGGTAGCATCTATGACGAGAATTGCGCCTTCGCAGGCGGAAATCGCCCGAGAAACCTCATAGGAGAAGTCCACGTGCCCCGGGGTGTCGACGAGATTGAGCATGTAGGTTCGGCCGTCTTTTGCCTGATAGGGCAGGCTGACGGCCTGGCTTTTGATTGTGATACCCCGTTCGCGCTCTATGTCCATAGTGTCGAGCATCTGGTCCTGAAATTTTCTCAGATCGATAAGGTTTGCCTTTTCGATAAATCGATCCGCGAGAGTGCTTTTCCCATGGTCTATATGTGCGATAATACAGAAATTGCGGATGAGCTCCGGTTCGATCATAGGGCCCAATGTATCCGAAAGAGGGGCTTTTATCAACGGAGCAAGAACCTATGTATAGTGTCTCGAAGCCTGCAGAAAGGGAAGAAGAGCAAGGGATGAAGCAAAGGCTGAGGTTGGGTGTCTTGTAGAAAGAAGAAAGTTCTGGAAACGCCGCTTCCCAACACCTTTAAAAACATCTCCCGAATACCTGCCTCGCCATGCCCTCGCCTAACCCTCCCATCTGCAGGCTTCGGAACACTATAGAACCTATAAGGTGGGGTGGCGGAAATTCGGTGCCGAGCCCTATGCCTACGACCTCGAAAAAGTATATAATAAAAAACAAATGGAGGTGCCATGAATCTTCAGAACCTTCCGGTCGTGACGAAACAAGGAACCAGAAACGATCACACCATCATGGTCTATGCGCTTTCCACCTGCGGATTCTGTAAAAGAGCCCTCGCCTTCCTCGACGCGAATAACTTTTCGTATCAATATCTCTTTGTGGACCTCATTCCTGTCGATGTGAAGAACGGCATCAAGCAGGAACTCAAAGAGAGGTTCAAGGAGAATGTCGCTTTTCCTTTTGCAGTGATCGACGAAAAGAAATGCCTTATTGGCTTTATCGAGGCGGACTGGAGATCGACACTGCAAGTCTGAGGTGCCATGAGGCAGGCATGATGAACAATAAGACGGTCGAACAGACAATCCTTTTTACCCAGATGGTTGCACGCAAGCAGGGTTGGGCCCTCAACCCCGACAAGGCTTTCTATGAGACCCTGATCCAGGGTTTGATGAAGAATTATAACCGCTACGGATACTTTTTGTGCCCCTGCCGCGACACAGAAGGCAGCTACGAGGCCGACAAACCAGCCATCTGCCCCTGCACATGGTCCAAGCCCGACATCGCCGAATTCGGTCACTGCTACTGCGCACTCTATCTGTCGAAAGACTTTGTTGCGGCGGGAAATATCCCGAGTGCCATTCCGGACCGCAGATTCGAACACGCATGAAGGACGTCTACCTCGATTGGGCGGCGACGACTCCCCCTGATCCTGAAATTCTGCACAGAGCTCTTGAGTTGAGCTTTGAGGTCTATGCAAATCCCTCAAGCGAGCATTGGCTCGGCAAAAATGCGAAACAGTCGCTGGAGGAAGCGAGGGTTGGACTTCTGCGCGCCCTCGGTGTTTCTGAGGGGCTGCTTGTCTTTACCGGGAGTGGTTCAGAGGCCGACCACATACCGCTGCTCTCCCTCCTCGGTCGACTGAATGTCGCCGGAGGGCGCAAGCTTCCCCATGTCGTTGTTTCGGCGATCGAGCATTCGGCCATCGACTGTCAGGTGCGCTCGCTCGAAAGACTCGGCGTGCAGGTTTCCTGGGTTAATCCTGACTCTAAAGGCAGAATCGATCCGGCGCAGGTGCTGGGCCAACTGAGAAAAGAAACGGCGCTCGTCGCCGTCATGGGCGTGAACAACGAAACAGGGGCCGTCCAGAATATAGCAGCCATAGGTCAAGGCATCAGCAAGGCTGCGCTGGAGTTGAGACTTAGAAAGCCATGGTTTCACGTCGATGCCGTCCAGATGCTCGGGAAATTGCCAATGCGCCAGATGCAGGCCTGCGTCGACAGTTTCGCCATTTCCGCGCATAAAATACGAGGGCCGAGGGGAATCGGTGCGCTCTGGCTCTCGCGCCCACTGAATCCATTCGTGTGTGGAGGTGGGCAGGAAGGGGGCATGCGTCCAGGCACCGAAAACCTCTTCGGTGCGCTTGCGTTCCGGTTCGCGGCGGAAAAGGTTGCAGAGTCCATGGATGCACATACGCTCCACGCTCGACAGCTGGAAAGCCGCATCATTGAAGGTGTTTCGCACATCCAGGGGGCACTCCTCGTCCCAGACCGTACACCGGGCGATGAGGCCTATGTCCCTTCGATCATCTCCATTGCCTTTCCGGGGCTGGGAGGAGAGACGATGGTGCGCGCGCTTTCCGACCAACACATCGCAGTCTCTACCGGCTCCGCATGTTCGTCCAATCGGCGGCAGCATGGCAGGCGCGTCCTGCAGGCGATGGGAGTACCCGACGATGTGGCATTTTCGACGATCCGTGTCTCAACCGGCCCCCTTACGACGTCAACAGACATCGACGCCTTTCTCGAGCACGCCGAGGACTTGTACAGAAAGCTGAAAACCTGATACTACAAGGGGCATGCGTACTTTTTTCCTCATTAAGCCGGGAGAAATCGAATTAAAACGTGGCAATAAGCGTGAGTTCACCCAGAGGCTAAAAGATCAGATACACCGGCGACTCAGAGGCCTCCACTTCGAGCTCGAAGAATACCCCGGCAGATTTTTTGTCAGCGTCGATGAACAAGATTCGGAGACTGCGCTCTTCATCCTCCAGCACTGCCCGGGCATCAACGGTGTGGCACGCGCCATAAAGACGGACAAGGGGGTCGATTCGATCGTCCAGGCGGCAATCGAGTGTGCGGCTGCAGAAGTCGCTGCTGGCGCGCACTCGTTCAAGGTCGAGACCCGGCGCTCGGATAAAAGCTTTCCACTCGACTCGTACGGCATGGCAGTCGTCGCGGGCGACGCAGTGCTGAAACACTTTCCTTCCCTCAGGGTCGATGTCCACACCCCGGATTTTGTCCTCATGGTCGAGATACGCGAGCGGGCCTACGTCTATTCTGCCACCGCCCCAGGACCAAGGGGATTGCCGGTAGGGTGCCAAGGCAAGGGGCTTCTCCTTCTCTCCGGAGGCATCGATTCTCCGGTGGCCGGCTACATGATGGCGAAGCGGGGCCTCGCCCTTGAAGGAGTATATTTTCATACCTATCCCTACACCTCCGCGGAGGCCCAGCAGAAGGTCGAACGCCTCGCTGCCCGCCTCGCCGTATGGTCTGGCGGCGTATACCTGTGGATTGTGCCCTTCACTGAGGTACAGATGGCCATTGCCCGTGGCCCAAGGGAAGAAGCGAACACGCTCATGCTCCGCATGGCGATGATGCAGGCTGCGGAGCTGATAGGACAGGTTATAAACGCTCAAGCTATCGTGACCGGAGAGAGCCTCGGACAGGTCGCAAGCCAGACCGCAGAGAACATGCGCCTCTCTCAGAGTCGGACTTCTCTGCCTGTGTTCAGACCCCTCATCGGCATCGACAAGGAAGAGACCATCGCCATCGCGAGGCGCATCGGCACGTACGAGATATCCATCCTCCCGTATGAGGACTGCTGTGTGCTCTTCAGCCCTAAGCATCCTATTTTAAAACCCAAACACGAGGAGCTGTTGCAATATTATACATCGCTCGATCTGGATAATCTTATATCTAAGGCCGTCGAACACGCGGAGAAAAAAACAGTGCGCTTTTCCGACGCCCTGCGCGAATATGGTTTTGAGGTCCCGGAACGCGGATTATAGGACAGCCTTAAGGCCAATCCAGCCGACATAGGGCATCTCCGAAAACGAAAAGTCGGAAGGGAAGATCGCCGACACACCGACGCCGACACGGAGTATGCCCTTCCGCCCGAGTGAGTACCAGATCGACAGCTCCGAGACTAGCGCAGAAATCGGCGTGATGCCGAAACTTCCGCCAACCAAGTAATGCAGTGCATAAAGCCCTCCTACCGAGGCCTCCACCGAACATTTCGAAAGAGAGACCTCTCCCATGATCGACGGATATGCAATCGTCGCGATGATCGCTGAATGAGCCTTAATACCGACCCCGATGCCTCCACCCTAGTCAAACATTCCCACATGAACCGAGGCGAAAGGAATCGGCAAAAAACCGACCTCTTTCAGCACATTGGTAAATTCGCCATATATGCCTTTGTCGTTGAGGACACCATACCCTACGGGTGTATTGAAGCCCATTTCAAAACGAAACTGAGCGACCGCACTCTGCGCTGCAATCAAGATCAATACCATAAAGAAGATACTGTTCCGTGCTCTCATAAAGAACCGCCTTGTTTCAAAACGCTTGTATATATCTCGTATATACTGAAAAGCATGATAGCACCATCGTGGATGCAAAGGCCATAGAAAACACATAAAAAAAGCCGCCCGTGCACGGGCGGCTTTCCCTATCCCCAAGGGGAATCGAACCCCTGTTGGCGGGTTGAAAACCCGCTGTCCTGACCGCTAGACGATGGGGACCTGAAACCAGCACTCAACCCCGCGGGGCGAGTGTGTTCGTCGAACGGCAGTGACCGTATCAAAATTTCCAAAGCGTGTCAATATATTTCCTTGTTTGCGCCCCTATATCTCTTCTTTTGCGATGTTCTCTTGTATTTTTTTCTGCAGTTCTTTCGCGAGCGCGTTGTCAGGTTTTATCCGGAGCGCGATCTCGCAGTCTGCATGCGCCTGCACGTAATCGCCGAGTTGCCACCAGCAGAGAGCCCTCCGGTATCGTGAAAAGAAATGATAGGGGTGTATCGCGAGGGCGGCCGTAAAGTCGTCGATCGCCTGCCGCAGCTCGTTCTGAATACTCTTTACTACCCCCCGATAATAGAGGGCCTTATAGCAGCCAGGATCGAGCATCAGACAGCTGGTGAAATCGGCGAGAGCGTCCGCGTATTCCGACTGAGCGAAATATGCCATACCTCTGTGCTTAAACACCACAGAGGCGATCGCCGCCTCGGGCTTTCTTGAGAGAATCTCTGTATAGATTGCAATCGCAGTTCTGAAATCGGAAGCATTGTGGGCATCGAGCGCGGAGAGAAGCAGCGTATCGATGTCGAGTTCGGCCCAAGGATTTAGATTCGTCCCCCGGTGTGAGGTGAGCCTCCCCTTCTCCAACGATGTCTTTTTCAGTCGGACGGGGGTGGGGAATTCGCCGCTCATCGACTCGGTAATCCCGAACACCTGGGCGCTCGCCTGCTCGATCTTGCTATAGAAGGCTTCTCTGCGCTTTTTGAGCGCGCTGTTCAATTTCTTCTGATAATCGAGAATCTCTTGGAAAATGATGTCCGAAAGCGTGAGCGTGGCGTTTAAGGCGGCGAGCTTTCGCTTCAGGGGCTCGTCGAAAGGCGTAAATTCAGCCTTATAGACCAGCTCGTGCTCCACTTCGGCCCAGGCTTCCTGCAGAATGGTCCTCAGTTGAATTTCAATGACATTGCGCTCGAGCCCAGGGCAGAGAGGCAGTATCTCGTCGGGGATGCGGATGAGCACGTGGACCGACTCGTACCCGAATTCCCTGAATGAGTGGTTCTGTCCCTTCCGTTCGATCTCGACGATGTCGTACTGCGTGGCTATGGCCGCCTCGACCTCGTCCAGATCCCGTAAAAATGGACAGATGATCCGCATAGCCAGCACATCGTTGACGGGCAAGGGATCTTTGTGTTCGTCCCAGGCATTCTTCAGCAGTTTGATCTTCTTCGCAAAATACGATTCAAAATCTTTGACGCGGCTTTTGATTGTCGGGCGAAGTCCTCTGCGCTGCAACAATCTGGAAATGTCGCGGATGACCCTTGCAAGAGCTTCCTCGTAACCGGCGCGATTTTTATGGTACGCCTCCGAGAGAAGCGCCTTGTTCGGAATATTTTCTACATCGCTCATACAATATTAAAAGTATCATGAAACGCCGATGGTGACAAATGAACGCGTGCTCCCGCCCTGGACTTGATGAGTCCTTGCCATGAAGGCATCACCTGGCCAATGTCCCGTTGATATAGAGATAGATATAGAAGTTGCCTGGAATCGTGTCGTGCAGGCTCTTCGTCACCGCAGCCTTGAACATCGCGTATTCGGAGGAGAAGCTCGGTAGGTCTTTTGTCGTGAAATCGATGTAGAGGGCATTTTTGCCGGCAACTACGCGCGCCAGCGAGATATCGACATGCGCCACGGGTTGAAGGTTTCGCGAAAGGGGCCCCAAGAGAAGCTCTTCCACGGTATCCTTCGCCTTCTCTTCAAAATTGCCGAGAGGGGCGATCGGCCGTTTTTCAAGTTTCAAGCTCTTGCCGTTTTTGTCGGGGAAATAGAGCCGCATCCCGTTGAACTGCAAGGTCGGCCCCCACCAGATGACGACCGCTACGCCGACAACCAGAAGTAACGCCAATATACGGCGCTCTTTATGTTCAAAATGCGATGTTGTGTCCATATTATTGCTCGAAATGTTCGATAAAATCGCAGACTCCATTGTATATGGCATCCGCTATTCGTCTCAAGTAAGCAGCCTGAGCTAAGAGGAGCGCCTCGTCTCTGTTCGTCACGAAGCCCACCTCAATCAGTATCGATGGCATCTTTGCGTTCCTGACGACAAACCACTCCTCTGCCTTGATGCCACGTCCAGGACTGTCGTCGCCGATCATTTTTCCCATGCGCTGGTACACTTTTTGTGCGAGGATGATGCTTTCAGTCGTAAACTCTTCTTCCAGCATGGTGTTGATGATGGGCGCGATATCCTGTCCTTTCTCTTTTGCCGTCTCATCATCCACCACGGTTCTCCGATAATCCGGATTGAGGTACCACACTTCGAATCCGCGGGTATTCTTGTTGAAAGAAGCATTTGCATGGATTGAGATATAGACGATCGCCTCGGTCTCGCTCAACTTGATCGTATTCGCCATGTCCACCCTCTGCTCGAGACTCGGGTAGCTGTCGTCGGTGCGCGTGAGGAGAATTGCACGATCGGGATAGCGGATGCGCAGCAGTTCGGCAAGCCTGGACGCAATGGCCAGATTGATGTCCTTCTCTTGGAGCTTGAAATCCGTAAATTCCCCAATCGCACCGGGGTCCTTGCCTCCGTGACCTGGGTCTATGACGATTGCCTTCACCAAATACTTTGAGGACACGCCGGGCTTTGTCTGAAAGAATTCCCGCAGGGCGTTGACGAATTCTTGTTTGACCCGCAGAGAGTCGTCAGCATCGTAGGGCGATGGGACGGTCTTGAGGGTCGACCAATCGAGAAGTACATAGGGGACACCAAGCGCAAAGCGGACGTCGTGCCCCGCTTTCGTGATGGTCCCCGCATGGCTCAGTGGATCATATTCGAGCGTTGCGTTGAGAGATCGGACGAGATCGGAGAGGATCACGTCCTCTTGTTGTTGAGTCACCTCTGCTGGAGCAAGAACGATGCCGCAGAGAATGAACACGAATACAAGCGCGAAGGATCTCGTGGTCGCCATTTTACAGTAAACAATAGCAAGGAATCTTTTCTGTGTCATCCTGAGGCTGTAAGAAAAATCTTCAAAATTTTCTATAAAAGTACTTGCCGTAGGAGGGTGGATGCAGTATAAGAGATACGGACGGCACACCACTACATATTGTAGTGGTTGTGGCTGATACTAATACAGATGGTATAGTTCATTTCCCTAGGAGGAAAAGATGAAGATAATGCGCTTGTTTACCAAGGCAGGCCACGGACCATATGAGGGAATTGTGTGGGAAAAACGTCGAAGTGAAATCCGTAACCCCAACGGGACGGCGGTTTTTTCCATGGATACCGTGATAGTGCCTTCGTTCTGGAGCCCCATTGCGAGCGACATCATCGCCCAGAAGTACTTCCGCAAGGCGGGCGTTCCCAGGGATAAAGCGCTCGATTGGACACAATATGTTCCTGCATCTCAGGCTTCGCTCTGCGATGCATATCCCGCCGATGATGCCGAACACGACGCACGTCAGGTTTTTCACAGGCTTGCCTATACGTGGTGTCAATGGGGCCGAGATGCCCACTACTTCGATACGGACGAAGACGAGAAAGCTTTCTACGACGAAATCTGCTACATGCTCGCTCATCAGATGGCCGCGCCAAACAGTCCCCAATGGTTCAACACAGGCCTCTTCGCCGTCTATGGCATCGAAGGACCTGCGCAGGGGCACTATTTTGTCGACCCATCGACCGATCAAGTGGTCAAATCCGAATCGGCCTACCAGCGGCCTCAGCCTCACGCCTGTTTTATCCTCGACGTCAAGGACGACCTTGTCAACGAGGGAGGCATCATGGATCTCGTGACGAGAGAGGCACGTCTGTTCAAATACGGATCGGGGACAGGATCGAATTTTTCGCGCTTGAGAGGTGCCAATGAAAAACTCTCGGGTGGCGGCGTCTCTTCAGGGCTTTTGTCGTTTTTAAAAATCGCGGACAGATCGGCCGGAGCGATAAAGTCCGGGGGAACGACGCGCCGCGCCGCAAAGATGGTGATCCTCGATGCGGACCATCCGGACGTTGAAGAGTTTGTGCGCTGGAAAACAGAGGAAGAGTATAAGGTCGCGTGTCTTGCAGCGGGAAGCGGCCTACTCAACCACTATGCCCAGGCGATGATCTCCGCAGTCGAAGCCATGGGAGAGGATGACGAGCACAGCTATCTGCCAGACCACAACCTTCTTTTGCGCAAGGTCGTCAAAGAAGCCCTCGACGCAGGCGTGCCTTCCTCGTGGATTCATCAAGTGCTCACCTTCTATTCTCAGACCGGCAAAGCCCCTCGAATGCCCCTGTACAACACCGCGTGGGAATCCGAGGCTTACAACACCGTTTCCGGCCAATCCTCCAACAACTCCGTGCGCGTTTCCAACGAGTTCATGAATGCCGTGTTCAACGACCTGGACTGGGACCTCATCGGGCGTACGACCCAAAAACCTTTCCGCACCATTAAGGCGAGGGAGCTCTGGAATGAAATAGCGGAATCTGCCTGGCTCTGCGCAGATCCAGGCCTGCAGTTCCACACCACGGTGAACGAGTGGCACACCTGCAAGGCCGATGGGGAGATACGGGGCTCGAACCCCTGTTCGGAATACATGTTCCTCGACGATACGGCGTGTAACCTTGCGTCGCTCAATCTCCTCTCGTTCTACGACGAGGAGAGCGGCACCTTCGACCAAGAGGCATACCGCCACGCGATTCGCATGTGGACCATCGTCTTGGAGATTTCTGTGGTGATGGCGCAATTCCCTTCGAAAGAGATAGCCCGCAAGAGCTTCGATTACCGCACTCTCGGACTTGGGTATGCGAATGTTGGAAGCCTTCTCATGGTGATGGGGCTGCCCTACGATTCCGACAAGGGCCGGGCAGTGGCAGCCGCCTTGTCAGCGATCCTCACCGGAGAATCCTATGCCCAGTCCGCACGAATGGCACGGGAGTTCGGCCCCTTCGCGCGGTACGAGGCCAACAAGGACCACATGCTCAGAGTCATCCGCAATCACCGCCGGGCGGCCTACAATGCCCCTCCGGAGGAATATGAGGGTCTGAGCGTGACACCCAAAGGTCTCGATGATCGACTCTGTCCGAAAAACCTCTCCGATGCGGCGAAGCAGTGCTGGGACGAAGCCCTCCAGCTTGGAGAACAATATGGTTTCAGAAATGCCCAAGTCACCGCAATCGCCCCCACAGGCACCATAGGCCTCCTTATGGACTGCGATACGACGGGAATCGAACCGGATTTTGCCCTCGTAAAATTCAAGAAGCTTGCTGGCGGCGGCTACTTTAAGATCATCAACACGTCGGTGCCGCCAGCGCTGCGCGCCCTCGGGTATTCAGAGGCACAAATCAGGGACGTCATCGAATACGCCCTCGGCAAAGGCACGCTCGAGGGCGCGCCGGGCATCTCTCGTCAGGCCCTTCTTGAGAAGGGCATCCCTGAAGAAGCCCTGCAGAAAGCTGAACAGGCGCTTCAAAACGCCATCAGTCTGGAGAGTTGCTTCTCGCCCCACATCATAGGCTACGATGTTCTGGAGAGGCTCGGAATATCTAAAGAAGAGGCCGATGCTCCAGGGTTCAGCCTGCTCTCTAGGCTTGGCTACGGCCCAAAGGAGATAGAATCGGCCGAACTTTTTGCGTGCGGGACCATGGGCCTCGAGGGCGCACCTCACCTGTCCGAAGCGGACCTCGCAGTATTCGACACCGCGACGCCCTCTGGCAAACGAGGTACCAGGAGCATCTCATGGCAGGCGCACATCGCGATGATGGCTGCGGTGCAGCCCTTCATTTCCGGCTCTATCTCCAAAACCATCAACATGCCGAACAATGTCAGCATCGACGACGTCAAGGGAGCCTATACTCTGGCATGGCGGTCTATGCTCAAATCGATAGCGCTCTATCGAGATGGATCGAAGCTCTCACAGCCCCTTGCGGCGCTTGCGCCTGGCTCGGACCTTATCGCCGATTCCATCGTGGCCCTTCAGTCGAGCAGCCTTGAAGCCGACGATTCTGCTCCCAAAGATGCGATTTCAGCGCCCCTCAAGGAGGTGGGGCCTGAGCCGGAACTGCCGGGAATGCCCTTCGCGCCCCGCGGGGTGCGCCGCGCCCTGCCCAACCGCAGAAAAGGCTATACCCAGAAAGCAAAAATAGGGGGTCACTCGATCTTCTTGCGGACCGGCGAGTATGAGGATGGAACGCTCGGTGAAATATTCCTCGACATGCACAAGGAAGGCGCTGCCTTCAGGAGTATCCTCAATTCTTTCGCCATCGCCGTTTCTTTAGGGTTGCAGTATGGCGTACCGCTCGAGGAATATGTGGATGCATTCACCTTCACGCGCTTCGAGCCGAACGGCATGGTGAGCGGTCACGATTATCTCAAGATGGCGACAAGCGTGCTTGACTATATTTTCCGAGACCTTGCAATTTCCTATCTCCATCGTTACGACCTGGGGCAGGTCAAGCCGGAAGACCTCATTGCGACGTCCACGCAGTCCATCACCGACAAAAATACAGAGGCCTTCGAGAGCGGAAGGAGGCAGACCAAAAAATTGGGGAAACCAGGGCCATCGCGAATCTCGACAGCTCCTACGCAGCAGGATCAAAGCATCACGCTCATGAGGGCTGCTCGACAGAAGGGCTACGAGGGGGACCCCTGCCCTGTCTGCGGAAACCTTACCCTCGTGAGAAACGGCACCTGCCTCAAGTGCGAGACCTGTGGGTCGACGACGGGCTGCAGCTGATGGGGCGAGCGGGCCGGGGCAGGCGGGCCTCACACGTCGATTGCATCGCGCTCCACAGGCAGCGTCATGCAGCGTGCCCCGCCCCCCCCGCGCGCCAGTTCGATGCCGTCAAAGGTGACCGCAAGCCGGTCATATGCCATAGGCTCGGCTCGACCATCGAGGAAGTCCTGGGCAGGGACGATGGCAAATCCATGCGCGCTCAGCGCATCGAGCGTGTGAGTGTTGCAGGAATACATCAAAATCTTGCCGGGAGCAAAGGCAAAGGAGTTTGCGCCCGAGAGCCACTGCTCTCGCTCTTGATAGACGGGGTGCCCATTGCCGCAGAGCACTGGCTCAAGCTCAATGCCGGCCTTCTGCAGGCCTTCGAAGAGGTTTTTTTCTTCTCGATAATGAACCTCGCCCTGCGGTTCGATCTGGAGCTTGTAGACCCGTGTCCTCTGCGCCTCTAACACGACGGGCTTGTATGCCAATGCCGCGTGTCTGTCGATCATGGTGAACACCATGTCGAGGTGAATAGTCGCCCTCTCCTTCGGCAGGTCCACGGCAAAGATGGTCATGGGCGCCTCTGCCGCCTGCGCGATTCTTCGTGCAAGACGGTCTACCGCAAAGGCGGTCGTGCGCTCGGATATGCCTATGACCAGGACGCTGGGATTGAGCACATGGATGTCTCCGCCTTCAATCGTGACAAGTCGGTTGCGCTCTTCTGGTCCGTCGATGAGGATGCCCTCATTTTGAAAATCCGGATGATGAAGAAATATAAACCGGCTTATGTACGCCTCGGCCATGCGCACATCGAAGGCAAAGGCAGCGGAGACGATCCTGTTTCCGATGACCGCCAGGCTGTCGCGCATAAAATAGGCATTCGGCATCGGGTTTGCTACGAAACTGTGAGGATTCAGAGAATGCGCAAGGCTGTTGTGGGGCGCGATGATGCCTGTAAGGACAGCGTGCGCAAGCTCTTTTGGAGGTAGTGCCATGAGCTCGTCGATGATGGGAGCTATGGGGTTTATGGTACTGTATTCTTGTAAAAATCGAAGCCTTTTCTGCTCATCGGAAAGGCAGGCCTCGAGTAGATCGGTGAGCTCATAGGTCGTCGCGATCGATCTCAAAAAATCGCGCAGTTTTATGTATTCCTGCTGGACTGCGGCGAGCGGAATAATGTCGTTATAGAGATCACGTTCCGCCTCACGGGGGGTCATCGCCTCAATCTCCGATCCTGGGCTGTGGATGATCACTCGCCGCAGGCGTCCTATCTCGCTGTCGATTCGCACACTTTTCATGGACGGCAAGTATGTCGCAAAAAAGAAAAAATGTCTGCACAATTGAGGTAGACACTCAAACTGTATATGTATTGAGACCTGGACCGATAAAACTGCAAATATACACGAGAATAGCGGAGCGTTCACGCATCATTATTCATTTTAATCATTGTAATACAAAAAATTATTTTTATTTTTCCATGTTGACTTGTCCGGCCTGATGGCGGAAGATAGAGGAAGTTCGAACCCAAATTCTCGACATGTCCGAGGCTTCCGCGATCGCACGGGAACTCGACGAAAGGAAAGGAACAGCAATGAAACGACGCAGAATCATCATCATCGGGGCGGCGGGCAGGGACTTTCACAATTTCAACGTTCGGTATCGGCAGGATGAGAGTGCTGAAGTCGTTGCATTTACGGCGGCGCAGATCCCCAATATCGATGGCAGGAAATACCCCGCCGAGCTCGCTGGCCCCTTGTACCCCGAGGGTATCCCCATCTTCCCAGAATCTGAGCTTCCGGCATTGATAAGAGACTACAGGATCGACGAATGTGTGTTTTCATACTCAGATGTGCCCTATGCTCATGTGATGAGTCTCTCGGCGATCGTGAATGCGGCAGGCGCATCGTTTACCTTGCTGGGGCCCAAAGACACACAGCTGCGCTCGACAAAACCTGTCATCTCGGTCTGTGCAGTCCGAACGGGCTCAGGAAAAAGCCAAACTTCCCGTAAGATCGTGCAAATGCTCATGATGCGCGGCCTTAAGGTCGTTGCCGTCCGTCATCCGATGCCGTACGGCAACCTCACGGCCCAAAAGGTTCAGCGCTTTGCGAAGATCGAAGACCTCGCCCGCCACCACTGCACCATCGAAGAAATGGAAGAGTATGAACCCCACATCGCCAGAGGCAATGTGATTTACGCCGGCGTGGATTATGAGGCCATTCTCCGCGAGGCGGAAAAAGAGGCCGACGTCATTCTCTGGGATGGTGGCAACAACGATTTTTCTTTTTATGTGCCAGACCTGCAGATTACGGTGGCCGATCCTCTGCGCGCGGGCAACGAAGTCTCGTTCTATCCAGGCGAAGTGAGCCTGAGACTCGCCCATGTAGTGATCATCAACAAGGTCGACTCGGCTTCTCCTGAACAGATACAAACCGTGCGCGAAAATATCGCAAGGGTCAATCCGCGCGCCACGGTCATCGACGCGGCCAGCCCAATCTATGTGGACCACCCCGAGCTCATCCCAGGCAAACGCGTACTTTGCGTCGAGGATGGTCCCACGCTCACCCACGGGATGATGAAGTACGGCGCGGGCATTGTCGCCGCGAGAAAGTTCCAGGCTGCCCAGATCGTCGATCCACGCCCCTATGTGAGTGGAGAACTTACCCAGACGTTCAGGACGTACCCTGACATTGGGACCCTACTCCCCGCCATGGGCTACAGCGAAGTACAAAAGCGCGACCTCGAAGAGACGATCAATCGCACCGAGTGTGACTCGGTGATAATCGCCACGCCCATCGACCTGAACCGCATCATTCACATCAAGAAGCCCACCGTGCGCGTCGGGTATGAGCTTCAGGAGATCGGCTCGCCGAATCTGGCAGAGGTGCTGGAAGAGTTCTGCTCCAGGATGCACTTGCGATGAGCTTTTAGGGTGCGAGAGATACGTGCAAAGAGGGGGAATGAACTGTCATATGCCGGGCGCGCTGCGCAATGACGAGCGAGCAAGGTACGAGTATGCCAGAAATAGCCCCTGCGATCCATCCCCCACTCTACCCCTCATCGGGGTAAACAGGCTCAAAAAACACCTCCTCCACTTTTGAATCAAAAGGCCTCAAAGGCTGCGTCATTGTGGTGGAGGTGAACAGCATGAAAAAACTACTTGCAACCCTCGTGGCGCTGGCCTTCGCTGCTGTCGCGGCGATGGCCCAGGGGCCGGCCACAGCTGGCGCCATAGAG
>JARKOY010000129.1 GCA_029975555.1 Spirochaetia bacterium | reverse complement strand
TAATAGCTCATTTATCTTTGACTTTTCTATTAGCTTTTTCATTAATATCATTCCTCCCCAAGGTGTGATTTCTTTGTCTGTAAATTCTATTTTTAGTTCCATCTTTTTGTATGTTTTTCTTACAACAATTCTTCTTACTTTTTCTTAACCCAAATATAACTTATCTTATTGTATATAAATATCTTATACCTTGTTGCTTCTAATGCCGGTCATTAGAATCTTTTGACTTAATGACAAATCTGGGTTCAATATAATTTTCGTTTTCATGGGAAAGGAAATCTTATAAACAAAATAAACCAAATATTTAAAATATCTTTATAAGTAAATCGAAATTCTGAAATGAGATTAGATTTTAAAAATCATCTTGGTAATGATCTTTAAAAAAAATAACCTACTGTTATAAAAGCAGGAAGCTTAAGTGATGATAAAACTCCAATAAACTGTTTGAACAATTTCCATTTACAAAAAACTTTGGTAATTAAATCTGAACTTTTGTTAAATGTAATACTAAAATCTTTTGTTAAAAATTATTAATTAAAATCTGTTAATTAAAAAACTGTCATACTTTTAATTCCATTAGTAATAATCAGAACAATCATGTTATCATAAAATCATCAGCAGTAATTAATCAATTTTCAGTTTTGAACCTGTGTCAATTTTGTCGCTTTTCAAGCATTATGCCATTAGCAATTTTTTTTTAAAAAATAAATTTTCAAAAATTGAATTGATTGTAATAAAAGAATTTACCAGATATATGTAAAGTAATCAGTTAAATAATATAAATATTTTTGAATTTCTGGCACGAAATTAAAATTAAAAAATTTTAAAAAATTGTCGTCAAAATATTTGACTTATTAATGTTTTAAACTTATAATCGCTATTAATTGCTAGACAATTTGAGCATATATGTTGTTGTTAAGCTATTTCGTTTTACCATATAGATAATAATTCGCTTTTATAAAAATTATTTTGTGTTTTGTTCTGTATAATCTGTTCAGTTGCTCGTTTGCTATGATAGAGCAGCATTACAAATTATAAATTTTGTAAAACACTAAACTATTTCGTTTATGTTCTTATGTTCAAATAGGAGGATTCATTTAATTGAAAAGAGTTTTACTTATATATGTCTTATCTTATAAAAAATTATTTATAAACAATCAAAGGAGTATTCAACCTATGAATGTCTTAACCATCTTTCTTACTGAAACTGCTTTATAGAGTTATACATATTTAATATTAGTGTAAAGTAGTACATGTTCTTTTTAAATATTAATTAACTATTTCATAATATTTTTTGGAGAGATTATATGTTTAACAACTTTTTCAAATTCTTTTCAGTTGTCTTTCTCCTTGCTGTATTTTTGTTTCCGCAAAATTCTTTTGCACAGCTAAGCGGAACAAAAACAATCCCCGGTGACTATGCTACTATTGATGCAGCAATTACCGATTTGAATACGCAAGGTGTTGGGGCAGGCGGTGTTACTTTTAACATTGCTGCAGGATACACGGAAACAGCACCCGCAGGCGGTTATTTACTTGGTAGTGCTACATTAAATGCTTCTACTTCAGCAAGTAATCCGCTTGTATTTCAAAAGAGCGGTACGGGAGCTAATCCATTGATTACTGCATTTACACCCGGAACATCAACCACCGTTGATGGTATATGGAAAATCCAGGGAACAGATTATGTAACAATTGATGGAAGAGATTTACAGGAGAATTCAAGTAATGCTACAGCTACCGAACTAATGGAATGGGGCTATGCTTTAGTAAAACTTAATAATGCAGCACCATTTGATGGCTGCCAATACGTTACAATAAAGAACTGTTCAGTTTCTTTAAGTAATGTTAATACCAGCTCTGTTGGTATTTATGCCGGCAATCATATCGCAACAGCTACCACTGCTTTAACTATAACAGATCCATCTGATGCAATGAATAATGGGAAATTCTTTGGTAATAATATAACCGGCGCTTATACTGGTATAAGATTAGCCGGATACAATAATACTACTTCGCCTTATGCATTGTATGATCAAAATAATGAAGTTGGTGTTGGCGGTGCAAATACAGTTACTAATTATGGTGGCGGAAGTGCTACAGCTTATGGTTTTTATGCTATTTATCAGAACAATCTTAAAGTAGCAAACAACACTTTTAATGGTTCAGGCACTTCAACTTTGTATGGTATTTTTGCTTCTACAGGTACTAGTTCTAATGTTGATATATATAACAACACAGTAACAGTAGCTGGTGGTGGTACATCTAGTAGTGTGTATGCTATTAATAATGCTATGGGTTCAACTGCTGCAGGAAATACAGTGAATATTTACGGAAATACTATTCAAAACTGTACATATTCTACGGCTACATCTGCTGCGTTTTATTCAATTTATAATACGGCAAGTGCTACGAATGTAAATATATATGATAATGTAATTTCAGGAAATACAGTAGCAGGAACCGGTTCATTCTATGGATTTTACAGTTCAGCAGGTACAAACGTAAATATATATGGAAATACTGTCAGTAATAATACAAAAACAGGCGCTTCCGGATATATGTACCTTACTTATACAGGTGCGTCTGTTGTAAATTTTTATGAGAATGATATATTCAACAATACTATTCCTAACAGCAGTGGCACAACTGCAGTCTATATTTATGGTTACTACAATCTCGGATCTCCGAATGTTGAAAATCTGCATGATAATAATATTTATAATAACACAGTTGGTGGTACAAATACAAACACCAGTTCATTTGTTGATGGAATTTACTCTTATACAGTTTCAACTGATGTAAAAAATATATATAATAATAATATATATGGGTTGACAACAGTTTCAGGTACTGTAAATGGAATCCGTACTAATACAGGTAATGCCAGTATATATAAAAACAATATTTATAATCTTGCCAATAGTACTTCAGCTACTACTGCAGGGGTTGTTAATGGTATAAATGTAACTTCTGGTAATCCTGTATATCTATACAACAATTTTATATCTGATCTACAAGCTCCTCAATCAACAGGCATAGATGCAGTCAGAGGAATCAATATAACCAGCACAGCCACTAGTTCAAATATTGGTCTTTATTACAATACTATTTATCTGGATGCAGTTTCTACCGGTGCAAACTTTGGCAGTTCAGGAATTTTCCATACTGCAAGTGCTACAGCAACAACTGCTGCACTTGATATGAGGAATAATATTGTTGTTAATAATTCAACAGCAAATGGTACCGGTTTAACAGTTGCCTTTAGAAGAAGCGGCACCGCTTTAAACAATTATAGTAATACATCCAATAATAACGATTTTTATGCTGGAACTCCATCAGCAACTAATCTGATATTCTACGATGGAACAAACTCTGATCAAACTATGGCAACATACAAAACAAGAGTTGCTCCTCGTGATGCGTTTTCATTTTCAGAAAATCCTCCATTTATAAATGTGAGTACAAAGCCTTACAATCTCCATCTAAACACAGCAGTTGCTACACAAACTGAATCAGGCGGTGTACCTGTAACATCCCCGATTGCAGTTACAGATGACTTTGATGGTAATACAAGAAATGCAACTACACCTGATGTTGGTGCAGATGAATTTAATGGTGTTGCTCTGGATTTAAATCCACCTGTTATTTCATTCACACCACTAGGTATAACTAGTTCTTTGACCAACAGAACATTAACTGCTGCAATTACCGATCCAAGCGGTGTTCCTACTTCAGGTATTGGTTTACCGGTATTGTATTGGAAAATTAATGCAGCCGGAACTTATACAGGAGCTACTGCCACATATTTAAGTGGAAGTAATTATCAGTTTACTTTCGGGGCAGGCGTTGCTGCTGGTGATACAGTATTTTATTATGTTGTAGCACAGGACAATGCTACAACACCTAATGTTGGTGTAAACCCATCAGCAGGAGCCGGTGGATTTACTGCAAATCCTCCTGCGGTTTCAACACCACCTACAAGTCCTTACGGTTATTTTATAGTTGATGCTCCACTAGCAGGCGATTATACAGTTGGAACAACTTTATTCAACCGTATTACTGGTTTGAATTTAACATTTGAAAAAGTAGTAAATAAGGTAATGAAGGAAGTTGATGTTTTAGTTGAAGCTCCGCAAATAAAGGATGAAAAGGGTCAGGTTATTGAAAAGACTTCCGTTGCTCCAATTACCGGAAAACAATTAATGGAAGTTGAAGAAACCACCTGGATTCCGATGGAA
>JARKOY010000125.1 GCA_029975555.1 Spirochaetia bacterium | reverse complement strand
CTGGGTCCTGGGTCGGGGAAGGGGCTTGGTGTGTCGCGTGATCTGGAAGAGCCTGCGGTGGTAGCTGACCACGTAGTCATTGCTGACCACTCGGGGAGTCTCATAGCAGAAGATATCGGCAAGCGACAGGGGGCTGTACAGCGGCACGTGGGCATTCTCTGGCCGTCAGGGTGGCTTGGCGAATTTCGCGTTGATGGCAGGCAGAGAGTGCTCTTGCAGGAACCGATTCGCGTCCTCAATCGTGGAAATGCCGGCACGCCTGCGTTCTTTCACCAATCGGTCCTGGTAGACCGCATGACTGCGTTCCACACGCCCTTTTGCCTGTGGTGAATACGCCACATGCACCGCAATGCCCAACACCTCACAGGCACGCTCAAAGGGGCTTTTCGGCACGATTCCCTGCAACTGCTCCTCAATCGTCGGCTCTCGCGTCACCACAAAGGCATTCTTGCGATCGCAGTACAGCTCCTGGGGGATACCGTAGTGCGCAATCCAACCCCACAAACGCTGCATCGCCGCGGCCGTGGTCTCTTCCTCACAAAAAAAGGCATGGCTGATCCCCGTCGCATCATCCACCATGTTCATGAGGCAACAAGGCTCCCTCTATGCTGGGCCCTCTGATCAAGACCAAAAACAGCTAAGGAATAAGGTGGTACTTCACGATGCCAAATCCTTATCCTGGAACGAACGATATCGCTGGTCGGGCGTCTCGTAGTCCAGGTTCTGATGAAACCTATAGTGGTTATAAAATACAAAGTACGAAGCAAGACCTCGTTTCAATGACCGTACATTTTCATAGCCTTGAAGGTAGATGTCTTCGTACTTCACTGTTCTCCAGAGCCGTTCGATATGCACGTTGTCCCGCCAGCGGCCGCGACCATCCATGCTGATCCTGATTCCATGGTCCTGGAGTATCTGTGTGAAGCTGTTCGAGGTGAACTGACTCCCCTGGTCGGTATTAAAGATCGCTGGTGCTCCATACCGTTTCAAAGCTTCTTTCAGTGCTTCTTCACAGAACCGACTGTCCATACTGTTGGAAACCCGCCAGGAAAGTACCTTGCGACTATAGAGGTCCATGATCGCCACAAGGTAGACGTACCCGATTCCCGGAAGCTTGATATAGGTCAAGTCAGTGATCCACACCTGGTTGGGATAGCGTACTACGATATTCTTCAGCAGGTAGGGATAGACAGGGTTCTCAGGATGTTTCACGCTGGTCATTCTCTTGGCATGCAACGCCTTCAGATGCATATGATGCATGATCCTTCGTACCTGTTTTTGCGTAAGTCGTTCGTTTCCGGTTTGTAGTGCCAGGAAGACTTTTCGGTAGCCATAGAACGGCCAGTTCGCGTGAATGCTTAGAATACCTGCCGTATGGCGTTCTTGAACGACACGTGCGGTCGGTTTTGAGCGGTAGTATACGTTGCTGCGATGTACGTTCAAAAGCGTACATTGTCTTCGTACGGACAACACGGGCTCCTTTGGATCGATCAACCGGGATCTTTCCCGTACAGCTGTTTGTACTTTTTTTTTAGCCACTCGTTCTCGTACCGCATTTCACCAAGCTGGCGGAAAAGTTCTTCTTTCTCTTTCTTCATCTGAGTGTACTCTTCGTCCTTCTTGTTCTTTCGTTCGAAGATCGCGGAGGACTGTTCTAAGAGTTTCTTCTTCCAGGCGCTGATCTGGTTCGGATGTACCTGGTATTTCTCCGCAAGCTCCTGAAGGGTCATTTCCTCTTTGACGGCCTCCAATGCGACCATTGCCTTGAACTGCTCGTCGAACTTCTTCCTCATGGTGGACTCTCCTCCTTCTATCCTAGTCCACCTTATTCAGTTTCTGTACTGGCCCTTCCCAATGGGCTCAGCATACTCCGTCCCTCAAACCAGTCATGATGACTGCCGTCACACTGCAACAGCTCCCCAAAACACGCCCGCCTTTCTCGTCGGCTGCGATAGGATGCCCTCCGGCGCGAAAGACATCAATGAAGGCAGTATTCGAAGTGTCGTTTCCTAGGAAACCGGCTAGTTCTCAACCCTTGTATCCCCCCATTTTCTGGCAGCATGCAGCTGCATCCTGGTGCTTTGGCAACATTGGGGGCACGTTTACAGGGAATTTTGCCCTCCTCGCACTCCAGACAAAAAAGTGAACATCGCAAAAGGCTCTTGACGATCATGTATAGAGCGAGTAAGAATAAAATTGTATAAAGATAATTTGGATGTATTTGATAGGAATAACTGAAATTTTTTTAATCTCGGAAAACCCGTGCTCATGATGTGATGTGATATTCTGAATCGTGTGAATTCCTGAATATCAAAGTTAGAGTGTTGACGGGCGATATACCGAAAGCAATTGATGTAAGATATGATCGATCTGCGGATAGAAGGAGGCAAAAATCGCAGAAATCATAGAATAAACTGTATGCAAAAAGTATCCATTGGAGCATAAAAGGATAGTGTGGACGAGGATGGGATTGTTTGTTGACTCAATCACCATTGGTGATGGTTTACTTCTTTTTGAGAAGAGGGTTCAAAAATGCAAAGAGCTAAAATCGCAATAACAGCATGTGAGCCGGTGTTATATACAGATTTTTATCCGATTTTTGAAGAAGCCCCCTTTTTAATCATCGTTGATGAATACAATCGTATCCAAAAATACTCTCCTGAAATTACTGCAAAAGGAATTATACGAGGAAAAGCAGAGTGGATTATCGGTAGAGGTGCAAAGGTTCTAGTAACAGGATCGATAGACAATGTTTCTTATCAAAAATTGAAACAGGCTGGAATTCCTGTAAAATGGGAAGCTTTCGGAGAAGTAAAAACTCTAGTAGAACGGGCAAGAAAATTTATTGGCTATTTAATAGAGATGTTAGAGAAAGAAAAACATATTGTGAGGACTAGATTTGATAGGCGTGCAAGGCCTAAAAATATTGAACCCCCATATATACTTCCATATTTGGGCGATGATACTGAATCTTTAAAAGAATTGGACCGAAAGACAAAAAAATCCGGCAAAAAACGATTGCTAAGGCCAAAAAACGAAGAGGAAATCGACGAAGATGATTATGAATCGAGCGGCAACTTTTTTATGGATGACGAGGATGACGACGAGCCCATTTAAATTTATTTCTTGTGTTTTTTCAAGGCCGCTTCTAAAAGACCGACACCGTGAACAGAGGAAGATGTATTGGTGCCTTTTTGGGGGGGCAGGGGGACAGAGGAAGGATTTAGAGTATTAGTATCTTGTGTGTTCATGGATTCGAGCTGTTCTTCAATTTTCGCTCCCTTTGGTGTTTGTTTTTTGTTGTTTGTTGCTGAAGGGGCTCTGGCTTTTCTTTTGGCGGGGGATTCTTGCTGTTTTTCTTCTAATTGATGGGCTTGCTCATCCTCCGTCCCCCTTGACAGTCTGTGCTCAATAAGAGTCTCGGCAGGGACTGTCAATTGTATTACTTCGCGGTCCGTCAATTTTATACCTTGAGCATGTCTTCTCCGAACAGGGTAATCAATAGCAGAAAAAATTTCTCTATTTTTTTTGCTTCTCGGTTTTGGTTTATATTCCAATTGAAACTCATAGGATCTATCAATAGAAAATCCCAAGACATCCGCTTTCTCAGGCACGAGGCTATAATCTTTCCCTGTAAGCCAACTGTCGATGGTAGTTCTCTTAATATAAGCGCCGCATTCATTTGCCAAGGAATATACAATCGTAATGATTGTAGTAGACAACACTTCTTTTGATGCAATGGTTATCCACAATGCGTTTTGTCCTACAAATAATTTCTCTGGAAGAGGTATAATTGTATAGATGCCATTTCTTCTTAAGATTAGAATTTTATCAAATTTGGAGGCTTCAAGGATTTTTTCACCTGCAACCTCTGTCCCTACATAGCCTCCCTCTGCGTCATATCTTAGAGCAACATCATGGCGTGCAACGCTTTTTGCTTCGATTTTTTGAAATAATTTGATCCGTGTTCTACGCGGACAAAAACTCTCGATCATCTTTCTATATGTTTTGAGTGTCTCAATCGCATAGTGGACAAGATGATTGAGATGCTCTTCGTTCTGTGCAAGCTGCTGCTGAATTTGCTCAATCTCTTTTTTAGCTTTTTCTATATCATATAAAGAAATTCTTCGAATAGGTATTTTCAGTAATCGCTCTACATCCTCCGTCCCTATGGTATGGTCCAATTCTTTTGCAAATGGTTTAAATCCATCGAGGACCGCTTTAATGACCGCCTCATTGGTTCTTTTGGTTTCTATCGCTTTATAAATCCTCTCTTCGATAAAGATGCGCTCAAGAGTCCTTGCAAACAGTTCCTTTTGAAGATCAATCCGTTCCAGCTCGAGTTCTTGTCGAAGCAGATTGAGCAACTTCCCGGCATGATACCGTATAATATCTGAGACAGAACTTGTTGTCGGCTTTCCATCTTTTATGACGAGACAATTGCATGAGATTGATCGCTCACACTCGGTAAATGCATACAAAGCATCTACAACCTCTTCTGTATATACTCCTCTGGCCAGCTTTAGCTCTATTTCTACCTTGTCTGTCGTAAAATCTGCGATTGAAGCGATTTTTAAATGTCCCGCCCGGACAGCTTCTTCTATGCTGTTGATGAGACTTTCTGTCGTTGAGCCGTATGGAATCTCTTTAATCACAATTTTTTTAGGATCAGAACCGTCGAGCAAAGCGCGGACTCGGACTTTTCCATTCCCATCGGCATACTCAGAGTAATCTATGAGACCACCTGTTGGGAAATCAGGGATGAGATCAAAAGACTTGCCTTCAAGGCAAGCAATTTCAGCTTGAATTACCTCTACCGGGTTATGAGGCAATATTTTTGTGCTCATCCCTACTGCGATACCTTCGGCACCAAGTATTAGAACGACTGGAATTTTTGCAGGGAATACAATTGGTTCTCTGTTTCGTCCATCATAACTATCGACATATTGTGTTATTTGGGGATGAAAAAAAATTTCTTTGGCAAATGGAGTACATTTGCACTCTATATAACGGGGCGCAGACGCCTCATCTCCTGTTATAGGATTCCCAAAATTGCCTTGCGTTGCGATGAATAGCCCTTTATTTGCAAGCCCGATAAGAGCTGAGCCAATAGATGCATCTCCGTGAGGATGATATTTCATGCAATGTCCGACAACGTTGGCAACTTTATGGAATTTACCGTCGTCCATTTCGAAAAGAGTATGCAAAATTCGACGTTGAACAGGTTTAAGTCCGTCATTAAGTTCTGGGATGGCTCTATCCATAATGACATATGAGGCATAGTATAGAAAGTTGTCGTTCAATAGCTTTTTAATATAGGCCACAGCATCCTCCGTCCATGCATTGATTCGCTGCCAATAAAGAGCCTCATAGTTCAGTGATAAGATTATCCATAATGAATTGTCGTCTTTCTGGCGTATTTTTACCCATAAAAAAACAAAGCAGTTCGGGGACAGAGGATAGTGTCTGAATATCCACTTTAATCAGCCTCATATCTTTCCCAATAAATTGCCCAAATTCCGCAGGGCTTATTTCCCCAAGGCCTTTAAAACGGGTGACCTCTGTCCCCGGTCCAAGACGTTTGATTGCTTCGTTTCGTTCGCGGACTGAATAACAGTACTGTGTTACTTTTTTTGTTCTTACCCTATAGAGAGGTGTTTCTAAAAGGTATACGCGGCCTTGAACCACCAATTCCTCAAAGTATGTCAAAAAAAATGTGAGGAGGAGATTTCGTATGTGAAAGCCATCGTAATCTGCGTCGGTTGCAATGACAATGCGTGCGAATCGTAGGTTTTCCACGCTGTTCTCAATACCAAGCGCCATCATTAGATTATAGAGTTCTTCATTTTTATAAATGGCCGAACGAGGACGATCGAACATGTTTTCAGGCTTGCCTCGGAGGCTGAAAATGGCTTGGGTGTGGACATCGCGGGCACTCACCATGCTACCAGCGGCTGACAAGCCTTCAGTTATAAAGATTGTCGAACGATCTCCTGAACCTCCGTCCCCTAAGTGTACTTTACAATCTCTCAAATTGGGTATTTTAAGTTCGATTCTCCTAGCAGCTTCTTTTGCTTCTTTTCGGACTATGTTGAGTTCAGTACGGAGTTTTTCATTTGTGATGATTTTTTCTTGCAACACTTTTGCGGCACGGGGGTTGCGTCGGAGTATCTCATCCACACCCTTTTTAACCTCTTGAAGAATCCATGGACGGATGTCACTGTTCCCAAGTTTGTTTTTTGTCTGACTTTCAAAAACTGGATTTTTAATTCGTATCGCAATTCCTGCGGCAAGTCCCTCGCGTACGTCTTCTCCGCGGTAAGAGGCCTGAAAAAATTCGTTGACTGCTTTTAAAAAACCTTCACGGAAGGCAGAAAGATGGCTACCTCCATCTGATGTATACTGGCCGTTCACAAAAGAGAAATGCTCTTCCCCATATTCTTTTGTATGGGTAAATGCAAATTCAATGCGATCTCCTCGGTACCAGCCGATATCGTAGAGAGCGCTTCCCCCGAGCTCAGTCGACAACAAATCATAGAGACCTTTCTCTGCTTGGAAGGCTTTACCATTCAGCGTTAAGGTTAAGCCGGGGTTCAGACAGGCATAGTTCCACAGTCGTTTTTCTATAAACTCAAATACAAAGGAATACTCACCGAAAATTTTTTCATCAGGAGTAAATTCGACAAGGGTACCGGTTTTTTCATGACTATTTCCTTCTCGCGAATTTGTAAGAACACCCCGAGCAAATGTAGCTTCAAAGACTCGTCCGTCCCTGTATGAGACAACCCGGAATTCTTTGGACAAAGCGTTCACGGCCTTTGTACCCACACCATTCAGGCCAACAGAAAACTGAAACACATCATCGTCATATTTTGCGCCTGTATTGATCACCGAAACGCATTCTATGACTTTCCCGAGCGGTATTCCTCGTCCATAATCTCGCACTCTGACTTTCTTGCCGTCGATGGTAATGGCTATTTGATTGCCTGCACCCATTATGAATTCATCGACTGAATTATCGATGACTTCTTTCAAGAGGATGTAAATACCATCGTCGGGGCTTGAGCCATCGCCAAGCCTTCCTATATACATCCCTGTTCTGAGCCTGATGTGTTCCAACGAGGAAAGCGTTTTTATCTTTGATTCATCGTAAGCAGATTTTGTCCTCACATTTTTATTTTAGCATATTCTAACATAGCCTAGAAGATGGGGACAGAGGATGAAAGCCTCTGCCCTGTTTTCCCTTGTTTTTCTTGGCGGCTACTTTTTTCGTTCCAAACTTTTAAATGCGTGGAGTCAAATACGAACGGGTTTTCCTTCTTGTATTGATCTATAGGCTGCTTCCACAACATAGACGGCACGAAGGCCGTCTTCTCCGGTAACTTGGGGTGGGCGGTGCTCACGTAATGCAGCGATGAACTCCTCGATCATCGATTGATTTGCGTCGGAACCCCAGAAAAGCCACCGTGCTCCTAATCCTCTGTCCCCATGAGTGCTGCTCCAATCATGGAGCAAAGAGGTAGATTTCTGAACCTTTTCTCCTCTATTTTGAGGAGCATTGGTGCTGAATATTGTTAAGTTTTGCTTAAACGCATCGACATGAATGACCCCTCTCTCTGTGACAAGATCAAATGAAAGGCCTCCCCAGCTTGGCCATGTAGTCGGTCTTGACCACGAGCAGTTGATTGTCGCAAAGACACCGTTTGCGAATACAAGTGAAACCATGCCACCGGTTTCAACCTTTACCTCTTGTGCATGTAAAATTCGATTTGCAACGGCGTAAACCTCAACAACCTCCGTCCCCAGGTACCATCGCATGATGTCTACAAGGTGAACTACATGGTCAGTAATCGCTCCACCGCCTGCAAGTACTGGATCGGTGAACCATGCTCTGTCCCTGGGAGGCAATTGCCCTTGGTTTGAGGCGTTGAAGCACAGAGGCTTCCCAAGCTTGCCCTGCAATAATTCGTCCCTGACGCTGCACACAGGGACAGAGAATCGCATGGGGAATGCTGTCATAACCAGAACCCCTGCTTCATGTGCGGCGCGAACGATCGCTTCTGCGTCTTTTACGGTTGTAGCCAAAGGTTTCTCGCACAGAATGTGGGCTCCTGCATTTATTGCTTTGAGTGATAAGTCTTTATGATGCGCATTTTCGCTGGTGATGAGTACACCATCTGGCTTTTGGGCGAGGAGAGCATCATAGCTCTCAAAAAACGAAAGCTTATGACGAAGAGCAAAGGCTTTCCCTCGTACTGCGTCGTGGTCGGCAACACCTGTTATCTCCACATCTGGAATCGATTGTAAACAACCGATGTACGCATCTGCGTGGACGTGAGCCGCGCTCATGCATGCGAGTTTCATTTGCTGCCTCCTTGTTGTGGGGAGCTTGGGGGTAGGTCCATGTCACATTTTGGGAGCACTACGACCTCGCCTGTTCTTGCCGACTCCATAGCCGCGCATGCAATTTTGAGTGCTGCAAGCCCATCTTCTGCATGGACGAAAGGCTCTGTCCCCATCTGAAGGCATCTGTAGAAATCGGCGATTTCAATATCGTACGGGCTTTCTGCAAGGGGGCTTGTGGGCAGACCTACGTCAGGGGCCTTTCCCTTTTCTTGATGCAGCAACACTTCGATGGGGGATTCGGCTTCAGAGTCGTGCTGAATTAAACCTCCGTCCCCGGCGATTTCGAATCCGGTTCTGAAGACGGGCGGTGGATATGCCCAGGCCCCCGAAATGTGGCTCAGCGCGCCAGAGACGTGAGTGAGGATCACTTCTCCATAGTCGATGGGGCTATTCTTGTCGAAGGAAGATATTTTTTTTGCATAGACGGTGGCCACATCGCCTGCGATCCATCGGGCAATGTCGAAGTCGTGGATCATAAGATCGAGCAGAATCCCACCCGACTTTGCTTCATCCAAAAACCAATTTCCTGTAGGCTTTTTGGGGCGATAACTGAGTCGCCGATACTCAGCAGTCGCCACCCTCCCTATAGCGCCAGCGTGAACCTGTACCGCCGCAAGCTTGTATTCCGGGAAATACCGTACCACGTGGGCTACGAATAGCCTTACATGTGCTGCACGGCAAGCGCGTATCATCGCCTCTCCCTGTTCGACAGTGAGGGCGAGGGGTTTTTCGCACACCACGTGTTTGCCGGCCTTCGCCGCGCAGATTGCCATCTCTGCATGGAGATGGGTGGGTGCACATATGTCCACCACCTCTGCAAGACTGAGAAGCTCGCTCAGGTCGGAGCATGCCTTTGCGCCATATTGCCTCGCGAGTACTTCTGCGTCAGAAGGGGGATCAGCCAAAAAACCCACAATGGTTGCCCCTGTGTTTGCCCACGCATGCGCGTGGGTGGTGCCCATAAAGCCTGTTCCGATTATTCCAATGTTCATTGCAATGCTCCATGGATTCGATTATGCCTTGATGGCTCCTGCGGTGACGCTCCGTATCATCTGTTTCGAAAACACCAAATATAGAAGGAGGATAGGGACCATGGCCAGAACCAGCGCCGACAACACTGCATTCCAGTCACTCACATACTGGCCGAGGAATTGTTGGACGCCGAGGGTGATGGTGGCGGTCTTCGCGCTGGGTGCCACGATCAGCGGGAACCAAAGGTCGTTCCAGATGGGGATCATGGTGAATATACCGATCGCACCTATCGCAGGTTTCACGAGCGGGAGCACGAGGCGATAGATGCGGTATTCGCTCGCTCCATCGATTCTTCCCGCATCTTTGAGCTCATCTGGGATCTGTGACATAAAACTTGTCAGGATGAAGATCGTGAGGGGCAGCCCCTGGGCAATATAGATCAGGATGAGCCCTGTCAGGCTGTTCACCAGGCCGAGGGAGGCCATCAGTTTTAAGAGACTCACCGTGCCGAGGCGGATCGGGATCATGATCCCAATCGAAAGATAAAAGCCAAAGAATGCATTGCCCCGAAATTGGTACCCAGAGAGCGCGAATGCGGCCATCGAGCCTAAAAGCAGGATAAAGAACAGCGACGCTACGGTGACGACGATGGAGTTTCCGAAATTTATGATGAGGTTTGAGCGCTGGAGGACCGTTGTATATCCGATCAGGCTGAACGTCTTCGCGTTCGGCAGCGCGAAGGGTGCCGCGAATATATATTTTTTAAGCTTGAACGAGTTCATGATGATCAGCACGATGGGGAAGAGCGCAACGAGAGAGAAAAAAGTGAGCACAACGTGCTGAAAGAGCCCACGGAATCTCGTTTGCCGCATAAAATTTACTTTTTTCATAACTGGTACGTCTTTACTCGCCGCTGAAACAAGAACATATACAGCAACACTCCTGCAAGAATGATGAGGAACATCATCGTTGCCACGGTTGCTCCCATGGTAGGATTACCGAGCTGCAGCTGTTGTCCAAAGAAAGTTCTGTAAAAGAGAGTTCCCATAATGTCGGTCGAGTACGCTGGTCCGGCAAAGGCACCTTTCATCGTGTAGATGAGGTCGAATGCATTGAAGTTGCCGACGAATGTCAGAATCGAGACTATGCCTATGGTGGGCAATATGAGAGGAAATTTAATGCGCCAGAAAACTTGGCCTTCGGTGCAGCCGTCGACGACCGCCGCCTCGATGAGTTCGTCGGGAATACCAATGAGCGCGGTATAGAAGAGGATCATTGGGATACCTATGAACTGCCATACAGAGATGAGCGCCGTCGCCGGCAGGGCATATTCAGGAAGGCCGAGCCACGGTTGAAAAAGACTGCCGAGCCCTACAGCCCTCATCATCGACTCGGCGACGCCCCAGAGGGGGTTCAGGATCAATTGCCAAATGAAGCCGATGATGACCACAGAGAGCACTGTCGGCATGAAGAGCACGGTGCGATAGAATCCTCGCCCCTTGCCCTTCGTGACGAGCAAGGAAGCGAGCAGAAGCCCGATAGGGTTCTGCACCAGCATGTGGATGAGGAAAAAGATCACGTTGTTTTTCAGCGCTCCCCAGAACCTCGGCGCCGTGTCGGAGTCCGTGAAGAGTCTTACAAAATTTGCAAAGCCTGAAAAGATATACGAGTTGTCGGGCTGAACGGAAAAGAAACTCAACACGAGAGATTCTACCAGCGGATACATCATAAAGAGCGTATAACAGACTACCGCTGGACCCAAAAACACTACCAAGAATGTCGGGAATGTACGACGCCCACGTAAATCTAGCACCGATGCTATCCTTTTACCATGTCAACGCATATCAAAAGAAATGCCGGGTATGCCTCGCTGCCGGAAGCATCCCGGCATTTCAGTATGCGTGCAACGCCGTCTATTTCTTGGGCTTATACCATTTATCGAGGCCAGCCTGCACCCGTTTACCCGCCTCTTCAGGGGTCATTGTCCCATTGATCACCGCAGCGCTCACTTGCCACAGTTCATTCTCAAGGTTGGGCGCCCCGTACTGATCCCCGCGCGAGAGTATCTGATACGAATTGCGTATCGTTGACTTGCAGGTGGCCCTCCAGGAAAGAAATTCGTTTGCAAGCGGATCTTTCAGCGTGATCTTGTGGTTCGACAAGGTGAAGAATCCAGGCAGTGCATTGGAGTAGAGGCTTGCAAATTCGGCCGTCGTCATCCATTCGAGGAATTTTTTTGCCTCTTCGGGATATTTCGTCTTGGCATTCATGCCAAGGGCGATATCCGTGTGGTCGCTGATGTACACCGTATCTCCTTTTTTCTCCACAGGAGGCTGGAAAATGCCGAGATCGAAGGCTGCGTCTTTCTCGAAGAGCGCAATCTCCCATGAACCGGTGGGATAGATGGCGGCCTTCCCAAGCGTAAAGAGCTGTTGCGCATCTGGGTACTTGACCGACTGATAGCCCTTGGGCATATAAGGCGCCCACGATGCAAGCTCTTTCCAAGTCTTGATATAGGGGGCGTCGGTGTATTTTTGCTTTCCAGAGATGAGCGCGAGGCGGCCTTCTTCGCCTTTCCAGTTGTTGGGACCGATGTTCTGGAATCCCATCGTGGCAGCCTCCCACATGTCGGCGGTTCCCATCGCGAGGGGGATGTAACGGCCGTCTTTTTTGATCGCCTCGAGGACCTGCATGAATTCTGCTTTCGTCTGAGGCACCTTGAGGTTCAATTTTTTGAAGATGTCTTTATTATAGAAAAAACCGTGAATGACTGAGGCCATAGGCACTGCAAACACATGCTTGCCATCGTCGGTGATCCACGCACTCTTGGCGACGTCAGAAAAATTGTTCATGCCGGGTAGGTTGGTCAAATCGGCGAGGTAGCCCTTGTTGAACAGCGCGAGGGATGCGTCGAATGGCCGCGCTGTAATGAGGTCGCCCGCAGTGCCGCCTTCGAGTTTCGAATTGAGTACTCCGTTATATTCTGCAGGTGGGGTCGGTGCGAATACCACATGAATAGTCGGATTTTTCTTCTCGAAAGCCGGAATGATCTGGTCCTGCCAAATTTGAATGTCGTCGTTGCGCCAACTTTCGATGGTGAGCGTGACTTTCTGCTGAGCAAACACAGAAATGGCGATGAGTACAATCGTCACTGCCAAAAGACATTTCTTCATAGAGGCCTCCTGTCTCCCACGATAGGGTTTGCTTTTTATGAAATGCGCTTTTATAAAACCCTTGTAAAAAGTATAGGGCGGCCCTGTAGTGCTGTCAACGTAAAAAAATTCTTGAAAGGCCTCGGCGTGGTTGTGAGATTTTCAAAGAGAAGGCGTGCCGTCCGATGCCCGCCTGCATGCTAGCCTGTATGCTAAAGGCAGCACACCTCGGCTCCTCGACTCATGGGTTACGACTGATCTATGTGCTGCATCTCGATGAACCGGAGTGCAAGCGTTGGATCAAAGTGTGTCCCTGCGTTGGCACGGATATATTCGAGTGTTTTTCCTTTTGACCAGGCTTTGCGGTATGGTCTG
Organism: Spirochaetia bacterium; assembly: GCA_029975555.1. Taxonomy (GTDB): domain Bacteria; phylum Spirochaetota; class Spirochaetia; order Treponematales; family Rectinemataceae; genus Rectinema. Next base: position 163,573 of record JARKOY010000125.1, on the reverse strand, counting down.
TCGCTCGTAAGAGCATCATAGACATCGACAATTGCAAAGAGTCTCGCCGAAAGCGGAATTGCTTCGCCCTTTAACCCGAAAGGATACCCTGTTCCATCATATTTCTCATGATGATAGAGAGGAATATCGATGCACTCGTGCAGCAACGGAATCCGAGAGAGGATTTCCCTTGAAATGAGAGGATGCCTCTTCATTTCGATCAGCTCTTCCTGTGTGAATGGCCCGGGCTTGTTGAGAATGGTGTCGGAGATGCCGATTTTACCAATATCGTGCAGGAGGGACCCAATTCGCAGTTTCTTGAGCTCGTCCTCATCTTGGATAAACTTCGAGGCAAAGGCCATGAAGAGGGTGGTGACCCGAAGCGTATGCCCCTCAGTTTCCTTGTCGCGGAATTCGAGGGCTCTTGAAAGCCCTTCGATGATAGATTCGTTGGCACTCTGAAGCTCCCTATACGCGCTGGAGAGTTCTTCAATAATGCTCTGCATCTGAAGGGCGAGGCCGATTTGATAGGCCGCGGCTTGGCCGAACGCGAGCCAGGTTTCGTCAGGATTGAAGGCAGTCCTGAAAAAAAGCTCGAGGACTGCCCACACTTCGTTCGCTAATATCACAGGAATGCAGTATTGAGTGACGAATTTTTCGCGCTCGATGATGGCGCGGAATCGGGGCGGATATTCATCATAATGTGCTGGGATGTCCGCCGCTGCAATGATGCGCCGTTCTTCGGCGGCGAGCCCCACATTTTTTTCGCCTGGATAGATCGTCGCGTTGTCTATGAGGTCTGAGAGGAAGCCATCATGGTCCCTGCACGTCAATGTGCCGTCTGCATTTTGAATGTAGAGGCTTATGCTGTCTGCCTGCAATGTCTCTCGTATGATGCGCAGTATTTTCAGGACAGCTCCATTGAAATCCTTGCCCGAACCAAAGTATTCCCTAAAAATGTCAAGCAAGGAAAGCCGATGCAGCCATTCCTTGGCTTTTTTCTGCGCCATACATCGAGAGAGGGGTTGTTCTAGCTTTTCTAAGGCGTAGCGTATTAAAACCTCTGTCCCCTCGAGCGGACGAGCATTCCAGTCTAAAGCGCAAATGGCCTTTGGTTTGCCTTCGACGAGCACAGGATATTCCATGTGGGCGGTTGCTGAAGAACACGCCATGTCGTCGCCAATCCAGCGGGAGATTTTTTCTCCTTGGCCTTCTACTGGTCGAAATCCTGCACGCTGAACTTCGATGAAGGTCCGCTTGAGGTACGAGGCTGACTGCTCGTATATACTCGCCTCTGTCTGGCAGTTGGCGAGTATCAGAGGAAGCTCTGTGTCTATTTCAAGTCTCTGGTGGTACTGCTTTAGGGCGGTGATGTCCTGTCGAATCAAAAGATATTGCTGTACCACGTTGTTGGCATCGTCCAGTTTGGACATCTGTCGGAATTCCTGATAGCGCGATCCGTCCTTGCGGGTTGCGATGCCTTCCCATTGATGGACGTCTTTATATCTCAGCTCTTGAAAGGCCTGGGCACAATCTTCTGAAAGAGCATCGCTGCAGAAGTCACACCATTGTCGACCTTTCAGTTCCTGAAGAGTCCAGCCTGTTAGCCTCTCGTAGGCCGGGTTTACCCATTCAAAAGAGCCTTGCACACTGAGGATGGCGATTGCATTCGGTGTAGCTTGAAAAGCTTTATTCTGCAGTTCGATTTGAAGACGCTGCGTCTCTTCTATCTTTTTCTGCTCGGCCCACTCGAGCGCTTTCGGAATGATGTGGGAGAGAAGCTCTGGTTGCTCTTTGAACACAAAGTCGTAAGCGCCTGCCTTTATCAAGGCTACCGCCGTAGTTTCTCCGATGGCCCCAGACACGACAATGAATGGAATGGTCCGCTTTATCTCGTGCAGGATTTCCAGCGCGGCAAGGCAGTCGTACCCTGGAACTGCCCAGTCGGACAGGATGACCTTGTATTGTCCTACTGGGGCCTCGTTTTCGGCGAATGCTGGCAGTATTTCACGGTATTCTCTGAGATTCTGGATGTGGGTGTGGTGTACCGACCGAAATGTTTTCTTGAGGTGGTAGAGGAGCAGCTCGGCGTCGTCTCTGTTGTCCTCGACGATCAGAACGTGAAGGTCTATATCTTCAGGCAGTATAGTCATAGAGCTGGCCTCATGCGGGGCTCTTTTTCGGCTGGAGGTTGGTCTCCAGCCAGTAATGACAGATGAGTTCGATTTCATGGAGAAATGTCGAGAAGTCGACGGGCTTTCTTATGAAGCTGTTCGCGCCATGCTCATAGCTCTGGATCATATCTTCTTCTAAAACCGAGGTGGTGAGCACCACGACGGGGACATAGCGCGTGTGTGGCGCAGCGCGGAGCTCTTTGAGCACTTCGAGGCCGCTCTTGCCTGGAAGCTTGAGGTCCAGCAATACAAGGGCGGGGATTGACGCTTGGGCAGCGGCAGGGTCCGCGGTATGGCGCTCAGATACGGAGCGTTCACGGCCAAGTGCAATCTCGAGGGCTTCATCGGCATTCCTGGCAATACGATACGGGGTTTTAATGCCTTTCTGCTTCAGGGCGATCACCGCAAGTTCGGCATCGTCGGGGTTGTCGTCGACGATGAGGATTGTTTGGTGAGGGGTATGCAATTCCATAGATCACTCAGCCTCGCCAAAGTTGAAATAGACGCATGTGCCCTTTTCAGGAACCGACTCTATCGTCACAGAACCTCCGTGGCGCGTCACCACACGCTTGACAATCGAGAGCCCGATACCCGAACCCTCGAAATCGGCATTGTCGTGAAAGCGTTGAAAAGGCCCAAACAGCCTGTCGCCTGCCGCTTCGACATCGAAACCTGCGCCGTTATCGCGAATGTAAAAGACCTTTTTGCCTTCACGCAGTTCGGAGCCGACCTCTATGCGCGCAGACTCTCTTCGCTGAGTGAATTTTACGGCATTTGAGACGAGGTTGACAAGCAGAATCCGTGCGAGGTCTGGGTCTGCAACAGTATGGAGACCTCGTTGTACGTGGCACTCGAAATGCCGTTCTTTCTTGTCTTCCGTCTCTTCGTCGAGAATCTCCTGGGCCATCAGGCTCAAGTCTATCGGCTGAAGATTCAGCGTTCTCGTTCCTACTCGCGAGAGCATCAGCATGTCGTTGATGAGCTTTTGCATGCGTTCCGTGTTTGCCTGAATTCGCTCGAGGAGGTGATACACCTCTTTGTCACGACTTGTGGATACATCTTGCAGATCGGACCCCGGCTGTGGATTTTCACGAAGCAGGTTTCCCAGAATCGTCGAAAAGCCTGCGATGGCGCGCAAGGGAGCGCGCAAGTCGTGCGACACTGAATATACAAAGGATTCATATTCTCTATTGAGCTCGGTGAGGCGCTGCGTCTTCACTTCGAGTTCTTCCGTTCGTTTTTTTACCTGCTGTTCGAGCGTTTCTGTGAGCATTCGCACTTCTTGTTCTGCGCGCACCCTCTGCGAATTGTCGTGAATGATGGAGAACAGCAGCTCTTTGCCTTGGATGCTGATGGGGCCGCTGTACACTTCGACGTCGATGGGTTCGGCATTCGCGCGGCGATGTTTGAAGTAAAAGATATTCTTGTGCCTGTTGCGGGCCCTGGCTATTTCTGCCTCGACTTCTTCTGGAGCAAGCGTATTGATGTCCTGGATGCGCATGGTGGTGAGTTTTGCACGGTCCCAGCCGTAGAAGGCTTCCGCGGCGGGATTTGCATCGACGATGGCCCCTGTGACGGCGTCGATGATGAGCATCACCGTGTGGTGATTCTGGAAGAGACTGCGGTAGCGGGCTTCAGAGATGGCGAGGTCTCTGATCGCCTTTTCAAGGTGCTCGTTATCAAGAAAGAGGAGGCAGATGAGGGAAAACACTATGGGGAAAACGACGAGGAAGGGGAAGAGCATGAGGGGAATCGTCTCTCGCCATCTTTCATTGGGGAGAAGAAATTGGGCCAGGATGACGCAGACATGGATGAGGAAGCCCAAAAACCATGTTCCAAAGATTGCGAGCGATGGGTGCTTTTGGGCGAGGGGCTGATAGCGAGGCCGGACTTTCGCCGCGAAAATGGACAGCAGCAGGGGGAAGATGATGGATAATGATCCTGGGACAACACCAGCACCTCCACGACTGATACGGTAGACAAGCGCAAGGGCTGCGGCGATAGTTCCCGTCAGAGGGCCTCCAAAAAATCCAGCAATGCCGATCACGATGCTGCGCGCATCGTAGAAAATGCCCTCTTCGATTCGAAAAGGCTTGAGCATCGCTAAAATGGCAGTCCCGCCTAAAAAAATGCCGTTTATTATCGAAATGGCCCAGGGTTTTCCTTTGAGCAATCTGAAGGTAAAGTGATAGAACACATAGATGAAGATGAGGATTGTCACATTTTGTAAAAGTGCGTCAATCAAGACTTCATCGTTCTCCTTTATGGATTATATGTCTAAATTATATGCTGAATTATTAGAAAATTCAAAAGAAAGTGCATATTCACCGGAGAGCGGTCCATGCCAGAGAGGAAAATTTCTCGTGCGCGAGCTGTTCGGCCAACAAGAGTTCGGACTCGGTCGGCGAGGAGCTATCGAGGGCAAGATCGAGCGCCCTGGCAAAACCCTGCTTCAGTGCCTCTATTGTGAGAGCATAGAGAGAATCGATGGTTGCAGGCTCCTTTTGGGGCAAACAGCGCCTCACGCTCGTGACGCGCTGTTTGATGTCCTCGATCAGCTTTCCCTTGGCCTTTTCCTGGGGCACCTTGAGCACGCTGAACATTTGGTCCACGTCCACGTCGAGGAGGATGGTGCCGTGTTGGAGGATACAGCCCAGCTTTCTGGTCTGGGCGTTGCCCGAAATCTTCTTTCCTCCTGTGACGATATCGTTTATGGGCGCAAATTCAGCCTCGATGCCGAGCACCGAGAGCCCCTCTACGATGCCTCGCAGCAACAGCCGGTAGGAATCGAGGATGTTCTGGCAGGCAAGGGGATGTCTGAGCGGCAAGGCGATGCTGTACGTCACTTCATGGTGATGAAATACGGCCCCGCCGCCGGTGATCCGCCGCACGACATCGATGCCGGCCGCCGCGCATGCGGCAGTGTCGACCTCTTCCTCTAAGCCCTGGAAATACCCGATGGAGACCGCGGCAGGGGCCCAGCCATAGAATCGGAGCGTCGGGAGGCTTACCCCTTCTGCAACCGAGCGCAGAAGCGCCTCGTCGAGGCCCATGTTGAAGGCCGCGCGGCGAAGACCAGTCTCGAGCAGCCTGAATTCATACGCCATTGTGGAATTCCTTTTGAACGATTTCGTCCAACCCGCGCCCCGTAATCCCTGCGCATTCCAGGCCTTTCTGCCAGACGAGCCAGTCGAATCTTCTTCCGAGTTCTTCGAGCGCGGCGCCTACAAGCTCATCTTCGACCTCGTCAAAGGCTTCCTCGGGAATGGCGAAGAAGTCCCCGCGGATCGAGACAGATCGAATGCGCGAAGACGGCGAGAGCGGCGGCTCGACATCGATGGTCATGCGCAGCAGCTTGCACCCTTCCGGTTTACCGATCAGTTCAAGTTTCATAGACGCTTCCCGATCGAGCGGCAGTCCACGCTTCTTTGGCGTGATAACTCGTGCGCGCGAAGGGCGCGGAGACCACCGAGACGAAACCGAGAGACCTCGCCTTTTGGGCGTAGTCGGCAAACTGCTGTGGGCTGATGTACTCGACGACGGGAGTCTCTTGGGGGGTAGGCCTCAGATACTGGCCCATCACGACGATGGAGACACCCGCGCTGCGAAGTTCCTTGAGCGCCTGCAGCACTTCCTCGTCGGTTTCGCCGAGACCGAGCAAGAGGCTTGTTTTTGTGGGGATGCCGGCGCCGCAGGCTTCGCGGAGGGTCTGAATGCTTTTGTCGAAGGAGGCGCGGTGATCCCGCACGGGTTGAAGGCGGCGGACGGTCTCTACATTGTGGGCGAGTATGTCGGGCTTTGCGGCGAGCACGCGTTCAAGCTCTGTCCCCCTATAGTCCGGGATTAGGACCTCGATTTTCGTATCGGGACTGAGCTCCCGGACGGCGCGGATGCACGCGGCAAAGTGACCCGCTCCACGGTCTGGCAGATCGTCCCTGTCGACAGAGGTGATGACGGCGTACGTGAGGTTCAGTGCCTTGACCGCCTCGGCCAGCCGTCGAGGTTCTTCTGAATCGAGGGGCCTGCCATGCCTGGCCGTCCTCACCGCACAGAAACGGCAGCCGCGGGTGCAGATATCTCCCATGATCATGAATGTGGCCGTACCGGCGCCCCAGCACTCGCCCTTGTTGGGACAGCGCGCCTCATCGCAGACCGTGTGCAGACCGTGGGAGGCCAGGACCTCTTCGACGTGCCGCCAGGCATCTCCGTGGGGAAGCCGCACCTTGAGCCACGAAGGTTTTGTCGGGAGTTGTGCATTCTGCATAGACAGAGTATAGACGAAGTTGTAACAAATGTCATGGCCATGGAGGAAATTGACAGGGGGCCAAGAGGATTTTAGACTTCTGTCTATTGTGAGTTTTGAAGCAAAAGGGATGCAGTATGCATGAATTTCGCAGCGTCTTTTTGGACGATCAGGCGGGAGAGCTTGTGATTCTGGATCAGACGCGCCTCCCGAACGACGTTGTGTATCTCCGCCTCTCGGGGACAGAGGATGTTTGGGAAGCGATCCGGAACCTTCGTGTGAGAGGAGCCCCGGCAATCGGCATTGCCGCCGCCTACGGGGCCTATCTCGCCGTTCGTCACGGCAGTCCCGAGAGCCCTGAGGCTGCGGCGGCGCTTTTTCGTCAGGCGAAACGGTACCTTGAGACCTCAAGGCCGACCGCCGTCAATCTCTTCTGGGCCTTGAACCGCATGGAACAGCGCCTTGCCTCAAGATATGATTCTGTCGCACAGCTCCTCTGTGCGCTGAAGACTGAGGCCGACGCAATTCGCAATGAAGATGCCCGCATGTGCCACGCAATCGGTGAACATGCTCTGTCCCTCCTTCGGAGAGGCTGGGGGCTGCTCACGCACTGCAATGCCGGTGCCCTCGCCACTTCGGAATTGGGCACGGCGCTCGCGCCGATCTATCTGGGCACGCAGCGGGGTTATCAATTTAAGGTTTTTGTCGACGAGACGAGGCCGCTTTTGCAGGGGGCGCGGCTCACTGCCTGGGAGCTCTCCGAGGCAGGTGTCGATGTGACGCTCATCTGTGACAACATGGCCGCCACGGTGATGCAGCGTGGCCTGGTGCAGGCCGTGCTCGTGGGCTGTGACAGAGTGGCGGCCAACGGGGATACCGCGAATAAAATTGGAACGCTGGGGCTCGCGATTCTTGCAAAGCACTATGGCATTCCTTTCTATGTGCTCGGGCCGACTTCGACCATAGATTTGAACTGTCCTAGTGGTGCGTCCATCGTCATCGAAGAACGTCCGGGCGAAGAGATCACCACAAAGTGGTACTGCTCACGCATGGCGCCTCAGGATATAAAGACCTACAATCCCGCCTTCGATGTCACCGATGCGTCGCTCATCACGGCAATCATTACGGAAAAAGGGATTGCCTATCCTCCCTTCGCCGCATCGCTCAAGGCATTGCCGCAGTGAAGAAATGAGGGACAGAGCTTAAAAGCAAGAGCTGGCCCAGAAAAAAATAGCTCCCCGCCCCTGTATGTCTCGTCGGTTGGGAACTTTATGCGTTTTCTTGTGTTTTGTGAACGTCGACATTGCCCCTGATCTCGGCGCCTTCTTGGACGGCCAGCGAGCTTGATTTGATGTTCCCGTCGATGACCGCGTTGGCGTTGAGCCGGACGACACTTCCTGCATTCAGGTTGCCGGTAATTCTGCTGTCCGCCGTGATTCTCTCTGCGGTGATGTTGCCGTTCACGCTGGAACCCTGCGCTATCTCGACAATCGATTTTGCGACGATGTCTCCAGTGATCGAGCCTGACAGAAGCTGAAATGACCGCGCACTGACGTTACCCTCGATCCGTCCTGATACGATCATGTCGTTCTCGCAGCTGACGTCCCCGAGGATGGTGCCAAAGACATTGATGTTCGAGGCGCTGGAAATCGAGCCCTTGATGATCATGTCCGCGGTGATGGTCGCTTCCGGCGTCTGGTGGAGGGACGGAGCAGCGGCCGCATTCAGGCTCGCGAGCTGTGCCGCTGAGGGGCGAGGATCAAATTCTGGGCCGATCTCCGATTGCGGCGCCTGCTGGCCATCATCCTCTGATCTCCCATGCAAAAGCTCGTCGAAGGCTTTTGTCAGATTACTCTTCTCTTTCATCGCCATCCTCCTTATCCTTCTGGTTCTGGATACACAAACATAGGCGGCCGCACGGTATTGTTCAGTGCAGCAAAAGAATACCCTTCCGCCCTCAGTTTCTCGATAATCTTCGGCAATGCCTGAACAATGTCGACGTTGCCGTTGTCGTGCATCAGCACAAAAGCTGGCCCCCAGCAGAGCTTGACCCCATTGAGCACGTTCTCCACTATTGAGTCTACGGTCTCACCTTTTAATGTGTCGCCAGCGCTTACATTCCAATCACAGTAAATAAAACCTCGCCGCAGAACTTCGGCGCAGAGCGACTGGTAGAGCCTGAGGTTATAAGTGTTGATGCTTCCGCCGGGGAAACGCAGGAGCGTGGGATTTACGTCCGCGATATTCTTCACATAGAGATAATTTTTGTTGAGGTCTTCTATGAAGTTCTCGACGGATGCATAGATGAGACTGTACTGATGAGTGTAGGAATGCAAGCCTATGCCATGTCCTTCTTTCGCGATTCGCTTGAGCCAGGAAGCTGCGAACAGGCCTGTTTTGCCGTTGACGAAGAAGGTGGCCTTGACATCATGCTCCTTCAGTGCATCGAGGATCAGTGGCGTCGACGTCGAAGGTCCGTCGTCGAAGGTCAAAAAGACGGTTTTGGGATCGACCAGATCGTCGTTGAATCCGACAAAATTTGCGCTCAGCTCGGGATACAGAAGTTGATAAGAGAGAAGGGGGTGTTTCCGCACAATCGAGGCCGCATCGTAAGAATTGGTGCCTATGGTAACCGCATCGTCCCCCATGGGCGGTTTTGTTTCAATCTCATGCCTAAGACGCGAGTTTTCCATGGCAAGGAGTATCACTCCCGCGGTGGGAATCGTAATGAGGAGCACGATCCCCACCATGATACAACGCTTCCAGAACACAATACTTTTGGTCATGCTACATTACCTTTTCTAAGATATTCTCTGGCATTTAGATACGAAAGTCAACGTTAATATTGGTGACGGGGGTTGACGTGCCACAGGGGAGCTTTCTAGAGTGTCTCTTCATCCCTTCTGCAGGCTTCGAGACACCGTGGAAGCTTTCTGCCTTTTTTCAAGGGTACACTTCATTCGTTACGAGAAAAAATCCAGTTCAGGATTTATAGGGGCAGGGCTTTGTCGTTTTTCTCTGAGAAACTCTCGGAGTATTTCGGGGCGATCGAGGGTGCAGTGTGGAGGCGCCCCCTCAGGGAATCGCAGGTCCTCTGATGGAGCCTTTCCACGCAGGGTGATGAACCATGAGGCATATTTGAGCCTTATGCGCAATTTCTTCAGCGATGCAACGTTGAGTCTTCCTGCCTTGCGCAGTTCGAGGATTTTTCTTGCGGATCTGGGCCCGATGCCTGGTACGCGGAGAAGCTGCATAAGATCTGCGGTCATGAGTTCAACCGGGAATAATTCGATGTTGCGCAATGCCCAGGAAGTCTTTGGATCAAGATCCTCCTCGAGGAACTCGCTCGCAGAGAAGAGCTCTTGAGGGCTGAACCCATACCACCGAAAGAGCATATCTGCCTGGTACAGACGGAACTCGCGCCCATAGGGTGGCACGGCGGGGTGGGGCAGAGAAGGGTCTGTCCCCTCGGGGCGGAACGCGGAGTAATAGACTCTACGCACGTTGAAGCGCGTGTAGAGATGATGAGCGAGCCTGAGGATGACGGCGTCTGATTCAGGGCTTGCCCCGACGATGAGCTGCGTCGTCTGGCCTGCGGTCATGCCTGAGAAAGAATCGGACGAGGCACCGACAAGCTCTTTTTCGGCAAGCTCACGGAGCTGGTCGGCAATCGTGGTCATGGGTGTAAGAATTGCGTCGGGGCTCTTGTCCGGTGCGATGCGGAGAAGGCTCTCTTCGCTTGGGAGTTCGATATTGACCGACACTCTCGTCGCGTAGCGCATCGCACGTCGCACAAGATCGGGCGATGCCCCGGGGATCACCTTGAGGTGAAGGTAGTCCCTGTATCCGTATCGTTCGCGCAAGGTTCGGGCTGTCCAGATGAGTCGCTCCATTGTGTCGTCCGGGGTTCCCAGGACGCCGGACGAGATAAATGCGCCGCGAATGACGCCCCGCGCAGCGAAGTCGGCGATGGTCCTCGCAAGGTCTTCTGGCTGAAAAGCGGCCCGGCGGACATTGGACGAGCGGCGGTTTACGCAGTATGCGCAGTTATAGGAACAGGCGTTCGACAGCAAAACTTTGAGGATGGGGATGCTCCCGCCGCCCAGTCTTTTGACCCTGCAGATGCCGTAGGCCGCATCCTCTCTGACCTGTGGTGCCGGGCAGCCTTTTGGGGCGGCCGGCTGGGTCGGGGAGGGCTCTTGTTCGATGCGAGGGCTTGGGGCAGCGGCATCCCACGCCGCTGCTTGAGAGAGGATTCGAAGTGTGTCGAAGCGATCCATACTACACAGAAGTTTAGTTCTCGATGTGCTGGCTGTCAACCACGAGAGAGAAATCTGACGTAAGATTGTTATTTACGTAAAATTTTATGGTAGCCCCATAGCCGCGGCCACCCAATTCCGTGCGCTCAAAAACACGATCGACGGACTATTGAAAGCGCTGATACGCAACAAAAAAGGCCCCCTCTTCAGGGAGCCTTTTTTTGTACCTAGCGGGAGAGGGGATTGAACCCACGACCCAGCGGATATGAGCCGCTTGCTCTGCCAACTGAGCTATCCCGCCGTGCAGGTGGTTGTATAACTCAAAATAGCCCTATTGGTCAATACCTTGTATGGTTTTGCTCTCTGCGTCTATAATCTTTATCCTATGGCGGAGTGGCATGATGAGAAATACAAGGAAATTTTTGAAGGAACACTGAGTGGCCTGCATCGCCGCCGAGCCATCGATCCAAACTTTTCGATTGAAGATGCCGAGCATCAGCTGGCACATCTCTATGTTTTGGATGGCAACGACTGGCTTGGCCGCGGCTCTCTTGGCGATATTGTGTCCGAGGCGACTATTGCAGCCTACGAACTGTTCGTCCACGAGTGGAGGGCTGAGATAGGGGGTAAGAATGGCGGTTGAGATCAGAAGGGTGAAGAGTTTGAGGGAATTGCGGCAATTCATCAGTTTCCCTGTGCGACTGTATCGGGATGAGCCCAACTACGTGCCCGCGCCGCGCCTCGATGAGATGCGGACGCTCAGAAAAGATAAGAACCCCGCCTTCGAGCACTGCGAGGCTGAATATTGGACTGCGTGGAAGGATGGCAGGCTCGTCGGGCGTATCGCGGGGATAGTCAACCACCGCTATATTGAAAAATGGGGCAACAGGTGGGCCCGCTTCGGATGGATCGACTTTGTCGACGACGTTGAAGTCTCCGAAAAACTGCTGAGGACCGTCGAAGCGTGGGCAGCCTCCAAAGGCATGAGTGCGGTGCACGGCCCCTTAGGATTTACGGACCTGGACAGGGAGGGCATGCTCGTCGAAGGCTTCGGTGAGCCTGCGACGATCGCGACGATCTATAATTATCCTTACTATCCTCGACATCTGGAGCGGCTCGGCTATCAGAAAGATGTCGACTGGCTTCAGTTTCAAATTTTTACTCCCAAAGAAATTCCTGAAAAGGTGCAGCGTGTCACCGATCTGCTTGCCAAGCGCTCGGGTGTCCACCTCTACGAGTGGACCGACAAACGCGTCATTGTCAAAAAATTCGGCAGGGAACTTTTTCACCTCATCGATGAGACCTACAGCACGCTGTACGGCACCGCGCCCCTCACGGAACGCCAAGTGGACACTTATATCAGGCAATATCTCGGGTTCGTGGATCCACGCTTTACAAAGATACTTGTGGATGAGCAGGAACGCCTTGTCGGATTCGGCATTTCGATGCCAAGCCTGTCGAAGGCGTTTTGCCGCTCTCGCGGCAGGCTTTTCCCCACAGGATGGTACCATGTGCTTCGTGCGCTGAAACATCCCAAGGTCCTCGATCTGTACCTGGTCTCGGTGCGCCCCGATTATCAGTCGCGGGGCGTCCTCGCAATCGTGATGAACGCCCTGCAGCGCTCAGCCATGGAGGCCGGCGTCGAGTACGCGGAGACAAACCTCGAGCTGGAGGATAACATCAAGGTACAGAGCATCTGGAAGGATTATCCGAAGCGCCAGCACAAGCGTAATCGTGTGTATAAAAAGGATATTTGAGCGACAAGAACGCTGAGAAGAGGGTTGGGGCCCCCTTCCCCGGCACACGCCCCTAGCGTGCGGACGGTTCGCCGATTTCGGGCTCCCGGAGGTATGTGGGTCCTGCACAATCTTCTGCAGGACCCTTTTGCTGATAGATGGAGACCCCGAGACGTGCGAGCGCTTCGATTTCTCTCTCTGGCTCTGGCTGATGAACCGTCCACCCCGGGCGATCGATGCAGAGCGTCTCGGCAAGATCGGCGTCTGGTCCGACGAAGTGGACTTCTTCCTCGGAGTGAACCTTCGATATGAGGCCGGGCAACGCTATGTCCATCCAGTCTCCGATTTTTGTGCCGCGGTGATAGCGAGCGCAGTAGAGACGGTGCTTGCGCGCGTCGAGGAGAGGAACGACGATGCCGTCGAGCTCTTTCCAGGCCATGCCGTAGACGTCGAGTGTCGGCACGAGCACCATGGGGATGCCCATGCCCAAGGATATCCCCCTCGCGGTGGCGATGCCGATTCGCAGTCCTGTGAAGGACCCCGGCCCTCCAGCGACCGCGAGAAGCTCTATGGCGGTAACATCGACCCCTGCGGACCTGAGGGCGTCGTCTATGCTCGGCACGATCATCTCTGCATGGGTCACGGGCGGTTTGAAGATCGAGCGTGCGAGCAGGTGTTCGCCGCATACACCAACCTTCAGCGTAGGACTACTCGTATCGATCGATACGACAATCATCGAAAGACCTCCTTCCGCGCTGCGAATCTTTTCCAGTCGATCTGTTCGATCCAGCTTCCCTCGATGAGGATAGCTCTGTCCCCGTTTTCTTCGACGGTTATCGTGATCTGCTGGCTCTCTGGTGGCAGGCTGTCGGCGATTTTTTCGCTCCATTCTATCAGAGAGAGTGTGCCAGGGGCGCCGAGAAGCTCCTCGCCGCCTGTGTTGAAGAACTCTTCCTCGCCGGAGAGGCGATAGGCGTCGATGTGAACGAGGTGAAGTCTGCCGTCGTATTCGGAAATGATGGTATACGTGGGCGAAATGATGGGCTCTGCGATGCCCAGCCCCTGGGCTATGCCTTTTGCGAGCGTTGTTTTTCCCGCACCGAGCTCTCCTCGGAGAGAAATGACGGCTCCACCGGGTGCGGCACGACCAATTGTCCTTCCTATCGCGACTGTTCTGCGCGCGTGTGGGCTTGAGAGAAAGATCAGGGGCGAACCTCCATTCCGTTGTCCTTAGGTCTCTATAGTATGCCGTGAGGATATCTTTTTCTAGGTGCGGACCGAGCACAGAGGCTTTACGGAAGCTATAAACATTATTTAATAGAAAAGATTTATGCCGATACTATAAATGTATATGTGGCGGGAGCTCCAAGATGGAAAAATTCACTGCAAGTGACGGCAAAGCGCTGGCGTACATACGCTTCGATCCCAAAGACAGCCCCAAGGCAATTCTCCTCGTCGGGCATGGCATGAATGATCACAAAGAACGCTTCATTCCGCTTGCGGAGGCGCTCACGCCGATCGGCGTCTCTTGCTGGATCCCCGATTTGAGAGGGCACGGCGATACCGACTGCGATGTCAACAGGGGATATTTGGCCGACAAGAATGGATTCGAACGCGTGGTTCAGGACTTGGTCGAGATGGGAGACTATGCTTCGAGGGCGTTGGGAGAACTGCCGCTCTTTTACTTTGGGCACTCTTTTGGTGCGCTTTTGGGTCTTGCATTCATTGCGATAAATGGCAAGTATCTTGAAGGCGCCATATTGTCCGCCCCTCCTGCGCCGCAGAATCCTGTGATGGACAAGATCGGAGGCTGGATCGTGGAACTAGGCGGTGCCCTGAAAGGCTTTCATGCGCCTGCCCGCCTTGCGAATCAGATGTCCTTCGGTCAATACGCAAAGACCGTGCCGAACGCGCGCACGAGATTCGATTGGTTGACCCGCGATTCGGCGGTCGTCGATGCTTATATCGCCGATCCGAAGTGCAACTTCATCTGTACCTACGGATTCTACCGAGACCTCATTCACGGTCTCAGAAAGGTCTACAGCGACGGATTTCTTGAGAGCATTCCTCCGACTCTTCCGGTGTTCTTGTTCTGCGGTTCGGCCGATCCCGTGATCGGCATGAGGGCTGGCTATGAACGACTTGCGCAGCAGTTCAAGCGTCTGGGGATCATAGATTTCGAGTCGAAGTGTTATGAGGGCGGCCGCCATGAATCGCTCAACGAGATAAACAGGGCAGAGGTTCTGGGCGATATTGTTGATTGGTTGTCTCGACATATTCGCTGATTTTTTGTACTGTATCGGAGTGCACAGTGGAGCAGCTTTGTGAGAATCCGGTACTATCGTAACGCAAGCGGCGGTTTGCAAGCAAAAGCTAGGGTTTTTGACCATACTGAACATTCGATTGATCCTGCAAACATCGATAAAGAAGCGGTCGCCATCGTGAGGAGACTCGCGTCGCACGGCTATTCTGCCTACCTCGTCGGCGGGGCGGTGCGTGATCTTCTTTTAGGAAAGAGACCAAAAGATTTCGATATCGTCACCGACGCGCTTCCCAACCGTATCCGTAAAATTTTCAGCAATGCACGCATCATCGGCAAGCGTTTCAAACTCGTGCACGTCTACGCCGACCGAAAGATCTACGAGGTATCTACGTTCCGTTCGCTCTCCACGGGCACGATCGGCAATGAATACGGCACGATCGATGAAGATGTCGCGCGGAGGGACTTCACCGTCAACGCGCTGTACTACGATCCGCTCGCGTCGGAAGTCTTGGATTTCCTTGGGGGCATGGAGGATCTCCGAGCGAAGAGACTTAGGGCGATCATCCCCCTCGACAAGATCTTCCGCGAAGATCCGGTGCGCATGGTCCGGGGCGTGAAATATGCCGCGGTCAATCATTTTTCGGTCTCGATTGCTCTGCGGTTGGCCATCCGCCGCGATGCACCTCTTCTCTCCGAGGTGAGCCCCTCGAGGCTCGCGGAAGAGTTCTATAAAATAATCGCATCCGGGAAGTCAGCGGTCATTATTCGGGCGCTGGAGAAATATGGCCTGCTGCAATATCTGCTGCCCGAGGTCCATGCCTCGATTCATGGGGACAAGGCCTTTAGGGATGCATTCTTTCAACATCTATCGTCGCTCGATCTTTCGGCGCAGGCCCCCGAGGACGCCTCGCTTCTCAACAGCGCCAGCGCGGCGGAGATCGTCCAGGGCGACAGAAGGCTTATTTCGCCCTTCCTCGGCTGGTTTATCCGCCAGCGCCTGAGGCAGTTTGTCGCCCAGGAGGTTGTCCCCAGGGACCCTTCAATTTTTAGGCACGAAGCATTTTCTGATATCCGCACCTTTCTTTCTCCGCTCAATCTGCCCCGCGCCGCGCTGGAGGAGGCTATGGAACAGGTGCTGCAGGAGGACGATCTGCTGCCAGCTCCCCCGCCGCCTAAGCGGCGCAAGCGTGGCCCACGGAGGAGAAAGCCTCAACTGCATGTGGAGTCGGCGCATGTGGATAGCTCCGGCGCAGATTTACCATGAATTCACATATTTTGAATAGAATCTTTATAATAGTATTTTTAACTATAGCACGTTCGCGTGTTCAAGGGCGAATGTGGGTGACTACGAACGACGCGCAATCATTGAATACGAAGGGCAGAAGAGCGCAGCATCGGAGCGGGTGATGAACCTTGTCAAATACGCAGCAAAACGAGTTTTGCGACTCATAATCACCCTCTTCATTGTTTCCACCATTATCTTTTTCGTCATCCGCGTCATTCCAGGGGACCCAGCCCTCATTATCGGCGGCGTAGATGCAAAGCCCGCGGACCTTGAGGCCATCAGGGCCAGGCTGGGAACGGACAGGCCTCTCTCCACGCAGTACGCCGAGTTCTTGTGGAGTATTCTGCATTTGGACTTCGGGCGCTCCATGATATCGGATGAACCGGTGACGTCTCTGATTCTCCAGCGTTTTCCGCTCACGCTCGCGCTCGCGGTGCTGGGATTGTTGATTGGCATTCTCATTGCGGTTCCCCTGGGAGTGTTGTCGGCAGTCAAGCGCTGGTCGGGTTGGGACTATCTGGGACTTGTGTTGTCGCAGCTCGGTATGGCGATACCGAGCTTCTGGCTCGGCATTTTGCTCTTGCTGGTCCTGGCCATCAGGTTTCCGATTTTTCCTCTCTTTGGTGTGGATTCGGGTGCAGGGCTCGTGTTGCCTGCGCTTTCTCTGGGCCTCGCGCGGGCCGCGATTCTTCTCCGTCACACACGCGCCTCCATGATAGAAGAGCTCTCGAAGGAATACATTGTCGCCGCCAGAGCAAAGGGCCTGCCCGAGACTCTGATACGCTACAAGCATGCGCTCAAAAACGCACTTTTACCCATCATCACCATTGCGGGCATCGAGTTCGGATACATGCTCGGAGGAGCCATTATTGTCGAACAGGTCTTTTCGCTCCCTGGGCTCGGGAGGCTCTTTTTGTATGCGATTTATCAGCGGGATTTTCCGCTCATCCAGGGGGGTGTCGTCTTTATTGCCGTTATTTTCTCTGTGGTGAATTTTGTGGCTGATATGCTGTACAGCATTGTCAATCCAAAGATAAGGCTGGAATGAATGGGTGCCGCAGAGCCTCTCATTGTGATTGAAAACCTCCGCGTCGAATTTGCTCAAGATGGACAAAGAGCGATTGCGCTTCGTGGTGTGGATATTTCCCTGTATAAAAATGAAGTGCACGGACTGGTGGGCGAGTCCGGTTCTGGCAAGACCATCACCGCGATGTCGATCGTGGGCCTCTTGCCTCGGCAGGCACTGAAGTTGCTCTCGGGTAGCATCCGCTACGAAGGAAGAGAGCTGCTGTCGCGCTCTGAGGAGGAGCTCCGCAGCTACCGGGGGAGTAAAATCGCCATGATTTTTCAGGAGCCTGCAAAATACCTCAATCCGGCCTTTACTGTCGGTGAGCAGATCAGAGAGACAATCCGCGAGCACATGGGACTCGATAGGTCCCAAGCCAATGCGCGTGCGCGGGAGCTCCTTGCCCTTGTAGGGCTTGGGAATGACGGGCGAGTCCTCGCCGCCTACCCTCATGAACTGTCGAGTGGCATGAAACAGCGCGCTATGATCGCCATCGCCATATCCTGCAATCCGGATTTCCTGATCGCGGACGAACCGACGACCTCCCTCGATGTTACCTTGCAGGCACAGATACTGAAATTGCTCAGAACGCTAAAAGATATGAAGAAGATGGGAGTGCTCTTCATATCGCACGATCTGAGCGTGATAAAGGAAATCGCCGATCGGGTGTCGGTCATATATGCGGGCAAAATAGTGGAGAGCACGAGTGTCACAAGGCTCTTCGGGCATCCGATGCATCCCTATACGCGTCTTCTTTTGATGTCGATTCCCGATGCGAGGCGTAAGGGGAGACGGTTGGCTGCCATTGCGGGACAGGTGCTCGATGCCAGAGCTGATCCGCAGGGGTGTGTGTTCGCCCCGCGCTGTCCGATGGCAAGGGACCTGTGTTTTAAGGAAAGTCCCACCTTCATTGCGCACGAACAGGACCATATGAGTGCCTGCCACTTTGCGGAGGAAGCATGGAAGCTCTGATTCAGTGTCGCAATGTCGTGAAGGTGCACCGGGGCAGGGGGCTCGACGGCGTAACGCGAGGCTTTAAAGCGGTCGATGATGTTTCTTTCTTCATCGAAAAAAGCGGCAATTTTGGACTTGTGGGGGAATCGGGCTGTGGCAAGACGACGCTGGCGCGGGCCATTTTGTATCTTGACCCTCCCACCTCCGGCAAGGTCTTCTTTGATGGTGTCGAGCTTGGAGGGCTCCGGCCGCGGCAGTTGCGGGCTTTCAGGCGGCGCATGCAGATTGTCTTTCAGGACCCCCACAGCTCTCTGGACCCACGGATGACGGTGTACGACAGCCTCTCCGAAGGCCTCATTAATATCGGGATGGAGAGGGCCGCCCGTACCAAAAAGATCAATCGTTTGCTCGATCTCGTCGGGATCAGCAGCGCCCAGAGCTCGCGCTTTCCGCATGAATTTTCCACGGGCCAGCGACAGCGCATCGTCATCGCGCGGGCGCTGACCATGGACCCCGAGTTCCTTGTGCTGGACGAGCCAGTATCGAATCTCGACGTGTCGATTCAGGCGCAGGTGATCAATCTTCTTTTGGACATCAAAGAGGAACTTAAGCTCACATATTTGTTTATTTCACACGATATCAACCTTGTGGCCTATGTGTGCGACAGGATCGCCGTGATGTATAGAGGCAAAATTGTGGAAGAAGCATCGACGGAAGAACTCTTTTCGAACCCTAAAAATGAATATACTCGGACGCTTCTGGCTTCCGTACCGGGCGGCGGCTTTGGGCGGTCAGGGGCGACAGCTGCGGACATCGTAAGAGATGAAAGCATAAAGCACACTGCACGGCACGTTGTGTCGGATACTACCAGCCGGACCGGCAATGAGCCGGACATGAGGGAGGAACCACGATGAGAAAAGGTTCAAAGCGTTCTGTTTTTGGGGGAGTCCTTATGCTTCTTTTCGGGAGCCTGCTTTTCGCGCAGGGGCAGGGCACGCTGACCTTTGGACTTTCCGGCAATCCCGATACGCTCGACCCCCAGAAGACTGCCGGGACCCTCACCTTTCAGGTGGTGAAGAGTTTTTATGATACGCTCGTCGAGCCCGACACGTCGGGCAAAATTGTGCCGGCCCTCGCAGAGAGCTGGTCTGTGTCACCCGACGGGCTCACATGGACTTTTAGGTTGCGGCGCGATGTCGTTTTTCACAATGGGCAGGCGTTTAGCTCAAAAGATGTTGCGGCCACGCTCAACCGGATTCTGGACGAGAGAACTGCCTCGCCCAAGCGGAGCGAGTTTGCGGTGATAAAAGAGATTCGTACGCCGGATGCCTATACCGTGGTGCTCTCGCTCTCGCAGCCGTATGCGCCGCTGCTCGCAAGCCTCGCATCGGGATGGGGCGCCATACTGCCTTCGTCGCTTATCGCGTCGGGCCACAATTTTGCCGCTGAGCCTGTGGGGACTGGGCCATTTAAGTTCGAAAAATGGATCCGCGACAGCAGAATATCGATGGTCCGCAACGACAGGTACTGGATGAAAGGGCTCCCCAAGCTCGCCAGGGTCGAATTCCAGATCGTCCCTGAGCAGGCCGTGCAGGTGCAGGGTCTCGGCGCTGGCTCAATCGATGTGCTCGAATTCATCGATCCGGACGATTTGCCAGTGCTGCAGGCCAATCCCAAGGTCACCATTAAGAAAGAGTTGACCTCGCTCATCCTCGTGATGGCCATGAACACCTCGCGCGAGCCTCTCAACGACCTGCGCGTTCGCCAGGCAGTGAACTATGCCGTCGATAAGCAGGTGGTCCTCGACGTCGCCTATGGGGGCGGCAAGATCGGCTCGACGTTCCTCGACACGGGGAATGCGTACTACACTGATTTTTCAAGTTTTTATCCCTACAACCCCGAAAAGGCGAAACAGCTCTTGAAAGAGGCGGGCATAGGCGGCAGGGAGTTCACCATCACGGTGCCGCAGAACTATCCTCTGCACGTGAAGGCGGCCGAGCTCATTCAGCAGATGCTGACCAACGTCGGCATGAAGGTGAAAATTCAACTTGTCGATTGGTCGACATGGCTCTCGAGCGTTTACAGCGGGGGGAATTTCGATTTTACGGTCATCGGGCATACGGGTAAGCTCGACCCTGACGGGACGCTGGCTGGCTATGGCGCCGGCAAATACGTCAAGTGGTACAACTCGACGGTGGACGCGAAGATAAAAGAAGCAGCGAAAGTGTCCGATTTCGCCGCGCGCAAGAAACTGTACAACGAGGTCCTGGAGATCATGGCGAAGGAGGTGCCCTTCGTCTACCTCGGAACATCGTATCGATATGTGGGGACGCGCTCGAATGTGTTCGATTTTCGGATGACGCCGAACCTCGACACCTACGATTTCAGATGGACAGAGCTGCGGTGATGATACTTCGAAGGAAGGCGCAAAGGCTTTTATTCTCGCTCGCCTCGCTGTATCTGCTGGCGCTTGTGGCATTGGCGATTGCGGCGCCGCTGGTCTCGCCTTACAGCCCTACCGAGCAGTTTCTCGACAGGCGGTTCCATGCGCCGGGACCTCAACATTTGCTCGGCACCGACAATTTAGGCAGAGATATCCTGACGAGGATCATGTACGGCTCGCGATCGGCCCTCCTCGTCGGCGTCGTGACCGTGTCGGTCGCGCTCCTCCTTGGCGGTGCCGTCGGGCTCATCGCGGGGATGGGGCCGCCTGTTGTCGACACTGCGCTCATGCTGCTCATGGACAGCATACTGTCATTTCCGACGATTCTGCTCGCCATCACCGTCGTGTCGTTTGTGGGCTATGGACTTGTACAGGTGATGCTTGCGTTGGGGATCATAAGCAGTCCGATCTTTGCGCGCCTCATACGGGCGGAGACGCTTTCGATAAAGAACGAAGGCTATATAGAGGCATCGCGGGCCCTCGGCACAGCCCCCGTGAAGATCGTGGTCAAGCACATCATCCCGAACATCACGAGCAAGGTGATCGTGCAGTGTTCGCTCACCTTTGCACAGGCCGTAGTCGTGGAGTCTTCGCTGTCCTTTTTGGGGGTAGGAATTCAGCCTCCTGCGGCCAGCTGGGGACTCATGCTCAAGGACGCGCGCAACTACCTCGTGCAGGCACCGTGGATGGCAATCTATCCCGGGCTCTGCCTGGCGCTTACGGTGCTTTCTTTCAACATCATCGGCGATTATCTTTCCGAACGCTTCAACCCACGCCTCGGCGAGCTGGTGTAGCATCCATGTCTAGGTCGCGCCCGATCGGCCTTGATTGTCAGTGGCACTGCTTCATAGTACACTGAGGCGTTGAGTTGATGCACAAGTTCTAGGAGGTTTCTATGTCGGTGATAAAGAAAGATCCGGTGCCAGATGACGTGGATATCGCTCAGTCGGCTGACATAAGATCGATCTCCGAGATCGCAGCTCGCTATGGCCTTGCGGAGAAGTACCTCGAACACTATGGCGTCGATAAGGCGAAGGTGCGCCTCGAGTTTCTGTCCGACACGGGAGGACAGACGAAGCGCGCGAAATATATCGATGTGACTGCGATCACCCCGACACCCCTCGGTGAAGGCAAGACCACGACGACGATTGGTCTCACCCAAGGCCTCGGGTATATCGGGAAAAAAGCGATAGCGACGATCCGTCAGCCTTCCATGGGGCCGACGTTCGGCATAAAGGGCGGAGCCGCGGGAGGCGGGTACAGCCAGGTTGTTCCTATGACGGACTTCAACCTCCATTTGACGGGGGATATCCACGCGGTGTCGGCAGCCCACAACCTCTGCGCTGCGGCGCTCGACGCCCGTATGTACCATGAGAGCCGCTGGTCCGATGCGTACTTTGAAAGGCTCGGCCTCAGAAAGCTCAACATCGATCCGTACTCTGTGCTGTGGCGCCGCGTGGTAGACATGAACGACAGGGTTCTGCGCAACATCGTCGTCGGCATGGGAGGCCAGGAGAACGGCCCTTTAAGAGAGACAGGCTTCGACATCTCGGTGGCGAGCGAAGTGATGGCGGTGCTTGCGCTCGCGACGAGCCTGGAGGACTTAAGAAGACGCCTTGGGAAAATTGTCGTCGCCCTCGACAGGTCCGGTAATGCGGTCACCACGGAGGATATCGGGGTGGCGGGCGCCATGACCATCCTCATGAAGGACGCCTTGAAGCCGAACGCGCTCCAGACCCTCGAAGAGCAGCTCGCCTTTGTGCATGCCGGACCTTTCGCGAATATTGCCCACGGCAACTCGTCGATCGCCGCTGACCTCATTGCGACGAAGCTTGCAGACTATGTCGTCACGGAATCTGGCTTCGGCGCCGACATGGGCTTTGAAAAATTTATGGACATCAAGTGTCGGGCCTCTGGTCTCATGCCCGACGCAGTGGTGCTCGTGGTCACGGTACGGGCCCTGAAGATGCACGGCGGCGGGCCGAAGGTGACTCCCGGCAAGCCTCTTTCTACCGCCTACACTCAGGAGAATCTCGAGCTACTGCAGAAGGGCCTTGCGAATATGACCGCCCACATCGGCATCGTCAGGAAATACGGACTGCCAGTGGTTGTCTCCATCAACGCGTTCCCGAGCGACACCGAGGCCGAGCATGCGCTCATCAGAGAAGCGGCCCTTGCGGCTGGCGCCTCCGATGCAGTGGTTACGAAGAGCTGGGCCTTGGGCGGCGAAGGTGCGGCAGCGCTCGCGGCCGCGGTCGATAAGGCGGCTTGTTCACCCCATGCTCCGAAATTTCTATATGGACTTGAGGTGCCGCTCAAAGAAAAGATCGAGACAATCGCCCGAGAAGTGTATGGGGCTAGCGCTGTGGTCTATACTCCCGAGGCCGAGGCCTCGCTCGAGAAATACACCTCGCTCGGGTATGGAGGCCTTCCAATCTGCATGGCGAAGACGCAGTATTCGCTCTCGCACGATCCTGCGCTGAAAGGAGCGCCGACGGGCTTCGAG
Source organism: Spirochaetia bacterium (assembly GCA_029975555.1). Taxonomy (GTDB): domain Bacteria; phylum Spirochaetota; class Spirochaetia; order Treponematales; family Rectinemataceae; genus Rectinema. The sequence goes on along the minus strand of JARKOY010000125.1, from coordinate 140,665 downwards.
TTCCCCGTCCGGGAGGTGAGGCTCTCAGCTGGCGCGGGCTTCATCGTGCCGATCACCGGCGAGATTACCACGATGCCCGGACTTCCCTCGAAGCCGGCGTACATCGGGATGGACATCGATCCCGCCACGGGGAGGATCACGGGTCTATCCTGAGGAATTTTCCAAGCGAAGGAGAACTTCCTGTGCCCTGCGATCTGACCGGCACGGAAGTTCCCTTCCTTTTCTTCTGTGGACGTGGGTATACTTGACAAGGGCAGGGTTGCTCTTCCACTATAGGCGTGTGGATGCCGAAAAATTGTCTCTCCTTTCGGACGAGGAGCTCAGGCTTTTAGCCGAAAAAATGGGTATCTACGTCCCCGACGGGCTCGATCGAGTCTTCCTTATAGAGGAGATCATCGAGGCCTTTGAAGACGATACGGCAGATAAATCGTTTTCGCACGACGCTCCCGATCACGTGGAGGAAAAAAAACTCACGGGCACAGGCTTTATCCCAGGCCGGCTCGAGGAGATCACCATTCCCGATCGATACAACGAGACCTACATCGTGGCCATCGTGCGCGATCCGCTGTGGATTTTTTCATTCTGGGACATCGCCGAGTCCACCCGGCAGAAGATCATCGCGGAGATGGAAGACCCCAAGCTTTTTTTGCGGGTGAGCGAGGTCAATGAGGCCGAACCGGGATTTCACTACGATATATCGGTAAATTTCGAGGACCGGAAGTGGTATATCAACGTGCCGTATGCAAAGCGGTCCTACCGCATCGATCTGTGCATCGCCAAATGCCAGAAGATCAAGGTCCTCGCCCGTTCCAACGTGGTCCGCATGCCTTCGCAATATATGGACATACCGACTAAATTGCCTCAGATGACCAAAAGTCTGCTCATCCTCTCAGGATCCGAGGAGCTTCATCTCATCGAACCTAAAGAAGAAAATTCGATGCGCATCTTAAGCATGGATGGAGAATGACGCGATGACGGGCTCCCCTTCTCTTGCACTGGTCCTGAATGCGCATCTTCCCTTTGTGCGCAAGCCTCAGTATGCACAGTTCTACGAAGAGCGCTGGCTGTTCGAGGTCATGTCCGAGACCTATCTGCCTCTTTTGAGGATGTTCCGTCGGCTTGAGCTCGAAAACGTCCCGTTCAAGCTGAGCATGGTTTTTTCTCCGACGCTCCTCGCGATGCTCTCCGACAGCCTTTTGTGCGAGCGGTACGTGGCGTATCTGGACAGTCAGATCGAGCTTGCGCAGAAGGAGAAGAACAGACTTGCCGGCGATGCGGTGTTCGGTCCCTTGGCCGCGATGTACTATGAGCTGTATCGCCGCAGCAAGGACGAATTCGAAAACCAGTATGGCCGCAACATCATCAGGGCCTTCGATTATTTTTCGAAGAAGGGCCACGTCGAAGTCATGACGACCGCAGCGACGCACGCCTTCTTGCCCATATACGCCGACATCCCGGAGGTCATCGATGCGCAGATCGAGACGGCGATCGTCGCTCACAGGGCCGAATTTGGAAAGAACCCAGCCGGGTTCTGGTTGCCCCAGCTTGGATGGTACCGAGGGCTCGAAAAGCATCTGCGCGCCTACAACATAAAGTATACGATCGTCACGACAAAGGGGGCCCTGCTGGGCACACCTTTGCCGTTCTACGGTTCTTTCTCGCCTGTGATGACTCCCTCCCGCGTGGTTGCGTTTATCCGGGACGCGGGTGCGACGAAGGCAGTGTGGTCCGAGACCGAAGGGTATCCGGCACACCCCGTCTATCGGGATTTTTACAGAGATATCGGGTACGATCTCGATACGGCCTACCTTGCGCCCCACCTGAGCGGCATCGAGCGGGGGTATACGGGGTTCAAATATTGGGCGGTGACCGGGAAGACGGACATCAAGCGCCCCTATGAGCCTGCTGCGGCCGCGGCCCAGGCGGTCTCCCATGCCCACGAGTATCTTTCGGACCGCAAAGTACAGGCGCGCGCCGCTTCCTTCTGGATGAAGGACCGTCCGCCCCTCATCGTGTGCCCCTACGACGCCGAATTGTTCGGCCACTGGTGGTTCGAGGGGGTGCAGTTCCTCGAGGCCTTTTTCCGTGCCGCAGGCCGCAAGGACGAGGAAAATTCGATCCGCCTCGTGACGCTCTCCGAACATCTCGCGGAGCATCCGGACTGCCCTGCGTCGGAACCAGAATTCTCGTCGTGGGCGGAGGGCGGCTACGCCGAAGCCTGGCTCGATGGCCGGAACGACTGGGTACACCGCCACACGCGAAAGGCCGCGGAGCGCATGCGCGAGCTGACGATCCGGTTTCCAAACGAGACTGGCCTGCGCGAGCGCATTTTGAATCAGGCCGCCCGAGAAGTGCTGCTCTCCATGTCTTCGGATTGGGCGCTCCTCCTCCGAAGCGGAAGATCCGCAGACTTCGCCGCACGCCAAATCCGTGAATCGATATACAACTTCAATCATATCTATGAGATGCTGTGCGCGCACACCGTGGAGACCGAATGGCTGACAAACCTCGAAAAACGCCACAATATTTTTCCGCACATGAATTACAGAATTTTTTCTCCGAAGAAATAGGAATAAGGAGCACACTGTGAATGTCGTCATTATAGGGGCCCAGTGGGGAGACGAAGGCAAAGGGAAGATCGTCGACTTTTTGGCATCCGATGCCCAGATCGTCGTACGGTTTTCCGGAGGGGCAAATGCGGGGCACACCATCGTGCTGGGAGGAGAGAAGTACGCATTGCACCTGGTTCCCTCCGGCATTCTTTATCCCGACAAGACCGTCATCCTCGGCACGGGCATGGTGATCGACCCCGAGGCGCTCTTTAAGGAGCTCGAAGACCTCGAAGCGAAGGGCATCGACTGGAAGGGGAGGGTGCTCATTTCCGACAGGGCGCACCTCGTTCTGCCTCGGTATCGGGACATGGACAGGGACGCAGATGCCAGGCGTGCAAGGCCCATAGGGACGACGGGCCGCGGCATCGGGGTCGCCTACTCAGTCAAGGCCAGCAGGGACGGCATTCGCCTGGCCGATATCGACGACGACGAAAGGCTCGTCAACCTCACGGAAGGAGACAGAGCGTGGCTCTCCCAGTGGAGGGACAGGCTGCTGCCGCTCAAGATCGACGTGGCCGCATACCTGCGCCAACACCGCAATACGTGGCGGCTCTTCGAGGGAGCTCAGGGGGCGCTCCTTGACATCGATACGGGCACCTATCCCTTTGTATCCTCAGGCATGTCCTGCGCCGCGGGCGCGGCCGCCCAGGGGGGAATCGGTCCGCGCAGCATCGACCGCGTGCTGGGGGTCTTTAAGGCGTACTCCACGAGGGTCGGAAACGGGCCCTTCCCGACGGAATTTGCGGACGATTCGCCGGGTTCGCTGTCGCAGTACATCCGTACGGTGGGGAACGAGTACGGGACGACGACCGGGCGCCCGCGGCGCTGTGGCTACCTCGACCTCGTCGCCCTCCGTTACGCCTGCGCTGTGAACTCCATCGACAGACTCGTCCTCACGCACCTCGACGTGTACGATGCGCTCGAGGAGTTCGAAGCCTGCATCGGCTATCGGATCGGCGGTCGGATGACGGAGGATTTCCCTGCATCGGTGAGGGACCTTGCACGCGCCGAGCCTGTCCTCCGCACCTTCAGCGGCTGGAAGACGACGCTCGGCACCTGCAGGACCTACGAGGAGCTGCCGCTGCGCGCGCGCGAATACATCGAATTCATAGAGGAGTTTACCGAGACGCCCATCTCCATTGTCTCTGTAGGTTCTGACCGGAATCAGACCATCGTTCGGGAGAGCCCATGGATAAAATAGTCATCCTCGATTTCGGCAGCCAGTACACCCAGCTCATAGGCAGAAGAATCCGCGAATTGGGCGTGTATTCGGAGATCGTGCCGGGGGAGCGCGTGGCCGACGCCGACTTGCTCCGCGACTGCGTAGGGATCGTGCTGTCTGGCTCACCCTCCAGCGCGTGGATGGAGGGTGCCCCTTCGCCCGATCGGAGCATGCTGGATGCGGGGCTGCCTATTCTGGCGATCTGCTACGGCATTCAGTGGCTCACAATCCACGCAGGCGGTTCCGTCGAGCGCCGAGAGACGAGGGAGTACGGCTCGATGCCGGTGCACCTTTTGCCGGAGGCTCGCGCGGAGGCGGCGTGGAGCGCGTTTACTGAGGGCCTGCCGGAGCGCTTCGTGAGCTGGATGAGCCACGGCGACAGCATCGTGCGGCCTGGGGATGGCTGGAAGACTATAGGGGTCTCCGAGGCAGGCGTGCCCGCAATCCTAGTCCACGCGACAAAGCCGTGGATCGGCCTCCAATTCCACCCCGAGGTGAGCCACTGCGAGCACGGCATGGAGATACTCTCCCGTTTTGTCTTCGGCGTCTGCGCGGCGCGGCGCGGTTGGTCGATGGAGGCCTACCTCGAGGAGGAGGCGAGGCGCATCCGGGCCAAGGTGGGCTCCGAACCAGTCCTGCTTCTGATTTCTGGAGGGGTGGACTCCACGGTGGCCGGCGCGTTTCTGCTGAAAACGCTGAACCCCGAACAGGTGTATCTTCTGTACATCGACACGGGCCTCATGCGGAAGGCCGAGAACGAGGAGGTCATGCGCAACCTCTCTCGGCTCGGGGCCCGTCACCTCGAGGCCGTGGACGCCGAGGCTCAGTTTCTGAATGCGCTCCGTGGAATCTCCGACCCTGAACAGAAGCGCCACATCATCGGGGACATGTTCATAAAGGTTCAGGAGGAGGCGGTGGCGCGGCTCGGCATTCCAGAGGCATTCCTCGCCCAGGGGACTCTCTACACCGACCTCATCGAGTCCGGCAAGGGAGTGGGAAACAAGGCTCAGGTCATCAAGAGCCACCACAATGTCCGCAGCCCCCTCATCGAGAAAAAGCGGGCAGAGGGACGCGTCATAGAGCCGCTCGACAGGCTCTACAAGGATGAGGTGCGCGCCCTGGGGAGGGTTCTCGGCCTGCCCGAGGAGATCGTCGGCCGGCATCCCTTTCCAGGCCCCGGCCTCGGCGTGCGCATCCTTGGCGACATCACGAAGGAGAAGTGCGACATCCTGCGCGAGGCTGACAGCATCTACATCGACGAGCTGCGCAGGCGCGGCCTGTATGACCGCATCTGGCAGGCCTTCTGCGTGCTTCTGCCGGTGCGCTCGGTCGGCGTGGCTGGCGACGAGCGCGCGTATAAATATGTGGTGGCCCTCCGCGCGATCCAGAGCGAGGACGGCATGACGGCTAAGCCTTACGCCTTCGATGCAAAGGACTTGTTCGAGATTTCGGCCGCGATCACCAACCGGGTGCCGCAGATCGGCCGCGTGGTGTACGACGTCTCATCGAAGCCTCCCGCCACGATCGAGTGGGAATAAAAAGGCTCATTTTTCTTCGGGGTATTCGTGAATGCTGCCGTCGGATGCCCAGAGGAGCCAGAAGTCCGCTTTCCGTCCGGCTATCCCTTCGGGAAGGTATATTTTGCCCCCGCCGCCCGGCGCGTCGACCGCGTAGCGGGGCAATTCGAGACCAGACAGCTCTCTTCTCAGCGCTTCGTATATCGCAAGGCCCCGCGATAGAGGGACGCGGAAGTGCGCCGTGCCCGGTGCCAAGTCTCCTTGAAAAAGATAATAGGGATGTATTCCCTTCAGGGTGAGTGTAGAGAAAAGCTCGATCAGAATATCAGGCGCATCGTTGATGCCGCGCAGCAGCACTGTCTGGCTATGGAGCGGAATCCCCGCCTGCAGCAGGGCTTCGGCCTTCTCGAGGAATTGGGCGCTCAGCTCTTTGGGGTGGTTGATGTGGAGGACCACGGTGAGCGGGCGAAACCTTTTCAGAAGATCGACAAGTTCCGGCGTGATACGCGCCGGCAGCACTACCGGCGCGCGCGTGCAGATGCGGACGAGTACGGGCCGCGGGACTGAGCGGATCGCCTCGAGGAGCGCGGCGAGCTGGGCGTCGGAGGCCGTGAGGGGGTCCCCGCCCGAGACGAGCACTTCGCGGACTTCCGGATGGGCGGCGAGGTATTGGGAGAGCGCGGCGATCGCTGCCCCATCGAGGAAATGGAGCTCGGAGGGCAGGAGCGATCGCCGGTAGCAGTGGCGGCAGAAGAGGAAACACTGGCCTGTCGCCCGCACCAGGATGCGGGAGCGGTACTGCCGCACGGCGCGCTCGAATACGGTGTTGCCGGCTTCACCCAGGGGGTCGCACAGCTCCAGGTGGGAAGTGTGGGCCTCGGCTTGAGAAGGCAGCGCCTGGGCGAGAATGGGGTCGATCGGCACTCCATGGGCATTTCGTGCGCAGCCCTCGGGCTCTTCGCCCGCCAGCGAGAGCCAGAACGGGGTCGCCCTGTAGGGCAGCCCTCCTTCCGTGACAAAATCGTGCATCGGGCATAACTATAGTTTTTTGCTCCCACATTGACAATCCAGGGAAGCGGGGCGCGCCGTGTCTCCCGCGCCTGGCCTCCGTCATTGTGCATGCTTTTCCTTGCCTTTTTTGCACAGTTATGCAATAATATACATTTGCCGTCTATGAATTATCCCCTCACAACACACATGGGAAAATGTGGTTTTGCATGAGCCTCCGCCAAAGCGCGCAGGCTGAGGGAAATGCGCGGCGTATGGAGAACGTATGAAAGAACGAGCTGAAAGGCTGAAGGCCATCAAGGCGATCATCAAAGAAAATAGGGTGGACTCTCAGGAAAAGCTGCTGCAGCTCCTTGAGGATTACGGATATTCGGTCACCCAGGCGACGCTGTCGCGGGACCTGAAGTACCTGAAGGTCGGCAAGCTGTCGGACGGCCGTTCAGGGTATTATTATTCCATTCCGTCCGAAGAAGAGCGGAGGGAGTCCGAGCGGCACTACATCCAAGATTTTCTGCGCGGCTATGTGTCGATCGACTGGAACGAGAGCCTGGTCGTCGTGCGGACCTTCTCGGGCCATACCGATTCCGTGGCGCTCGCCATCGACAACATGGGCTTCGAAGAGGTCATCGGCACCATCTCGGGCCGCGACAATGTCGTCTTCATCGCCCTGAAGAAGGGCGTGAGCGGCGACGATTTCATTCGCTCGCTCAAGGCGAAGATACCAGAGTTCGAAGAGGAGTAGGCTTTGCGGCTTTTGTGGCCGCCAAAGCCTGGGTGCAAAGGGGCTCGGTTCGGGGAAGCTCCAGGGCCTTCACTGAGATTCTTCGTGGTCTGGTTTTGTCCGCTGCGCCTCAGCCCATTGTCTCATCATCCTGTGCTCCGCATGCAGTTCCGCGATGAGCTTGCCGAGCGGCCAGTCGATGTTGGTCTTGGTGGTCATGGCAAAGGCCGTGTCCTTCATCGAGGGGGAGATCGCCTTGACTGCCTTCATCACAGCCAAGGCCTCCTCGTTGGATATGCCATACATGACGATCGCGCGGAAGTTCTGGGGCAGTGATGTTCCTGCACTGGCACCGGGCTGCGCCGGTGACTCTTTGTTCTTCTCGTCCATGGGCCAACTCTACCAGCAATCCGCAAGGGATTGAAGCGGGCCGCCTGGGCTTTCTCTTACCCCGGGCTGGCGGCATTCGCCGCCGGGGGGTGCGCCTCCTCCAAGCCTCATCTCTGGGCGCCGGCATTTGCCGCCGGCTGTCTAATTTTGTATACTTAGTGGTGAAAAGAAGTTGTGAAAAGAACGCAGAATTCTAAAAATCCTGAAGGAGATCACCACTATGAATTATGAACAGCTTACTCTCAAGGCGCAGGAAGCCTTGCGGGACGCCGCTTCCATCGCGCAGAAAAACGATCACAGCTCGATAGAGCCAGAACATCTTTTGTCGGCCCTGACGGAGCAGGAAGGGGGCGTCGTGCCTTCCCTTTTGGAGCGCCTGGGAATAGACCGCGCCAGGCTCGAGCGCGGCAACGCGGAGCTCTTAAAAAAGCTTCCTAAGGCCTACGGCGAGGCGGCTCAGGTCTACTTTTCGCCCGCGATGCAGAAGATCGTGGCGAAGGCCGAGGCCGAATCGAGCGCGATGAAGGATGAATTCGTCGCGAGCGAGCACCTCTTTTTGGCGCTCATCGGCGTGGAATCCCGCGTCGCGGCTCTGCTGAAATCCTTGGGAGTCACGCGCGAAGGCGTGCTTGCGGTGCTCAAGTCGATACGCGGCACGCAGAGCGCCTCCGACGAGAACGCCGAAGAGAAGTACCAGGTGCTGGAGAAATACACGCGCGACCTCACGTCCCTCGCGCACGCAGGAAAACTCGACCCCGTCATCGGGCGGGACGAGGAGATCAGGCGCGTCATGCAGGTTCTCTCCAGGCGGACCAAGAACAACCCCGTGCTCATCGGCGAGCCCGGCGTAGGGAAGACCGCGATCGTCGAAGGCCTCGCCCAGCGCATCGTTTCGGGCGATGTCCCCGACAGTCTCAAGAATAAAAAGCTGCTCGCCCTCGACCTAGGCTCCCTCGTCGCCGGGAGCAAATTCCGCGGAGAGTTCGAAGAGCGCCTCAAGGCGGTCATCAATGAGATTAGCAAATCGGAGGGCAGAATTGTCCTCTTCATCGATGAGCTGCACACGCTGGTGGGAGCCGGGGCCGCCGAGGGGGCGATGGACGCTTCCAACCTTTTAAAACCCGCGCTCGCCCGCGGGGAGCTCCGTGCGATCGGCGCCACCACGCTCGACGAGTACCGCAAGCACATCGAAAAGGACGCCGCGCTCGAGCGCCGCTTCCAGCCGGTGTACTGCGCCCCACCCAGCGTTGAGGACACGATTGCGATCCTCCGCGGCCTCAAAGAGCGCTATGAGGTGCACCACGGCGTCCGCATCCGCGACGACGCACTCATTGCGGCGGCCGTCCTCTCCGACCGCTACATCACCTCGCGTTTTCTGCCCGACAAGGCGATCGACCTCGTCGACGAGGCCGCCTCGCGGCTCAAGATGGAGATCGAGAGCCAGCCCACCGAGCTCGACCAGATTCAGCGCAAGCTGATCCAGCTGCGCATGGAGGCCGACGCCTTGAAGAAGGAGACGGACCCCGCGTCTGTGGAGCGCCGCGACAAGCTCGAAAAAGAGATCGCTGAGCTGTCCGAAACGCGCGACGGGATGGTTTCGAGGTGGCAGAGAGAGAAAGAGCTCATCGAGGAGATACGGCAGCTCAAGCAAAAAATCGAAGGATACAAGGTCGAAGTCGACCAGCTCGTCCGCGACGGACAGCTCGCCAAGGCCTCCGAGATCAAGTACGGCAGGCTCGTCGAGGCACAGCGTAAACTGGAGGAACTCTCCCAAAAAGTGCAGGAAGAGAAGGACAAGCCGCGGCTTCTGCGCGAAGAAGTCTCCGACGAGGACATCGCCCGCGTGGTGTCGCTCTGGACGGGAATTCCCGTTTCGAAGATGCTCTCGAGCGAGATGCAGAAGTATGTGGAGCTGGAAAATCAGCTGGGCAAGCGCGTGATCGGACAGGAGAGGGCGCTTCGGGCCGTCGCCGACGCCATTCGGCGCAACAGGGCAGGGCTCTCCGACCCACGCCGCCCGCTGGGGTCATTCCTCTTCCTCGGGCCGACGGGCGTCGGCAAGACCGAGCTCGCGAAGGCGCTCGCAGAATTCCTGTTCAACGACGAGCGCGCCCTCACCCGCATCGACATGAGCGAGTACATGGAGAAGCACTCGGTGTCGCGGCTCATTGGGGCCCCTCCTGGCTATGTCGGTTATGAGGAGGGCGGGCAGCTCACCGAGGCGGTGCGCAGGCGGCCCTATTCGGTCGTGCTCTTCGACGAAGTCGAAAAGGCTCACCCCGAGGTGTTTAATGTCCTCCTGCAGATGCTCGACGACGGACGCCTGACGGACGGGCAGGGCAGGGTCGTCGATTTTAGAAACGCCATCATCATCATGACGAGCAACATAGGCTCGGAATTCATTCTCACGATGAAGAGCATGGATGAGGTCCGCGCCCGGATCGACGATCTTCTCAAGAATTACTTCAAGCCAGAATTTTTGAACCGCATCGACGAAATCGTGGTCTTCGACAGGCTCGACGAATCCATGATCCGCAGGATCACCGACCTGCGGCTGGGCGAGCTGGCCAGTCGTCTTGCTCAGAGGAAGATATCCCTGTCGGTGGACGACGCCGCCAAGGACTATATCGCAAAGGAAGGCTTCGACCAGCAGTTCGGCGCGCGGCCGCTTAAGAGGGCCATCCAGAACCTCCTCGAAAATCCCATCGCGAAAAGACTGCTCGCAGGCCAAGTGCTCGAGGGGGATACGGTGCACGTGGGCGTGTCCGGGAATGAGCTTGTGATCAGCACCGAGCGCAGCGCATGAGCGGGGCCTTCACCGACAGCCACGCCCACCTCGAGATGGTCGCGCAGAGGCTTGGCTCTCTTGCGCTCGGTGAGGTTGTGACGGCATATGCAGCTCAGCCTGCCGGACTCATCCTCGATGTCGGCGTCGATCCAGGAGATCTTGCCCGTCGACGGGCCCTCGTTGAGAACTGTCTCGCCATGGACCCAGAGAAGCACGGGCCCGGCACCAAAAGTGCAGCCGGGCTGCCGATCCGATGGGCGGCCGGCATATGGCCGGGCCGCGGGGCGCTGGGCAATCCACAGGCTTCGCTGGAGGCGCTGGAGCGCGACCTTGCGTCCGGCATCGATGCACTCGGCGAATGTGGCCTCGATTACTACCACATGGGCGGTGGGGTAGAGGCCCAGAAGGCGCTCTTCGGCGCCCAGATTGAGCTCGCCCTGAGCAAAGGTCTACCCCTCCTCGTCCACTCGCGAGAGGCGTTTCGTGATACGCTCGAGCTTGTAAAGCACTGTGCGCGGCGTATTCCCGTCGTCATCCACTGCTTCGGCTACGGGCCCGAGGAGGCGGGGGCTTTTCTGCAGGCCGGCTGCTACCTGTCCTTTGCAGGGAACATAACATATAAAAAAAGTCAGCCATTGCGCGACGCGCTCGCCCTCGTGCCGGAAGAGCGCCTCCTCCTCGAGACCGACGCTCCCTACATGAATCCCATGCCGAATCGAGGGAGGCCCTCGAGCCCCCTCGACATTGAGAGGACGTATCGGGCCGTGTCTGCGCTGAAAGCCATCGATATCGATGCTTTGCGGGCCAACGTCGAGTCAAATCTCAGGCGCCTATTGTCATAGGCCCGGATGCACGCAAGGCTTTGGGCCGGGCTACATCGAGCACGGAGGCCATCGCATTCTCTTTGATACGGGGCAGGGCGACAGATTTCTGAAGAATACCGACCGTAACGCTCCGACGGCATCGCTGGGCTGAAAAAGCGGAAGTGTCTGCGGGGCACGGCCCTTTTGTTCATCGTTGCTCGGGAAGGAGACCTTGAATCGTCTTGGCTTCCTTTGAGAGGATGAGGGAGGGCCTGACGAAAACGCGTTTTGGTGCGGCCTTCCCCGCGCCGATCGTTTGGGCAAGGTGTCGCGCGGCCGAAATGAGGGCCCCCTCATTCTCTCCAATCGCGGCGAACAAATTTTTTATGGGAACATCCGATCCTAGGCCCCTGGTGTCCGCCATGATCTCGATGTTTTTCATGCTCGCGGCTTTTTCCAGCGCCGTCCGGCTTCCCGTGGCCAGCACGAGGAGCCGCGGTTTCGTATCCTCGATCTGGCGCAGTGCCGAGAGTATCTGCTCGAGCTGATCGCCCGGAAGATGCATCGACTCGAGATCGAATACCACGAGTGCATCCTCGGCCGGCCGACCTTCTGATGGAATGGGGCCCTCGAGCGAAAAGCCTTGTTCGAATGATTGGGTGAAGGCCTCGAGCTCCCGTGAACTTCGCCCGATACCGCGAGAGAAAATGAGGGCCGCGCTCGCGCCCCTGTCCTCCCTTCGCAGAGATGCAAGCCGGTAACCGGCGATGAGCCCCAGTTCACGGTATGCCCACGCGCTGTCCCATTCGACCGAATAAAACGAATCTGTTGGCGCGAGCATGCTTATGCCTACGATATGGCGCTCGGGTTTGGAGAGAGGAAAAGCCTCCGCGAGCGCTGGCGTCGTCAGGAAGATTGAGACAGGCTCGGTGGCCTCTTGGCCTTCCTTGGAGAAGGCTGAGAATGAGCCCTTTTCCTGCGCGTCGATAAGAGATTCGATTTTTTCGGGCTGTAAGGGGTAGGAAATGTAAGGGCCGAGGTCCTTCTCGCGTGGCGACACCGCAGGGAATTCCTTGATGAGTTTTGAAGACAGTTGCGGATACACGAGGGCAAAGGCTTCATCGACCATCGCGTGGACAGCTGGCCTCTGGCAGCCGACGAAGAAAACAGGCAAAAGAAGAGCGCCCAACACACACCGCAAGAAAAAACAAGCAAAACAGGATTGCGTGACGCCACGATTCATCTTTTCACCGTCTTAACCCGTTGCATAATCGCATGATTCTTTATATAACGACAATAACCTACGACAAAGATACATTGTAGGCGTCGGAGGATTCTATGACCAGTTATAAAGAGTTAGGGCTTGTCAATAGTGTTGAGATTTTCCGCAAGGCGATGGAAGGCGGTTACGCCATTCCAGCTTACAATTTCAACAACATGGAGCAGCTTCAGGCGATCATCCAGGCCTGTGTGGAGACGAAAAGCCCGGTGATTCTCCAGGTTTCTTCTGGGGCGCGAAAATATGCAAACTCGACGCTCCTGCGATATATGGCGAAGGGCGCGGTCGAGTATGCGAAGGAGCTCGGCTATCCCATTCCTATCGTCCTGCACCTCGATCATGGCGACAGTTTCGAGCTCTGCGTGGATTGCATCCAAAATGGATTTTCTTCAGTTATGATCGATGGATCGCATTTGCCGTACGATGAAAATGTCGCTCTTACCAAGAGGGTCGTGGAATTTGCCCACGCGCAGAAAGATTACGTTTCGGTAGAAGGCGAACTCGGCGTCCTTGCGGGCATCGAAGACGAGGTGTCCGCAGAGAAGAGCCACTACACACGCCCCGAAGAGGTCGAGGATTTTGTCAAGAAGACTGGCGTGGACAGCCTCGCCATTTCCATCGGCACGAGCCATGGGCGCGCGAAATTCAAACCCGAGCAGTGCACCCGCACCGCCGACGGTGTGCTGATTCCTCCTCCCCTCCGCTTTGACATTCTCGAGGAAGTGCAGAAGCGGATCCCAGGCTTCCCCATCGTGCTGCACGGCTCCTCGTCGGTTCCCGTGGAGTATGTCCGGATCATCGAGCAGTACGGCGGCAAGCTTCCCGATTCCGTGGGGATTCCGGAAGACCAGCTGCGGAAAGCGGCCCGCAGTGCGGTGTGCAAGATCAACATCGACTCAGATGGCCGCCTCGCGATGACAGCGATGGTGCGCAAGGTGCTCTTCGAGCATCCGGAAGAGTTCGATCCGCGCAAGTACCTCGGCCCGGCGCGCGATGAGCTCAAAAAACTCTACATGCACAAGAACATCGAGGTCCTTGGCTCGGCAAACCGCGCTTGAATGCGTCCGCGCAGGCGTGTCCGCGCGATATTGGTAACTGACATTCCTGTGGGGCTTTACCTCTTGGGAATGAGTATGATAATATACGCCGCGCCTTCGAGCTGTCGGATTGACAGGAGGGTGAAAGGTGGCCTTTCTTTCCCCGTTAAGAAAGGTTGCCCACGGCAGAGGAGGCCAGTTGGCAGAGAAAGATTTGCGGATCAACGAACAGATCCGTGTGCGAGAAGTGCGTCTGATTGATGAGCATGGAGAGCAGAGAGGAATCGTTCCTACGCTGGAAGCGCTGCGCATCGCAAGAGAGGCAGGGCTCGACCTCGTTGAGGTTGCGCCGCAGTCGGTTCCTCCTGTGTGCAGGCTGCTCAATTACGGTAAGTTTAGATTTGAGCAGGAAAAGAAAGTAAAAGATGCAAAAAAGCGGGCGAGGGTCACCGAACTCAAGGAAATTCGCATGCAGCCCAAGATCGCCGAGCATGATCTCGACTTTAAGGCGAACCACGTGCGCTCTTTCCTTGAGGATGGCAACAAGGTGAAGGTTACCATCCGGTTCCGCGGCCGAGAGCTCGCGCATACGGAGATAGGCGAGGAGATCCTTCAAAGAATTCTCGCCAAGCTGGAGAACTCGTTCGTGCTTGAGCGCCCGCCTTCGATGGAAGGCCGTTTCATGTCGATGGTGCTCCAGCCCAAAACAGCTGGTGTAAAAAAACAGACGGAAGGCGACGGTGCGACGATCGCCCCGGGATCAGAACGCTGATGCAAGAGAAGGATGGTGGATCATGCCCAAGATGAAGACCAAGAAGGCTGCGGCCAAGCGCTTTACGCTGACGGCGGGCGGCAAGATAAAATACAAAAGGATGAACTTGCGGCACATTCTTACGAAGAAGACAACCAAGCGCAAGAGAAACCTTAGAAAAGCCGGATTCCTCGACGCGGGTCCCGTGTATCAGATCAAAAAGAAGCTTCTTCCCTACGGTTGAGGGAGAATTTGGAGGAAACAGGCTATGCCTAGAGCAGTAGACGGAACCAGAAGAAAAGATCATCGCAAGAAGATACTCAAGTTTGCCAAGGGGTATTGGGGCCGACGGCATTCGAACTATAAGGTGGCCAAGGATGCGGTGGCGAAGGCGCTCTCCGATGCGTATAAGGACAGGCGCGACAGAAAGGGTGTCTTTAGGAGACTCTGGATCGCGCGCATCAATGCCGCATGCCGGATGAGGGAGCTCAGCTACAGTCGTTTCATGGAAGGGCTCGCAAAGGCAGAGGTGAAGATCGACCGAAAGATGCTCGCCGACATCGCCGTGCGCGATCCGGCGGCGTTCGACGCCATCGTGGAGAAGGCGAAGGCAGCCCTTCAGGGGTGATATATGCTGAATCTTGAGCAGATCCGGGCGCTCGAGGCGCGGGTTGAAAAAGCGGTCGTCCTCATAACGAAGCTGAGGCAGGAGAATGCAGACCAGGAGAGACGCCTCGCGGACGCCTCGAAGACCGAAGAGCTGCTCAGGAGTCAGAAGGCGGAGCTTGAACGTCAGCTTGCCGCACAGGCGCGCATAGCGACGGAGAGCAACGCGCGCCTCGAGGCCTTGATGGCCCGTGTCAAAGAGGCTGAAGAGAGAGCGGCCCAGGCCGAGCTGAAAGCGGCCGACGCCGAAGAGCGCGCCGCTGCAATGGAGCGCAAGGCGCAGGCTGCCGAGGATGAGATCGCGCACTACCGAGACCGCGCGCTCACCGCGGAACAGCGCGTCGCCGACCTTGAATCCAAGGCCGAGGAACTGAAGTCTGAGCAGGAAAGGATAGAGCAGGGCCTGGTGCAGGCGCTCTCGAAGCTTGATTCCTTTGAGGACATGGTGCTGGAGATGTCGCTCGGCTCGAGTCCTGAATCGTCGCTTCAAGGGCAGACGGTAGCACCGGCCGTGCCGCAAGAGAACGCGCCTGACCACGAGACTGGCGACTTAGAAGCCCAGAATCCATCCGAATCGGATCGTGGAGGGGGAAGTGCCCAAGAGCCGGACAAAGCGTTTAACCCGGACCTTGGTTCCCAGGATGCCCCCTTTCGTGGAGGCGAAAATGAGCTCGATATCTTCTAGCCAGCCCATGCACATTGAGATCCTTGGTCAGTCTTTTTCGATAAAGACTGACGACAGCCCCGAATACATCCAGAGCCTGGTCGATGAGCTGAAGCAGCGGTATGCCCGCATCTCCGCGCGGATGAACGTTGCGGACCCTTTGCGCGTTGCGATTCTTGCCGGGCTTTTCCTGCTCGACGACGTGAAGAAGATGCAGCATCGGTCTTCGCCCGCCAAGAATGGACAGACGGCATCTGCTCCAGCGCAGCAGTCGGAACCCGCCTCGGCCGAAAATGCCGATGAAGAGCAGATTCTTGCTCAGCTGGACAAACGGCTTGGGGAGCTTGGTCTCTGAGCCTCGGATCACCTTACTGAGGAGACTATCGATATGATAATGCCGCTCGAATCTCTCATAAATTTTTCAGGGAATGCGTACGAGCTCGCAGCTGCGATCGCCACGCGCGCCTATCAGCTTGCGGTGTTGCGGACGCCGGAAGTGGAGAAAAACAACGGCAAAGTCGTTTCCATGTCGACTCAAGAAATTCTTGATAAGACGATTGGCTACAAACTCATTGCCGGTTGATGCGGTCATACTTGCAGGACCCACAGCCTCTGGAAAAACAGAGCTTTTAGATTCTCTTTTTGGCGCGGGGGCTGCCGTGTGGGTTCCCCGCCTGCGCGATGCATGGCGCACGGATGTTTATGCCGCGGAGGTCATCTCCGCGGACTCGATGCAGGCCTACCGCGGCATGGATATCGGCACCGCAAAGCCGCCCAAGGACCTCTTACAGCGCCTTCCTCATCACCTCATCGATATCAAAGACCCCGACGAACAGTACACGGCGGGTGAGTTTGTGGCGCGCGCCGACGCGCTGTGTGCCACGCTCTCGGCGGAGGGTGTTGTGCCGATCATAAGCGGGGGTACAGGCTTTTACCTCATGAATTATGTCTGCGGGCTGCCGTCCTCTCCTCCCAGCTCGCCCGATGTCCGTGCGCAGGTCGCACGAGACCTCGAACGCCGAGGGGCCGCCGCGCTGAGGGCCGAGCTTGCGAGTGTCGACCCTGCGACAGCCGCAAGGATTCACGAACACGATCTTTATAGGCTCACTCGGGCAATCGAGATACTGAGGGCCTCTGGCGAGGCACCAAGCCGATTCATGCCCTCAAAAACGATTCGGCCGGGACGACGTTTCCTCATCGTTGGCATCACGCGGCCCCGCGAAGTACTCCGTGCCCGGATTCATGCCCGCGTCGAGGCGATGATGCGCGCCGGCCTTGCTGCCGAGGTGGAAGGCCTTGTGTCGCGCGGCTTCGGCCCCGGCGACCCCGGAATGCACGCCATCGGCTACCGCGAGTTTTTTGAACTGGCGGGAAGGCCGCTCGACGCTATTGCCCAGGCAATCGAGCTGCACACCTCTCAGTATGCAAAACGGCAGATGACCTTTTTTCGCGCCCTGCCGGGACTTCGGTGGATAGAGCCTGAGCCAGCGCATCTTTTTTATGCGCTGGAGAGTCTTGCCTCACCTTAGGCGGCCATCCATCCCCCTTTCTCTAGACACGGAGAATCACGGCGCGTTATAGTGCCCTCGATGACGATGCCTCTTCTGATGACTATCCTCTTTTCGATCCTTCCCATCTCAGAACTAAGGGGGGCCATTCCTTACGCTGTGTACCACGGATTTTCGATTCCCCTCGCGGGGCTGATCTCTGTGGCGGCGAACGCCTGCGTCCCCCTCATCGCGTTTCTGTTTCTGGAAAGCGTCCACAAGCTCTTTTATAGGTTTGGACCGTACAGAAAATTTTTTGACCGATTTGTGGAGAAGGCGCGGAAGAAAGTGCATGCCCAGATGGAAAAGTACGGCTACTGGGGTTTGTTGCTCTTTGTGGCGGTGCCCCTGCCGGTTACGGGGGCCTGGACTGGAGCGCTTGGGGCCTGGGTGCTCGGTCTGTCGTACAAAAAGGCGTTTTTCTCCATTGCGGGGGGCGTGGTCATTGCCGGCATCATCGTGAGCCTGCTCGTCGCGCTCTGGGGTGTCGGCACACAGACGATTTTCTTTAAGACAATGCATTGAATTACGATACCTGTTCTTTGTTGGACTACCATGCACATCGATTTTCAGACAGCACTCGACCCTGAGCAGTATGCCGCAGTGACTACCACAGAGGGACCTGTCCTCATCATCGCAGGAGCCGGATCAGGAAAGACGAGAGTCATTACCTACCGGATCGCGTATCTTCTTTCCAGAGGAGTTCCCCAGGAGGCGATCCTCGCCCTGACGTTTACGAACAAGGCCGCCAGTGAGATGGTTCAGAGGGCGCACGACCTCACCGGACTTCCATTGAAAAACCTCATGGTGTCCACGTTTCACTCTTTCGGTGCCTGGATGCTCCGAAGGGAGGCCACCACGCTCGGGTACCGCCCCAATTTCAGCATCTACGACGAAGATGACAGGATACGTGCGATCCGCGAGAGTGCGCACGAACTTGGCTTCCCCACCGAAGATCTCGATCCCGTCAGACTCTCTCAGCTTTTTTCGGCGCGCAGGGCGGGCTATGAAAAGCAAGGCGAGCTGAGCGCGAGGGAAATGGAACTCTACGAGCGCTACCGGAAGACCCTCAAGGTGTATAATGCGGTAGATTTCGACGACCTGATTGCGCTTCCTCTCGAGTTGCTCCAGGAACACGACGATGTTCGTGCGCGGTATCGCGCCCGCTTCCGCTACGTCATGATCGATGAGTTCCAGGATACGTCTCTTCAGCAGTATGCATTCATCCGGCAGATCGAAAGCGGCAACATTTGCGTCGTGGGTGACGACGATCAGTCGATTTATTCATGGCGTGGGGCCGACTTCCGGAACATCGAACGTTTCGAGCTCGATCACCCCGGACTGTTCGAGATCAAGCTCGAGCGGAATTATCGTTCGACGGGGAGCATCCTTACCGCCGCAAACACGGTGATCGCCCACAACACTCGGCGTAAGAAAAAGCAGCTCTGGTCTCCCCAGGGAGTGCACGGGACCCCAATCATGCTGATCGACGCGGAGGACGATGAAGAGGAGGCAGAGCGCATCATCGCCACGATCAGGGAACTGCGCTTCCGAGAGCACGCAGATTGGGACGACATCGGCATTCTCGTGCGCACCAATTCGCTCGCCGAGGGGATCGAGGAAAAGCTTGTCGAACACAACGTGCCCTATCGAGTCGCCGGAGGGCCTTCATTTTACCAGCGAAGGGAGGTGAAGGACATCGTCGCCTACCTCAAGGCGGCGGTCAATCCCGACGACGACGTTTCGGTGCTCCGCGTGCTCAATGTGCCGAGGCGCGGCATAGGCCCGGCCACCATCGAGTTTCTGTCGAACATCGCGAAAGATCGCTCCGTATCGCTCCGCCGTGCCGCGGAGATGGCGCGCCAGATGGTGGGCGTTGCTCAGGCGAAAGACGGGCATCTCCAGAAGGCCCTCAGTGAGGTGTATGCCTTTTTCGACTACCTCGCCCAGATAAGGATGGCTTTTTTGGAGGAAAGGAGGCCGGTCTCCATCGCAATACGGAACATCGTCGAGGACGTAGGGTATTGGCAGTATCTCCTTGAGGAACACAAAAAAAACGACAAGGTGGCCGTATGGAAGTATCGCAACATCGAGCTTTTGGCCGCCTCTGCGGAGCGATGGGAGAAGGACCCCGACACCTTCGAGAAGGATATCTTCGCGTATTTGGCGAGGATATCCCTCACCGTGCGAGATGAAGTCGGCGACGCTGAACAACGGCTCAGCCTCCTCACCATCCACGCGGCGAAGGGCCTCGAATTCGACTATGTCTTCATTCCGGGCTGTGAGAACGGCATACTCCCCCACGCCAGATCTGTCGAAGAGAGCGGCGACATCGAGGAAGAGCGGCGGCTTTTCTATGTCGCCGTCACGAGGGCGAAGCGGCGGCTCTTCATCAGCCGCGCGATGCAGCGGAAAAAGAATGGATCGTTTCAGGAGACTACCCCATCTCCCTTCCTGAACGAACTGCCCCAGGATCTCATCGTCATGGCCGACAAGCAGGCGCAGCCACACAACGAGGATGAACTCAGAAGAGAATTCTTCAGCAGACTGAAGTCGAGACTGGGTGCCTAAGCGCGCTAACCCCACGAGGCCAGCTTGATCCAGGTGAGTTCGTGCTTGTTGTGCCAGAGGTGCACAACGCGGGAGCCGGGGACAGAGGCGAACTTCAAGGTCGTCGCGCGGTCGTAGGTGTCGCCCTGCATTTTTATGGTGCAGATATAGTTGCGGGCCAGCCCAGATTCCAGCCACTTCGAGACCCACAACCACAGGGCTTCGGGGTAACAGATGACGTCGGAGCAGAGCCAGTCGACTGGGCCGATGTCCTGAGGCTTCAGCGTGAAGGCGTCGTGTTGTTGCCACTCGACGTTCGGCATCTTGGCGATCCGAGGTTCGAGGGGGGCTCTGTCTATCGACAGCACCGATGCCCCGAGCGAGGCCAATACCCAGGTCCACCCTCCGGGGCTGGCGCCGGCATCGATGCAGCGCTCTCCGGGCTGAGGCATCTGGCCAGCAAGGACCAGGGCTTCCCAAAGTTTCCGGTATGCCCGCGAAGGGGGATCGTCCTTGTTTTCCTCGAACTCGAGGACGCCGTTGGGGAAGGGGCTCGTGCACCGCGCCGACCCAAGAAGAAGATGCTCGTCGAGGAGCGTGAAGGAACCCATGGGAGCCTCTGGCGCGAGGAAAGGGAATGCGTGCGGCTTTACCGAGAAGTGCGGCAGCTGTTCAGCGATGAGGATGGTGCGCCGCGCACAACGAAAGGGAACGGGACTCCAGTTGCGCTGGAGCGATTTCAAGGCGCGGGCGGCCTCGGAAATCGAGCCGAATTCGAGGAGGAAGGGTGCACGCCATGTGTTGCGCGTCCAGAATACGGGGTGGGAGGAAAGATCAAAGGGCGGTCCTCCGGAGATGTTCCACGAGCTTACGAGCTCGCCGTCGATCCGCGTGACCGAAGGCACCTCTTCGAGAAGGTGATGGAGAAAACCTTCTGCGGCGTGAAACACATACCCCTGCACAAAATCCACGCGACAATCATGGAGAAAAATAAGTTTCTCGTCAACGCGCCGCGTCTGCGCTGTACCTAGGCCCCTTGCTGTTGCTACAATCCACAAAAGAATCATGGTCAGAGGTGGCAGGGAAAATGTCCGAAATTTCACTCTTGAATGCGCTCATACACCGCTTCGATGTGGTGGTGCGGGATCCTGTGTGGGGCGATGTCCATATGGATGCGTCCCTCCACGCGCTCTTCCAGTCCAAAGGCTTCATGGTGCTCGACAGAATTCGCCAGCTGGGACCTGTCGCCCTCGTCTACCCCGGCGCGACGCACACGCGCAAGGCGCACAGCTTGGGCGTGTACCACATCGCGCGGCGCATGGCCCTCGCGCTTGTAGAAAAGGGAGAGATCGACTTTGTCAGCAAGACGGGCCTTCGCTCTTTTCTCGTGGCGGCGCTCTGCCACGACATAGGGCACTTCCCCTACGCTCACTCGCTGAAAGAGCTGCCCCTCGCGCGCCACGAGGCCCTCGCAGGCGAAATGATCGTCTCCTCTCCCTTGCGCGAATATGTGGGCGAGTGCGGCGCCGATCCAGAGCAGACGGCCGCGATCGTCGACGCCGACAGACCTGCGGGGGAGAGTAGGGAAACCTTACTCTTTCGCTCTTTTTTGTCCGGCGTCCTCGACCCCGACAAAATTGATTACCTGACGCGCGATGCGTTCTACTGCGGTGTCCCATACGGTATTCAGGATGCCGATTACATCATGCGGCGCCTTGTGGTGCACGATGACAAGCTCGCCATCGACGCCAAGGGCGAGATGAGCATCGAGGCGCTCATCTTTGCGAAGTATCAGATGTATCGGGCGGTGTACTGGCACCCTGTGGTTCGGGCCGCGACCGCCATGGTGAGGAAGGCGGTCTATCTGGGGCTCGTGAGCGACGTCATTCAGCCTACAAGCCTCTACGGCCTCGATGATACGAGTTTTGGTCGCCTCATCACTCACACGAAATTCCCTCCATTCAAGCTCGCGCGCGAGGTCGAGGAAAAAAGAATATACAGGCTTGCCGCCGAGCATGCCTTTGACGAGACAAACCCTCTCCATGTCGATCTTCTGGACATCAGCAAGCGGATAGAGGCCGAAAGCACGCTTGCCCAGGCCGCGGAGATGGCCGAGAGCGACGTCGTCATCGACATCCCGGAGCGCATCAAGTTAGAGACGGACCTCATGGTCAAGGTGGAAGATTATTTTGAGGCGTTCGACCAGCGCTCCACACTATTCAGGCCAGAGACGGTCGAAAGAGTTGCGAGCGCCCTCCGGACCATTCGGGTATACATTCGTCCCCAGAGCAGTGCCGACTTTAAGAGAATAGCATCCCTGGTCCAGGCCCTCCTGGGATAATAGAGAATCTAATTTCTTTCGTCAGATAAACATTCTCAAAAATCCATACCGCTATACGCTTGTATAGCTAAAAAGTCGAAATTTTTATTTTCTGTCGATTCTTTTTTCTAAGCCTTCGTTGACACTGCACAATTCCATCATAAAATGATAGATGAGTGGGAAATAGTGGGAAATTGTAGGAAATAGTGGAATGAAACTGCTGACCGGCGAATTCAAGAATACGCTCGACGAGAAGGGCCGTCTTTCTCTTCCGGCCCGCCTCCGTGCGGACCTTCCCTCGAGTCTCGTGCTCACCCAAGGCGTCGACACCTGTCTGTGGCTGTTCGCACCCGAAGAGTGGGAGGAGCTCGCACAGCGCATTCTGGCCTCCACGAGCCTTTTTCAGGCTCGATCGCGCCTCATTCAGAGGCGGATCATCGCGCCCGCGCAGGAGGTGGATGTCGATAAGCTGGGACGGATATCGATCCCTCAGAGCCTGCGCGACTGGGCCGGTCTTTCGAAGGAGTGCGTCATCCTTGGCATTTCTCGGTATGTCGAGATTTGGGACAGCCTGAAGTACCAGACCTATGTGGCGGAAAACCAGGCTGAGTTCTTGTCGGCGGCCGAAGAGCTCGGCGGTCTGACGCTCTCGTGAGGAAAGTGATATGACGACAGCGTGTTCGGCGGGCGAGGGCACAGAATTTTTGCTCCACGTGCCTGTAATGCTGGAAGAGGTCTGTGCGCTCGCGGCCACGGTGCAGCCTCTGTCCCTCTACGTCGACTGCACGCTCGGCGCCGGAGGGCACGCGGAGGCGCTGCTTGGGGCGCATCCCCAGCTTTGCTGCATCGGCATCGACGCGGACCCCGATGCCTGCGCGCGGGCGACGGCTCGCCTTTCGAGGTTTTCGGACCGGCTCACGGTCATCAATGCATACTATGACGACGCGCTCGCAGATCTGCGGAGCGCGACATCGCCGGAGAAGATGCTCGGCGCTGGCTTCTGGTCCCACTACGGTGGAACTGGAAAGCTTGCGGCTTCTTTTATTTTGTTCGATCTTGGCCTTTCGATGTATCAGCTCGGCTCTTCGGGGCGAGGATTTTCGTTTTCAGCCGATGAGCCGCTCGACATGCGTTTTTCACCGGATGCACCGGCATCTGCCGAAGAGCTCGTCAACCAGCTCTCTGAATTGAAGCTCGCCGATCTGATATTCAACTATGGCGAAGAGCGCTACTCCCGCAGGATTGCGCACGCCATCGTCGAAGCCCGCAAGAAAGAGCAGATCCGCACTGCCTCGCGCCTCGCCTCGATCGTCGCCGGAGCAGTACCATCCCAGTACCGCCATGGGCACATCCATCCTGCCACCCGCACGTTTCAAGCCCTGCGGATTGCGGTGAACGATGAACTGGGCCGCATCGAGAGGGCGTTGACCGATGCGCTCGATCTGCTCTCGCCCGGCGCCGTCTGCGCCGTAATCTCCTTTCATTCGCTCGAAGACCGCATCGTGAAGCATGTCTTTGCCGAAAAGGCAAAGACAGGACGGTTTTCGCTCGAGTGGAAGAAGCCGAGAGAACCGTCCGAAGCGGAGCTGCGAAAAAACCCACCCTCGCGCTCTGCAAAATTTCGCGCAATACGAGCCTGTGAAGTTGAGGTGCGTGCATGAATTCGCGACGTTTTTGGGCTTGGGCCATCATCACCTGCCTCTTCTTCATGGGGCTCGTGTTTCAGACATCTCGGTATACGGCATTGAAATCAGAAGTCCTCTCCATGGAGCGGATGGAGATGGACCTCTTGAAGGCAGGAAAAGAGCTCGATGCGACTATCGCGAAGCTCGCCAACCTCGAGCGCATCGAAAAAGCGGCGATTCAGAACGGCATGCAGGTTGCCGTGCCCGAACAGCGCATCATTGTGACCGATATTCAAGGAAGGAGCGCGAATGGAAAGCAATAGAGCACTCGAGTCGCACCTCCTCTTCCGTGCTGGCGAGCTTGCGGGGATAATCGGAGGCAGCTGCCGCGGCAATCTGGATGCTCCGATTTGCTCGGTGGTCACAGATTCGCGGGCGGCGACGGACAACAGCATGTTCGTAGCGCTCAAGGGAGAGCACACCGACGGCCACCGTCACATCTCCGAGGCGATCCGAAATGGTGCCCGAACGATTCTCGCGGAAATCGCGCAGAAGGATGCCGCGCTCGCAGCGGTCCGGAATTTGGAGGGAGAGGAGGGAGCGCGCAAGGCATGCTTTATTTTTGTCGACTCTCCCCTTGTCGGACTCCAGTGCGCAGCGCGCGAATATCGGCGAAGGCATACGCTCCTTCGTATCGGGATCACCGGCTCAAGCGGAAAGACCACGACAAAGGAGTGTATTGCGGCGGTCATGGCCGCCTGTTATCCGCCGGGGACTGTCGCGGTGAGCCCTGGCAACCTGAACTCAGACATAGGCCTCGCCCTCGCGCTCTTCGATATCCGCCCTCAGCACACCGTCGGGATTTTCGAGATGGGGATCAACCGCAGAGGTGAGATGGACGAACTTGTCAGCATGTATGAGCCTGACATCGCGGTCGTGACGAATATCGGGACCGCACATATAGGCATGTTCGGCTCGCGCGATGAGATCGCACGAGAAAAGAGCAAGATTTTTTCTTATTTCGATGGCCGACAAAAGGCGCTCCTGTGGGAGAACGACGATTACAGAACATATTTAACCTCGAAGGTGAAGGGGACGGTTGCCTATTTCGGAACGCGGAGCACGGAGGGGCTGGGCCGGCTTGAAGACCTTGGTCTTCAGGGCTGGAGCATAGAGTGGAAGGGTCAGCGCATCGATTTTGCGCTCCCAGGCCAGCACAACCTTCTCAATGCCTGCGCAGCGCTCTCCGTCGCGAATCTCCTTGGCCTCGACCCGGCCAAGGCGGGCCAGGGCCTTTCGTCGGTCCGGCCGCTGTTCGGGCGCTCCGAAATCCGCAGAGGTAGCATTACGGTGTTGCAGGATTATTACAATGCTAACCCTGACAGCATGGGGGCCGCCATTGAGTTCTTTGCGGCACTCCCGTCGAACCATCGGAAGATTTTCGTGCTCGGCTCGATGCTGGAGCTCGGCGAAGAGAGCTCCCGGGCACACGAGAAGGTCGGCTTGATGGCCGGGGCCATCGAACCTGCTGCTATTTTCCTGTTTGGAGATGAGATGGCAGCCGCACAGTCCGCGCTGAGAGCTAGTGCTTTTAAAGGGAAGCTCTTTTGGACAAGCGACATGGACGAACTGTCCAATGCCGTGCTGGACTATGTCCAGGAAGGCGATCTCGTCCTCGTGAAAGGTTCTCGCGGCATGGCCCTCGAAAGGCTGACGCGCATATTTGAAGAGAAAAAGCTCATAGCTCCATCGGAGTCCAAGGAAGGAGGGCCCCATGCTTCGTGAAATTTTTCTTCCACTTATAAAATACTTTACTCCCTTCAATATATTCAGATATTTGACATTCCGTTCGGCGTACGCGGCCATCACCGCGCTCCTCATCTGCTATCTCCTTGGTCCGTGGCTGATCAGGCGGCTGCGCATGCTTAAGTTCGGGCAGTCGATACGGACCGATGGGCCGGAGACGCACTTGGCGAAGACGGGCACTCCTACCATGGGAGGTGTTTTGATAATTCTCTCCGTGCTCGTTTCAGTGCTGCTCTGGATCGATATAAAGAGCGATTACTGCTGGATCGCGCTTTTCTCGCTGCTCGGCTTCGGTTTAATCGGCGCGGTGGACGATCTACGCAAGATACGCAAGCACAGTTCGGATGGGCTCTCGCCCGTTCAAAAGCTGGTCCTGCAATTTCTCGTCTCCGCTGCGGCGGTCTACGCCATCTATAGGACGACGGGGCCGACCGCCACAAAGCTCTATGTGCCATTTTTCAAGGTGCACGTGATCGATCTGGGAACGTTTTGGCTGCCGATTGCGATGATCTACGTGACGGCATGGTCCAATGCGGTCAACATCACCGACGGACTCGACGGATTGGCCGTGGGGCTTGTGATTTTTGCGATTCTGGCTTTCTCGGTGCTGACCTACGTGACAGGGCGTGCAGACTGGTCCCAGTACTTAGGGGTTCCCTACATCAAGCAGGCGAGCGAACTCACCGTGTTCAACTTCGCCCTCCTCGGGGCCTGTGTGGGGTTCCTGTGGTTCAACGCGCACCCTGCCGAAGTGTTTATGGGAGATGCCGGTTCGCTCTCGCTTGGGGGCGTGCTCGGCGTGCTCTCCCTCATGGTCAAGAAAGAGATACTGCTTCTGGTCATCGGAGGCGTGTTCGTGATGGAGCTTGGCTCCGTCATGCTGCAGGTTCTCTATTTCAAGTGCACCAAGGGAAAGCGGCTCTTCAGAATGGCGCCGCTGCACCACCACTTCGAGCTTAAGGGCATCCAGGAAACGAAGGTCGTCGTGAGGTTTTGGATACTCGGCGGCATTTTTGCATTGATCGCTCTGTCGACGCTGAAGATTCAGTGAGGGGTGGCATGAAGAAAGAGAGTGGAGCGGAGTATAGTCTCGCATCACGCTGGACGGATTGGCAGATGATAAGTGCCATTCTTGTCGTGTCGCTGATCGGACTGTCTGCCCTCTGGTCGGGATCGATAGGGTTCGCAATAAGAAATGGCGGCCCTTACTCGATAATCGGCAAACAGGCTGCTCTGTATGCCTTGTCGCTCGCCTGTATGGGCATTGCGGCAATCGTCCCTTTGGGGTTGCTCCGTGCCCTGCTGCCCGTCGCCGTGCTCCTTGGGATCGTCGGATTGGCGCTGCCCATTGCCACCCCCCTGGGTTTGACGATCAACGGTGGACGCCGCTGGATCGGGATCGGATCATTCACGCTGCAGCCATCCGAGCTGTGGAAACCCATCATGGTCCTCTACCTCGCCTCCTTCCTCGAGAAGCGCAAGGAGCGCGTGGTGGAATCCGGGGTGGCGACGCTGCCTGCCGTCATCGTGGTCGCGATATCGGCGGTCCTGATTTTTCTGCAGCAGGATTTTTCAACCTCGATCATGGTGCTCGTCATCGCGCTCGCCATGCTCTTCCTCGCGGGCACGCCGCTCGTGTTCATCGGCAGCCTGAGTCTATTTTTGATTCTTTACGGCGTTCTTATGATCTTTTCTTCGCAGTACCGCGTGCAGCGCCTGGTGGGGTTTTTGATGCCCGACCAACACGCCCATACGGTGAATTACCAGATGTACAGCGCGCTGAGGGCGATTCGCGCGGGCGGACTCTGGGGCAAGGGCGTAGGCCTCGGGAGCCTGAAGATCAGTTCCATCCCAGAAGTTCAGTCGGATTTTATATTTGCGGCCTTTGTGGAGGAAGCGGGGCTGGTCGGTGTGGTCGTCGTCGTGGCCCTGTGGGCCTTTATTCTGGTGAGGGCGGGAGCTCGGCTTTCTGGGGCAGATTACTTTTCGAAGCTTGCAGGTTTTGGCCTCATGACGCTTCTGTCATTACAGATACTTCTCAATTTGGCGGTGGTCACAGGAATTATGCCCACGACCGGACTGGCGCTGCCGTTCTTTTCGTCTGGTGGCTCTGCCGCCCTCATGAGCGCAATTTCGTGTGGCATTCTGATAAACCTCTCGCGAGGCTGCGAATGTACAGTGAAGGGAGCAGCACATGACTGATGTCGAGGTGCAGGGACACATCACTCCAAAGAGAGCGCGATCGCTCCTCTCTGTCTCCGATACCTACTCGGTCGACATTTTGCGCGCCACGACGCGACGGGAAACCTCGGTACCGGGCATCGGTGCCGCCCCATCGGTTCAGAGGGGACGCGAGTCCAAATCCAAAACCGATCGTCGGAAGGCAAGTCCCATCAATCTGGAGCCTCTGGCCGGGCGAATCGGCCCCGCGACCATCACGCCACTTTCAGACTCGGCGGAAAAGTTGAGTGAGGCTGTTAAGCCTGCAGTGCAGCGGGAAAAAAACACAGGCGTGCGCCTTTTGCTCTTGCTTGTGGTCTTGTGCCTCGCTGCCGCAGGTCTTGCGGTGACCTTGCCCCGCGTCACCAAAATAGAGGCTATCCGAATCAGTGGACTCGAGACGCTGTCGGAGAACGCGATACTTGCCGCACTTGGAGACATCGGCAATGAGAATCTGTTCTCGCTGAATCTGCACGAGATCGAGCGGAGCATCGAGCTCAACCCCCGAGTCGCGCGCGCGAGGGTGCACAGGGTGCTGCCCTCTGCGCTCGCAATCGAAATCCAGGAGAGGTCTGCGGTCGCCTCGATCATGATCAATACTGAACAGGGCACAAAGTTGGTCCTCGTGGACGGAGAGGGAATCGCCTTTGCATCGATAGACGCCGAAGACTCCAGGAACCCAGAACTGCCGGTGATCTCAGGCATTCAATTCGAGCAGTTCAGCCCTGGTCAACGCTTGCCGGACTTGCTCAAGCCTCTCTTTGTTGAACTCGCCGCGGTCAAGCGAGACTCGCCGGAACTTCTCAGGGCTTTTTCAGAGATACGGGTCGAAAGGATCTCGGGGAGCAGCGTCGAGCTTTTGCTCTATCCCGTGCATATGAAGACTGCAGTGCGGCTGCCACTCAAATTCGACACCGACGCGCTCCGCAGCGCGTTGGTCGTGCTCGACATTCTCCGTTCGCGGGGGTTGGGAAACCAGCCCAGCGAGATAGATTTTCACGCAGGCACTGTCGTATATCAGGCAAAGGAGGCCGTCTCTGGCTGAAACAAGTATTGTCGCCCTCGATATCGGGACCTCCGTCACCAAGGCGGTCGTCGGAGGATTCAACGAGCATGGCGAATTTGAAATCGTAGGCATTGGCACAGCGCCTTCAAACGGGCTGCGCAGGGGCGTCGTCCTCAACATCGAGGGAACACTGAACAGCATCACCTCGGCGCTCGATGCAGCAGAGCTTATGTCAGGAGTGGACATCCGGGCAGTGTCGCTCGCCCTTTCCGGCGCGAATGTCGAAAGTTTCAATACCAATGGGCAGGTTGCGGTGACGGGCCGCGGAAGGGAGATCACTCAGGAGGACATCGCCAGGGTCCACGAAGCGGCCCGCGCCGTCTCGATTTCCATGGATCGAGAAATTTTACACGTGATACCGCGCTCCTACACCGTCGATGATCAAAAAGGAATACGCAATCCGCTGCACATGACCGGCGTGCGCCTCGAGTGCGGGGTACACATCATCACCGGTTCGGTGTCGACTGTGCAGAACATGTTCAAGTGCGTCACGAGGGCGGGGTATCGCGTCGAGCAGAGTTACCTCGGCATTCTGGGCTGCGCGCGCACGGTCCTCACGGAGGATGAGCGCGATCTGGGATGTCTTCTGATCGATGTCGGCGGGGGTACGACCGACTTCATGATCTTTTCGGAGAGCGAGCCGGTCTTTACGTCTGCGGTGCCAGCGGGCGGCAGCCAGATTACCGGCGACATCTCGATCATGCTCAGCATCCCCGTCGATGCGGCGGAGCGACTCAAAAAGGAGTCCGGGGCGGCTTGGTCCGACGCGGTGGATCCGGACGAGACGGTCATCGTGCCTGGTTTTGGGGCAAGAGAACCAGTCGAGCTCGAGCGGAGGAAGCTCGTCTCCATCGTGCAGCCGCGCGTGGAGGAAATCTTCGAGATGGTCAACGAGCGGCTCATGAAGAATGGGCTCAAGGACCTCATCAAGGCGGGCGTCGTGCTCACCGGCGGATCAGCGCTCCTGCCGCACATCGACGAGTGCGCGCGTTCGATTTTCGGTGTGCCTGTCAGAATCGGCGCTCCGGCCGCACTGAGCGGTTTGGACGTAGAGTATCGCTCTCCAGCCTTCTCTGCCGTGGTGGGCGTGGCCCTCCTTGAGGCAGAGAGAACGGGGGCCATCGCCGAATCGGGCGGCAGCAGAAAGAAGACGCGGAAAGGCAGACAGGGCGGCTTTTCGCTCATGCAGTGGATAAAGGACAGATTTTTTTAATTTTGGCCGAGGAGGATGACTATGGCGATCGAACTTGTGGATGACAATGGTATAGGCAGCCCCACCGTGATCAAGGTGATAGGGACAGGCGGCGGCGGCTCGAACGCCGTCAACCGCATGATCATGGCGGGACTCAAGAATGTGCAGTTCATTGCGGTGAACACCGATCTGCAGGATTTGGGGCGCTCCAAGGCCGAAATCAGACTGGGAATCGGCGCGAAGATCACCAAGGGGCTCGGTGCCGGAGGTAAACCCGAAATTGGGGAAAAGGCGGCCGTCGAGGATCGGGATAAGATCGAACAGGCGCTGCGCGGCGCCGACATGGTGTTTGTCACCGCAGGCCTTGGAGGAGGCACAGGGACAGGCTCTGCGCCCATCATCGCACAAACCGCCCGAGACCTCGGTGCCCTCACCGTCGCCGTCGTGACCAAGCCCTTCGCCTTTGAGGGCAGGGTCGTCAACCGCATCGCTGAAGAAGGTTTCGGAAAATTGAAGCAGGCGGCCGACACCGTCATCGTGATACCGAACCAGAACCTCCTCAAGGTCGTGGACAAGAAGACGCCGCTCAAAGAAGCCTTCCGCATCGCGGACGAGGTGCTCAGGCAAGGCGTGCAGGGAATCTCCGACCTCATCACCCTCGCGGGGGATATCAACATCGACTTCGCCGATGTCCGGACGGTGATGGAGGGTCAGGGCGATGCGATCATGGGCATTGGGGTCGGCAGCGGTGAAAACCGCGCCCAAGATGCCGCCGAGAAAGCCGTCAACAATCCTCTCCTCGACGATGCACGGATTGAGGGCGCCCGCAACATCCTCGTCAACGTCACCTGCGGGGAAGACTTTTCGCTCACCGAGTATCAGGATGTCATCGACCTCATCACCTCGAAGGCCGCCGAGGATGCACACATCATCGCAGGCGTGGTCACCGACACCGCCCTGAAGGATGAGGTGCGCGTGACGGTGATTGCGACTGGCTTCGGGGCGGCCCGCCAAAAACTCAGCGACAAGACGCCCTCCAAGACAGGCATAAGCATGCCGCTTGGATCGAGCCGCCCCAGCGAATTTTTAAGCCCCAGCGAGTGGCCATTCCGTGAAGACAAGCCGACTCAAGAGAGAGACAGACCAGCCGATGGCAGAGACAGGCCAACTCCCAAGGATAGTTTCGGCAAGATCAGCTTCGACGCAGAGGCTGACGGCGACGAATTCGATATTCCGACGGCGCTGCGCAACAAACGGCTCATGTCCGAGGATTTCGGGGGCCGACGGTGACTATCCTCGTGCGGCGTTTTCAGGCCTACCTCCTTTCGAGCCGAAGGCGTTCGGCCTTGACTGCCGACGTCTATATCCGCGAGATAGAGATGCTTGAGAACTTCCTCGCCCGCCAAGGGAAGACACCGCTCGATGCGGAGGGAGAAGACCTCCTCGCCTACCTCGTCGCGCGTTCTCAGACGGGCCTCCAGCGGACGACGATGGCGCGCATCGTCGCGAGCCTCCACTCGTTCTATCGATTCTGCCTCAGCGAAAAATTGAGGTCCGATGACCCTTCGATCCAGATTCGCACCCCCAGGCAAGACAGAAACCTCCCCGATGTGCTCGATCCCGAATCGATCGAGCATGTCCTCGAATCTATCGACATCACGACGCCCAACGGTCTCAGGGACAGAGCACTGTTCGAGCTCATATATTCCTGTGGGCTGAGAATCTCCGAAGCGGCTGGACTCACCTTCCAGCAGCTCTATCTCGAGGAGAAACTGCTGAGGGTGTTCGGCAAGCGCAGGAAGGAGCGCCTCGTACCCTTCGGAGAAGAGGCGCTGTCGTGGATGATGCGCTATCTGACAGAGGCTCGCCCTCTGCTCGAGAAGCACGGCAAGTCCGATTTTGTGTTTCTGAATCAGGAGGGAAGCGGTATCTCACGGAAAGGCATTTGGAAACGTTTCAGCCAGATACGCGCAAAGTCGGGGGTGAAGGCGAAGGTCCACACCTTCAGGCACAGCTTCGCCACGCACTTGCTCGCGGGAGGGGCGGACCTGCGGACCGTCCAGGAGCTTTTGGGGCATACCGACATCGCGACCACGCAGATATATACACACGTGGACGAGGCTTCGCTCGGCATGTATCACAGAGAATATTTTCCGAGGAAATAGCAGAATATGAAAGCGGCGGGCGCCCTGCGGCGCGTCAATACACGTGGAGGATACTCAATGGCACACAGAAGGCCGCACCGCGCCCGCGCCGCGCTCATCCAGGCAGAACTCGATCGGATTTCCACAGTGTTGCCGCCGCTCGACTCTCTCCCTCTGTCGCTCAAACTGGCCATGCACAGGCTACATTTCCTGAGCTGGCAAGAACAGATTCTGCTTTTGGAACAGGTTCGGGACAGGGAACATTTTGTGTCGTTGGGCCTTGCCGAAATCGAAAGCTTTTTATACCGTTCAATACATGCCCAATTGCCGGACATGGCCCGCGTGTGGGCGCAGGCCGAGCGGGATGCGAAAATAGTGGAGAGGCTCGGCGCGACATTCATCTCTGTCACCGACAAGGAATATCCCCCACTCCTGAGGGAAATCCACAGGGCGCCCTTCGGCCTCTTCGTGCGCGGGAATTGCCGCGCCCTGCGCTGGCCGGGGGTGACCGTGGTGGGGACGAGGATGCCCAGCTGGCGCGGGCTCCGCGCCGCGGTGAGTCTCGCGAAGGAAGCCGCGGATGCGGGCTTCAGCGTGGTGTCGGGGCTGGCACGGGGGGTGGACGCGGGGGCGCACCGCGGCGCTCTGCAGAGCGGTGTCGCTCCTACGATCGCCGTGCTCCCCTGCGGGGTGGACCGGGTGTACCCGCCCTCGAATGCGCCCCTCGCCGCCGCGATACTCGACGCAGGCGGCTGCCTCGCGACGGAATATCCTCCTGGTGTGAGCCTCGATCGATATCGTTTCCCCGAACGGAATCGCATCCTCGCAGGCCTTTCCAAGCTCACGCTGGTCGTCGAAGCCCCTGAGAAGTCGGGGGCCCTCATCACCGCAGAATTGGCGCTCAGCGAAGGGAGGGATGTCGCCGTTGCCGCAGCCTGTCTCGGCTCTTCACGAAACGCCGGCGCGGACGCGCTCGCAAGGGAAGGCGCATGCGCCGTACACAGCGGCGCCGAGATCGGCGCATTGTTTCATGGAGCAGGCATCTGGGATTGGGCCTTTGTAACCAACGCGGTACGCCAGCCGCAACCGAAGGAGTATTGAATGGCAGCAACGAAGAAAAAAGATAAAAAGACCTCGGATGCGCCCTCGGCGTGTGGCGTTTCCAAACCCAAGACCCTCATCATCGTCGAATCGCCTGCCAAGGCGCGGACAATAGAGAAGTATCTCGGCACTCATTTCAGGGTGCTCGCCTCGAATGGCCAGGTGATCGACCTTCCCAAATCGCGCATGGCGGTCGACATCGAGCACGACTTCGAGCCTGAGTACATCACGGTGCGCGGCAAGGCCGAGAAGCTCAGAGAGCTCACCGAAGAGGCCAAACGCTCTTGCGCCGTCGTGCTCGCGGCGGACCCCGACCGCGAGGGAGAGGCTATCGCGTACCAAATAGGAAAATACCTCAAAGAAAAGGTGCAGCAGACGCCCATACACAGGGTGACCTTCAATGAAATCACAAAGCCTGCGGTGCAGGAGGCGATGAATCACCCGAGGGACATCAATATGAGCCTCGTCGAGGCGCAGAAAGCGAGGCGCGTCATCGACCGGCTTGTCGGCTACACCCTTTCCCCCCTGCTTTGGAAGAAGGTGAAGTCAGGGCTCTCCGCAGGACGGGTGCAGTCCGTGGCGCTCAAGCTCATCTGCGATCGAGAAAGGGAAGTCGAATCGTTCATTCCAGAAGAGTACTGGACGATCGAGGCGCACCTGCGCGCCCACCAGCATGCCGTCCGCGCCGAGCTCACCCTCCTCGGCGGAGAAAAACCTGCGATCAAAGACGAGGCGCACGCGCAAAAGATCATTGCGACCCTGTCCGGAAAGCTTGCCCTGGTGAGCGATATTCAGTATATAGACCGCACCGTCAAACCCAAGCCTCCTTTTACGACATCCAAGCTCCAGCAGGCTGCCGCAAATCGCCTCGGTTTTACGAGCACAAAGACGATGAAGATAGCCCAGCAGCTCTACGAAGGCGTCGACATGGGGCACCAGAGGCTCGGCCTCATCACCTACATGCGGACCGATTCGACGCGCATATCCGAGTCCGCACTGCGAGATGCGCACGACTGGCTTGCGAAGTATTTTCCTGCCCAGACGCCCGAGGCACCCATACGCTATTCCGTCAGCAACGCGGCACAAGATGCGCACGAAGCCATAAGGCCAACGCGGATCGACATCACGCCCGACGAAGCTGCGCGCTATTTGAAGGGCGACCACCTGAAACTGTATTCCCTCATCTGGGAACGTTTCGTCGCCTCCCAGATGAAGCCGGCGGTGATCCGAACCGCCACCGCGGACATCCAGATCGGCGAGGGGCTCTTCCGCAGCTCTGCCTCGAGTTTTGTGGAAGAAGGATTCTATAAGGTCATTCGTCTCGGCGCATCCAAGGAAGAGCGTACGAGTCATCGGCTTCCCTTCGAGAAAGGCGAGACGCTCCATGTCGATACCATCGAGGGCGTCCAGCACTTCACCCAGGGGCCTTCGCGCTACACCGATGCTTCGATTGTGCGGGCACTCGAGGAACTGGGCATCGGACGGCCGTCCACCTATGCGCCCACGATCGAGACGCTCATCGAGCGCTTCTATGTGCAGAGAGATAAGCGTCAACTCGTCCCCACGGCGCTGGGCAAGATAATAAGCGACATTCTGTCCCAGAACTTTCCGGAGGTGATCAACACGAACTTCACCGCGAGGATGGAGTCGATGCTGGACAAGGTGGAAGAGCAGAGCGTCGACTGGGTCAACGAGCTGAAGAAATTCTATTTCCCTTTTAAGGAGAAAGTAGATGATGTCATGCACGCGCTCGAGGATATGCACGGTGCGCTCGACGAGAAAACCGACGAACAATGTCCCACGTGTGGGCGCCCACTGGTCAAGAAACTAGGGAGATTCGGATATTTCCTCTCTTGTTCGGGCTTTCCTGAGTGCACCTTCACGAAGTCCGTGCCGCTCGCGAAGTGCCCGAAATGCGGAGGCGACATAGTCCCGCGCGTCTCCACCAGGGGAAAACGCAAAAAATTCTATGGGTGTTCCAATTACCCCGAATGCGATTTTATGACGCTCTACAAGCCGACGAACGCCGTATGCCCACGCTGTGGCTGGTTCCTCGTCGAACGATACGACAAGAAAAGAGGCAACCACAAGGCCTGCATCAACCCTCAGTGCGACTACCTGCATGCCAGCGACGAGGGCAAAGAAGCGCAGGGAGGCGAATGAAGCATGGATGCGCGGCTCCTCGATTACCTTGACTACCTCGATGCGGTGCGGGGCCTCTCGCCCAAAACCGTCGAGGTGTACAGGCGTGATCTTGCGCGTTACGAGGCCTTCCTCGAGGGGAAAGACCTCGATGAGGCCGATGCGAGCGATATCCGTGCGTTCGCGGGCAGCCTGGTGATGGAGAAGCGGGCTCCGGCCTCCGTCAACCGCAGTCTCTCCGCGGTGCGAGGGTTCTACCGCTACCGCCTGAAATTCCACGCGGAGGCGAAGGATCCCGCGCGCGAAGTCGAAAACATACCTGCGGGCAGGGTTCTGCCTTCCTTTCTCTTCGAGGACGAAACGAAGCACTTTCTGGACGGCATCGTCGGCGACGGCTTTTGCGACCTTCGGGACAGGGCCCTCCTCGAGACGATGTATTCCACGGGGTGCCGCATCTCCGAACTCTGCGGCATGCAGCTTTCCCGCCTCGCTGCGGGCACCGATTCGATCCGCGTGAAGGGAAAGGGGGCGAAAGAGCGCCTCGTGTTCCTCTGCGATTCCGCGAAAGAGGCCCTACGGCGATATCTGCCCTATAGGACCGCGCTCATGCAGAGGCTCGGCGTCGGAGAACACGACAGGATTTTCGTCAATGCGAGGGGGGCTCCTCTCACGCCACGCGGCGCGGAAAAGATTGTAGAGAAGCGGCGCCTCGAGGCGGGCATCCGCAAACACCTGACGCCGCACACGTTCAGGCACAGCTTCGCGACGCACCTCGTCGCCGCCGGCGCCGACATGCGCGTCGTCCAGGAGATGCTTGGACATTCGAGCATATCGACCACTCAGGTCTACGCCCACGTCGATATGGAGCGGCTGCGCCGTGTCTACGAGCAGGCGCATCCGCACGGTTCGAAGAATAAATGAAGGAAAGGAAAGAGCATATGGAACTGCATGCGACGACGATACTCGCGGTGAGAAAGGATGGCCATGTTGCAATGGCCGGCGACGGTCAAGTGACGATGAACAATACGGTGCTCAAGAGCAATGCGCGCAAAATAAGGACGATTTACAACGGGAAGGTGCTCTGTGGTTTTGCGGGGGCCACGGCGGACGCGTTCACCCTCTTCGAACACTTTGAGGCGAAGGTCCAGGAATATGGGGGAGACCTGACGAGGGCCTCGGTGGAACTGGCCAAGGACTGGCGCACCGACCGCATCCTGCGCAAGCTCGAGGCCATGCTCCTCGTGGCGGATCAGGCGAAGATGTTTTTGCTCTCGGGCACGGGGGATGTAATCGAGCCCAGCGAGGATGCGATTGCGATCGGTTCGGGCGGAACCTACGCATATGCGGCTGCCATCGCCTATCTCGATGCCTCCCGGAGGGTTGAAGAGATCGGTCGCTCGCAGGGTGCCGCAGACATCACGAAGCTGCCGGGATATTTTTCTGCGCGCGAGATTGCGCAGAAAAGCCTTGAGATCGCCTCAGGCATCTGTATTTTTACCAACGACCGCATTGTCGTGGAGGAAATATGATGACAGAGAACGACGCGCTCACGCCGCACAGGATCGTCGAAGAGCTCGACCGCTACATCGTTGGCCAGAAGAAGGCGAAGAAGGCCGTCGCCATTGCCCTGCGCAACCGAATCCGGCGTCAGCGTCTTCCCGAGGATATCCGTGAGGAGATCGCTCCCAAGAACATCCTGATGATAGGTCCGACCGGCGTGGGAAAGACCGAAATTGCCCGCCGGCTGGCGAAACTCTGCGGAGCCCCTTTCATAAAAGTCGAAGCAACAAAGTACACCGAGGTCGGATACGTGGGCCGCGATGTCGAATCGATGGTGCGCGACCTCATGGCCGCAGCCGTTGCCATGGTCAAGGAGGAGATGGAGGCGCAGGTCTCGGAAGAGGCGAAGAGGCGGGCGGAGGATAGGCTTCTGGACCTTCTTTTGCCGGGCATCACGAGCGCCGACGAGCCTGTCGGCGAATCGCAGGCGACCGTCATCGTGCCCCGCTCGGGCACAGAGACAAAGGAAAAATTTCGCACACTGCTGAGGGAAGGCAAACTCGATTCTCGCGAAATCGAGATATCCGTCCCTGCCCAGGGACCGCAGATCGAACTCTTCGCCGGCTCACAGTTCGAGGAGATGAACATCGCCCTTGGCGGGCTGCAGAATCTTCTGGGCGGCAAGAAAAAAAAGAGGACGGTGACGGTGGCGGAAGCGCTGCCCCTCCTTGAGGCAGAGGAGCGCGAACACCTCGTGGACCAGGAAAAAATCGTTCAGGAAGCCCGTCGTCGCGCTCAGGAATCGGGAATCATTTTTATCGACGAGATGGACAAGATCGCCAACCGAGAGGGCAAAGGCTCATCCGGCATCG
Source organism: Spirochaetia bacterium (assembly GCA_029975555.1). Classification (GTDB taxonomy): domain Bacteria; phylum Spirochaetota; class Spirochaetia; order Treponematales; family Rectinemataceae; genus Rectinema. The sequence continues at coordinate 103,122 of JARKOY010000125.1, read as the reverse complement.
ATGTTTCGAGGGAAGGTGTCCAGCGCGATTTGTTGCCGATCGTAGAAGGGACGACCGTCAACACCAAGTGGGGTCCCATCGACACTACCCACATTCTCTTCATCGGCGCAGGCGCCTTCAACGTATCGAAGCCCCAGGACCTGATCCCAGAACTCCAAGGGCGTTTCCCTATCCGCGTCGAACTCGACCCACTGAGCAGGGAGGACTTCGTGCGGATTCTCACCGAGCCGAAGAACGCGCTGGTCACTCAATACATTCAACTTCTCGGCACCGAAGATGTCGAACTCGAGTTTACCAAAGACGCCATCGCCAGAATCGCGGAGATCGCCGAAGCAGCCAACCGGCAGAGCGAAAACATAGGAGCCCGGCGCCTCCAGACCGTCATGGAACGACTCCTCGAAGATGTCTCATTCGATGCCGACAAATATGCACACACAAAAGTCACCATCGACAAGGCATATGTGGACGAACAGTTCAAAGATTATGTGGAACAACAAGATTTAAGCAGATACATCCTCTAGGGGGGGAGGGGGATGAAAGGACGGATCATGGATTATGCATCGTTAGAAGAAAATCGACTGTGGGAGCTCTACCATTGCACTGCAGATATCCATATCCGCGATGAGCTCGTCACGCGGTACGAGCCCCTCGTAAAGTATGTGGCGGGAAAAGTATCGGTCACCCTGCCATCGATGGTGGAATACCGTGATCTGGTCGGATATGGCAACTTCGGCCTCCTCGATGCGATCGAGAAGTTCAATCCCCAAAAACACGTCAAGTTTAAGACCTACGCCGTCACGCGGATTCGGGGGGCGATCTACGATCACCTGCGCGAACTCGACTGGGTGCCGCGGTCCATACGGCGCAAGACCAAACAGATAGAGAGGGCCATCGCCAAGCTCGAGAGCCAGCTCGGCCATCCCGCCACCGATGAGGAGATCGCCGCAGAGATGGGGATCGACCGCAAGGAGCTCGGCAAGATCATGGCCAAGGTGGCCTCTTCGTCGATTCTCTCCCTGCAGGAGATTTGGCCTGTGGGCTCTGATTCCGAGGGAGGAACCATCGGCGACACGCTGGAGTCACTCCGCAGCGAAAACCCCGACGCGGTTTTGGAGCGCGAGGAGGTCCGCCGCGTCATCCTGGAAGCCTTGCAGGAGCTCCCCGACAAGGAGAAGAAAGTGCTCGTCCTGTACTATTACGAGAACCTGACGCTCCGGGACATCGGGAAGATCCTCGAGGTGACGGAGTCCCGCGTGAGCCAGCTCCACACCAAGGCCATCTTGCGCCTCCGGGCAAAGCTTTCGAACCGTAGGAAGGGAATCGTATAGTCTCTCATGTGCCCTGTGACACTTGTGTCTTTTCGCCTTCTCCTGCCGCACCGAGGTCCGGCAGGGCGATTCCGTACTGTTCGATTTTCTGGTAAAGCGTTTTTCGACCGATCTTGAGTATCTCTGCGGCCTTGGACTTGTTGCCACCGACGAGGGCGAGCGTTTCGGCGATGAGGATGCGCTCCGCGTCTTCCATCGAAGAGAATGCTGGGATGCTGATGACGCGCGTTTCGGCGCTCGATCGAGGGCCTGGCGGCAGGTCGTCCAGCGTGATCAGTTTCCCCGAGGCCATGACGACGGCGCTCTCGATGCAGTTTCTGAGTTCGCGCACATTGCCGGGCCAATCGTAGGTATAGAGCGCCTGCCTCGCCTTTGGATCGAGCCCCTCGATCTGCTTGCCATTTTCTTCCGCGAATTCCTTCAGGAAAGCCATGGCAAGAAGCGGAATATCCTCGCGACGCTCGCGCAAGGGGGGCACATGGATGTTGACCACGTTTAAGCGGTAGTAGAGGTCTTCCCTGAAGCGTCCTTCGGCGATCTCCTTTTTTAGATCGCGGTTGGTCGCTGCGATGAGCCGCACATCCACTTCGAGCGTCTCTTCTCCGCCCACACGTTCGAATTTGTGGTCTTGCAGGACACGGAGAATTTTGATCTGTACATTTTGGTTTATCTCGCCGATTTCATCGAGGAAGAGCGTGCCTCCGTCGGCCATTTCGAACCTTCCCCTCTTGCGCGCCGTCGCCCCCGTAAAGGCGCCTTTTTCGTGCCCGAAGAGCTCGCTCTCCAATAGGCTCTCAGCCAGCGCCGCACAGTGCACCTTGATGAAGGGCATCTCCTTCCTCGGAGAAAGATTGTGGATCGCGTCAGCCACCAGCTCTTTGCCGACGCCGGATTCGCCCGTGATGAGGACGCTGGCCTTGGTGGGGGCCACCTTTCGGATAAGGTCGAAGATGCGTTTGATCGACGGCGCCTGGCCGATGATGTAGCTCCTGGCACGCTGGCTTTCGACCTCGGCTTTGAGTTCGAGGTTGGTCCGATAGAGCTCACGCGTCTCCAGGGCGCGTTTCACGAGGTTGACGAGGTGATCCGTGTTGGGCGGTTTCGCGATAAAGTCGAAGGCCCCCTGGCGCATCGCCTCCACCGCCTTGTCGACGCTCCCGTACGCAGTGAGAATGATCACGGGAATGCCAGGATGCGTGGATACGATGTACTGCAAAAGATCGAGCCCGCTCATCCTTCCCATCTTGTAGTCGGTGATGACGACGTCGACATCTTCCCTGTCGACGATGGTCTTGCCTTCAATGCCATCTTTTGCGGTCTTGACCTCGTACCCCTCCATTGAAAAGAGCTGCGCAAGGCCTTCGCGAATGTTGATTTCGTCGTCTACCACAAGCAGTGTCGCCCTCATTTATTCCTCCATGTGCGAACCATTCACCTGTACTCCGTCTTCCCATGGGGGCAGAGATTTTTGTTCAGGCTGAGGCAGCGGAAGGTGAATGGTAAAGGTTGAGCCCTTTGAGGGTGTCGATTCCACGGTGATTTCTCCGTTGTGTTCTTTTACGATTTTGAACGTGATGGTGAGACCAAGGCCCGTTCCGCTCTCCTTGGTGGTGAAGTAAGGTTCGAATATCTTCGTCATGAGCTCCTCCGGAATGCCGATCCCCGTGTCGGAGATGGCGATCTGGAGTTCGTCGTTCTTGACAGAGGCTGAGATGGTCAGGACCCCGCCGTCGGGCATCGCGGCGATGGCGTTTTTGACGATGTTGAGCAGCGCCTGTTTGAGGTTCTTTCGGTCGATCATCACGTCGGGCAGGTTTGGCTCGATCTGGGTGACGATACGGATGTGCTGGTCCTCTGCCTCGTGGCGCATGAGTTCCACCACCTCATCGATCACCTCTTCGGCCCTGTCGAGGATGAGGGTGATGTCCATGGGCCGAACCGCGAACAGAAAGTCGACCACTATCGAGTTGAGTCTGTCTATTTCCTGTTCCACCAAAGAAATGTTGTGAAAAATCGATTCTGTCTTCTTGGTGCAGTTTTTTTCGAGAATGCGGCGGATGATGCCGAGCTGAATACGAATCGAGGCAAGGGGATTCTTTATCTCGTGCGCCACGCCTGCGGCGAGGGTCGTGAGGGCAGCGAGGCTCTCTGCTCGCCTGAGCTGGGCTTCGCGTCGGCGCTTGTCGGTGACATCTTCCAGATGAATGAGATTGCCGGAAATTTTGCCGTCGGACAGGAGCGCCGATATGTTTATCCCGACGATCCGTGTTCCGCCGGGCCTGTTGAGAGATAATTCACGGTTCAGGACATTTTCGTCGGCGGTCAGTGCTTTTCTGAAAAAATCGGCGAGATTGTCGTCGTTCAGCTGTTCCCACAGCGGAAATTCTTGTGTCCACGACACAAGTCGGAACATTTTTTCTGCCGAACGGTTGATGAACAGCGGCTTATGCTCCATATCGCACACGACGATGCCGTCGAGCGTAGAGTTCAGCGCAGCCTCATAGATGGAATTTTCGGCGGAAAGGTTTTTGATCATCTGCTTGAGGCCGTCGGGGGGAATGCGGTCGATCCGCTTCAGCGCGTTCTCATAGACTGCTTTCATGCTATGTCTCCAAACATATCCGCAAACGCTTCGAGCAGAAGCTCTGGTGAGCGATTGAACAAACGGTATTGGACTCCCATATCCCGCACTTTCGAGGAGAGGCGATCCACCTGCACGATGAGCGCGGCGCTGGACGTAGGATCGGCGGCGATCGACGCGAGCTGCCGAGCGACAGCCCTCAGGAAGATAAAGAAAGAGTCCGTAAATTGTGCATTCTTTGCGCCGAAATTCCCTGTCTGTTCCGCAACGTCGCGCATCACGCCGAGGGCCGAGGCATGCTCGCCGCGCGCCAGCCGTGCGAGATTTAATGCTCTGTCCCCACTCATGGCAGCATCCTTCTCCATGGCGTGGCCGAGCAGCGCGCCGACGAAGAGCTCGGCCTCTTTCTCCGCCTTGTCTGGAGGAAACGGGCTCTTTCTATGAAAGAATTCAGCGATGTTTTCAACCTTCTCTTCGCTCTTGAAGAGCCGAGAGACGATGTGTTGTGCCTGGGCCGCGGTCCTCGGTTCGAACCCGATGAGCCGAGACCTTGAGAGAATCGTGGCGATCACCGCGGCGCGCCTGGAGGAGGTGAGGATGAACCGCACCGTGTCGGGCGGCTCCTCCAGTATCTTGAGCATCGCGTTGCGCGTGCTCTCGTTGGCGGTGTCGGCGTTCTGGATGACGACCGTCTTGCGTTTGCCCACAGGGGCGAGGACTGCCCACGCCGCCATGTTTCTCACCATGAAGATAGGAACTCCCTCAGGAACGAGCGCTTCGAGACCAGCGGCCGTTTCGACCACGCGGTTCACCATCAGCTCCAGTGATCGAGCCTCCGAAGGGGCTTTTTGACTGGAGAGGAGAACCTGAATTTCCTGAAGCTGTTCCTCGAGCGACTCGATCGACGGCGCAGCCTTCGAGAGCCTCGCCTCTTCGCCTGCCCACAGCACAGGATCGAAACGCTTCAGCAGTTTTCGTATGGAACGCACGAAGGCATAGTACGAAGTCAGGTTTGGGGCGTGCAGAAAATACTCGGCGGTGACCAACGTTTCCTGCGGAAAGCTTCTCGGCCCGAAGAGCAGAAGATCGGAGTGTGTGAGACTCCTGTGCCGTCTGCACTGTGCACACTCGCAGTTCCACAGCGCCTCTCTTTCACAGGAGAGCACGCGGGCGCATTCCAATGCCGCGGTCTGTTTCCCCGATCCTTCCGGCCCCGTGAACAGGAGGCTAGGGGGTACTTTCCCCGTCACGAGCATAGCGGAGAGTTGCTCCTTGACCCGATCTTGGAAGAGTAGGTTTTCGAACACGGCTATTTTCCCTTGAAATTCTGGATGATGTTCGGGATTTTCCCGCCGTCGAGCATGGGCGCGAGCGAGCCGCCGAGGGCCGGCGCGATGATCGGCCCAAGCAATTTTACGTACAGCGACTTCTCGAGGACAGTTTTCATATCCACCAGGGGCTGAATCTGCAAGATGACGATGAACAGTCCTACGACGATGAATCCTTCGGCAACGCCGAGCACGAGCCCCAGGACTCTGTCAAAGATGTCGAGGCTGCTCGCTTCAAGCCCCTCGCGGAGCATGCGCTCGATTATCTTCATGAGAATGAAGCCGACGATGAAGCAGAGCAAGAATGCGATGATGTACTGGGCCTGATACGGCAGCGCCTGTGCGCCGATTTTCGGCAGAATCGCGGCGATGACCGTGTTGGAGAGCAAGAGCCCCGCAAGAATGCCTACTGCAATCGAAGCTACAGAAAGGACCTCGTGCACAAACCCCCTCACAAAGCACCGTGCCGCCAGAATAATCACCAGCGCGCTGAAAATCCAGTCTATTGTGCTCATGTCTCTTCCTTTGCCTGCTTCTCAAGGTGTGCCAAGAGCAGGCGGGCTATGAATTCGGCCGAAAGCATCTTTCCTTCGTCGAGGAGATCTTTGTCGCCGAGCAGGGCTGCGGCAGTCTGAGCCGGAATACGCGCGATCGAGTGGCAGGCCCGGACCGCCGAAGCGTATGCCGTAGGATCGAGATATTTTTTTACGGCATCGGCGAATGCGGAAGGACAGAGCTGCGCCCCTTCGAGCACCGTGGCTGCTCCCGCCTGAGCGGCGAGCGCCGCATTTTCCACCTGATCGCCTCGGGTCCCTGAGCCCGACAGGGGAATGAGGACCATCGGTTTGCCGAGCGAGGCAGCCTCCCACACCGTGCCCGCGCCCGCCCTCCCCGCCACGATGGTCGATGCGGCGTAAATGTCCGCGATCTCTGGGCCTATGTATGCCAGAGGCCGATATGATGCCCTGATGACGGGATCGTCGGGAATACACGCCATCACTTCGTCGAAATTGGCCTTGCCCGTCTGGTGCACGACCTGGACCGAGGGGCAGAGGAGCGGCAGCGAGGCGAGGACGAGGGCATTCACTTCTCTGGCGCCCTGGCTGCCCCCCAGCACGAAGAGCAAAGGCCTTCCTCTCTCAAATCCAAGCATCGAAAGACCGCGCGCCGCATCACCGCGGAAGAGGGCGGGGCGGACAGGGTTCCCTACCCGGACGATCTTCGCGCGCACAGGTTCGGGAAAATACCTGGCGGTCGCTTCCCAACTTGTCAGGATCAGGGTGGCGCTCTTGCTGTTCAGCCTGGTCGCCAGTCCCGGTGACGTATCCGATTCGTGGGTGATGACCGGAATGCCGAGCGAGGCAGCAGCCCTGCAGGGCGGCACGCTCACGTAGCCCCCTTTTGAAAAGAGAAGCGAGGGACGGAGGTTTTTGAGAATGGCCTTCGCCCTCATGTACCCCGCGACGATCCTGCCCAGGTCCGTGACGTTGCGCAGCGAAAGCTCGCGGCGGAACTTGCCCGAGGGGATCGCGACGTACTCTATGCCCTCTCCGGTCACGATGCTCCGGTCGAGCTCCTTCTCTGAACCGATCCAGACGATTCTTCCCCGGAAGCCCTGACGCCGCAGCTCCTCGATGACGGCTAAGCCGGGGTAGATGTGACCTCCCGTGCCGCCGCCTGTGAACGCAATGCAGGGATGAGCGTTGGTCTCTCTGGCTCGTGCCTCCAGCCTCGCCTCTTGGCGAACATCGCCCATGGTCTCACTCACGAGCTTTCTCCCCTTGTGCGCTCCAGAACTGCGGCGATGAGCGCATCGAGTCTGGCATCTCCCGAAGATTCTCCTTTTGAGATGGCGCCGAGCGCCTTTTTTGCCAGCACCTTTCCCAGCTGGACGCCCTCCTGATCGAAGCTGTTGATGTTCCAGACAAAGCCCTGGAACATCACCTTGTTCTCGAAGTGGGAGAAGAGGACGCCGAGCTGCTCTGGCCCGAGCTCGTCCCCGACGAGCAGCGTGGAGGGGCGGCCACCTGCGAAGGCCTTGTTTGGATTTTCGTCCTCTTTTCCGAGGGCGAAGGCCGCCATCTGGGCGACCAGGTTGGATACGAGCTTCTGGCGCGAACTCGAGCCCTCGGAATTCATGTCGGGCGAGAGCTGGTTCGTCAAGAAGCCTATGAACTGCAAGGGAACGATGTCGGTGCCCTGGTGCAGAAGCTGATAGAACGAGTGCTGGCCGTTCGTCCCCGGTTCGCCGAACACGATGGGGCCGGTGGAGTAGGAGAGAGGCCTGCCTGAGCGGCTGACGGACTTGCCGTTGGACTCCATGTCGAGCTGCTGAAGGTGCGCCGGGAAGCGCGAGAGCGGCTCCGCGTACGGCAGCACCGCAGTGGCAGGCCAGCCGAGCACATTCCTCTCATAGATGCCGATCATTGCGTCCATGAGGGCGGGGTTGCGCTTGAGCGAAGGCTCAAGTGCGAGGATATCCGCCTCATGCGCCCCGTGCAGGAATTCCTCGAACGTTTCGGGGCCGTAGGCGATCGAGATGATCACGCCTCCGACGGCGCTCGAGGTCGAATACCGTCCGCCGATGAAGTCGTCGATGAAAAAACTGTCCAGGTAGTGGGGATTGCCAGCGAGGGGGCTCGATTTGCTCGTCACCGCGACGATGTGTCTGTCGGCGTCTAGTCCCGCCGCCTTCAGCCTTGCTCTGACGAGCGTCTCATTTGCCAGGGTCTCCTGCGTGGTGCCGCTCTTCGACACGAGCACGAAGAGACTCTCCGACAAGTCTATGCGCGAGAGCACCCAGTCGGCGTCATCCGGATCGACGTTTGAGATGAACCAGGGCGTCAACTTCGCCCTCCCTTTGGCGATGGCCCAGCGCGACAGGGCGATGCTCGCGGCGCGCGGGCCGAGGTCCGATCCCCCGATCCCGATCTGTACGACCTGCGCAAAAGGCTTACCTACCGAGCTTCGGATTCTGCCATCCCTCACCTTTTCTGCGAACTCATAGAACCGCAGCTTTTCCCCCGTGTAGAAGGCTTCCATGTCCTGCCCATTCCAGACGACAGGCGCGCCAAGCCGCCCGCGCGCCAGGTGGTGCAGCACCATTCGTCTTTCTCCCGTGTTCATGATGGCGCCATCCGCGAGCATGCGGTATTTTTCGATCAGCTGCTGCTCGTCGGCCAGCGCCTGAAGTTGCTCGACGATGAGATCGTCGACCGGCGCAAAGGCGTAGCAGTAGGAGAGCCCCGCCGCGTGCGGAATCCATAGGTCAGCAATTCTCTCCGGAGTCAGCAGTTCCTGCAGCCGCATCCTTGGGGTCTTCTTAAGCGCCGCAAAGGAATCGCATGCGTCAAGCTCCTTGAAGTTCACCATACCATGCCCCTTGATTTCGAGTGTTTCTTTATGCTCCATGATATGGCCAAAAGCGATACACTTCAAGCTTGCTGGAACAACCCTCGCGCGCGCTCTACAAATATTTTGCCCCTTGGCCCCAGCGAAATACGGTGTTTCCATGGCCCGCGGTCGACGATGTGCAGAACACGAAGCTCGATCAGCGCCTGCACGAGTTCTTCTCGTTCTTCTTCGGTCCAGCCGAAGAGCAGGCCCGTGAATGCGCCCTTGCCCTTTCCATGCGGGCCGAGCATGCGGACGAATTCTGGCCTGGTCCAGCGTCGCTGGTGCGCATTACAGAGAAATAGCGCCTCGAGAAACCCCTCGGCGCCCGACAGCGCTCGCCACTCGGCGAGGGAGCTCGAGTCGTCCTCGGCGTCCTCCGGATTTTTCGTCCTCCGCGTTTCCTCGAGGCAGTTGTCGCATCTGCCGCAGACGGGCGTTTCCTGCTCTCCCAGAAGATGCAGGAGGAACTCTCTGCGGCAGGTCTGCAGGGATGGATAGCGAAAGAAGCACCCTTTCCGCAAGTTCTGGACAGCGTGCGCCGTTTCTCCAGCCAGAGGCAGGTCACTTGGACGCAGCCCTCCTGGAAGCAACCCACCTGAATCCGGCCTCTCAAGATGCGGGGGCCCGTCCCCTTGCTGTACCTGCGTGCGGCCTGCACTGCTCCGCGCCAGATCGTCGATGAGGATCGCGAGCGAGTTTTTTCCGTCGCGGCCGCCGCGCCCGGCCTCCTGGATGTAGGCCTCGGCGCTGTCCGGCAGAGACGTGTGGATGACCGTGCGGATGTTCTTCTTGTCCATGCCCATGCCGTACGCATTGGTGGAGACGAGCACGGCATCATCGGATTCTTGGAACCAGCTTTCAATGTCCTTGCGCTCTTGGCGCGACAGCCCCGCATGGTAGAAGCGGGTCTCTAAAAATCCTATCGACTGCAGGTATGCGGCCTTGATTCTGGTGCCGGATCGCGAGCGATCGAAGACGATGGCGGGCTTTTTGCACGACAGGAGGAGCTGACGCAGAGCCCGGCTCGGAGACAGTGCGTGGACAACACCGTAGAGGATGTTCGGCCTATCTGCCTCGGCGGTAACGAGCCTGTAACCTTTGCCGAGAAAGAGCGATTTCTCAATCGACTCGACGATGCTGGGCCCCGCGGTGGCCGTGAAGGCGCTCAGAATGCGCGGCGAAAGGGATCGCGCCGACTCGCCGAGCGTCAGGTACGATGGTCTGAAGGTCTCTCCCCATTCGCTTATGCAGTGTGCCTCGTCGATCACGAAGTGTGCGATCTTGAAACGCCCCAAAAACGTGCGGAGTCTCGGCGCGCAGAGAATTTCGGGGTTGACGACGACCACCTTCGCCTTGCCGGAACTGATCAGCGCTTCCTGGGCGCGCCACTCTTCCTCGCTGAAGCCCCCGCGGAACAGCGCACAAGGAATATGCGCCTCGTCGAGGCGCCGCTTCTGGTCGTTCATGAGAGCGAGGAGGGGATAGACCACGAGCGTGAGACCTTCCAAAAGGAGCGCCGGAAGCTGAAAGCAGATGGATTTGCCGAACCCCGTCGGAAAGAGGACGAGCTGGTTGTAGGTTTCACTGTGCCGTGCCTTCTCCGCGATTTCACGATCTGTCCCGGGGCCGCGCTCTCCTTCGCTGGGCGCATATTCCTGATGCTCAATGTTGTCGAGGATGTTCGCGATCACGAATCTCTGGAGTGGCATGAGGCGCGGCACGTGGAATCGTTCCTGCGCGAGCGTTTCGATAGGGTCTTCGAGGAAGGAGTCCGTCTGTTGAGCGGCGGCCCCTAGGACCTTCGGCGAAGCCTCTCGCACCCTTGTTGCTTCCATTGTACACCTTCACCTACTTTCTAGACGGGAGAATAGACTCTTCTTGCTTCAACCGTCAGAAAAAAGATTTCTATCTCTTTACGCCGATTTTGGGGCAGAGGTCGTCCAGGGGGCAGCCATGGCCCAATGATCCACGGCCCAGTGGTGTACAGGCGGGGTTTCGCGCCGTGCAGGTGAATTTTCCATGCCGATTCACGCTGTAGGAAAACTGTGTGTGCTTTTCTTGGGACAGATTTGCGCGGACTATGGATTCCGCCAGGGCTGCATCTTTCTTCGGGCAGACTCCGAGCCTCACGAGGACCCGGAGCACGTGCGTGTCCACAATGATGCCAGGCACTTCGTGGCATGCGGACGCTACGAGGTTTGCCGTCTTTCGCCCCACGCCGGGCAGTTCGAGCATCGCTTCGAGCGTGGGCGGAATGTCGCCTCCAAACTTCGCTTCAAGCGCTTTGGCCGTATCGATGATGTGCCTCGCCTTGACATGGAAGAATCCGACAGGATGAATGATCCGTTCGACCTCTGCGATGTCCGCTTCGGCAAGCTTCTTTGCGGTCGGAAAACGAGTGAAGAGCTCCCCGGTGACCGCATTGACCTGCTCGTCCGTCGTCTGGGCGCTCAGAATCACCGCAATGAGGAGCTCAAAACAGTTGTGGTAGTGCAGAAGGGGGTGTGCGTCCGGCCACACGGGCGCAAGCCGCCTATGGACTTCCTCGAGAAGGGGCGCCGTAGACTTAGACAACAGGGGCTTCTCCGATGGTTCCTTTTTCATGGCTTTCATGACCTTACGACGACATTGTGCAGCCTCATGGACACACCCGCAAGCCCAGGCGCGTTTTTTCTTTTCCTCCTGTGCGAAACTGTGGCGTAAACTTGACCTTTCCGCTTGCTCCATATAGTATCCATACAAAGGAGGACGCATGAACCCGTCGACGTTGAAAGGTAGATCTCTGCTCACATGGATTGATTATACTCCTGAGGAAATCCGCTATTTGCTCGAGCTGTCGAAGAAAGTCAAGGAAGAAGCGAAAAAAGGCGTGCGCAAGATGCGCTTTAAAGGGAAGACCCTCGCCCTTCTTTTTGAAAAACGGTCCACGCGCACGCGCTGCGCGTTCGAGACGGCCTTCGGCGAAGAAGGGGGACACCCCGTCTTTCTGTCGAATCAAGACATCCAGCTTGGTGCAAAGGAGTCCATCGAGGACACCGCCAGGGTCCTGGGCCGCATGTTCAGCGCCATAGAGTTCCGCGGATACAAGCAGGAATACGTCGAAATTCTCGCGAAATATTCCGGAGTTCCCGTGTACAACGGGCTGACCGACTCCTACCATCCGACGCAGGCGCTCGCCGATGTCCTCACCATTGAAGAAAATTTCGGCACCTGTAAGGGCAGGCGCCTCTGCTTTGTGGGAGACGGACGCAACAATGTCGCGCGCTCCCTCATGGTGATCAGCGCGAAGCTCGGCATGCACTTCACCATTGTGTCGCCCAAGGAGCTCTGGCCGGACGACAAACTCAAAAATCTCTGTGAGACCTTTGCCAAAGCGTCGGGCTCGATTCTCGGCATCACCGACAATGTCGACGAAGGCGTCAAGGGTGCCGACGCGATCTACACCGACGTTTGGGTTTCCATGGGTGAGGAGGCGCTCAAGGCTGAACGGGTCAGATTGCTGACGCCGTATCAGGTAAACGCCGAGCTCATGGCGAAGACCGGCAACCCAGGCTGCATCTTCCTCCACTGCCTGCCTGCGGTGAAGGGCGAGGAGGTCACCTTCGACGTCATCGAAGGGCCCCAGTCGAGAGTGTTCGACGAGGCGGAGAACCGCAAGCACACGATCAAGGCCATCATGCTTGCCACGCTCTGAGATGGGCCGTCATGAAGCCGGTTCCTAGGATGCTGCTCGAATTCATCGATCAGCATGACTGTTTCTATATCGTCGGACACCGCGAGCCCGACGGCGACTGTATCGGTTCGCAGCTCTCGCTCGCGTCTATGCTGCAGGGCATGGGCAAGCGGGTGCACGTGCTCTCTTCGGGTCCCTTTAACCGGATCGAAATTCTGCCGTTCGAGTCGCGCTTTAAGAGCGACGTGCCTGCCGAAAGGGACTTCGAGCGGACCGCGGCCCTCGTGCTCGATTGTTCTTCCATGTCGAGGATAGGGGCTGTCGCCGAAAAAATGCCGAACATCCCCGTGGCCTTCATCGATCACCATGCGACGAAGGGGGCCTGCGGGCCTTACGACTGGATCGATGAGTCAGCGCCCGCGGTCTCCGCCATGATTCTAATCCTCATGGAGACGATGAGGCACACGCCCACAAAGGACGAGGCCGAGCTTCTGTTCTTTGGCCTCAGCACCGACACCGGTTTTTTTCGGCACTTGGATGAGCACGGAAGTGAAACCTTCAAAATAGCCTCTCGGCTCGTGGAGGCAGGAGTTTCCCCAAAGCGCGTCTTTATGGCGATCAACGGCGGCAGAACCTTGGCCTCGAGGAGAATGCTGGGCGAGCTCCTCTTGCGCATTCAGCCGTACTACGAAGGCCGGCTTCTGGTTTCATGGGTCACGATCGATGACCAGCAGAAGTATGGCATGTCGAGCCGAGATTCGGATCTCTTGTATCAGCTCATGATGGGCATCGTCGACTGCGAGGTCTGTTTTGTGGTGAAACAGGAGACCGACGATATGTGTACCGTCGGCCTAAGGTCGCGTGACTCCGTCAATGTGGCGAAGATCGCCGAGCAGTATGGCGGCGGCGGCCACAGGCTTGCTGCCGGGCTCTCCATGAGCGGCAAGGTCGAAAAAGTCGTCCACACCCTCGTCGAAGCCTTTTCGGACATTTTCAGCGACGAAGAGAGCGAGAAATGATATGCTGTTCGGCAGTTGAGTAAGTTATCGAACTTGTTCCTGGCCAGCTCCCTTTTCTATGAAAAGTATCCGAAAGATTTTTGACCACTCCGCCTTCCATGGCGCGGGACAGCCCTTGCATGAAAAAGGATAGAAGGAAAGCCTGTTTGTTTGCTGTCCTGGTCCACGAATGCCACAGAGGGCTTCCCTAAGCATTGCCGAGGATGCGGGCCCTGCGATTTTGGCCAATTCCATTGATCCTTTTTCTTACACCTTTTTTAAAAAATCATCATCATTATCCAGCAGAATTAATTCTCTAATTTGTAAAAATTTGTATCGATATTCATCTTTTTGAACCCCTGCAGTTCATTTTGGCATGTCGCTTGCACTAAGGAAAGGCGGAGGTTCGAAATGGATTCTAAAAGTTATCTTGATCTCGTGCGCCAAATGTATGCACACCCAAAGCGCTACGGTTTTTTCAACGAGGATGAGATCTCGGACGCATTGCAGCATTTTCGGGGCCGAATCGAGGGGATCCTCGAGCGCGCCGACAAGGAGAGCAGGACCCGAGAAGCATATCTTCTGAGCAGCATGCGATTTGTGGCAAAGAGTATACATCGGCAGAATTTCAGTGCAACCTTATGGGAAAATGCCTATCTACATTCGCATTTTTCGGAAGATCTCGTGTTCGAAGCGCCGGCGGATGCCTTCACAGAAGAGGATGAAGCGGAGGGAGCGAGCGATGCGCAAAAGGTCCTCGGCCTTGCTCCTCAGGTATTCTTAAAAAAGTTGAGCCCAGAGCGTAAACGCCTTCTATACTTAATGATAAAATGCGCGTGGGAAGTCGATGAAGAGATCCTGAAGAAATGCAGTTCTGCCCTTGGCATGCCGGAGCAATATCTGTTCAATTTAGTGGAGTTGGCGAAACGGAGGACCGAAGGAGAACAAAAACAGATTGACGCGTTGAATGCCAAACTGAATACCCTCTGGATCAGGCTCCGTGTGTTGGAACTCAGGTTGGAGACTTCCCTTCTTAACAATGAAAAGGAGTGCATCGCGCGCTCACTGGAGAGGTGCCGGCGGCGCTATGTGTGTCTTCTCGAGAAAAGGCGACGCCACAAGTCTTTGGTTTCGAATGAGCTCATCTCGGAACTTTTGGGAGTGCCGAAGGGCAGCGTCGATTCTGGACTATTTTACCTTAGGAAAAACGTCGCCACGGGCGGGGCACTTGCAGATTACCGAAAATTAGGCTAGACATCAGGGCTATGCAACTCTTGATCGCGACGAACAACATCCACAAGTTCGAGGAATTGAAGCCCCTGTTTGCCGGGCACGAGCTTCTGCGGCCCGCAGACCTGGGGATAGGGAATTTTAATCCAGAAGAACACGGAACGACATTCTTCGAAAATGCGCTCATCAAGGCAGAATCTCTCTATAGGATTACAGGAAGGCCCGTCATTGCAGATGATTCCGGACTCTGCGTCGAGGCGCTCGGCGGCCGCCCCGGCATCGAATCGGCCCGGTATGGCGCTTCGGGCGGCACTCCTCTTTCCGCGGAGGAGAAAAACAGACTTCTCCTTTCGGAGCTCGAGCATGTGCAGGACCGCCGCTGTGCCTTTGTCTGCTGTCTGGTGCTGTATTACGGTCGGCAGCGCTTTCTCTGTGTCCAGGAGACTCTGGAAGGAGAAATAAGCATGGCGCCGCGGGGAATGCAAGGGTTCGGCTATGATCCGATAGTGTATCTGCCGCAGTGGGCAAAGACTGTCGCGGAGCTTTCACCGGAAGAGAAGAATCGCATCTCTCACCGAGGAAAAGCGGCGCAGAAAATGGCCGCGATGCTCAGTCTCATCTCTATCCAATGAAGTGCGCCCTAGGCCTCCCGCCTGTGCCCCTTCATGCAAAAAGGCCGCCCCACGATCGGGACGGCCTCGCATTTCTAGAGTCCGAGCTTCATTTCTCTTCGGCGGATTTGATTCCGTATTTCTTGTTGAAGCGCTCGATGCGCCCTGCAGTGTCGACGAGCTTCTGCTTTCCGGTAAAGAAGGGGTGGCAGGCAGAACAAATTTCAACCTGAATATTCTTTACCGTCGAACGGGTCTCGATGACATTGCCACATGCGCAGGTGATGGTGGTGAGCTCATATTTTGGGTGGATGCCCTTTTTCATTGTTTCCTCCGTGTGCGTCAGGTGGTCCTCTGTGTCTGAAAACCGGCCAGAATGACGGCGACTAACCATATATGAACAGTGTGCGTTCAGTCAATACCCTTTATTCCATACTCTGATACGGTGTGTTCATGGACTTGAGGAAGGCTTCGTTGTTCTTCGTCTTCATCATGCGGTCGATGAGCAGCTCGATGATCTCTATGTCATCCATGGGGTTGATGACCTTGCGCAGAACCCATATCTTCTGGAGTTCTTCCTCGGTGAGGAGGAGCTCTTCCTTCCGCGTCCCGGATTTCTTGATGTTGATGGCGGGGAAGAGGCGACGATCGGAGAGGCGCCGATCGAGGTTGATTTCCATGTTGCCGGTGCCTTTGAACTCTTCGAAGATGACCTCGTCCATGCGGGAGCCGGTGTCGATGAGGGCGGTGGCTATGATGGTGAGGGACCCGCCCTGCTCGATGTTGCGCGCAGCACCGAAAAACCGCTTTGGCTTATGAAGCGCATTTGAATCGACGCCGCCCGAGAGTATTTTGCCCGAAGTCGGCACGGTCTGGTTGTAGGCCCTGGCGAGCCTTGTGATGGAGTCGAGAAGAATCACGACATCCCGTTTGTGTTCGACGAGGCGTTTTGCCTTCTCGAGCACCATCTCGGCCACTTGGACATGGCGCGTGGACTGTTCGTCGAACGTAGAGGAGATGACTTCGGCCTGGACCGTGCGCTCCATGTCCGTCACTTCCTCGGGCCTCTCGTCGATGAGCAGCACGATCAGATAGACTTCAGGGTGATTTGCGGTGATGGCGTTTGCGATTTTCTGCAGGAGGATAGTCTTTCCCGTACGCGGCGGAGAGACGATGAGCGCGCGCTGGCCTTTGCCTATAGGACAGAACAAATTGATGATGCGCGTGGATATCTCTTCGGTCGTGGTTTCGAGGTTGAGTTTTTGGGTAGGATAGAGGGGAGTCAGATTCTCAAAGGGGACGCGGTTTTGGGCCACGGACGGCTCATCGAAGTTGATCTGTTCGATGCGGAGCATGGCGAAGAAGCGCTCTCCCTCCTTGGGGCTCCGTATCTGTCCATACACGGTGTCGCCGGTCTTCAAATTGAAGAGGCGTATCTGCGAAGGCGAAATGTAGATGTCGTCGGTGCCGGGCAAATAGGAATTCTGTGGAGAGCGCAGAAATCCGTAGCCGTCCGGCAATATCTCCAGAGAGCCGTAGGCGTATATGATGCCTCCGTGCTCCGTGTGCGCTTTCAGAATATTGAAAATGAGCTCTTGTTTTTTGAGGGTGATGAGGAGGTCGTGATTTATGCCATACTTTGCACCTAGATCCCTCAGCTCGACGATGCCCATCTTAGAAAGATCGTTGATCGACAGTCTGGCCCGCGTTTCATTCCTCTGTTCGGCGCGGCTTTCCAGCTCGAGCCGGGATGCCTCCGCAAATTTTTGATGCTGCCGGTCGTCGGCAGGAAGCGAGGCCACCACGAAGCCGTTTGGAGGCTGTATTTCTAGAGCCTCGGGCACCTCCTCCTGGACAGCTGGGCGGGGCTCCTCTTCGCCGACAGTCGGCTGTGCAGGCTTTTTTTTCAGACGAATTTTGGCCACGGTCTTTCGACCTTTGTGAGACTGGTCTTTTGCAGGAGTGCCAACCGCTATCTCGTTTGTTGGCGCCTCGGTATCTTGCATGAATCCTTCGGATTGTCCGTCGAAAAGTGAACCGTTGTGTTCACTGGGATTCTCTTCGACTTGGCTTTGATTCATGGCTGTTTCCTCTTTGACGACTATAGGTTGCTGGTCGCCATTGTTAAATGGTTCTGTTTGGGATGACGTCGATTTTTTTCTACGATAGACTGCCATCAGTATCTCCATGATCTATGCTGTAAAAGCGGGGCGTACAGCAGAACAACCCGCAGATATTTTCGGAAGGATTTTTTAGACGGCGCATTGAATCGGTTGGTATGGTTTTTCAACCATGCACGGCAATCGATACCGCATGTGCACAGTATAAAAATCAATATAGTGGAGCGATGAAACGATGTCAATGCCTCTCGTCTCTATCATACGTTTCGATACTGCCTTGGAATTTTGCGCCTTCGATGATGTGTATATCTGCTGCTTTGATGTCTGCGGCAACGATGGCGTTGGGCAACATGACGATGCTGTCAGCCACGCTCACGGCCCCCGCAAAACGACCTGCGATCACCACCTGCCGTGCCGTACAGGTGCTTGTTTGTATATCGGCATTGCGATCGATTCGAATAAACGTGCCTTCCAGGGCCCCATGAAAGGCACAGCGTAAATTCAGAGGAAGGCTTGAACGGAGCCTTCCATTCATGATAACCGCCGGACCGATATACGTTCCATACGGTTCCGGAGGTTCGAAATTCAGCCTTTTCATACTTTGATACCGAGGGCTGTCCCCTCGAACAGCCCTCAACGCTGCACGCGCAGCAATCGGTTCAATCTCTCTTTCTGAATGATTTCGGAATGCGGGTAGTCTCCATTTCCCATGCAGCTTTCTTGAGTTCCCTGCCTGGCCTGAAGGTAGCTACGCCGTGATCCGACACTGCGACAATCTCGCCGGTCTTGGGATTTCTGGCTTTTGATCTGCCTTTCCTGAGTTTTACTTCGAAGGTCCCGAAGCCCCTGAGTTCCACGATTTTCCCCTCAAGGATAGCACCTTTGATTTCTGAAAACAGACCGTCGATAAGCTCGTGGATTTCCTTGCGGGTTGTCCGGCTCGACGGCGACAGCGATTCGTACAGCGCATCTATCAGCTCGGCTTTTGTCAGTTTTTCGGCCATACCGTTCTCTGCTCCTTCCTAAGTGCCGGACTGTCCTCCGGCGGAACTTAACCTAGCCTATTTACAAGCTTCTGCATGCGAGATTTTTTTCGTGCTGCAGTGTTTTTCTTTATGATGCCTTTTCGTGCAGCCGAATCGATTCGCTTAATCATCTCAAGCAGGGCTTCTTTTGCTGCTGCCACATCCTTCTTTTCGGACGCCACCACAACTTTCTTTGCTGCGGTCCTTATTGCCGTTTTGGTGCTTTTATTGGTGAGCCTGCGCTTCTCGTTCTGTCTTTGGCGCTTTTCAGCCGACAAATTCTTTGCACTCAATGGAATTCCTCCGGATACAATATGCTGAATGCTAACCTTGGTTTGGTCAAAATGCTACACAAAGCTAGCAGATACTACCTATAAATGTCAATACTTATTGGGGTAATTGCATTGCGAGATAAAATACGATAAAGAGTTATGACGATGTTTGTCAATGCGCTGATTGCTCTTTTTGTGGTTTTGATGTTGTTTGTGCTCGAATTCGTGGTGGTGGTACAGTATGTTTTCACTGCACCACGAAGCGCGCGCGATTATCTCTGTGCACGTTATGAGCAGATAGGTGCAGCGGTGATCCTTAGGCTGTTCAGAGCCTTCCGAGGATTCAGTATTACTGTGTCAAACCCCAAGAAGCTCGAGATTCCTGATCACTGCCTCGTGATTTCTAATCACCAGAGCCTCTTGGACATACTCGTCCTCATATGGTTGTTGGGAATAGAGAGGAAACCTCGGTTCGTGGCCAAAAAAGAGCTTCAGTACGGCATTCCTCTTGTGAGCTTCACGCTGAGAAAGGGAGGCCATTGTCTCGTGCGGCGGCGCGGGGAGCCCATCGAAGCAATGCGGGCGGTATCGAATATGGCGGAGCGCTGTAAGAGAGAGCGCACCTGCCCCGTCGTCTTTCCCGAGGGGACGAGGTCCAGGAACGGCAAACTGGGCATATTTCACTCGGCGGGAGTGAGAAAGATACTCGATGTTGAGTCTGTACCGGTCGCCGCGATCGCGATCGATGGTGGCTGGAAGGTCGCAACCATACGGGGGTTTCTGAGAAGATTCGGGAAGGAACCATATATCGCCGAAATTGTGAAGATATACGATCCTCCACGGGGTAAACGTGAAATCGAGGCACTGCTCGCCGACGCTCGCGCGCAGATTGCCGAGCACATCGAGGCTATGCGGAGGCGATGATGATCGTGCCCCATAATCTCCGCCGATGAGCGCACGATTGATCGTGCCACACGAAAAGGCCCTCGGGACTTCCGTACCGAGGGCCTTTTACGCATTCATCAAGCTCATTTGAAGTCGCTTGGACGCCGCTCGACCCTTTTGCATTTTTCGCATTCGGCAATATTTTTGACCCTGCCGTTTTCAAAGATGGTCTTCATCTTTATTTCGCCGCCGCAGGGGCAGTAGAAGTGGTGGGTAGAGGTGGTCGTACGCGCGTTTTTGGAAATCTGTGCCATGACAACTCCTTTGGATACGAAAAACAACCGCGACAAGAATATAGAAATCGGCCCAGAAAGTCAATTCATAAAAATGCCGCCGGATAAGGAGGGGTATCCGGCGGCCGATACAATGGAGGCTGCAAGAAGAAGCTGCGCTCACTTGCTCTCGTCGTTAATTATAATGGAAATTTGATTTCAAGGTTACAATTTTGGGTGAAAATTTTTATTTTTTTTTGCATATCGCACCCCAGAGCGTGCGGATGTGGTAGAAAAAACGCCGTCGCCCCCGCTTTGTCTGGATTTTAAAGCTTTCGGCTGCCTCTCCTATCTCCACGAAGCGGCCAAATGTGCGCTTAAGCTCGTCCCAGTGTGCGACGAGAAAGAGATAGAGGTCCGAAACAGTGCGGCCAGGGAAGAGCGAGAGCAAATTCTCTGCCTCTATGGCCTGGCAGATGGGCTGATATACATTTTCATGCCATGAAAAGAGCGCCTCGTGAAAAGGGATCTCTTCAGCCATGTTCTGGTTCAAAAAATATTTGTGTACGAGCACGTGCTCCTTGATCGTGTCGTATCGTCCCGGCTCGCTGAACACAAGATCGTCGGAGCCTACGACATTGACGTAGTTTGTCTCTCTGTAGAAGCGCTGCTTTTCGTATTCGACGACGGCCCGCTTGATGTCCTGAATCGACATGTCGGGGGTGAGCTGTATCTCGGACTTGAGCGAGACGACCTCGGCATCGATGAATTCTTGTCCCTTTGCTCGCGCGACGGAAACCCTGTGGTTGCCGTCGCGGACAAAGTATAAACCGCCCATTTCATAGAGGACTACAGGAGGCAAGATCACATCTTTATACTGGAGCTCATCGATCCCGGTCCAGCGAGACTTGAGGTGCTCCTTCTTGGGGAAAAAGAAGCGGTTGAAATCCCTGTACCGTCCCTCGCTGCCCACAATGTCCGCGAGGCGAACCGATGTCACTCCTCGGTACATCTCGCCCTGTGGCTTAATCAGCCGCTTGGCCTCATCGAAAGGCATTAGCTCGAAGAGCGAGGGCCTCAGTATTCCAAAAATTCTCGATGTTAAGGCCTTTGTCTTGGCTCTGTAGAAATCTCTCTCGGCCTGTGTGTGATAATCATCCGCCATTGTTGCGCTCCTTTGGCAGGGTGATCACCCGGTGTCCGTAGACATTGATCACGGATGTATCAAAATACTCTATCTCGCGGAGGGCCTGCAAGTCGTAGAGGTGCACATGGCCGTGGATGAAGTAGTATGGCCTCGCAAGCCGTATGAGCCACCGGTAGGCCGAGAACCCGACATGAGCAGGATCCCCGCCGTCGTGGATGCCTCGGGGTGGGCAATGAGCGAGGATGATGTCCACCGATCTCCCCCTAAAAAGCCGTCGCAGAAGAAGCCTCGGAAGCATTTGAATGATCCGGAACGTCATCCATGCGTCGGTGTATTGGTTCTGTCCATCATTGTACCGGATGGAACCGGGCAGTCCGAGCACACTGACGCCGTTTTCCTCTCGTATGCCGAACCGGAGTCGACCGAAGCCTCCGCGTTGCTCAGTGCCGCCGCTGAAGCGAAGCCCCCCGCAGCAATCGGAAGGCTCATCGCCTTTATCGTGGTTTCCCGCGACGGAGATGAGCGGTTTGTTGAGCATGCTCGCTATGTATTCGAGATATTCGTCCGGAAGGTCGCCCGCCGAAAGTACAAGGTCGATGTCGGAAAAGCGCTCGCATATTTGACTACTGTAGACGAGCAGGTCGACTTCGTCGGCGACGCAGAGTATGTGGAGGGGCTTTTTCATTCGACGATTCTCCCGAACATTGCATAGAGCTTCTCCCTCGGAATTGCGATGAAGATCGGACGCCCGTGAGGACAGCGCGGCTCGGGGAGCGCCAATGCCTCTGCTATCAGTCGTTCGGCGGAAGGCTGATCGAGAATGTCCCCGTCTTTGATCGCGGCCTTGCACGAGAGGTTCGCGGCGATGGCGTCTATGGGCGTCGCATCGGAGGAAGGCTGGGACAGCCATTCGACGAGCGCTTCGAGGGCCTTGGACGCCGCGATTGCCGGGACGGCATCCACAACCCAGGCCTCCGACTCTTTTTCGATCCTGTAGCCCACGTACTCGAGAATTTGAGAGGACTCTCTGAGGTAGTGTTCATTCTCCTGAGGCTCGAGCACGTAGGGCACGAGGAGAGGTTGGCTTTCCCCCCTTTTCGCCTTGATTCTGTCGTAGAGGATGCGCTCATGTGCCGCGTGCTGATCGAGGATGAAGAGCGCGTCTTCCATCTCAAAAAGAAGAAAAGGCCCCGGCCCCTTGCCGATGTATCGGTGAGAAGAGAGCTGCCCCTGTTTCACCTTCTGCCAGAAATCCGAAGGAAGCTGCGTCCCGCGCGCTTGCGCCCCCGCGCTCTGGGAAGAACTGAGAAATGACGCGTCCCTTTTCCAGCGGCCAGGTGGTTCCTCCACGGCGCATGGTCGAACCTC
Source organism: Spirochaetia bacterium (assembly GCA_029975555.1). Taxonomy (GTDB): domain Bacteria; phylum Spirochaetota; class Spirochaetia; order Treponematales; family Rectinemataceae; genus Rectinema. The sequence continues at coordinate 80,888 of JARKOY010000125.1, read as the reverse complement.
ATCGAAGGTCGGAAGAAATACGGTTTCGCCTGATGCGGAGAGGGCCTCTCCATACATCGGAGCGTGTCTCTCGAGGGCCTGCGGTGCCCCTCTGTACCGGGCAGTCAATTCGTTCGACAAAAGAGTGTGGACTACCGATCTGACCTCCGCCGGATTTTTCAGCCGCACTTCTTTTTTGGCGGGGTGAATATTGAAATCGGCGAGCGACGGCTCTATTTCCAGAAAAAGAAACGCGATCGCATGGGCGCCGCCGGGCAGATATTTCCCGAATTCATATTCTAGGAGGCTGACGAGGCCCCATTCAGGCACTCTCCTTCTATTCACGAACACCTGGAGGAATTTGCGATCTTTCCTGTACGACGAGATGTCTGCGTAGACAATGTGCACCTGCACCTCTTCGGTCTTGAAGGAGGCGTCGAAGAGTGGGGTGCGGGAGAGCTCGGGATAGCACTGGACAATTCGTTCCTTGGCAGAAGTCGGCGTGATCACCTGTGTATCGTTCGACGATCTCCAGCGGAACGTGATCTCTGGGTGCGCAAGGGCGCGTTCGACAAACGTCGTTCTGCACAAAAAGGCCTCGCTTTGAGGCCTTTTCAGAAATTGCCTGCGGGCGGGAAAGGATTCGAAGAGCCCTCGGACGGAGACCCTCGTGCCTTCTTTGCAGGGGAAAAGGTCAAGGGTGGGGTCCTGGAGGGGGGAGCTCGAAAGTCGCCAGCCCTCGGACGAGGCGCGCAGCCTCGTTGCAATCTCGAGGCGCGCCACTGCAGCGATGGATGCCAGCGCCTCGCCGCGGAATCCGAGGGTCTTTGCCCTCAGGATGTCATCGGGCTCGTATATCTTCGACGTGGCGTGTTCCTTGATGGATAGGGCAAGATCTTCTTTCGACATGCCGCATCCATCGTCTGAGACGGTTATCTCTTCAACGCCCCCCTGCGATATCGAGACCGAGATGTCGTGCGCGTCTGCGTCGATGGCATTGTCGAGGAGCTCTCGGAGGGCGGAGGCGGGTCTGTCGATGACTTCTCCCGCGGCGATGCGGCGAGAAGTTTCCGGGGGCAGAATTCTGATTTTTCCCATCGTTGGTATGATAATCATTTCAGCAGAAAAAACAAAGGCCGCGCCCGCATATGCGGAAATGCGCGGCCTGGGTTGATGGTTGGCGCTGTGACCTGTGTCGTCGGATTACCCTCTACAGCTCGAATCCGACCGAGAGACTTGAGACGACGTCAAAATTATTTTTTGTCGGGTTCCACGTATAGGCATAGTCCATCGAGACGAGCGCCGTGCCTGCCTTATAGCTCACCGTGACGCCGATCGATGCGTCCCTCAGGCTGATGATGTCCCGCCACACGTTTCCACCTGTTTTTTTGCCGAGGAAAAATTTTTCGTACCGCGCCGCAATGTCCACGTTGGGAATAAGGCCGCGGGCGAGCTTGAGCGAACCGAGCAGGTGGGGGAAGTCCGCCGAATTGTCGGATGTGATATCCTGTATCCATGCAAAGGGCGCATCGAGCGCCACCTTGAAGGTCAGCGAAGATTTGAAGAGATCGAAGCCCAGCGACGCCAGCCAGCTTGGATTGAAATTCGTGCCGGCCGGCGTGTGGGTCTTGATGTAGACGAACCTGTCGGCCCTGTAAAGATCATAGTTCGCGTCGAAATAGGAAGGGATGAAGTCGTCCTGGAAATACCTGAACTGAGCTCCGTACAAGATAAAGTGCACAACCCTGCCTCTGATGCCTGCGATCGCGCCCATGGCGTTGTTCATCTCTCGCGCCCCCTCCGCGAAGGTCGTGAGAGAGAACACGTCGCTCTGAATGACGGGCAAGGTGATGTCGGCCCCGACCACATAGAGAGGCTCCGAAGGCAGCGTGCTGGTATAGCTGGTCCCGTATGCGGCATCGTCGACATAGAGGTATGGATCCCTGTCGTACACGCCGATCGCGCCTACCTGCAGTTTCCCCAGGAGACTTTTTCCCATAAAGGCAAGGGGCCTCACATACACCCGGCCTCCAATGACATCGAGCTTGGTGACATTGCCGGTCAGCGCCTCGATGCCGACATAGGGGACGCCGAAAAGGCTTCCATCCACGCCAAGCTGCATGCCGAACATGCGCCGCCGAGGCAAAAAGCGCATGTTCGAATAGTTGTCGACGATCAGTCCGTTTCCGAGGGTAAAATCGGAGATGGATCCCATCTTGATGTAGAAGGGGTCTTCCCACTGATAGCCATAGCGAATGTAGAGGATCTTGGGCAAATAGACGTCGAAGATGGTCTGGCCGGCCTGGGGTATCCAATCAGGCTCGTACACCTGAAAGGCGCTGGCGCCTGTCCCGAGCTTGAACCTGAGCATGAGGTCCAGTCCGATGCCAAATTTCCCGATGGAAAACTCAGGCTGCAGCGCCAGTTTGGACCAACTCTCCAGCTTTGTGGGATCGCTTGGATTGGGCAGAAGGTCTGTGCCCAGCCCTGCGGCGAAGCTGAATCCTGCCCCAACGTGCTCTTGGGCAAAGACAGGGATGGCGACAACCAACAGAACAAGCAATACAAGCGCTTTTTTCACGGCAAGCCTCCTTCCTCTTTTTTTATATGATACAGTATACTGTATTTTCGTGCGAATAGTATCCTAAAAGCGACCATGGAGTCATCAGGGGAACCACCATGAATTTTTTTGCCCGCATCGAACGGCGAATTGAAGCGATGGACACCGTGCTCTGCATCGGCCTCGACCCCGCTTTTTCAAAAGAGGGCATTGAGAAGTATGGCAAGGCTGGCTGTGCGCGAGCGGCGCTCGAGCGCAATCTCAGAATCATAGAGGCCACATCCCCCTATGCCGCCGCCTTCAAGCCCAACATCGCATTCTATGAGGCGCTCGGCGAGCCGGGGATGGCCGCCCTCAGGGAGACTTTGGACTCCATCCCCGACGATATCCCCGTCATCATCGACGCCAAACGGGGCGATATTTCGAACACGGCAGAGGCCTATGCGCAGGCGCTGTTCGGTGAGCTCGGCGCGGACGCCGTCACGCTGAGCCCATATATGGGGCTCGACACTCTTGAGCCATTTCTGAAATGGGAAGAAAAAGGGGTCTTTGTGCTCTGTCGCACCAGTAACCCGGGAGCAGGCTTGTTGCAGGACATCGCGGTACACGGCTCTCCCCTCTATCTTGCATTGGCCAAGCATTGCGCCGCGCTGCCGAAAGAAGTAGGGCTGGTGGTGGCGGGCAACGATCTTGAAGCGCTGCGAATGGTCAGGCAAGCCGTCCCCTCGGCTTGGTTTTTGAGCCCAGGAATAGGCGCCCAGGGGGGGCAGGCCGACCAGGCCTTTTCCGTAGGAGCACGAGACGACGGCAAGGGCATTCTAGTGGTCGTCGCGCGGGCAATAGCAGATGCTCTGGACCCATCCGAGGTCGCCCGTGAACTGAGAGATGCGATGAGGAGGGCCCGCGACGCCAGAACAGAAGTCAGAACAAATCCAGGAAAAGCTTCCCTGACGACCGATACCGTGCACAGAGACAGCGTGAGCGGAGAGCTGGCGACGCTCAAGCGTGAGTTTGTCCACGCGCTGCTCTCAACGAAATGTTTCAGGTTGGGAGAGTTCATCCTCAAAAGCGGTAAGAAGAGCCCGTTTTACATCGATCTCAGGCGACTCATCGCGGATCCTCGTGCGATGAAGATCGCCGGCAGAGCCTACGCGCTGCTTGCCTCAACGTGCACCTACGACTGCATCGCAGGCATTCCTGCTGCCGGCTTGCCCCTCGCCACGGCCGCAGCGCTGGAAACTCAAAAACCCATGATCTGGCCACGGATGCCCGTAAAAGAGCATGGAACCGGGAATCGCATCGAGGGAAGCTATTCATCGGGAGAATGTGCCCTTTTACTCGACGATCTCATCACGACCGGCGCAAGCAAACTCGAAGCCATCGACATATTGCGGTCAGAGGGGCTTCGGGTGGAAGACCTGGTAGTATTGGTTGAACGGGGCAAAGAGGGGAGGCGCGACATGGAGAGGGCTGGCGTGCGACTCCATGCATTTATCCACGTCCTGGAGCTCTTCGATGTGCTCAGGCAGAGCGGCGAGATACATGAAGATCAATATCAAAAACTCATCGAATTTACGGCCGAGGGGTAAGCGGAGCCTTTGTTTCATGCTTGCTTCAAGAAAGCCCGCGCCCTGTGCTGAAAATCCGACAGGTATATAGATTTCGCGTACTCCACGATTGTCTGTTCCATGCCGAGCCAGAAATCCCCTGCATCGCAGAAGGTACAATTGGGACAGGCTTTCTTTCTGTTCTTTTCGAGCGAACAGGGGACTATTTCCAGCGTTTCTCCGACGGCAAAGAGAACATCATACGTCGAAATTTCGTCGAGTTTTTTGTTTAAGGTAAAACCACCTCCTGGCCCGCGAAAGGCTTTGACGATGCCGGCTTTCCTCAACCTGTAAAAAATCTGTTGGAGGAATTCAGAAGAAAGACCTTCGATCTGCGCGATCCTCTGCAAAGATACTGGGTTGTGCTCATCCGACAGTTCCGCAAGGGTCAGAATTGCTTTAAGGCCGTAAAGCCCACGCGTTGTCATTCTCATTGTAATAAACCCTCTTTTTCGATTTTTTGCAACATTTTGATGATCAATTGTAGCATTACGGGATAAACCGTGCAACTAAAACTTGTATTGTTTCAAGAAGACCGGAGCGGTACACGTGCGTATAGTAATGTTTGACCAGACTGTCAGCATAAGTGTGTCGACAGGCGTAAGATCAAAGGTAGGCTGAAGTTAATCTTGAACCGCCCTCTGTTTTCTTTCTCTTTAAGTCAGAGTCTCTGCGTGGATCAGGACACCTCTTTCGACCGCATACGCATCATCACCGACAGTATGGCGTAGCCCGAAGAAAGGTCCTCGCGCTGTACCAACACATCCTCTGGCACCTTAAGCTTCACGTTCGTGAAGTTCCAGATCGCACGGATGCCTGCGGCAACAATCGCATCGCAGCTCGATTGGGCGTAGGGTGAGGGAACCGTGAGGATCGCCAGCGTTATGTTCATTTTTTCGATGACCGCCTTGAGCTCTTCCATTCCATAGACCTGTACCTGATGAATGGAGCGTCCCACCTTCGAAAGATCGTTGTCGAACGCGGCCACGATGTGCAGACCATGATTTCTGAATTCTTGGTACCCTATCAGCGCCGAACCGAGATTGCCCGCCCCTACAATCGCAGCTCTCTGCTCCACATCCCATGCCAGATAATGTTCGATGGCTGCGATAAGCTGTTCTACCGGATAACCTTTTTTAGGCTTGCCCGCAATGCCAGTTATGGCGAGGTCCTTTCTGACTTGTATCGGCTCCAGGTTGAGTTCGTTTGCGATCCATGTCCCGGAAATATAAGGATCCCCCGTCCTCTGAAAGGCTCGGATGATGTGCAGGTATGAAGGCAAACGGCGAATGGATGGTGCATAACTCAGTTTCGTTTTCATGAGCATGTGACTCCTTGCGCTAAGGTTGTATGAGTAATTCCATATATAGCGTATGCAGACGTATCGATAAAAGTCAAGCGATTGGGTGTTTTTTACACCGCCGCAGGAACACAAAAAAGGCGCTGAGGAAAAGGAGGTAAACCTCAGCGCCACCGCTCATGGGGAAATGACTTCATGTCGGCATTCACATAGTTGCCGCTCTTTGAATTTTATTATAGCACAAAAGTATAGAATATGCAACGTGTGGCTGTTTTTTGGGAATTTATGCACATCTGCGCCGTTTCTGGCTAATTTTTATATATTGAACAAGCGTCAGTCCCACCACATTTTTCCAAAAAAATCAGGTCGGATCGAAGAGCCGGCGTGGCGAATCGAGCATGCTGTCTTTACCCGTCCAAAGAGAGGAGAAAGGCGTTTCACGAATAGTTCCAGGGTTCTGCCCCCTGCGACATCTTCATCATAGAGGATCACCTTTTTCCCGCGAAAGTCGAAGAGCCACGCCTGATCCGAGAGGCTTATGATGGGCTCTTCATCGTGGCGCTTGAACATAGAAAACCGAATGAAATACAGTGGGATGTCCAGCAATTCCGACAGAACGAGTGCAGGCATGATTGAACCGTGGGCGGCCGCAACGAGGAGAGAAGGCCGATACGCCCTCCTTATTTTTTCTGCGAGGGTCGAGAGCAGAGAAGGATTTGCGCCTATCCAGGTATAGTGGTCTTGCACCGCAGTGTAGACAAACGAAGAGACGGCCGACGGGGTTTCCGAGAGCAGATTTTTCAAATCTTGCCCCGCGCAAGGCGCAAAACGACAGCACTCGCGCGCGACGTCTATGGCCCTCCAGTAGAGTTCGTTTGCCCGCTGTATCTCTCCCAGTGAGTGGCTGATCCGATATTTACGCGCTTCTTTGAGCTCGTAGTACACGGTGGGGTGGAGGGGAAGTCCGTGTTCGACGCATATTTTATAGTTCAAGAGGACATTGACGATGGAAGGCAGCAGGACATAGAAGCGTACCGCTTTCTTGAGCAGCTCGTATGCTGCATATGAGGGCGTTGCCTCCAGAGGACCTTCTGCGGACTCGATGTCCGACATGAGGTCCGTGATGGTGGACACGATGGCCTGAAAAGGCATCGAGCACTGCATCTCCTCCGGCGGAGTCTCCCAGTCCGCCCATTCAAGAATCTGGGTAAATTTTAGAAGCGATGCCATGACGGTAATGGTATGATAGACATGCCTCGTGAACAAGCCACGAATGACGCGGATCGCCATGGACTATTTCGCGATACTCACATATAGTTTTCGATTGGAGGGCAGTATGGAGAGGCCTTTGGTTGAATGTGTCCCGAACTTTTCCGAAGGAAGGGATCGCGCAAAGATTGATGCGATTGCAAATGCCATACGATCCGTGTCTGGAGTGGCTTTGCTCGATGTGGACCCTGGATACGACACCAACCGTACGGTATACACGTTTGTGGGCGCGCCGCAGGCCGTGAAGTCTGCCGCCCTCGAAGCGGCGCGGACGGCGCGGGCGTTGATCGACATGAGGGCTCATCGTGGAGCACATCCGAGGATAGGTGCGCTCGACGTGTGTCCCTTTGTGCCGGTGTCGGGTGTCTCCATGGATGAGTGTGTACAGCTGTCGAAGAGCTTCGGCGAAGAGCTCGCGGAAGAGTTCGGCGTGCCAGTGTTCCTGTACGAGAAATCCGCCTCTTGCCCGGAACGCCGAAGCCTCGCCGACATTCGGGCGGGTGAGTACGAAGGGCTCGCGGATAAATTGGCCGATCCTGGATGGCGGCCGGACTATGGCCCCGCCAGATTCGACGCGCGCTGGGGAGCTACGGTGACGGGTGCGAGAGAATTTCTCATCGCATACAACATCAACCTCAACACAAAAGATAAAAAGCTCGCGCACGACATCGCCCTCAGCATCCGAGAGGCGGGCCGCAACGCCAAGGATGCGGAAGGCAACACCATCAAAGTGCCTGGGCGCCTTCGCGCCGTCCGCGCGATCGGATGGTACATCGATGCGTATCAGTGCGCCCAGGTTTCGATCAATCTGCTCGATTTCCATGAAACACCCCTTTATGTGGTTTTCGACACGGTGAAGGAAGAAGCGGAGGCCAGGGGACTCTACGTGACAGGTTCTGAGCTTGTAGGGCTCATTCCGCTTGAGGCGATTCGCGCCTGTGGTCAGTATTATCGCAGCAAGATGGGCAAAAGCCCGGCGCTCTCGGACCGCGAGCTGGTGGATTTGGCGGTGCAGACCCTCGGGCTTCGCGCCGTCCAGCCCTTCGATCCAGAGAAAAAGATTATCGAGTGGGCCATCGGAGAAAAAAAGAACCTTGTTTCGATGGATCTTTGCGCTTTTGTCGACACGGTCTCCTCCGATTCTCCGGCGCCCGGAGGTGGTTCGGTGGCCGCGCTCGCAGGAGCGCTTGGAGCGGCCCTGGCAGCGATGGATGCAAACCTCACCGTGGGCAAAAAGGGCTATGAGGCGGCCTGGGAAGCGCTCTCTGCACTCGGCATGAAGGCTCAGACGCTGAAGAGGACGCTGCTCGAAGCCGTGGATGAAGACACCGAAGCATTCAACGGCGTCATGGAGGCGATGAGGCTCCCGAAATCTTCCGACGCAGAGAAGCTCGCCCGGAGCGCGGCAATCGAGGAAGCCGAGAAGAGGGCGGCCCGTGTACCTCTGAAGACCGCAGAACTCTGCCTTGAAACCATGCGTTTATGTGTGGACGCCGCAAAATCGGGCAATGCCAATTCGGTGACCGATGCTGCGACAGGGGGTGTCATGGCTTATGCGGGCTTGCAGAGCGCAGTCTTGAACGTGCGCATCAATGTCCGGGGCCTTTCCGATGAGGCATTCAGGGATGCACTGCTCCACGAATGTGATGTCCTCGAGAGCAGGGCCTCCGCGCTCGCGCAGGAGATGGACGCCATATTGTCGGCTGTCTTTCACGGCTGACGGCCTCTTGCAGAGATTCATTTTCAGAATGAGTAAATGAATATGCAAAAGCACTATTGACCAATAGGCGAAGGAGTACTATACCTTGCGTTGATTATTACGATCCAAGGAGCCTGGGGGATGAAGGGCGCTGACGTCAACATCGAGGGTGTTTCAAAGTTTTTTGGCTCTTTTCAGGCACTGAAGAATGTAAGCCTTTCCATCTCAAAAGGAGAATTTTTTTCTCTTTTAGGACCTTCCGGCTGCGGCAAGACGACGGTGCTCCGTCTGATAGGTGGCTTCGAAGATCCTGACAGCGGGAGCATCGCCATAGACGGCAAAAGTGTCGCTGGGCTTCCCCCCGACAAACGCCGCTGCAACACCGTCTTTCAAAGCTACGCGCTCTTCCCTCACCTCAGCGTGTTCGAAAATGTCGCCTTTCCCCTCCGTATCCGCAAGGTACCTCAGCAGCTCGTGCGCGAAAAAGTCATGCATTACCTCTCGCTGGTGCAGCTCGAAATGCATGCCCCAAAGAAGCCATCGCAGCTCTCGGGTGGGCAGCGACAGCGCGTCGCGATCGCCCGCGCCCTCATCAACGAGCCCTCTATCTTGCTCCTCGACGAGCCGCTGTCCGCCCTCGATGCGAAGCTCAGACAGCACATGCTCATGGAGTTGGATACAATTCACGATAAAGTGGGCATAACCTTCATCTACGTGACGCACGACCAGCAGGAGGCGCTTTCGGTGTCGGACCGCATCGCCGTCATGAATATGGGCGAGGTGCTCCAGATAGGTACGCCCCGGCAGATCTACGAGAACCCCGCCACTGAATTTGTCGCCCGATTCATAGGCGAGACCAATGTCTTCAATCTGAAAATCATCTCTGTCGATGGTACGAAGATACGGGGAGAAACGGAGGGGCTCGGCTCCATGTTCGTCGACGACGAGACTGATGCAAAGCCTGGAGAGATGGTGCTCGCCACCATTCGGCCGGAAAAGATCCGCATTTCTACCGAAATTCCCGAGACCAACGGGGGACGGATCAACATCCTCCACGGTTTTGTCGCCGAACCCATCTATTCGGGATTTCAGACAAAATATGTGGTGCAGCTGGACACGGGGATGCTGGTCACCGTATACCGACAACACGCCAACTGGTCGGAAGGAATTCCCGATATAGAATGGAAGGATGAGGTCTACCTGTCGTTCAGCGCTGCAGACATGGTGATCGTGGAGACGCAGGGACAATGAGAAAACAAGTGGGGCTATTGTATACATTGCCACAGATTCTGTGGCTCGTCGTGTTCTTCGCCGCGCCTCTGTGCATCATCGTCATGTATTCGTTTTTGAAGAAGGGCCTGTATGGCGGGGTGGAACTGCAGTTCAGCCTCGAAGCGTATACGGCGATGGCCAACCCCAACATCGTCCTCGTCACATGGCGCACGCTCAAGATCTCCATCATCGCCACCGTATTAACCTTGCTCATTGCGCTACCCTGCGGCTACAGTATCGCCCGCTCCAAAAATCAGGCGATCAGACTTTTTCTGGTCATCGTGCCGTTCTGGACTAACTTCCTTGTCCGCATCTACGCGTGGATTGCCATTATGGGAAATGAAGGGTTTCTGAACGATATACTCCGGGCCCTGCGCCTGACCACCGAGAGCGTTCAATTCCTCTACAATCAGGCCGCCGTCATCCTTGTCCTCGTGTACATGTACCTGCCCTATGCGATCCTCCCGTTGTTTTCGACGATCGACAAGTTCGACTTTACCCTTCTCGACGCGGCAAGGGATTTGGGGGCGACTCGGTTTCAGTCGTATGTGCGCGTCCTGCTCCCCAACATCAAGGGTGGGCTGGTGACAGCTGGCCTCTTCACCTTTGTCCCGATATTCGGCGCCTACGCCGTTCCCCTCCTCATCGGTGGCAAGGATTCCTACATGCTGGGCAACATCATCGCCGATCAGCTGACCAAGACGCGCAACTGGCCGCTCGCCTCATCCATTTCTATGACGGTGACCGTGCTCACGACGGGCCTCGTGTTTCTCATCGCGATGAGAAAACCGCGCGAGCAGAAGCAGGTCTTCGATGCGGACCCCGCATTTCTGCAGGTTGCCCCTGACGGAAAGAGGTGATCTATGGCGCACGCACTGAGACGACCAAAGGCGCTGCGGATTGCCATGCTGTGGAGGGCGCGGCGCATGCTCCGGAAGGGCGGCGTTGCCGCACGCAAATTCATGCCGCCCGGTTCCTCCCTCTCCAACGTGATTTACTGGGCTGTCATCGGTTTTCTCTTTCTGCCTCTGTTCGTACTCGTCTTCTATTCATTCAATGCGGGGAGACAGACGACCTGGCAAGGTTTTTCTTTCGTGTGGTACCAAAAATTGGTGATGGAGTCTCCCGAACTCTGGAGGGCCTTTACCAACTCCATCGTCATAGCCTTCGGCTCGGCGCTCATGTCGACGGCCATAGGGACTCTGGCCGCGGTCGGGACCGCACGCTATTCCTTCAAGCTCAAGAATTTCGTCTCCACCATGAGTTTCGTGCCGATGATCCTCCCTGAAATCGTCGTGGGCGTCTCGCTGCTCATCTTCTTCGCCGGCGTTGGTTTAAGACTTGGGCTTCTCACGGTCTGGATCGCGCATACGACCTTCAATTTACCCTTCGTGTATTTGCTGGTCTCGGCGAGGCTCGAGGAATCCGATCCGAGCATCGTGGAAGCCGCGCAGGACCTCGGGGCCAACGAAGTGCAGATACTCTTCCGGATCATTCTGCCGATGGCCATGCCTGGTATATTGAGCGCGTTTCTGACGGCCGTGACCCTCTCGCTCGAGGACTTCGTGATCACCTTCTTCGTGACCGGCCCCGGAGGAACGACGCTCCCGCTTTATATCTATTCCATGATCAGATTTGGGGTGTCGCCGGTCATCAACGCGCTCTCCGCGGTGATGGTGGCGGGGACGGTGTTGCTGGTATACCCGATGAGGAATTTTCTCAAGGTGTTTGCAGCGCGATGATCCTGCGCATAATGAACAATTCATAATACGAATCAGTAGGAGGCCCGTCATGGTAACACTGCGGAAGATGGTGCTGAACTTGTTCGGTCTCGCCCTCATCTGCACATTGCTGGTGCTGAGCGGATGCAAAGGCGGAGGACAGTCCAAGACGCTGTATATCTTCAACTGGACGTACTATACGCCGGATTCTGTCATTCAGAAATTTGAACAGGAATACGGCGTCAAGGTTGTCTACGACACCTTTGCATCCAATGAGGAGATGTTCGCCAAGCTGAAGGCCGGTGGCGCAAATTATGATATCACCTTCCCCTCCGGCGACTATGTCTCGATCATGATCAAGGAAGGGATGCTCGAGAAGATCGACAAGTCGAAGCTCAAGAATTTTGCGAATATCGATCCTGCGGTGCTCGCGCAGTGCGATTTCGATCCGGGGAACCAGTATTCGGTTCCGTATTATCTGGGTGCGGCCGGGGTGGCCGTTGACAAGACGAAGGTGCAGAGTTATGACCGATCATGGTCGATTTTCGCGAGGAAAGAATTGGCCAATCGCATGATCATGCTCGACGACATGCGCGAAGTGATGGGCGATGCGCTCAAATATCTTGGATATTCAGTGAACACGACCGACCAGCGGCAGATCGATGCGGCGCGGGATCTCATCAACAACGCGTGGAAGCCCAATCTTCTGAAGTTCGACGCCGAGGCCTTCGCCAAGAGTTTTGCCGCCGGCGAAGTGTGGGTGGCCCAGGGCTATGCGGAGTCGATCTTCGCTGAGGTCGACAAGTCCAAGTGGAACACGGTCGATTTCTTCATTCCCAAGGAGGGTGGGCCGAGCTACCTCGATTCGATGGTCATCCTCAAGGGTTCAAAAAACAAGGAACTGGCGCTGAAATTCATCGATTTCATCCATAGACCTGAAATCTACGCCGAGTTCTGCGATTATTTTGGTTTTCCCTCCACTGCCAACATTCCTGCCAGGGCGCTCAAAAAAGGAGAGTCGTGGTATCGCCCCGAGGATCTCTTGAACTGCGAACTCAAGAAGGATGTAGGCGCAGATCTTGAGAAATACAACGCCGCATGGCAGGCAATACGCGTCGGCAAGTGATCAGGTGACGAAAAAGCTGTCGGGGGTCCTCGCCGACAGCTTGTATGGAGACGAGTTCCGTAAAGCCTCAATAGTTCGGCATGTCGTACAGGCCGCCGGCATTGACGACCTTCGAGAATCCGAGCGATTTCAGTATTCTCGCCGCATAGGCCGAACGCGCCCCCGAGGCGCAGTAGAGGACTACAGGCCTGTCTTTCTGGCCGATCTCGGCCGCGCGCTGCGCGATTTCATTGACAGGAATGCAGATCGCGTTCGGATAATGTTCTTCCTCGAATTCCTCTTCCGTCCTGACGTCGACGACGACCGCGCCGCTCTCGATGAGCGCTTCGATAGGATTGAGCATCATGGTTTATTCTCCTTCTTCGATTATTTCTTGAGCTTCTCGTATAAGCCTCAAGCTCGTGTAGCCGCCGGTGATATAGCGGACATCTTCTCTTGAATTCTGGACAAGCTGCCGGTAGGCGAGGTGTCCTTCAAAACCAGCCTTTGAGACGATGAGTATCTGTCTTTTGGGCACTTCATCCAGTCTGTCGCGGAGCTCGTCGAGGGGGATGTGGATGCTGCCCTTGATGTGGCCACCCACGAATTCGGCGTAGGTGCGCACATCGAGGATGGTCGCTGCGCCCTGTCGGATCCGCGCCAGGGCTTCCTGGGCGCTGACGAACCGAGAGAAGCCCCGCGTGTCGTTGAGTGCGGCGAAGGCCGCCATCTGCACCGGGTCGTTCGCGCTGGAGTATGGTGGTGCATAGGCGAGGTCAAGTTCGGCGATGTCTTCAAGGGATAAGCCTGCGCGCACCGCGACGGCGAGTACGTCGATGCGCTTCTCGACCCCTGCCTTTCCGAAGGCCTGGGCCCCCAAAATTTTGCCGTCGGCCTCTGCATAGACTATTTTGAGGCTCAAATCCTCATGTCCGGGGTAGTAGGTCGCATGGTGGGCTCTGTGGATGGTGACGGACCGCGCGTCGATGCCGGCTGCCCTCGCCGCCTTCTCCGAAAGACCTGTCATCGAGAAGGTGTAATCCATCACTTTTACCACGGAAGTCCCCAGTGCCCCGGAGTATCTCATCGAGCCGCCGAGGGCGTTCGTGGCTGCGATGCGTCCTTGCCGATTCGCTGGCCCTGCGAGCGGAATTCTCGTCCTCGCCCCATCTGGCAGACGTACGACCTCGACCATATCGCCTGCGGCATAGATGTCCGGATCGCTTGTCTTCAGTTCCTCGTCGACGAGCAGGCCGTTCGCAGAACCTGTCGCGAGGCCCGCCTGTTTCGCCAAATCGAGGTTCGGGCGGACGCCGACGGCAAGGAGAACGAGGTCCGCGGGAATCGTGACGCCGTCGCTGAGCCTCGCCGTACGGCTGTCCCAGTCTATTCCCACGACGGACTTGCCCGTAATCGCCGCCACGCCGTGCTCGGCCAGCCCTTCGGCGATCTGAGTCCCGAATTCGGGGTCGGCGGGCGGCATGATCTGGTCCGTGAGTTCGACCACGGTGGTCGATATTCCGCGCTTGCTGAAGGCCTCGGCAGCTTCGAGGCCTATGAAGCCCCCGCCAACGACGACTGCCGACGTCGGGTTGTGTTCTTTTATGAACGCCTCGATTCTATCCGTATCGGGGATGGTCCAGAGGTTGAATACATTTGGGCTGTCTACCCCTTCTATGTGGGGTCGTATGGGACTTCCTCCCTGGGCGAGGATGAGTTTGTCGTAGGGAATCTCCGTTTCGCCGTTGCTGCTCCTTACGCGCACCGTTTTTCTCTTTCTGTCTATGCCGATGGCCTCGGTATTGAGCATGACATTGACCCTGTATCGGGCAAAGAAGCCCTCTGCCGTCTGAAGGATGAGGCGCCCTCTTTTCTGTATATCTCCGGAGATGTGGTAGGGCAGTCCGCAGTTCGCAAAGGATACATAAGGCCCTTTCTCGACAATGGTGATTTCGGCGTGTTCGTCGATCCTCCGTGCCCGGGCCGCGGCGGTCGCTCCTGCTGCGACGCCTCCGATTATCACAAGCTTCATTATGACCTCCAATATATAAAAAATTATATATAAATATTATTATATAGTCAAGGCCAGTTGCCATCTTTTCGACGCTGATGTAGAACAAACGCATGCGCGACCTGTTTTCAAAACGATCCATTGCTGGCGAGGTCGAGCCGAACGAGCTTGCCCGGCTTCGCGAGCGGCTCTCGGCTGTGGGGTGGCCGCTCAAGGACCTGTCGCAGAGCAATCCTACGCAGGTGGGTCTTGTGCGCGCCGCCGCGCTATTTTCGCTGGACTCGCCCGAGAATTCGATCTATAATCCCGAACCCAGAGGTCTTTTGCGTGCCCGTGCGGCGCTTTCGGAGCACTTCGCGCACAAGCACAGGAACATATCGCCCGACAATCTCTTTCTGTGCGCTTCCACCTCGGAAGGATACTCGTGGCTCTTCAAGCTTCTGTGTGACGCCGGCGACGCCGTGCTCATTCCCAAGCCTGGCTATCCTCTGTTTGAGCACCTCGCGGCGCTCGAAGAGGTCCACACCCTGGCATATCCGCTCGAGTATGCGCATGCTTCGGGCTGGCACATCGATGTGGCAGCGATGGAAGCGACGCTCGCATCAGAATTGGGGAAAAGAGTTAAAGCGCTCATCGTCATCAACCCCAACAATCCCACAGGCTCTTACGTCCGAAAAAAGGAAAGAGAAGCTATCCTGGAGCTGTGCGAGCGCCGTGGCCTCGCGCTCGTCGCCGATGAAGTGTTTTTCGATTTTCCCCTCGACGAAGCCGTGGAACGACACAGTTTTATAGGCGAAGAGCGTGTGCTCACCTTTGTGCTCGACGGACTGTCGAAGCGTCTGGGCATGCCTCAGATGAAGCTGGGGTGGATTGCCGTCTCGGGGCCGTCCAGAGAGGTGGCGCGCGCAAAGAAGAGGCTCGAGCTCATCGCCGACACCTTCCTTTCGGCGGGGACGCCCGTCATGAACGCACTGTCATCCCTCCTCGCCCAGGAATCGGTGTTTGTAGACAGCCTTCTCGGTCGGATACGAGAGAATTACTCGATATATCGCAGCATCCTGGAGGAGCCGGGGAGCCCGCACCGCGTGCTCGCATGCCAAGGGGGGTGGACCGCCCTGATCGAAAGCCCCGCCATCCTCGAAGAGGAAAAAATCGCAGCGCTCTTGCTGCAACAGAAGAGCATCGCTGCACAGCCTGGATTTTTCTTCGACATCGAGCGAGGCGTCCATTTTGCCTTCAGTCTCATCATCCCTCCCCAGTGGGCAAGCGCCTGGTCCAGGGAATATAGAGAATTGTTCGACGCGCTCCTGGCTCAATGACGAAGGATGAAAAATATAGTATCTTGTTGTAGGGAGGAGTCATGTCTGCAATCCTGATCGATGGCAAGAGAATAGCCGAAGACATTCGGAGCGAACTGGCAGAGAAAGTCGCGTTGCTCAAAGAGAGGGGTGTGATACCGGGCCTCGCCGTCATCCTCGTGGGCGACAACCCCGCCTCGGTGTCCTACGTGACCGGGAAGGAAAAGGCCTGCGCGGAGATCGGCATCCAGAGTTTCGAGACCAGGTTTCCGGAAGATGTTTCCGAGCAGGAGCTTCTCGAAAAGATCGCGGAGTGCAACCGGAACCCGAGCGTCCACGGTATTCTCGTTCAGCTTCCCCTGCCGCGTCACATCGACGAACGCCGCGTGATCGGCGCGATCGGCCCAGACAAGGATGTGGACGGCTTTACTCCCATCAACCTCGGAAGGATGCTCCTCGAAGAGCCTTGCTACATCCCGTGCACGCCGCTCGGCATCATCGAACTGTTGAAGCGGAGCAGTGTCCCAACGAAGGGGGCGCGGGCGGTGGTGGTCGGCCGCTCGAACATCGTGGGCAAGCCCCTCGCGAACCTCCTCATCCGCAAGTCGGTCAATGCGACGGTGACCATATGCCACACGGGGACGAAGGACCTTGGGGCGCACGTCAGGGCCGCGGACATCGTAGTCGCCTGTGCGGGAGCTCCCGGCCTTGTGTCCGTGGACATGATCAAGCCGGGCGCCTGCGTGATCGACGTCGGGGTCAACCGCGTGCCTGATCCTACGAAAAAGAAGGGGTACAGGCTCTGCGGCGATGTCGATTTCGAAGGAGCCTCGAAGGTCGCGGGGTGGATCACGCCAGTACCTGGAGGGGTAGGGCCCATGACCATCACCATGCTGCTTTCGAACACGATCGAGGCTGCATCGAGGATTTCTGGCGTCGCGCTATGAGCCGTCGTCCGACAGGAAGATCAGGACCCGGGAATGTGAAGATATGGTGGATGTTCAGTCTTTTCAGGATGATCGCCGCATTGCGATCCAGAAGGTGGGCGTCAAGGGCCTGCGGTATCCCATAACGCTGCTCGACAAGAGCGAGAAATATCAGCATACGACGGCCCTCGTGAACCTCTTCGCGGATCTGCCGCACAATTTCAAGGGCACCCACATGAGCAGGTTCATCGAGGTCTTCGAAGAGTACCGGCAAGACCTTTCCATGCCAAACGTGCTCAGAATGCTGAAGAAGATCAGGACAGAGCTCGCCGCGCAGACGGCCTACACCGACATCCACTTTCCGTACTTTATAAAGAAGGCGGCGCCCGTCTCTGGTCAGACGGCGATCATGAGCTACGACTGTTTCTACGAGGCGAGCAGTTCGGAGAAGGGACACCGCTTTATTGCGGGCGTCACGGTGCCGATCCAGACGGTTTGTCCCTGTTCCAAGGCGATAGCTGACGGGGGGGCGCACAATCAGCGCGGGCTCGTGACCCTTCAGGTATCGCTGGGGCCTTTTTTTTGGTTCGAGGACCTGATCCGCATCGTGGAGGAATCGGGATCGAGCGAGCTGTTCACCCTGCTCAAGCGCGAAGATGAAAAGTTCGTCACCGAAAAGGCCTATGGACAGCCTCGCTTTGTCGAAGATGTCGTGAGGGAAGTATACGCCAAAGTCGAGGCATTGCACCGCTTTCCGTGGTTTTCGGTGGAGGCGGAGAATTTCGAGAGCATTCACAATCACTCCGCCTACGCGTATGTGGAGAAGAGCGAGCGCTCGAAGATCGAACCGGTCAAAGGCGATCAAGAAAAGTTCGATCCCCTGAGAGATACAGACGGCAATACAATGCATTTTGAATGAAAGAGGATGGATATGGAGAGCAATTATCCGGTCGACCCTAAAAATCTTACCGATAAAGGTACGAAGGGGGTGATGTCGTCGGCTGCAGGTCTCGGCGTGCTGGGTGTCAACGCCCTGCTTGGAGTGCCCGTCGTGGGAACCATAATTTCGGCTGGCCTCCTTGCCTTGGGCGCCATAGGCCTCTTCGGAAAGACGAAGACCGACAAGGCCTCCGGCACCGTGCTGGCGGTTGCCGGCGTCGCTGGCCTTACCACCCTGTTTTTGCCGGGGCTCGCCCATTCGGTTTTGTCGCTGGGGGGGCTCGGGCTTTTGGGGTATGGGGTATACAATCTTTTTGGCTTCCTGCGGGGCCTGCACAGGAAAAAATGAAGAAATACTACATAGAGACCTATGGCTGCGAGATGAACAAGGCGGAATCCGCGGCCATGGAGACGACTCTGCGCGAGTACGGCTGGGAGCGATCCGGCGAGGAAGAAGCACAGCTTGTCCTTTTGAATACGTGTACGGTGCGAGCGACTGCCGAAAATCGCGCATGGAACCGCATTCGCCAGCTTTCGGCGCGAAAGAAGGAGCGATCTTTTGTGCTCGCCGTCGTCGGCTGCATGGCTGAGCAGCACAAGGGCATCATTCAGCGCAGGGCGCCCGGCGTAGACTATGTCCTCGGCACCTTCCAGAAGCAGTCCTTCGGTCTCATGCTCGACGTGATCGCCAGAGGCCAGAAAGCCGAGGTGCTCGAAGAGACGCCGAAGTACGTGTTTGGTGCACGCCACCACGAACCAGGAGCATTCCGCTCTTTTGTCCCCATCATGCACGGGTGCAACAATTTCTGTTCCTACTGCATCGTGCCCTATGTGCGTGGACGAGAGGTCTCGCGCAGCCCCGCGGATATTCTCCGCGAGATCGATCAACTTGAGGATCTGGGGGTGAGGGAGATCACTCTCCTCGGGCAGAATGTCAACTCATACCGCTGGGAAGCGGAGGGCGAGACGCTGAATTTTCCAGGGCTTCTGAGGATGATAGCCGCGCACCTGGAGGGGCGGCGCCGATACCGGACTGTGTCGGGGCAGACGGAGGAACTTCGGCAGCACGAGGGCCGCATCGGGTGGATACGCTTCTTGACGAGCCATCCTAAGGACCTTTCGCATGAGCTTATCGATGTCGTCGCGGGCAACCCTCTATTCTGTCGCCACATTCACTTACCTTTCCAATCAGGTTCAGATGCGGTGCTCGCCGCGATGAACCGCAGATATACTCGAGAAGGATACCTGTCCCTCGTCGAAGAACTCAGGGAGAAAATACCACAGTTGACCCTCTCCACCGACGTTCTGGTGGGCTTTCCCGGCGAAACCGAAGAGGATTTCGAACAGACCCTCGATCTGATGCGCCGTGTCCGCTTTTCGTACGCGTTCATGTACCACTTCAATGCGAGAGAAGGCACCCCAGCGGCCGGAATGCCGAACAGGATACCCGATGCGGTGAAGAAGGCGCGGCTCGCGCGCGTTATTGCGCTTCAGAAAGAGGTCACTGCCTCGCTCATGAGGGAGCGGGTAGGCCAGGTGGATGATGTCCTCATAGAGGGCGTTTCCCGACGATCGTCCAAGGAAGTCCTGGCGCGGACCTCGCGCGACGAAATGGTGGTCTTCTCCGCATCTCAGGATAGGATCGGGCAATTCGCCCGGGTGAGGCTGGTTTCTATTACAGGTAACACCTTCAGGGGCCAGGAAGTGTGAATACGAGCAGAAGAGGCAAAACCCGAAGAAGAATCCATGTTTCCCGCATCCTTCTTCTCGCGTTGACCATTTTTATTTTTGCGGGGCTCCGTCCACCTCAGGCCTGGGGCCAGACCTATAAGAATCTTGCCCAGGCACGTCAGGCTGCCGCAGGTGCGAAGACTCAGGATGCGCTGAAGGCTGTATTGCTCTCCGCTATTCCCCAGCTTTCGGTTCGCGACGGAATCGCATTGTGCACGGAATATGAGTCGAAGGTGAGCCCGATGTTCAAGGCTGAACTGCGGGCTACGGTTGGGGGGCTGTATCTTCTTTTAGGACAAACACAAGATGCGGCGGCATGGTACGTAAAGGCAGCCGCGCTCGATGCTCGGTATGTCGCACAAGCGCTGCGGCTCTCGATCTCCGTGGGAGATCAGAAAAGCGCAGCCTCGCTTCTTAAACATGAGTCGATCTCTGCAGATGCCAGAGCCATGTTCGAGGTGTGGCTCTCTTTATATGAGAACGACTATGCATCCGCCTCTCTGAAGGCCAAAGAGGCGCTTACCCGTGTGTCGGATCGTCAGACTCGGCGAGAGCTGCTTTTTGTGCAGTACATCGCCGATTTTGGCCAATATGGAGCATCGCAGTCCACCCTGATGAGGGATTTTCCGGGCTCAATCGAGGCGGATATGGTGAGGGGTAAGGTCTTCCCCTCACCATGGTTTGTGCTTTCGCTCGGCATGTCCTGGCTCGATGCTCCGGCACTTTTGTTGGATTTTCAAAAAAAGAGGACGCCGGAGCAAGAGAATGTGGATAGCGGGGCCGTTTGGCTGCAGGTCGGATATTTTTCCTCCAAAGACAATGCAGAGCGCCTGTCCAAGGCGCTGAGCGCAAAAAAATTTCAGACCAGAATCGTCGAATCGAAGAATGAACAAGGAGAACCTCGCTGGGCCGTTCACGTGGCGTCGCAGAAAGAGGACTGGCAGAAGACTCGATCTCAGTTGATGGATATGGGATACGAGTCCTATCTCGTCACCCCCTAGCTCGTTTTCGTGAACACATAGGGCGGACGATAATCGATCTGCACGCCAGCGGGACCGATCTTTGCTGGGATGAGATGTATCTGCCGTATCGCGCCATCGTCCGACCGGTCTGCCTCCATCACAAAGACAAGACGGGCGCCAGCGAGCCCGTTCGGTTCTATCTGCAGAAAATCCAACACTCGGTATCCCGAGTAATTGTAGAATTTTGCGACACCTTCTCTGTATTTTTTCTCTACGACGACGATGCTCTTTGACGGTGTCAGCACGAGCACCGAATCCTCACTGCCCAGGTAGCGCCCCCAGAAGAGGTCGAAGTCGAGTTGCGCTGTCTGCAAGGACTCCGCTTGGGGCGTCGATGATGCCGCATGGTAGAGGCCTGACCACCCCTCATCCCGGCTGAAGCGCGAGACCTGTTGATCTATAATATCGACAGAGATTTCATCCTGTGTCTCTGCATCGATCGTCACAAGGCGGGTGAGGCCGCTCGACTCCGAAATGCTGCAGGTGAGATACAGGCGGTTTCCGCTGTGGGCGGCGCTTTGTATGATCCAGCGCTGCTGAATCTTGGAATCGCCTAAAATCAAGGCATTGCCCTGGACGTCAAGAAACAGTGACCGCAGATCGGAAGGGTCCGCATTTCTCGTCCACAGGCGATTGAGCCACGAGAGAAAAGTCTGGGTATCGGCCCCCGCTAACCCCAGGGAAGGCCTATTGGCGTACCGTAAGAGCGTCTCTGAAGTTTTTTCGAACGACGAGAGACGCCCGTTCCACCTGTATGTCGTCTGCATGGCCGTGCCGGCACTGTTTAGCGGAGTCTCCACAATGATCGATGCGGGGGTGAGAGCATCTGAGTTGTCCTGTTTCTGAATGGTGATTTTGCTGCCAGCGCCGGAGAAGACCCGCGCAAACCCTCGATTCGGAGATCGTCGAAACACCGTGAGGGTTTGATTGTTGAATTCGTTGAGCCCCTGAACGATGAGGTCGAGAAGGCCGTCTCCGGTTATATCCCCAGGCTGTACGATGATGCTGTCCAGCTTTGTGGCGGCTACAGTTCCTTCAAAGGATCGTGAGTAGACGCCAAGGGCAGGAGAAAAATCGGCCACGACGATATCCAACGACGTGCTTGAAGGGCTCTTCTTGGACACGATGACCTGTTCGAAATCTTCGTCGTCGTCCACGTTGATGTCGATCGTCTTGAGAAAGAGTTCGCCAGGAAGAGGCGGAATGGTTGCCCGCTGCTGCATTGTGTTTGGAGAGGGTGCCTCGTTTTTATCCGAAGGGTTTTCGAGGATGACCGTTCGGTTCTCTATGGGGACGGATGCCTGAAGAATTTCTCGCCGTTGAAGTGCGACGAGCCACGCCGCACACACAAAGGCAACGAAAAAGACCGCGATGTACAGACGTTTGAGCATGGTCTGAAGTGTCTTCATGTCCCCTTGCCCTCGATGCTAAACACTGCATAACACGGACGCAATCCTTTCGAGCGCGTCTTCAAGTTCTTCTTCAGATATGACGAGCGGAGGTGCGAACCGAATGATGTTCCCATGTGTCTGCTTGGCAAGTATGCCTTTTTCCTTGAGTGCGAGGCAAGTGGGGTAGGCGTCGAAGCCTTCTTCGAACACGACGGCATTGAGGAGCCCTTTGCCCCGCACACCACGGATTTTGTCAGATTTGACGGCGCCGATTACCTGCCTGAAGCGCTCACCGCGCACGAAGGCCTTCTCTTCAAGGCGTTCCTCCTCCAGCACTTCTATCGAAGCGATGCCCACGGCCCCTGCAAGGGGATTTCCACCGAAGGTTGAGCCATGAGTTCCCGGCGTGAAGACATCCATGATCTCGTGGTCCGCCACGATGGCGGAGATTGGCATGATGCCTCCTCCCAGAGCCTTTCCCAAACACATGATATCAGGTCTGGCGCCCTCATAGTGCCAGGCGAAGCGCCGGCCTGTCCTGCAAAAACCGGTCTGGATTTCGTCGAAGATGAGCAGGACTCCTGCCTCCGAACAGATTTTTCGGAGCTCCACCAGGTAGCCCTCCGGAGGAACCACTACCCCGGCTTCTCCTTGAATGGGCTCCACCACGACGGCTACGGTGTTCTCATCGATGGATGAGCGCACTGCCTCCGCGTCGCCGAATGGTACCTTTATGAAGCCTGGGACATACGGGCCGTAGTTGATGTAGGATTCTGGATCGTTGGACATTGAAACGGCGGTGAGCGTACGGCCGTGGAAGTTGCCGGTGGCGCAGATGATGGTCTGTTTGCCATTCTCGACCCCTTTTTTCTCCACGCCCCAGCGCCTTGCCGCCTTGAGCGCCGTCTCCACGGCCTCGACGCCCGTGTTCATCGGAAGCGCCTTCTCATAGCCGGTATAGTCGCACAGCCTCTGCAAGAATGGCCCCATTTTGTCGTTGTGAAAAGCTCGGGATGTGAGCGTGACGCGCCCGAGCTGTCCCATCGCGGCCTCTACAATGTGTGGGTGCAGGTGCCCTTGGTTCACCGCAGAGTAGGCGGAGAGAAAATCATAATATTCTCTCCCCTCCGGATCCCATACTTTGCATCCCCTGGCGCGAGAGATGACGACAGGAATAGGGTGGTAGTTGTGTGCACCATAGCGCTCGTCCAGGGCGATGTAATCTTGGGAATTCATATAACCTCCTTTGGAAGAATAGGAGCTCCGGCAGGAGCATGGCCCCACAGGGGAATTCTTTTATTATTATATCCTGAGGAGATTTAGAGCGGAAGTGTTAATAATAATTAACAGTATAATAAATAATTATGCAACTTGGCGCCTTTAGGCCGCTTCATCGCTAGGCTTTCGAAAAATCGTACTCGAGTGCCCGCTTGGCTTCATACTGCTCTAGACCGAGCTCGATGAGCCTGTCGAGCAGATCGGCATACGCAAGTCCACCATGCATACACAGCAGCGGATACATCGAGATGGCGGTAAAGCCGGGGATGGTGTTGATCTCATTCAGGAACACGGCCCCGGTTATTTTTTCGACAAAGAAGTCCACGCGCGCCATGCCCTTAATCGATGCATATTTATAGGCGGAGAGCGCTATGCTCATGATTCGGTTCTTCGTCTCTTCGGAAAGAGGGGCGGGGATCAGAAGTGAAGCGCCCTTGGGGTCCTTGTATTTCGCCTCATAGTCGTAGAATTCGTGAGAGGGGACAATCTCTCCAGGAGGGAATGCGATGGGTTTGTCGTTGCCGAGCACCGCGCATTCGATCTCTCTCGCCTCGATGAAGGCCTCCACGAGGGCGCGCTCCGACCAGCGCAGTGCAGAGAGAATGGCAGCCTTCAATGCATCGGGATGATTCACTTTCGAGGTGCCAACCGACGAGCCGGAACACGCAGGTTTGACGAAGCATGGCCAACCGAACCTTGTTTCAACCTTGCGGGCGAGGGCTTGAAAATTTTTATCCGATACATCTTCTTTCCCTACCGAGATATAATCGACTATAGGGAGGCCCGCCGACAGCCAGAGGCGTTTCGATATTTCCTTGTCCATGCCGACCGCTGACCCCAGCACATCCGCGCCGACGTAAGGGAGGCCGACAGTTTCGAGGAGGCCCTGCACCGTTCCGTCCTCCCCGAACGTCCCGTGCAACACTGGGAATACGATGTCGATGCCGAGGTTGTGGAGGCGGGCACCTGTTTCGAGCCATAGACCTGCCCCCGGCACTGCGACGACACGGTCGGTTTTTTCGACTTCGGGAAGCGAGCGCATGAGCCCCTGTTCGGGCGGCGTGTAGGCCCACTGCGGCAGAGCCTGCAGGTACCATTCTCCTTCCTTTGTGATGCCGATAGGGACGATCGAATATTTTGTCTTGTCGAGGTGTGCGATGATACTGCCGGCAGAGATGAGCGACACTTCATGTTCGCCAGATTTGCCGCCATATAACACTGCAATAGTTTTCATTGTTTTTTTCCTTTCGCGCAAAATCCGAGGTCTGCGAGGATGGAGCGCGCCGTGGTCTCTTCGTCATAAGGGATGCTGTGATCAGCATAGATGATGGAATTCTCATGACCTTTGCCAAGAAGCAGTACAAGGTCGCCCGGCCTGGCGAGCGAGAAGGCCTCGCGGATTGCGGTCGGACGATCGGGTATCAGAAAGAGGCGTTCTCCCCTCGGCAGGTGGGGGCAGCCTGCGGCGATTTCCTCGAGGATTGTCATCGGATCCTCGCCGCGCGGATCCTCGTCGGTCAGGATGAGGATGTCGCAGTTGTCGGCGGCGATGCGCCCCTGCTGGGGACGCTTTGTCCTGTCCCGCTCGCCCGCAGAGCCGAACACGCAGAGGATTCTGCCTTGTCGCTCTCTCCGGAGGGCGGGCAGAATTTCTCTGAACGAAGAGGGGGTGTGCGCATAATCGATGATGACATCGAAGGGTTGCCCGGCGAAGATTCGCTGCATTCTGCCTTTAACGGGCTTCAATGTGGGCAAAAGGGGCACAAGGCGGCTCCAGTGCAGGCCTGTCGCTGCGGATGCAGCGAGGATGGCGCCCAAGGCGTTTTGAACGTTGAACGCGCCCGGAAGGTTGATGCGCGCCGGGAAGGTTGTGCGCGGAGTTTTCGCTGCCTGGCCCGTCGCGTGCGGCGCGGGCCCCTTTTCATCCTTTTCTGGACGGGCAGCAGGGCCTTCGATCGTAAAATTCGAGCCTTCAGAGTCGCTCTGGATGTCAAAGGCGCACAGGTCCGCGGACGCCCCCTTGCTGGAATAGGTCAAACAAGGATAGGAGGACTCTCCGGCAAAATACGCCGCGCTCGGATCGTCGGCACAGATGATACCCTGTGGGACGCACGACGTTCCGCACGGCAGCCGCTTTGGGCCACCTTCTCCGAGGCGACGGAAGAGGTTGGCCTTGTCGCTGCGGTACTGTTCCCATGTGCCATGAAATTCGAGGTGCTCATGCGTAACGTTCGTCACAAGCCCGATGTCGAAGCGGACATGCGCGAGGCGTGCGGTGCGAGGGGAAAGGCCGTGGCTCGAGGCCTCGACAACCGCGAAAGAGAGGCCGTTGTCGCGCATCTGGGCGAGCATCCCCTGCACGGCGGGGGACTCCGGCGTCGTCTGGTGCTGGGGGTTGGGGCGCTCGCCGCTGCCTGTGTCGGACATCACCGTGGAAAAGAAGCCCGCCCTGTAGCCGGCCAGCTTCAGCAGTTGGTAGATGAGGGATACGGTCGTGCTCTTCCCCTCTGTTCCGGTCACGCCGATGACGCAGAGCGAACTCGATGGGTCGTCGTAGAACCTGCTCGAAATGGCAGACATAGCCCAGCGGCTGTCGGCGACGCGCAAAAATGCGACCTTCTCGAGCGCGTGCGCATGGACAGGATCGAGCCTGCCTTCGTACACTACACCGATGATGCCGCGCTCGATGGCGGCCTGAATGAAGTCTTTGCCGTCGGCGTGTATGCCAGGGAGGGCGAAGAACAGGCATCCAGGCTTGCATTCCCTCGAGTCGTAGGAGAGGCCGGTCACGGTTTGCTCAATATTCCCCTGTATATCGAGAAAATCCAGACCGCTGATGATGTCGGACAAGCGTTTAGACATATCGGCCATGATCTTATCATGCAATGATGGATGCTGCAATGAAGCAGGCCCGTTTCCTTGCAGCCTCATAGCCCACTTCTCTACACGTGTGTCTTGTCGTACGTCGGTCCCAACCACCTGGGTGCGGTGGATCAACAGAAGATATTTTTCAATAAACTCGCTATAATAAAAATATGTACTATGTGCGAGTTGAGGCCGAATTTGCTGCGGCCCACAGAATTGTCCACTATCACGGCAAATGCGAGCGCTTCCACGGCCACAACTATAAGGTGAGGGTGTGGGCCTCGGGCAAAGGACTTGGAGAAGGAGGTATGCTCGTCGATTTCGGCATCGTCAAGGCCGCACTCAAAAACTTGATCGATGCGTCGCTCGATCACAGGAATCTCAACGAATTGCCCGAATTCGGGGATGACCCGAGCGCCGAACGGATCGCGAAGTTTATCTATGACCAGCTCTCTGCCAGCCTCCCCGGGGTCTTTCTGTCGGCCGTGGACGTCTTTGAGACGGGGACATCGATGGCAAGGTATGTCCCCGATTCGTCGGTTGATGCCCTGTCGACCTCTTAGCTCCAAGCCTCGATGCGGAAGATTATTTCTTCGGTCGGGAATTCCTTGTGCAGCAGGTCTGCAAAACTCAGGACGTCCGCTCGCTTTCCAACACGGAGGCGGAGCCTCGTGCTGCTTGAATGTGTATGGTATTGAATATATATTGCGAATTTCGGGGATGCGGAGTGTCCGGAGACGCAATATTCGTATCCATCTTCAAGTTTGCGCAGGGTGAAACGCAGGCCTTGAGCCTTGAGCCACGCATGAGCTGCGCGGGCGACACCCTTTTCGTCTTTTGTAGATAACGTGCACAAAAGTGTACATGCTTCAGCGACAGCGGGCTCTTTTGCCTCTTCGATGTATTCTAAGAGGACGAAAGAGCCTGGAACGCCCTCTGAGCTTCGGTGCTGCATGGGCAGCTCTCCGCGCAGTGTGCGTAGAGCCTGCGAAGCCTGGGTGACGATTTTCCTAAGGATTGTCGCGTCCGGCCCATAGAGAAAGAAAAATTTCTCTCCTGAAAGACCAAAGCGCGGAAGAGGGGCTTTCGGAAATGTGCCTGCCCACTGCTCGCCCGGCAGGGCCAGGCTGCAATGGAACAGTGCGCGCTCTGCTCCAGGGACGATGGCCGACAGTGTTCGAAGAAGCCAGGCACATTCGTATGCTTCTGTCGAAAATGCGAGGGCATCGTCTTCGACCACTTTGACGAGTATGTGTGGAAAGTGTGCCTTCGCTTCCTGCTGTGCGGCTATGAGTGCCAGCGCTCGCTGCGCATCGAGCCCAAGCGTCGGGCCAGGCGGCGAATGAGGCCTCTGGTGAGGCGATGTGCGCTGCCGAGTCTGGCCGCGCAGGTGTGCCACGGATCGTTCGTAGTGCGCGCGGAGCAGTTTCCAGTGATCCTCATTCTCCACAAACGAGAAGCATGGGCGATAGTCTGCCGGCTTTTCCGCAAGAAGCACGGGAAAATCCGCAGTCTTTCGCAGAACATCGTTGAGGCTTCTCGTGCTTCCACGGGAGGCATGCCCATCGTACACGAAGGCCTGCGTTGGGCACGCGGAGAGCCACTCATACGCCAGAGGGCCGGCAGTCGAAAGGATCTGGTCGATCCAGTAATCTTCAAATGAGACAGCGAGCCTGAATTCAAGTCCGTGTTCGCCACAGACTGCTTCAAAGCGGGATGCGATGCGCTCGAGGATAAGCCTGTCTGGGGCGAGGGGGGCAAACTGCAGGGGGGTAAAGGGAAGTCGAACAAGGTATCCTGCCGACACAATGATCCGCGTCGTGGAATGTGTTTCTGCCTTGAACCTAGCCACCTCGGCGCAGAAAGAGCCTAATTCTTCCAGGTCTGCATCGTCCTCGAAGCCTGATATAATGAAGAATAGTTTCAGTTCTCGGGCATTCTGTCTCAGTATCGACGAGACCGAAGCCCATATCTGCGCACCCGATATCCCCTTGTGGTAATACCGTCGCAGCCGTTCCGATATCCCTTCGATGCCAAGGGTAAACGAGCGCTTGCCCGCCGCGAACTCTGCGGCGAGGAGTTCGGGATGTTCTGCCAGAATATCGAGGCGTTGACTCATCAGGGAAACGTGGAGGAAGTATCGCCCTATGGCGGGGATGATGGAGAGTATTTCGTGGTGCATGTTGAAATTGTAGCTGAACAGTTCGACGTCGACGGCGCCGGTGGCCCGCTTGAGCGCGAGGGCAGCTCCGGAAAGCTCCTGCAGCGGTTTTTCGCGGAAAGGACGCCTATCCCAACCTTCAAGGCAAAAGCTGCAGTGGCCGGAGCAACCGGCAGTGATGGCGAGCTTTATGTGGTCGGCATTTTCGCCGTTGAGCACGAGGGGAGAGAGGAGAATCTGAGGTCGCTGCCGCGGCAGGGCTCTCTGCGCAGTGAAGTGCGAATCGCAGGGCCAAAATCCCTCGACCTTCGAAGCGATTTCGGCGAGGATCGCCGTTTTGGGCGCCCCTTGTCGAAGGCCTTCTGCGGCGATCCGGACGATGTCCTCGAGTCTTCCTTCGCCCTCGCCGAAGAACAAGGCGTCGACGAGGCTTTCTCGTACCTGGCCTTTTTCGATCTTGACGAGGGCACCTGCGGTGACTGTGCTCGATCCGCCGAGGAAGAGCAAGGGAAGGTTCGAGCGTTGCAGCCTTTCGGCGCGGCAAAGAGGGATTCCTGACTGTGAAAGCAGCCATGGGAGGTTGATGAGCTCGAGCGTAAAGGAGCAGGATATCAAGACGATATCGAACTCCGCAGGGCTTCTGCCGGAGGCCCTGCCGAAAAACCACGGGAGCCCCTGGGCAGCCAGCGCCTTGCGGTCTTGAAGGGGCGGCAGAAAGGCGAAATCCAAGAAGGCGTGCGGCACGGCACGGCGGGACTCGGCGAACAGCACGAGGTGAGAATAGGATACTTCGATATCTCGGAAGGGCGAGAGCCGCACGATGAGCACTCGACACGCCGCTTCTTCGAAGCGAGGATTCGCCATGTCGGCCGCGACAGCCTCGGTGATGATTCGTCCTTCGTGCAACATGGGCATGCTCTGTGGTCCTCAGCGGCGTTCGTTTTTTTCGACCTGCTCGAAGAATGCCTCGACGGTGGGCTCGACGACATGGCCCTGATCGAGCCACTTTGTGCGGAACACGAAGCCAAACTTCAAGGCCGTTTTGGAGGCCCGCTCCAACTCGACGCGATCTGCGATGAGGATACTGACGCCTCGTTTGCCTGCTCTGCCCGTGCGGCCCGCCCTGTGGACGTAGGCGCTGATCTCTTCGGGCAGATCGAGGCTTATGACGTGGGAGATTTCGGGAATGTCGAGGCCCCTGGCCGCCAAGTCGGTGGTCACGAGAAAGGGCAGGCTCCCCTGTCTGAAGTGCTCGATTACAGAATAGCGAGACTGTTTTTCCATCCTTGATACGATACTGGCGCACTTTATGCCCGAGGAAGCGAGTCGCTCCGCGATGCGCTGCACGCGGTAGGTCTCTGACGCAAAGATGAGACAGCGCTGCGGCGAGGTTGCGCCGATTATTTTTTTCAGCAGGTCGATCTTTTTTCTATGCTCGGCGTAGAAGACCCAGTGTTCGATAGCGTCCGAGAGGACGCCTTCGCTGCCGAGCTCGAGAATCCATGGCTTAGGTATCCATGGCTCGGCTCTGCGGAGAATCTTTTCTGGTATGGTCGCGGAGGCCATGATGCGGACGCATCTCCGGGGGGCTTTGGATAAAAGGAATTCCACAGACTCAGCGTATTCTTTCGAAAAGAGTCGGTCCGCTTCGTCGAGCACTAAGAACGCAAGGCAGGAGAGGTCGATGAAGCGCATGGTGGTAAGGTCCGCCAGACGGCCCGGCGTGCCCACAATGATCTGTGGATGGCTCTTGAGCGCTTCTTTTTGATGAGAAAAGTGGGTGCCGCCGAGGAGCGCAAGACTCCGTATGTCGACCGAGGCTGCCCTGGCCAGAAGCGATGCCTGGCGAGCGACCTGGACGGCCAACTCCTGCGTCGGGCACACGATGAGCGCATTCGGCCAATGCGTTTTGGAGCTTTCTGCCCCTGCTTCCAGCAGTATGTGGAATATCGGGAGCAGATAGGCCATGGTTTTGCCTGTGCCGGTTTCCGATTGCATGGCCAGGTCTTTCTTCTGGAGAAGCACAGGAATGGCCCGTCTTTGGACTTCAGTGGGTTTATCCAATCCGAGGTCTCGGAGGGCGCGTTCGAGGCGAGCGTCGATGCCCAGGGAAAGAAAATCGCACATGACATCACGCTATACGAAAAGGCATGGCTTTTGCAATAACGTTGGTAGAGGATGACATTCGCGCCTGTTTCCGGTATAGTCTGGGCGGAATGAATTTAGAAGCGTTTGTACTTGGTTCCGGCGGCATGATGCCGCTGCCGTATCGACAGCTTACGAGCATGCTCGTGCGCCGCGAAGGTGAGCTCTTCCTCTTCGATGCGGGAGAGGGCACCCAGGTTTCGATCCGCAGGCTCAATCTCCGCTGGAAAAAGATCACTGCGATTTTCATCTCTCACATGCACGCGGACCACGTCACGGGGTTGCCGGGCATTCTCATGCTGTCGAGTCAGGTGGACAGACAGGAGCCCCTTTATATCTTTGGCCCTCCAAAGCTGGCCGATTATATCGATCAAAACCGGCGCATCCTCGACATGTACATCAACTACGACATTATCGTGCAGGAGATTTCGGAGCGCACCTCCGTCTGGAATGGTGAAGGCTATTCGATCCGCGCCTTTCCGCTCAGGCACACGAAGATGTGTTTTGGGTATGCTCTCGAAGAGGCGCCGAGGCCAGGCGTATTTTATCCTGAGAAGGCAGTCTCGAAGGGTGTGCCGCGGGGGCCGCTGTGGTCGGAACTTCAGTCCGGCAAGACAGTGCAGCTTTTCGATGGCAGGGAAGTACACCCATCGGAGGTGATGGGCGAGCCCAGGAGTGGGCGGAAGTTCAGTTTCGTCACCGACAGTCTGTATTTTCCGGAGATAGCCCAGGAAGTGTCCAACTCCGATCTTTTCATCTGTGAGGGGATGTTTGAGCAAGCGCTGATCGAAAGCGCAGTCGACAAGCGGCACATGACTGCCCGTCAAGCAGCCCAGATCGCCCGCGATGCTGGCAACGTCAGACAGCTCGGGCTCATCCACTACAGTCCGCGGTATGCGGACCGCGAGCTCAAGGTGCTTCTGGACGAGGCCCGCGAAATTTTCCCGAACACAGTGCTCACTAAGGACAGGATGTGCTTTCCCATCGAATTCGTCGATTGAGATAACAACACAGCCTGCGCGCATCGTTTGTGCTGCTGCTATGCCGCTGCGCTCGCTGGCTTGAACGCAAGGATTCTCGATCCGCTCTCATGGGCCTTGTGCAGGGCGGCGAGGGCTTCCTTGTAGAGCCTCTCCGGCGGAATTGTACGGGCGTAGAGGGCGCTGATGCCGAAATAGAACGGCGGCTCTTCCGCGATGTCTTTGTACAGGCTGGCGGTCGTCGTGAGCACGTCGTCGAGGTCGACGGCGAGCTTGAGGCTGGAGCCGGCGTCCGTGCCGGGCAACACCGCGGCGTAACAGCCTTTTGCGAGTTCGAACACCAGCGATGCCGACGAGAAATAGTCGCGGATGGTCACGCCCAGCGCAAGGGCGCTTGGGTCGGAAGCCCCTGCAAGGATGCACTGGATAAGGAGAAGAGATGTCTCCTGATTCCGCTGCAGCTCTGTTTCGAGCGTCCGCCTCAGCGCGTCCAGCGACAAGTTGGATGGAAAGGTCGTCGGCTCGGAAATTTGCTCAGGCTTTTCCGGCGGCGCAACGAACTGTGCCTCTTCAAAATCCTCTTCCGGGACGGACGACGGGCTTGTCGGTTGCGCACCAGGCTCTTCCTCCTCGACCTTTTGTGTGCGCGCGAGCACCTCCACGTCGATGGCCGGCTCGGGCTGCGGGGGCATTTCAGCCTCGGATGTGGCCACTGGCGGCTTTTCTTCGGAGGGAAGTTCTTGGTCTTGAAGGATTTCTTCCATTTCTTCGTCGAGTTCTGTGGCTTCCACGCCCTCCGCCTCAGGAACACCTTCCTCTATGTTCTGGCCGGTAGCTTCTTCGAGCTTCTCTTCTTCCTCTTCGAGGGTCCCGGCGATTTCCTGCGGTTCTTCGCCTGAGGGCTCTTCTGCTGGCGTAGGCTCAGCCTCCGCGCCTTCCGCAGGTTTTTCCTTGAGCACAAACTGCAGAACAACGAGGAGGACGATCCACGCCGCAAGGACGATGATCGGCACCAACAGTGTGTTGGCGATATCCCTCTGCGAGAGGATGGAGTAAAGTGCCATCAGCTTCATGCCCTCAGGAAGTGGCGTCATATAGATGACCGTGGATATCCCCGGGGCGCTGAAGACACTTCCCGGACTCGTCGCAGGGGAGGCAAAATAGGGAGAATCGTCGGGCATCTTCCAGAGCACAAGACCGTTTCGGTCCAAAACCTGGACTGCGAGCAGGTGGGCGCTCGCACCATAGAGCGATTTGAGCCTATCCCTGACAAATTGGTCGCCGAGTTCCTGTTCACTGGTTATGGGAGCCACGGCATTTCGCAGAATCGTGTATTCTGCAGATGCGCTCTGCTCGCCCGCCAGGCGGAATTCTCCTATCTTCAATGCGATAAATCCCACTAGTCCAGCAATGAGTACGAGGGTCCCGATAAATAGAACTATACGCACTATTCGTTTCATGTTTTCCGTCCCCGCAGTATATAGTATAATTATCGGCAGAAGCCCGCTGAATCGGAGTGTATTCTTCATCAGGGAGGGATACGGATCATGTCGACAGGCATTGGAAAGAGGCGACGGAATTTGGCCGAGGGGTGGTATCCTGCCGATGCTTCGGAGATTCGTTCTTTAGTGTCGGAGTGGACAAGGCTTCAGAAAAATCTTTCGGCGTTTGCGATCATGGCTCCTCATGCGGGGTGGTATTTTTCCGGAGACTTGGCCGCAAAGGCAGTCTGGGCCTTGCGAGATTGCGATACTGTCGCGATTCTCGGTGGGCACCTGCGAAGAGGTGACCCGATTCTCTTCGCAGAGGAGGGGCGTTTCGACTGCACGGTGAGGGAGGCAGAGAATGACTTGCAGATACTTGGCGTCCTCACATCGGAACTGAAGGATGTCGGGATCAAGGAGATTGCCCCGGATCGGGACATCGACAACTCGGTGGAGATACTGCTGCCCATTGCGGCGCTCAAATTTCCACAGGCGGAGCTCGTGTGGCTCCGCGTGCCGCCGGACTACAAGGCGCGCGAGCTTGGCTCTGCGCTCGCGAGGGCTGCCGCAACCTGTGGCAAAAGACTTTCGGTCATCGCCTCCACCGACTTGACGCACTATGGGCCCAATTATGGTTTTATGCCGCACGGAATCGGGGAATCCGCGGTGGCCTGGGTGCGCGATGACAACGACCGAGGCTTCATCGCCGCTGCGCTCAGCATGGACACCGACAAGGTGCTCGCCCACGCGAGGGATCGTTTTTCTGCGTGTTCCTCGGGAGCCGTGGCCGCCGCGATTTCGTTTTCTTTCAACAGCGGGGCGAAGCGAGGCCTTCTGATCGGGCACAAGCTGAGCTACGATGTGCAGCCGGACCGCTCCTTCGTGGGGTATGCGGCGGTGGCCTTCGTCCCTTGAGCGCTAATCTGGCTTAGACGCCGCAAGCCGCGCGACTTCTTTTTTGAAGATGTCGCCGCGCTCAAACTCATGGCGGAACATACCGAAACTCGCACACCCCGGTGAGAGGAGGACGATGTCGCCTTCTTGCGCAATGCTGTCCGCAGCATCCACCGCCTCGCCCATCGACCGGAAGGGACCGCCATAGGCGATATGGTGTTCCACCAAAAGTGGAACGATGCGATCTGTGCCGCTGCCGGCCAACAGGATGATCGACTTCAGTGTCCTGGCCTTCCGAACAAATGCCGAAAAATCGCTCATCTTGTCGCTGCCGCCTGCGATGAGCAGGATGGGTGCCGAAAAACTTTCGATGGCCGCGATGGCTGCATCCGGAATGGTCGCGGCGCTGTCGTTGTACCAGCTCACACCCCGAACTCGGGCGACAAATTCGAGGCGGTGGGGCACGCCGGGGAAGGTGCCGAGGGCTGAGGCAATAGCCTGCGATGGAAGGCCGAATGCATGGAGCGCCACGGCTGCGGCGAGGAGATTCTTCTTCTGATGCAGCCCCGGGACGAGGACCGAAGGAGGCACGAGGAGTTCTTTTGGTCCGTGCAGGCTGAATTTTCCCCAGCCAGCAAGGGCTTCTGTGCCAAATAAGGTCCTTGCCTCGGCGCCGGACTGGGGCAGGTCGGAAGCTTCGGTGGCTGCGGGCCCTCCGTCATTCGAAAGCCCAAGCCAGCCGCCCAGCATTTCTCCTTCTGTCAATGCAGGGAGCGTCCTTTCGGTGTACCACAGCACCAGCGCGCGGGTCTCTTTTGCGAAAGATAGTCCCCATTCCTGATCCGCACAGCAGACGGTGTAGCAGTTTTTGTCCTGAGATTCGTAGATGACGCGCTTGTCGGCCACGTAGGCCTCCATGGAGCTATAGTAGTTGAGGTGGTCGGGAAAGATTGCGGTGATGACCGCCACCACAGGCTTCAGGATGCCCATACCGTGAAGATCGCCGAGCTGCCAACTCGAAAGTTCGAGCACTACGGGGGTGTCGGGGGTGGTCTGATCGAGAAAATCGAGGGGCGAAACCGTGATGTTCCCGCCGAGCAGCGCATGCTCATAGTGCTTCGAAAGCACATGCCATATCGCGGATGCGACGGTCGATTTTCCCTTCGATCCCGTCACTGCGATCAGCGGCGACTTGGAGTAGCGCAAGAATATCGAGATGTCGGTCTCTACCCGCCTGGCGAGCCTTAAAAAGGGCGAGTCGCGGCGCACCGCAGGATTCTTTATGACAATGTCCGCGTCCGCAAAATCCTCTTCGCGGTGAGCGCCAAGCACATAGCGGACACGAAGGCCCTCGAGCTGCCGCATCGCTGGCTCCAAGATCTCGGGCCCTCGCAGGTCGGTCACCGTCACCTCGGCCCCGGCCTTTGCAAAAAAACGCGCGCTCGCGACACCGCCGCCGTGGAGCCCGAGCCCCATCACCGTGACGCGCTTGCCCCGAAATTCATCTGTAATGTCGAGAATGTTCATCCGCTTTGATAGTCCAACAGATGGGGCACTTCTGTCCAGAGGCTGCAGTACAAAGCTCAAACATGATGTCATGGACTGTCCGCATACCACGGCACCGTTCTACAGGTGTTTCGCATAACTGTGTAGAATGTGATAAATCCTATCAAATGATGATCTTCCTTGACAGAATTTGCTTTCGATCGTACGCTTGCATGCATATGAACCGCATACAGCAGCATCCTGTTCTCTCCGTGCAGAAAGAGAGGGTCCGCGTTACCTTCTATTTCGATGGGGAGGAGATTTCTGGATTCGAGGGAGAACCTGTGGCATCGTCCCTCATCGCCGCAGGGCACCACGTCTTTTCATATCACCACAGGGACGGGGCGGCCCAGGGACTGTTTTGCGCCAACGGCCAGTGTTCTCAGTGTACAATGCTGATCGACGGAGTTCCCAAGAAGGCGTGCATGACGCCGGTTGCTGAGGGAATGGATGTACGGACGCTTAAGGGTTTACCACAGCTGCCTGCCCAGGACGAACCGCTTGTGCAGGCGGAACGACGCTCGATCCGCACCGACATTTTCGTCATCGGGGCAGGGCCGGCTGGCCTGGCGGCCGCAGCGGAGCTCGGGGAGATGGGGTATCAGGTGCTCGTGGCCGACGACAAGCCCCGCGCGGGCGGAAAGCTCGTCCTGCAGACGCACAAGTTTTTTGGATCAGAGGCGGACTGTTATGCAGGGACCAGAGGCATCGACATCGCCCGCATTCTGGAAGGCGAGGCCACCCGCCACCCGTCGGTGACGATTCTCACGAATGCCCCTGTCGTCGGGCTCTATAAGGACAGAAAGGCCGGCATTTTCCTCAACTATGAATCCTATCTCATCGTTGAGTTCACCGCCCTCGTCGTGGCGGCCGGCGCCCGGGAGAAGGCCTTGCAGTTTCCCGGTTGGGACCTCCCCGGCGTCATCGGGGCAGGCGCCTTCCAGACCCTCGTCAACCGCGACCTTGTGAAAGCGTACCGGAACATTCTCATCGTCGGTTCGGGCAATGTGGGCCTCATCGCCGCGTACCACGCCCTTCAGGCAGGGATCGGCGTCGCGGGCATCTTCGA
Source organism: Spirochaetia bacterium (assembly GCA_029975555.1). Taxonomy (GTDB): domain Bacteria; phylum Spirochaetota; class Spirochaetia; order Treponematales; family Rectinemataceae; genus Rectinema. Next base: position 44,637 of record JARKOY010000125.1, on the reverse strand, counting down.
GGCGGCGGGTAGAATCACTGGCTATCAGGTGCACGCCGACAAGATTCGGCGCATGGGTGTGCCGATCTTTCTGAATTCGACAGTGGTGAGGGCGGAAGGCGCGGAGAAAGTGGAGAGGGCGTACGTCGCGGCCGTCGACGAGAAATTTCAGCCTCTTCCCGGAACTTCCAGAGTCTATGATGTCGATGCAATCCTCATCGCCGTGGGGCTCTCGCCCTGCAATGAATTTCTTGAACAGGCGCAGCGCTACGGGATTATGGCGGTTGCGGCCGGGGATGCTGCTGAGATAGCCGAGGCTTCGAGCGCAATCTATGGGGGAAAGACGGCTGCGGTACGCCTTGCGTGCATGCTCGGCAAAAAAACGGCGATACATGTCGACTGGGAGACCACGCGGCAGGTGCTGGCCTCACGGCCGGGCGACAGCTACGAGCGGTCTTTCGTCATTCCTGGCCCCGAGTGGAGACCCGTATTCTTCTGCGCTGAGGAGATTCCCTGTAATCCTTGCGCGACCGTCTGTCCCGTGGGCGCGATTCAGCTCAAGTCCCTGCGGGGCACCATCATGGATCTACCGTACTTTGCGGGAAACCGATGTACGGGCTGTGGTTCCTGCGTCGCAGTGTGCCCCGGCCTCGCCATCACGCTTGTGCGGAGGGTCTCCGACGATAAGGCCCAGGTCGTTCTGCCCTGGGAATTCAACGCAGACTTCGATATAGGCGCCGAAATGGACCTCGTCGATCAGAAGGGGGGCTTCATCGAGAGGGCTGCGGTCGTCGCCAAGCGCAAGGTCGCGGCGAGGAACACGTGGCTCTTGACCTTCAAGGTGAACGTCGAACATGCCTCGAAAATCGCCGGAATCCGCGTCCAACCTGAAGCGCTGACCCTCCCCCTGGGCGGAGAACAGGGGGAGGTCCAGGCCGAGGCCGTCGATGATCTTGATGCCGTGCTCTGCCGCTGCGAGCGCATCACGCTCAGGCAGGCCGTCGAGTTCATCAAGAGGCACAATGTCCGCGACGTCAATCAGCTTAAGGCCCTCCGCGTGGGCATGGGAGCCTGCGGAGGCAAGACCTGTTCCCAGCTTGTTGCAAAGGCATTTGCGTTGGCGGGCATAGACTTTGCCGATGTGGAGCCGCCGACGCATAGGCCGCTCTTTATGGAAGTGCCGATGGGTGCTCTGGTCAACGAGGGTCTGCATAAACTGGGAGGCAAGGACGCCGGCGCAAGGGGGGCCCCATGAAACACTTTGACGTGGTGATCGTCGGCGCGGGCTCCGTAGGGCTGCCCCTCTCTTGGCAGCTTGCCCAACGGGGGCTGAACGTGGCGGTCGTCGATGAGGAGGCCTCCTGGGGCAGAGGGCAGAACAGGGCCGCAATCGGCGGCGTGCGGGCGACGCATTCGGATGCGGCCAAAATCCGCATCTGTCTCGAATCGATCGAGATATTCTCGACGCTTGAGGCTCAATACGGCTTCGATATCGAGTGGCGACCCGGCGGCTACCTTTATGTGGCGTATGATGCGGAGACTGAAGGCCAGTTCCGTTCGCTTCTGGAGAAACAGAAGGCCGCAGGTCTGCATATAGACTGGGTGAATCCCGATGCTGTCGCGCGCTTGGCGCCGGGCATTCTCATGGATGGGCTCAGGGGAGGGACATTCAGCCCAGAAGATGGCTACGCCTCTCCTCTCATGGCGGGGAGCGCCTTCCACAGCTTGGCGCTCGACGCTGGAGTCTCTTTTTTCTTCAATTCTCGCATCGAAAGAATCCGCGTGGAGGACAGCAAGGTCATTTCGATGTGGGTGGGCGACGAGGAGTTTCGTGCGGATCTTTTTGTGAACGCCGCGGGCGCCAAGGCTTCGGACATCGCCAAGCTCGCAGGCTTCGAACTCCCCGTGTTCCCGGACTGCCACGAAGCGGGGGTCACCGAGCCAGTCGAACGCTTCATGGAGCCGATGATCGTCGACATCCGCTCCGATGCGGAGTCGGGCAACTACTATTTCTATCAGGCTGCCACCGGACAGGTCGTGTTCTGCATTACGCCGCGGCCGCAGATTTGGGGGCGGGACAAGGACTCCACGTCGACGTTTCTGCCCCTCGTCGTTCGACGGATGCTCGAGCTCTACCCGCGGATGAGGAACCTCCGCGTGCGCAGGACATGGCGAGGCATGTATCCCATGACCCCCGATGGATTGCCGATCGTAGGATACCCTGATGCCGCGGTGAATTTCCTGCAGGCAACAGGCATGTGCGGCCAGGGGTTCATGATGGGGCCAGGCCTCGGACGAATTTTGGCGCGTACGATTGCAGCCGGTGGTTGTCACGACAGACCTGCTGGCACCACCGAGTATGGCTTTGTCTTCGAGGAGCTCTCGATCAACCGCAGCTTCGACCACGTCGAACTGCTCAAGTAGTTGACAAACAGAGCGCGGATAGCGATAGTATATATTCAGACTAACCAAGTAGGAATTTATCGTGTTTCAGGTACCCACCAAGACGCAGTATGCGATTCGTGCGCTCGTGCACCTTGTTCGGACGAAGTCTGCAAGTGTCGCGAGCATCGCTGAGGCCCAGCGTATTCCCCTCAAGTACCTTGAAGCGATACTGGGCCAGCTCAAAAGTGCTGGGTTGGTCGTCGCCGTCAGAGGCCGGAGCGGAGGGTACAGGCTCGCCAGGGATCCTGAACTGATTCTGATGAGCGACGTGGTGCGAGCAACAGAAGGAGAAATAACGCCGGTGGGGTGTCTCGACGATGCAGGCTTCTGCATGGTCTCTGAGGCCTGCTTGCCCAGGCCCTTCTGGTTTGGCCTGAAACGCGTCGTGGACGCCTACCTCGAATCGGTGACGCTCGCCGAGATCGCCGAGCCGGGATTTCTGCCTGCCCCGGAATCTTCCCAGCGCGACTTCGTCGCTAGGGGCTGACGTCTAGGTCTAAAATCTGGGCCTGAAAGGAGAAATGCACATGGATTTCCGCTTTGTCTACATGGACTATAACGCCACGACTCCCTTAAGGCCTGAAGTCCGCGACCTCATGGTGAGGGCCCTCGACATCTACGGGAATGCATCGAGCCTGCACGAACTTGGCCGAAAGGCCCGCGCCGAGATTGAAGAGGCGAGGGCGAACGTGGCGGACCTCATCGGCGCCAAGGAGTCTTCATCTGTCTATTTTACCTCGGGCGGCTCCGAATCCAACAACACCGTCTTCAACACCATGTTCCTGATAGGCAGAAAACAGGCCAGGCGCAAGATTATCACCACGGCCATCGAACACCCCTGTGTGCTCAATGCGGCGGTACACCTCAAGGAAGAGGGCTTCCCCGTCGTCTTCCTCCCCGTCAACCGCGACGGGCTCGTCGACATGGATGCATACCGTGCCGAACTTGGGCCCGATGTCCTCTTAGTCTCCGTGATGGCAGCCAACAACGAGATCGGCACCATTGAGAACATCGGTGAAATTGCCAGGCTTGCCAAGGTCGAAGGGGCCTTCGTACACACCGACGCGACGCAGGCCGTAGGGAAGATTCCCGTCTCTGTCGAGGAGTGGAATGTCGATTATCTGACCCTCTCTTGCCATAAGATTTACGGCCCCAAGGGCATCGGGGCGCTCTATGTGCGCCCGAAAACCCCCATCGAGCCTCTGATTCGCGGCGGGCACCAGGAGAACGGCGTCCGGGCCGGAACCTACAACAACCTCGGCATCATAGGGTTCGGGGAGGCAGCGAGGCTCGCGAAGGCTGAGCTCGCGGAGTACGGGCAAGGTGTCGGGCGCCTCAGGGCAATGCTGCGCGATCTGATCCTTGAGAGAATCCCGTTGGTGCGCATCAACGGCCATCCTGTCCAGGTGCTGCCGAACACCCTGAACATCTCTTTCCCCGGCGCTGAGGGAGAATCGATTCTGCTCTCGCTCGACATGGAAGGGATCGAAGTCTCCACAGGCTCGGCATGCGCTTCGGGGAGCCTGGACCCTTCGCACGTGCTCATGGCAATCGGCCTTGGCCCAGAACTCGCGCACGGCTCGATCCGCTTTTCGCTCGGCAGGTATACGACCGAGGAGGACGTACGCTACGTCGCCGAAAAGCTGCCGCCGATCATCGCACGCCTGCGGAAGATGTCGACCGTTCCTCTGGAAGAATTCGCCCAGAAAATCAGGTAATGCTATACAGGAGTAGGATAATGGATGTATTTCAGTGGCTGTACTCGGACACCGTCAAAGATCACTTCACCAATCCGCGCAATGTCTACGACCCGGAGAAAGATAAAGACTTCCGCCCCGATGCCGAGGGCATGGTGGGCAACATAAAGTGCGGCGACCAGATGATGTTCATGCTGAAGATCGAGGACGACATCATCACCGATGTTCGCTGGAAGACCTACGGCTGTGCCTCCGCGATCGCGTCGACCTCGATGCTCTCGGAGACGATCAAAGGTATGCACATACGCGATGCGTACCACATCAAGCCTGCGGACATCGCCAGTCGCCTCGGCGGCTTGCCAGAAAACAAAATTCACTGTTCGGTGCTGGGCGACAAGGCCCTCCGCGCGGCGATCGACGTCTATCTCGAGAAAAAGGGAAGGGCCGGGGAATTCAAGGACGAAGATGCCCAGATCATCTGCAAATGCCTCAATATCAGCGATAAAGATATAGAAGAGGCCGTAAGGCATGGCGCGCACGACTGGTATACACTCCAGGAGGCGACGAAGATCGGCACAGTGTGCGGCAGCTGCAGGGCCAGAGCCGAAGAACTTTTGCATGAATTTGTCCATATCTACGGCTGAAGAGATCGCTGTAGCGCGAACATTCTTGTTCGAAAAGGGGCGGGCCTGCTACCGCGAGCTCCCGTGGCGCGGCGACGCAAGCCCATGGGCGATTCTCGTCTCCGAAATCATGCTCCAGCAGACGCAGGTGCCGCGCGTCGTGGCAGTGTATCCGCGGTGGATCGAGCGTTTTCCGCGTCCTTCAGCGCTCGCCAGGCTTTCCGTCGCCGAGGTCCTCGCGGCATGGAGCGGGCTCGGCTACAACAGACGTGCGCTCTCGCTGCATAAGACTGCGAAGATTCTCGCCGAGGAGTATGATGATACCGTGCCGGCCTCCGAGGAGGCGCTCCGAAAGCTTCCTGGCATCGGCGTCTACACCGCCCGCGCGGTGCTGGCATTCGCCTTCAATATCCCATCGGTGTTCTTGGAAACGAACATTCGGACGGTGTTCATCCGGCACTTCTTCAGCGGGGAGGAGCCTGTCGGGGACGGAGAGCTTGAGAATATCGGCGCCGCACTTTTGGACAGGGAGCAGCCGCGACAGTGGTATACGGCCCTCATGGATTACGGGGCATGGCTCAAAGTGCACGAGCACAATTTCGGGAAAAGGGCGAGGGCCTATCGAGCGCAGCCCCCTTTCAAGGGCTCCGAGCGGGAACTCAGGGGAGCCATCCTGAAAAGGCTCCTCGGCACCTCTCCACTCACGGTGGCGGAGCTGTCGCATCAACTCGCCTCGGATGTCGAGCGGGTCTTCCTTTGCGCCGAAAAGCTCGAAAAAGAGGGCTTTGTGTCCATTGTACGCGGAGATTCGGTGTCTGACGGAGGAGGAAGCTTGGTGCGCCTGGTGGACTCTCCATAAGCGTATAATCTCACCCTGAAGGCAGGCGGCCGCCGCCTTCTGCGCGGCCGTGTGCGCGGCGCACCCTATGTTTGGCCGAAAATAAATGCAAAAAATCTGAGCACACCATCGATGATGGTCCTGAAAAATCCTCCCCGCGGAATGTCCTGCGGCGAGATGAGGTCCACTGACCCTATCTCTGTATGGTCGATTTCGTAGACAATGCGCCCCATGTTCTCGCCTTTATGGAGGGGGGCTTTGACGCTCTTTGGCAGTTCGATCCGCGCAGTGACGCGGTCTGCGAGCGTTTTCGGAACCGTGACGGCCGCTTCCTCAGCCGGCTCGGGCTGAACATGCGTGGATTTACCAAACCACACTCGCAGGGGCCTCGGCATCATGTAGCCAGGTCTTGCCGTGCTGAAATTGGCGAAGGCCCAGTCGAGCAGAGCCTTCGAGTCTTTGGTGCGCAAGCTGACGCCGTCCGCGTAGGGTGTCGAGGAGCCGGCGAGGAGCACTGCGATGAAACGGTTTCCGCCGCGCTTCGCGGTGGCGGCCATATTGTAGCCGACTTCGATGATGTACCCTGTTTTCAGACCGTCTGCTCCCTCGTAGCTGAAGATGAGGGGGTTGCGGTTGTACTGTATGATGATGCCGTCGGGGTGGTATTGGGCAGTTGCGTGTTCCGGCCGTGGGAAATGAATCGATTTGACCGAGTGAAGCTCAGTGAGCGCCTCGGGGTGGAGCTCGATGTATTTCCTGCAAAAGAGCGCAAAATCGCGCGCGGTGACGAGGTTTTTCTCGGAGAGCCCGCTGGGCTCCACGAAGGTCATATGCTCAAAGCCGAGCTGGTGGACTGCACTGTTCATCATTTCGGCGAACTTCTCGTTCGAGCCTGCGACGCGCCGGGCCAGCGCGTACGCCGCATCGTTGCCTGAGACGACCGCGGCGCCCAGCATGAGGTCGTGCACGCTGACCCTCATGCCTGGCTGGAGGTACATGAGCGACGATCCGTAAGGGATGTAGGGAGAGCAATCCTTTGGGTCGATTTCGATGATCTCGTCCGGCGAAAGCTTGCCGGCCTTTATCTGTTCCATGACGACGTGGAGGGTGACGAGCTTGGTGAGGCTGGCCGGCGGAAGCTCGATGTCCGCGGCTTTTTCGTAGAGGACAGAACCCGTTGCGGCGTCGATGAGGATGGCGGACCGGGCGTTCAGAGAAGGAGGGGAGGGGATGCTGACGCCGAACTGTTTGAATTCGCCCAACGAGAGGGCTGAGGGTCCCCGGACTCCGAGCACTAAAAGAAGGCTTACAAAGAGCATGAGGTAAAGGCGATACTGCTTCATCGATGTGCCTCGGCCTCAGAATTCTGCCTGACGCGCTGCTCTCGGATAGGGGATTACGTCGCGGATGTTGCTCATTCCCGTCACGAACATGAGCAGGCGCTCGAACCCGAGTCCAAAGCCTGAATGGGGCGTGGAGCCGAAGCGGCGCAGATCCAGGTACCAGCCGTATGCTTCCTTGGCAAGGCCGAGCTCCTCGATCCGCTTTTCGAGGAGCTCGAGGCGCCACTCCCGTTCCGATCCGCCGATTATCTCGCCGAAACGGGGCACGAGGACATCCATTGCGGCGACGGTCTTGCCGTCGCTGTTCTGCTTCATGTAGAAGGCCTTGATCTCTTTGGGATAGTCGGTGACGACCACCGGCCCGCGGACGACCTTTTCGGTGATGAATTTCTCGTGCTCGCTCTGGAGGTCGCAGCCCCAGTAGGGCTTGAACTCGAATTCCGCGTGGGAAGTCTCCAGTTCGCGGATGGCATCGGTGTAGGTCATGTGGGTGAAGGGCGTCTGCGCGACTTTTTCGAGCGATTCGCGCAGGCCGGGCTGGATGCGCTGGTCGAAGAAGGCGATATCCTCGGCGCAGTCCGTGAGCGCGGTGGAGACGAGGAACTGGATGAATTCCGTGGCCAGCGCGATGTTGTCGGCGAGTCCCGCGAAGGCGACTTCAGGCTCGATCATCCAGAACTCGGCGAGGTGGCGGGTGGTGTTGGAATTTTCCGCGCGGAACGTGGGCCCGAAGGTGTACACCCGCGAAAGAGCTTGGCAGTAGGTCTCGACGTTGAGCTGGCCCGAAACGGTGAGGTAGGCCTTCTTGCCGAAGAAATCCTTGTCGTACTCGACCGGCCCTCCGGATTTCGCGAGCGCCTCGAGGTCGAGGGTCGTGACCTGGAACATCGCCCCTGCGCCCTCGGCGTCGCTGGTGGTGATGATGGGGGTGTGCACGTAGTAGAAGCCGCGCTCCTGAAAGAAGCGATGGATCGCGAAGGCCATGGCGTTGCGCACGCGGGCGACGGCTCCGAAGGTGTTGGTGCGCACCCTGAGGTGGGCGAGCTCGCGCAGAAACTCCAGGCTGTGGGCCTTTTTTTGAAGAGGGTAGCGGTCGGCCGGAGCCTCGCCGATAAGCTCGATCGTCCTGACCGAAACTTCGGCCTTCTGTCCCTTGGCGGGCGACGGCACGAGTGCGCCGTGGACTTCGACGCTCGCACCGGTCGACACGCGGAGAAGTGTGTTCTTGACGGCCTCTTCTTTCACAAGAAGAGCGTCGACGACGGCCTGGATATTCGAAAGACAGGAACCATCATTGATTTCGATAAATACAGATTGTTTTGTCTCGCGCTTTGTGCGGACCCATCCGCGCACCGTGACATCTTGTCCCTCTGGCTCCATCGCGAGCAGCTGTTTGACGGTTGGAAGAAGCGCCATGAGAATCTCCCTAAAAATGTCTCGTATGACTTTTCGTTGCGCCGTAAAATGCGTATACTCTTTTTAGCACGATAGGCGTGGTGTGGTCAAATCCCATGGATCAGATTCCAAGACTGTCGACGACGAGGAAAGGTGTGAGGTACAATCTTTCGATCGCGTATTTTTTGTGGTTCATCTCCGGTTTCGGGGCGCTCGGATTTCATCGCTTCTATCTCGGCAAGATCGGCACAGGGGTTCTCTGGCTCCTCACGGGAGGCCTCGGCGGCGTAGGCTGCATCTACGACCTCGTCACGCTCCCCAGTCAGGTGAGGGAGGCGAATATCACTGCCGCTGCCAAGGATGCGCTGGGCTACGATCTCTACGGCGACCAGGATGTCGGCTTTGTCCCGCGGGTGCGCCGCGATGACAGCCCAGAGCGCGTCATCCTTCGCCTTGCAAAGGCGAACAACGGCATGGTCACGGCCGGCGAAGTTGCGATAGAGGCGAACATTCCCATCGAAGAGGCCCAGCGCCAGCTCGACAGCCTTGCGAAGAAGAACATAGCCCAGGTGAGGGTCCGCAGTTCGGGGGTCCTCGTCTATTTCTTCCCAGAGTTCTCTAAAGAAGACACCGATTTCATCGACTGAAGAGTGGGAAAGGATCGCGCGCGAACGCGAAGGTTGCGTACAAAATGCGCGGGTCCACATGGAGTGCCCACAGGGGGGACAGGGGGTGCCGTCGACGCTCAGCGATTGTCGACGAGCGCGAAGTCGCGCAGGCCTCCGCTGATGTGAGGAATGAATATCTCGTTTTCCGAGATATTTGAATCCGCCGTGATCTTCGTTTTCGCATAGTTGTAGGCCTCGATGCAGGAGAGCACGTTGTCGCCGTCCGAGTCGCCCTTCATCCTGCCGTCGGAGTTCGTCTCGGCGGACTGCAGGAAATAATACGTAAAATAGCCGTGGTTGATGCCCCGATTCCGAGGGTCCCCCTGAGGATAATCTTCCTGGGATTCTTCAGCCCAGCCTGCCGCGGAGATCACGAGGGGCGCGGTGGAGACGTCGGATGACGCGGCGGCCGCGTTCTGCGCGAGGAGCTCGCCGAAGCGGAAGAACATATCCAGAGCCGAGGACGTCGAGATGCTCGTCGAGGTAGAAGGTCCACGCTGCACTTCGACGTCGGTGATGCTGTCCACCGAATCCCCCGAGTCGACGAAGCCGCCTGAGTAACAGGAGTCGAGGATGACGAGCTTGTTGGTCGCCGTCACTGCGTCGAGCCAGCCCGAGAACTCGGTGGCGGAGATCATGCTGGCATAGGTCGAGCCGTCGAAATCGCTCGGCACGATGTAGGCGTCGTCGGAGCTGTCGATGCTGCCGTGCCCCGAATAGTAGAAGAGGAAGGTCGTCGTGCCAGAGGGGACGGCCGCGATTGCCTCCTCGATCTTTACCTTCGTCGCGTCCTGGTTGGTGATGAGGTATACGGTCCAGCCGGAGGCTTCCAGCGTCTCCTTCATCGAGTCCGCGTCCGCGACGCAGTAGCTCAGGTCGTTTACACGGCTATCGGTGTAGTCGTTGATTCCCACCACGACCGCGTACTTCGTCCCGCTGAAGGACGAGGCATTGGAAGGAAATAGCTCGCAGCCCCAAAGGGCGAGCACGAATATCCCCGCCAGGGCGAGCAGCGCGAGGGCGCACAGCCCATGGCGAGCGTGCGCGCCTGCGGAGGCGGCAACGGAAGCGGCGAGATTCCTGCTCCTTGCCGCGGCGTGCGCCGTCGCTCTCCGAACATCAGTGGTGGACGCGCCTTCGGTGAGGCTATTATAAGAGTATGCTTGTTCAGAACGCATACCGCACCCCTAGGTTGACCGTGGCGATGATGCTCCGACCGTCCGCGCGGCAGGCGAATTCGACGGGAAAGGCCGTGGAGAGGGCCCAGCCCTTGGCTAGTTCCAGTTCCCAGCAAGCCTCGACGAGCCAGGATATGTAGGCGTTGTAAAGGCTTGTCTGAGTGTAGTTCGCCACGTTTCCGAGCACCGCTGCCGCGACGAGGAAGGTCTGGCCGTGCGACAGTATGAAGTTGCTCATGTAAAGGCCGATTCCCAGCTCGGGCCCCAGCCCCAAGGCGCTCCATGCCCTGTAGCGCGAGCCGTCGGAGAGCCAGTTCGATGCGGCCATGGCGGTGAATTGGCCCCGCATGCCCGGAAGAATCAACACCGATGTTGTGGATGCCGCCTGCGCCTCCCCATCGAGGGGCAGGCGTATCACCCAGCGCGCGTCGGCCGAGAGGCTCCAGCCACAGTGGTGGCCCATCGTGTCCGAACTCGACCCGTTGAGGCTCGTCCACGCATTCGCAAAACCTGCGTGAAGGTCGAGTGCCGGCAGGGCGATGACTTTTCCTGTTCCAAGGATAACCCAAAGAGCAGTCAGGAGGGCAAAGGTGACGATCTTCATCTTGCCGATACGCTTCCGCATAGTTATTGTTGAGTATATTCGTTTTTCTCGTTCGAGTCAGTGAGCGCCCAAAGCATATGAAGAAGATTTCATTATCTTTAATAATAACTTTGATGGTCATTCTCGTTTCGATGCTGATACCGACCGCTATTGCGGGCTGTAAACCCCAGATACGTCTTCCTGAGGACAAGAGCCTCGGGGGCAGCGCCCAATGGCTCGTCGTCGCTTCGCTGTATTGTCAGCTGAAGTCGGAGCCTTCCGCCGCCTCCCGCGATCTTGGCCTCCTCCGAAGGGGAATGGTGTTGAAGATTCTGGAGAGCAAGTTCAGTACGGACGAGACCGATCGAGGGGCACTCTGGTTCAGAGTTCAGAATGCAGGGCTGTCAGGCTGGGTTCCCATGCGCGATGCCAACACGTATCCCGACGAGACTCAGGCCCGCAGCGCAGCGCGCAGGATGGAATAATATGGACTTCTTCAAGACGTGGATAATGCCGCCGCTCATTGGCGCGGTCATCGGATATTTCACGAACTGGCTCGCCATCAAGATGCTCTTTCGGCCTTACAAGACCGTCCGCATCGCGGGGATCCGCTTGCCTTTTACTCCGGGTATTCTCCCCCGAGAGAAGGACAAGCTCGCGGTGAGCCTCGGCGAAACCCTCGCCCAGGAACTTCTTACCCCCGAAGTGATCACAAAGAGAATCCAGTCGCCTGAAATTCAGACGACGGCGGCGAAGGCCATAAGGACAGCCCTCGAAGGCTTCCTCGGCCAAGATGCAGAGCGTCTCTTTGCCGGCCGGCGCGCATCCGTCGATGCCACCAGCCTCGACGGCGTGGATGATTCTTCGCTCTCTCTCCAGATGATGGCATCCCTGCGTCGGCTCGCGGCATCGGCGGACCTTCAGGCAACCATAAAGGGAATATTCGCCGATTTTCTTAACCGCATCGGTGAATGTCAGCTGCGCGATGTTGTATCCAAAGAGCAATTTGTCGGCGCGATCACAAAAGCGGCATCTGCTGGGCGGCAAGGTTCCTCCCCGATGGCCATATCCGACGAGAAGCCCAACGCTCGCCTTCTTCTCCGCGCCCTTGTAGACCTTCCTCCGGACGGGATGATCCGGGCACTGACCGACGCCCTCGTCCCTCGGGCCTACGAATTTTTTTTGCCGCACATCGACGATTTTCTGCACAACGATGCATTTAAGGCGCGCCTTGAAGCAGAGGCACTCGCCTTTGTCAGGAGGGCGCTCGACCGACTTGGGACCTTTCAGCGCCTCTTCGTGTCCATTGCGGGTTACGACGCGAAGATAGCCCAGACGATGCCCGAGACCATCGAGGACCTTATTCAGACGATAGAACGGGTACTGAAGGATCCTTCCACTCCACAGAAAATATCAGAGGCGCTGTGTGCGGCGCTGATCGATCAGCGCGCAAAAACCGATGCGCCCTTCGTCTCCGGGGCGGACCGCAGGGCCGACAGGGGCGTTCTCGAGGCGGCGCTCGGCTCCCTCAGAGAATCATCCGAGGAGCTGCGGCAGAGGGCGGAACAGACCTACGACCGTCTTGCCGGACTGCAGATAAAAAAGCTTATAGGCTTCTCCATTTCCGCAAAGGATGCTTCCGACTTTCTCCTCTCGGTCTTTGTGCGCGCTGTGGAGCACGAGCCAGACCAGTCGTCCACGACGATCGGTGCAGTGTTCGTGCAGGTTTTACGAGAATCCGCCCGGGGAAAGACGATCGCAGAATTTTTTGGTATCCGCAGTGAGGAACTAGAACACACTTCACTGACGCTCGCCAGCGCTCTTTTAACATTGCTCGAGACCCGCATGCCGTCCCTCGTCGCGGCCCTCGATATACCTTCGATGGTCTCCGAGAAGATCGACAGCCTCGACATGAGGGAAGTGGAACGGATCGTGCTGAAGGTCGTCAAAAAGGAATTGGCTTGGATTACGTGGCTCGGCGGTATTCTGGGGGCGATAATCGGCCTTGTTCAGAGCATACTTTCGATTTTGTGAACTCTGCGCACAGGTAGAACGATCCTGTGACGAGGAGGCTTCCGCCTTTTTCCTGCGCGGTGGAGACAGCCCTTTGGATCGCTTCTTCCGTGTGTTCGAGGAGCGTCACCGTAGGGCTGTACTTCTGAAAACTTGCGAAGACGGCAGCCGGCGTGCTCTGTTTGAAGGTCCCCGGCCTCGTGACGATGATCGATTCAAAGTGAGGGGCGAGGAGTGCGGCCATTTCCTCGTGCCTTTTATCTGAGGCGCAGGCGAAGAGCAGCACTTTTGGCTCCGGTGCGAGCTGGAGAAACGTGGTGAGTATGGTTCGCACCGACTCTGGTGTGTGTGCTCCGTCGAGCACGATGAATGGCGAGCGACAGACGATTTCGAAGCGCGCGGGCATCGATGCGGAGGCGAAGCCGTTCTGAAGCTGCTCTGCGCTCAGGGAAACGGGCAGCTGCGAGAGCGCAAGCGCGGCGAGCGCCATGTTGCCCGCATAGATCGAACCCACGAGCGACGTCTTCAGCTCAAGCGACCTTTCTGACATCATGGCACGGAGGGCCGGCGGCGTGGTCTGTGTCGCCTCAAGCCTGCAGCGGGTGCCCGTCAGGTCTACTCCGACCTGGGAAACTATGACATCGCGCCCGACGACAAAGCAGGGGGCATCCACGCTTTTCGCCTTGGCGGAGATCACCTCGAGCGCCTCTGGCCGCGGCTGCATCGTGCAGACCGGGACGTTGCCCTTTATTATTCCCGCCTTCTCCGCGGCGATGAGAGGTATCGTCGGGCCTAAAAACTGTGTGTGCTCGAGCTCTATGGGCGTGATCGCACACACGTCGGGCGACACGATGTTCGTCGAATCGAGCCGCCCGCCCAGTCCAACCTCGATGACCTGGGCATCAAGGCCAGCAAGACGGAAGGCGCAGAAGCCAATGAGGGTCGTCAGCTCGAAGTACGTCGGTAGCTCGCATCCCGGGAAGAATGCCGCAGCTCTGCCCTCTACGAGAGAGAAGACCTCATCGGCCGCCTTCAAGATGATCTCGTCCGGCATGTCTAGTCCAGCCTCGGTGATCCGCTCCTTCCAAGAGAGTATGTGGGGGGACGTATAGAGGCCGGCTCTCAGTCCTAAGGCTTGGAGCGCCTTAGCGATGAGCGTCGCCACGGAGCCCTTGCCTTTGGAGCCGGCGACGTGCACCGTGATTCTGCCGAGCTGTGGATTTCCGAGCTCGTTGGCCATCCAGCGCATGCGGTCGAGTTTGAATTCGGTCGCTTGGCCCTTCTCGACATTGACATATCCCAAGACGAAGTCGTACACCTCGTCGATGGAGGTGAAATGTTTGGCATTCACGCATACAGCATGCGCAAGGCCGACGTGTGCGTCAAGAGCATCAAGCACCGTGTCCGAGGTGCCGATACGTATAAGCGAGGACAGCAGTGAGAATCGTTCATGCAGTGGAAGCGGGGCAGTTGACGAAACCTATGATGCATCGACGAAGCCGCGGTGGAGGATTTTCTCAGAAGACAGTCGGCCAGGCCACAGCCTCGCTTGGGTCGGATCAGCCTTTGCATTTGCACGACAAACAGATCATCGTCATTATAGAATCGGAAGGCGCTGTCTTCGACATCAATCGCTACTGGCATGAGACTGCGTATTTGCCCTCCTTCATCGGATGCTTTGGCGGCAATGTGGACCCTGCGGTCGTGGGCGAGGTGTGGAGGACGGTCGCGCTTGAGACTTCTCTGAGGGGGGGGCATCCTCTCATGATTCTGCTCGCCTCACTCCGGGTGCTGAATGTGCTTTTCCCCTCCATGCAGCGGTCGGTGATCATCAAAACCCTGGAAAAATACAGCCTCTCCGAGAACACGATGGACGATCTTTTCAGGCTCGAAGAACGACATCCCGTGGAGATGATGATCATCGACTGGTTTTCGATGGCCGAGGGACTCATTCAGGAGCTTGGGAGGGTGCCGCACTTCAGCACCGCCGAAGAATTTCTGCGGAGCGCAAAGTATGTGGCCCCGCGCGCTGAGGTACTCGTCTACAGCAGCCTTGCGGAGATGTCCGCGATGAGAATGTGGCAGAATGCCGGATTGGGCGAGTGTTTCTACCGCATCGCAGGCAAGGAGCGAGGCAGGCCGGGCGAGTATCTCAGGGCTGCCTTGTCCGCAGGCTTCGAGCGTTCGAGCATCGTGGCGATCGGCGCATCCGCGAGCATGTTCAGAGCCTCGCAGCTGGCGGGGATCAGGTTCTTTCCCATCGCCGCCGGTCAGGAAGAAGAGAGTTGGAAAATTCTTGCGGAGCAGTGGTTCCCTGCGTACCTGCGGGGCGAAGCGTGGAAAATCGACATGAGGGCGGAAGCCTTCTATGAGCAGATGTGCAGTGAGTTCAGCGTGGTCAGGACAGCCAGGAACATCAGCGCGCGTCTGAAGCTGCAGCCAGTCTCGAATGCCGCGTGCTGAAAAAGCCCAAGCGGGGCCCGCAGAAACCTCCCTTGAAGCCCTTTTATGAAGCATCGCGCAAAATCAGGCTGGGTACAATTCCAAGACGGTGATGAAAATCGGCCACGAGGGAGCCTTGTTGTATCGCTGCATGAGCGATTGCAGCAGGTTGCGCTCGCGTTCGGAGAACTTCGTTCGGAATTCCGCACCGTAGGGGTTTGCAGGATCGAGCCACCGTTCCGGGTCTTTTTCGTCGAGGGGGCGGGGATATGCTGTGCACAGCTCGGCGGTGCGGATGCGCAGCGCCGATGCTGAGGCCTCCAGCACATCTTCCCAGCGGCGAGACGCACGAGAAGACGCCGCCGGGCTGTAGGTCGGGCCGTGGCCGAGGCCCCGCTCGAATTCAGCCAGGCGACCGAGGAGGGCGCGTTCGTTCTCCGAGAGGCTCGGTATCGAGGAGAGGGCCTCGGAGAGCATGGATGAACGGGCCGCGTCGATGTCGAATGCGACGATCCTTGGTGCGGGTTCCTTGATCTGGGATACAGCGCCCACGAGCGCAGCGCACAGTTCCGGCGGAATCCGTTCAGCCTCACACAGAAGAAGATAATCGGGCTTCGCCTCAAGGATGTAAGCCTCGAGAGGGCGGCCTGCTTTTGTATCGCCCCTTGGATCGCTCAGATCTTCATAGAGGGCGATCTCTGGCCTCACGATGTCCTGGACCGACTTGCTCAGATTTTCGAGCTGGAGCTTTGCTCCCTCATCGCCGAGGACGATGAAGGCTTTGCCCTCTGCAGTCCTGCGCAGCGCCTCCACCGCGTAGAACCCACTCCTTGGATCTACGATGAGCATGTTGTCGATTGCCCTAGGCGCGAGCCAGTCGAAGACTGCGACGCGGATGGCGAGGAGGCGTTCGGTCGCCGAGGATTCGCTCCGCGCCCTCCAACGCGCGCGGGATTCTCCCTGCTTCGACCAAACAAGGCTCTGCCTATCTTCCTCCTCGACATCCTGCGGGAGCACCGCAAGCTGCGCCTCTCTGCGCCTCAGCACTTCGGCGCGCCTTGTCCCTTCAAATCCGAGACTGCCAGGAAAATAGAAGAGCCTGCCGGCGAGGCTTGTGGGCAGGTACTGCTGCGCGACCCAGTGGTCGCGGTAGGCGTGCGGATACAGGTAACCCTCGCCGTGGCCGAAGGCAGCCTTGTCGCGGTTGGCATCTTTGAGATGGTCAGGCACCTCGGCCTGATCTGTCTGTACGGCCTGGAGGGCGTCGAAGTAACCGAGCGTCGTGTTCGATTTCGGCGCGAGGGCGCAGTAGAGGGTGGCCTCGGCGAGGTGGAACTGCCCCTCGGGCAGGCCAACGCGGTCGAAGGCCTGGGCGCAGGACGCGACGACATTGATGGCGTTGGGATCGGCGAGCCCGATGTCCTCGGAGGCGAGTATGAGGAGGCGGCGCAGGATGAAATCGGGGTCTTCCCCTGCGTAGACCATGCGGGCGAGCCAGTAGAGCGCCGCGTCGGGGTCCGAGCCGCGCACGCTCTTTATGAAGGCGCTGATGGTGTCGAAGTGGTAGTCCCCGTCCTTGTCGTAGAGCACGGCGCGGCGCTGGATGCTCTCTTCTGCGTCGTCCATGCTGATGCGGAGGGTTGTGCCTTCCGGCGGAGGCCATGTTGGAGTGCTCGTCTCTATGGCCAGTTCGAGGGCGTTGAGCAGGCTCCGTGCGTCTCCATCCGCGGTGTCCACAATGTGCTCGAGGGCTCCCTCTTCGAACGCTACGGTGTACTTGCCGTAGCCGCGCTCCTTGTCCTCGATCGCCATGTGGGCGACCTTGAAAAGGTCGTCTCGAGTCAGCGGCTTCAGCACGAACACTCTCGAACGTGAAAGGAGGGCACGGTTCACTTCGAAAAAGGGGTTCTCCGTCGTGGCGCCGATGAGGATCGCCGTGCCGTTTTCGATCCACGGCAGGAGGGCGTCCTGCTGACTCTTGTTCCAGCGGTGCACCTCGTCAACGAAGAGGATGGTTTTCCTCGCGTACATGTCGCGGTATGTCTTGGCCTGCTCGATGGCCTCGCGGAGGTCCGCCACCCCTGAGAGCACCGCGTTGAGCGTAATGAAGTGGCTTTTGGTCGTGTTGGCGATGATCCTGGCGAGGGTCGTCTTGCCGGTTCCTGGCGGGCCTGCGAAGATCACCGAGCTGAGCTGATCCTTTTGGATGGCCCGCCGCAGCAGTCTCCCCTCGCCGACGATGTGCTCCTGACCGACGAACTCGTCCAGGGTGCGCGGGCGCATGCGCGACGCGAGCGGCTCCTCGGAGGACCGAGAGGCCGAGACCGAGCTCGGCCCGAATAAAGGATGCGACTGCATGTCATTCGGCTGTCCAGCCACTCCAACTCCCCGAGCTTATAGTATAATCATTTCGATACAGCGCATAGGAGTCTGTGCTCCCCGATGCAAGGAGGATGAAGAGTGTTTTTTTCGTTGCGTCGTATTCGGTTGCGGGCTGCCAGAACGCCTGCACCTCCTTGGAGCGTATCGTCGTGTAGTAGATGCTCGACGAGGTGGTGACGAAGCTGCTGCCGTTCTCCTTAAGCGCAGATGAGGATTCGTCATACTCCATGTAGCCGAAGGGGGAAATCCCCTTGGTGATGAGGATGCGCTGGCTGGATGTGGGCAGACTGAGGAAAAAAACCGGCCCGAGCTTGGTGGATGATTTTATCTTGGTGCTCATCCATGCGCCAGAAGCGTAGCTGTACACGTAGCCGTCCCTTCTTGAGACGATGATGCGGCCGGCTCCGTCGGAGGCGATGCCGAGAAGGTACTCGTCGTAGTTTGGGTTGGACGCCGTCGTGTCGGCAGCGATGGAGCCGGGGGAACCTTTATAGACCTTGCTGTCGGAGATGAGCCAGTACAGAGAACTGCCGTCGTACACGATGTCGACGAGCGGGGTGGCCAGGCCTGAGACCTCGGTGCCAGCGCTCACAAACGAGCTTCCATTATAGTAATACAGCGAGTATTTATATGCGCTGTTGTGCACGGCCACAAAGAGGGTACTGCCCACGTACCTGAGCCAGTCGACGAAGGCGCCGCTTCCGATGGCGGCCTTCGCATTCATCGCCGTCCAGGTAGCACCGCTATCGCCCGTTGTATAGATGTCGTCGAGCACATTGTTGTCGTCGGCTTTCGCTACATAGACGTTTGTTCCGTCGCCGGCGAGCCCCGCGGCGAAGTAGTCGCTTGAGCCGTTGACGGCCAGAACATTCCAGCTGTTTCCAGATTTTGCCCGCCACACGACCTGCGAAAGAAGCGCGTAGTAGTTTGAGCCGTCATCCGCCATCGCGCGCACGGTCGTATTCTTAAAGAGGTCTTCGCCCACCTGTTTTTTTTCTTCGGCGATCGTCTGGAAGACCGAAAAAGTATTGTCACAGCCTGCAAAGACCAGCACCACGAGGATCGCGGCGGCGATCCATCCGCCGAGGAAGGAAGGGCGCCTCTCGGTTTTTTTAGGGGTTCCGAATCGCCTGTCCACGAGTTTTGTAGCTTTATGCATGGGTTGATCTCCTTAAAAATGATAACTGGCGCCGATTGAGAATTGCAGGAAATTGGCATAACAGTTCAGGTTGCTGTAGCTGCCGAAATGGAACTCGGGAAAGAAACACCACGCAACCTTTACGCCGATGCCCCAGGCCGAGGTCACATAGCGAGACATGCCCGCTCCTAGCTTCGCGTAAGGTTCGATGAGACCATTGCCGTACAGCCGCATTATGTTCATGCCCAGTTCGGTGAAAGCCTCATACTCCAGAGGGTCTCCGCCGCCGATCCACGCGGCCGTCGCCCCAATCGGCGCGAAGAAGAGGGTTCCACCACCTATGGTCGTCACGAAAGCCCCCGAAATCGAACCGCCGACGCCTATGTGGTTTCCGAGCATGTAGCGGTACTGCACGTCGAAGGATGCTCCAGGATACATGTTGGATGGCGATATGATGGCCCCCGTGCTGTCGAGCACAAAGAGAGGAATGACCCCTCCCGCCAGGATTGTGATAGATTGGTCGCCCTTCTTCCTTACGACTTCCGACGAATTGCCGGTATTCTGCTGTGCGCCGACTGTCAGCGCACCGATACATGCAACGACCACCACGACTGCAAATAATTTTTTCGACATCGATCCTCCCTGATCACCCTGTTTTTTCGGAGCAAAGATCGGCTTTGACTCTGCGATGCACACGAGCCACGGTCTTGAACTGAAAACCAACGAATGCTGTTTCAGGTAACTCGGCCAGATATAGCACAAGCTGATATTTTTTAAAACTGAGGGAGGTGGGCGCTGGCATCCTGCTGCCCAGCCATATTCCTGCGTGCGCGTGCGGAACGGGATCCTCCGCGCACAGTTCGAGGCCTGTCTCCAAGGCGAACCGCTCCAGGGCAACCTTCAACCTCGGGACATCGAGTTCTTCGTCGAGTTTCAATATGACCCTACCACCTTCCTCTGCAATCGAGCTGAAGTGAAACGTATCGGGCAGCGCGGCGCATATGCTGTCTGCATGCCGACTCAGCATGGCTTGGGCGTGTTCCGAAAAAGCTCTTCTGGAGCGATTTTCGACGGTCCGCTCAGGAAGCATAAACCATCCGCATGTAAATCCTTCCGGCAGAGCCATCGACGCATTGTCGCAGTTCCAGTCAAAGGCCTCTCGTTTCAGCATCCAAAGCTGCCGACGGATGTTGCCGTAGGGCCGGGTCATCAATATCAAACGATCCATGTACTTTCAAGTATATATGGTCATCGGAGGTTGAGGAATCCTCGGCTTCCACGCATAGCGAAAAAGTTATCGCCATGGTATAATTAAAACCGTAAAGGTTGGACTGAATGAAACGAAAGTCTGAAGAAGTCTCTGCATTTTTGATCGATACTATGCGCCAGTGGGATGGTGTCGACTGCATCTGCATCGACCGGCGCTCCCAGCAGGATGAACTGAATCCGCACTATGCCCTTGTGTTTGATATATACTATAGGGACAGCATTCCCCCCGTAGAGAAGCGCCGGAAGCTCTTTAACAATCCCGGTGCGTTCGAATCAGCCCCAGGCGGAATGAAGGATCGATTCTTCCTCGACGAGATTCCTGTTCGGATCGAGTACAAACATATCCTCGAGGTGCAGGATCAGGTGGAGCACCCCCTTCGGCACATCAAGCTTCTTAAAAATACGGGGACGTATCCGCTCTACCGGCTTTTGCATTTTCCGCTAGTCTTTTCCAAGGGCGACTGGATAGATCGCATGCGGGCCGGGCTCACCAATTTTCCCCTGGATGCATGGCTGGGGCTCTTTGATAGTTTTTCCGCGAAGATGGAACATTATCTGTCCGATTTTGGTGCGGCCGCAGTGTCGGAGAACCAGTTCTTCCGGCTGATGTCGCGCGCTGGATTCTTGAGGTTTGCAGGAGCTTCCATATTCATGGCGAACCACGTGTTCGAGCCATCTCACGCCGAATACGAGGTTCAACTGAAAAACCAGCCGATGCTTCCTGCAAATTTTGCGAATATCTGGGACTCGATCTCAGGTGAGCGCAGCGACCTTTCGGAGTTCAAAAAATTCGAGCTTGCACGCCTCCTCGCGAGAGAAATATTCGACCTGCGGTGAGAGGTGTTGTTCCCATGCGCCGCGCGACACTGGACAATCGGCCTGTCCCAGGCTTCTGTGGATTTTTTTTCGTTCTCGGATGCCTTTTTCTATGTATGTCTTTCCTCTCGTGCGGGGGGAAGGAGGTCTATGCCTTCGGCTGGTTCGATGAGCGCGGCTCCAGGCTTGCATTTTCAGGCTCTGTGACCGGTTCGGACGTCGGTCATTTTTTCAGAGACGGAGAGACTGCACGCTATACCCTCGTCACGCCGGCGAATTTGCAGGAAGGCTATGCGGTACGGCTGTCCTTCTCCGCATCGAGCGGAGGGATCGAATTTCAAGTCAGGTGTGGCGACGAAAAGGGCAGGGCTTCCGTCGCCCTCTGTTCGATTCCCTCGCAGGGCCGTTTTTCCTTCGTCGTTCCTTTTTCCGCACAGAACGCACTGCGGTGGATCGAAGTGAAGGTTCTAAAAATTCCTCGGCAGAGCAGCGGTGGTCGTGGCGGAACTGCCGCGCAGACAGTGGCGGACCAAGGAGCGCTTGAGCCGACCCTCTCGATCCAGGAAATTCGTTTTGTCTCTGCCATGCGAGGCATGCGCCGCGAAAACGAGGGCCTGGAGGTGTCCCCTCATTTCTCGTTCGAGATGAAGGACGGCAGGGGACATTATGAGATTCGGTCTCCTTTTGAAGGGCTGTCTCAAGGAGTCAAAGAGAGTATGCAGCTCGACGTTGTGCTCGACGGCCAGGCAGACATCGCCACGTTGTTCTGGGGGGACCGAAAACTTACGTACCGCCACCCCGGACAGAGGTCGGCCTTAGTCTTTCCTTCTTCGCTCTTCGCGAGTGTGCCCGACAGAATTACCCTGGAGGTGAGCGATGCGCTGCGGGTGGAGCGCTTCTGCCTCGTTCAGACCGCCCCCTCGACGGAGCTCGCCTCCATCGATCCGGGGCTTTTGGTGTACCACACGCCCCTCGGCGACAAGCCCTATTATCTTGCTCGTTGGGACCTGCGGCCTGAGGTGCTTTTATTTCTGTTTAAGGACTACGCCACGCAGGACCGTTACCTCAAAAGGCTCGCCTTCTTTGTCGAAAAGATAGGTTTTGTGGGTAGACTTGCCCAGGACAGCGAAATTGCGGACCTCCACGGCTGGAATGCACACGATTATCGGCCTGAGGACCTGGCGAGATTCTTCGATGCGGCCGAGGTCCAGAAATTTCCCCTTTCGGCGGAAGAGCGCGACCTGGAGCAAACATTGATAAAGGCAGGGGTCATCGTACAAAGTGGTGCAAGGATTTCGGCGGGCAAAGGGGCCATTGTCTCCATTGCGCAGGAATCGCCCGCGTACCTGCAATACCGTTTCCTTGCCCACGAGTTGAGCCACGCGCTGTTTTTTACCGACAGTCGCTACAGGGACCTTGTGCTCTCCCTCTACCAGAAGCTGACCGACGACGAGAGGTGGTTCATCATCCGCTATTTCAGATGGATGCACTACAACGTGGATTCATCGTATTTGATGGCCAACGAGATGCAGGCGTACCTTGTGCAGCAGCCCCTCAAGGACTTGGAAACCTACTTTTCAAACACGCTGGGAGAGAGGCTGGCCGCAGACCATCCGGAACTCGAGGATGCCATTCACGAGTATATGCAGCGGCATTTGTCAGCCCTGGTGGCCACTGCCCAACAGCTGAGCTCGTACTTGCAGGCCTCGTATGGCTTCGAACCGGGAAGACTGTACCGGGTGCGGTAGGGCAGCTCTTCGGCTGTCTCTTGGGGCCTCCCTCGCTGTCATGATGTGCTGGACTGCGGTGCGCACCGTGGGTGCCCTTCCGCGCTCCACCGTGCTCAGGAGAGACCGAGCTTTTCGAATACCTGCCTGTATAGATTGAAAAATTCAGAGTTTGCGAATTCCTCGATCTTCTCTTCTGGGAGAGACTCCAGAAGCCGGTCGAGGTAGAGGAGGAGCTTGCGGACGTCGTCGAGGAGCCGTCGGGTATCTGGGCTCGGCTCGGAAGTTCCAGCCGTCTGTTCTGTGATCGTTGTCCCTGGAGCCGCCTCTCTCGACTGAGGCGCCTGGGGTGGCTGGTTTTTTTTCATGGCTTCGAAGTGCTGCTTGATGGACAAGAGGTCCTGCTTGATCGATCTCAATTCGCCCGCAATGCGCAGTATGGCCTGTTCTTGGGTCGGACTTGCGGCTTTTGCGCTCGGTTTTGTTTCTTCGAAGGGAGGCTGATCGCTTCCATTGAAATGCGATGCCACGACGCTGTCTGCACCTTCAGCAACATCGGGCTCCTTGAGAGGAGAGAGCAGCCTTGTCTCTTCGGCTTCCATTTTTTCAAAGGACTCGGAATCTTCGAGAGGACTGATGAAAAGGCCTTCGAGCATATCATCGGAGCCTTTGTCCGGCGGTGATGTATTCGCATTCTTTTCCATCGCGACCTTCCTCTGTGCCTATACTACACTCTTTGATGGGGCCATGGAACTACTTTTTGAAAGAAAATTCCTCATCGAAATTTCACTTTGTGCCGAAACTCATTGTTGATGCATTCGTCTCAAACGACGCCGCAAAAAAGCAGGCGATTGTTGTCGTCGCTGTCGTATGGCCTCTTTTCTTTTCTCATCGCGTACTGCTGCATCTCCGCAGTGGCGGGCAAGGCGGGGCTTTTGGCATATCAGGACCTGGCCTCCCAACGGCAGCAAATCCAGAAGGCAATCGAGTATCTCCAGGCTCAAAACCGAGACAAAATGAACACCATCGACGATCTGAAAAAAGACTCTGCCCTTGCGGCCGAGTGGGCGGCCACGCTGGGCTATGTTCGCCAAGGAGAAATGCTGATAGTCCTCCCTGAGGAATGGAGGAATGCGAACACAAAAGGCGATGAAATGCGGCTGCCCGTCCTGGTGGGAGATTCCACAGGCCTCCCGGACCCTGTGATTCGCCTTATGGCTGCAATCACGGGACTTTTGGCTTTCCTCACAATCCAGCTTTTTCACATCGAGCCTTATGCGCGGCCCGTTCGCCAGGTGCGCTTCGAGCATCAGGTCCGTCTCGAGAATCAGCCCGACGCGCACTGAAGCAAATCGCAGGCCCTCTATCTGTTCTGAGAAAAAGGAGAACCTTCCGGCCTTGGAGATAATGGATTGTCCTGACTGGGATGGTCTGCACCGAAGGTCTCAGGCTCGCTGGGCCCGTGCAGCGTGCAGAACTGTGTCGGCTGTGTGCCGTCGAGATACATCAGCGTCACCGTGCCGTCGGAGCAGTACTCTGTCGGCAGCATGCCGGATTTCGCGCAGACCGACACCGACACAAGGCCTGACTCGGGCTTGGGGAAGTTCTTGTAAGACAAACCGATGTGGATGTCGCGCATGTAATTTGCCCATATAGGTGCCGCTATGGTGGCTCCCGTCTGGGAGACGCCGAGCGAGTTGCCTGGGCGGTCGAAGCCGAGCCAGATCGCCGTGGTATAGTAGGGGCTTGATCCCACTGTCCACGCGTCCGCCCAGTTTTGTGTCGTACCAGTCTTCCCCACCACGGGGATGACATAGGATTTACCGTCGGGCCCCGTCTGTTTAAATATCGAGCCGGATTGGGTTGCCCCTGCGAGCGTTCCGGAAGAGACGACGCGCTTGAGCATGTCGATCATGATTGCGGCGTTCTGTGGAGATATTACCTGGGGCTTTTGACGGAGCGCCTGCAGCCTCTCTTTTTCAGGCTCTGCGATGATATTGCCGTAACGATCTTCGACATAGCGAATTGCAATGGGAGCCACCGCCTTTCCGCCATTGGCGAATACGGAGAAGGCCCTGGCCATCTGAAGAGGGGTGACGCCGATGACGCCGAGAGCGAGCGGGTAATAGCGGGGAAAGGTCTTGCGTATTTCGATGGGGTCGGTGATGTCGAGAAGCGCCGCCGCCCTTGAAATCGCAGCGTCAAAGCCGATGGTCTGCAGTACTTTTACCGATGCCACGTTCATGGAATGTGCGAGGGCCTCCCACGCCAGCACCGAACCTTTCCACTCGCCCTTGAAGTTCTGAGGGGAGTATGGGGTGCCGTCTTCGTTGTAGAAGGTGGTCGGCTCGTCCACGATGTAGGTGCCTTCGGTGATTTTCTTTGAGTCGATCGCCGCAGAGTAGTAGAGAGGCTTGAAGGTGGAGCCGGGCATGAGCTTGGACTGCGTCGCCCGTATCAGCTGATTCGCCTGGTTGTAGTCGGAGCCTCCGACGAGGGCGAGGATATACCCCGTGTTGTTGTCGATCGTGACGAGGGCGCCTTCGACCGTAGACTTTTCGAGTTCGGTCTTTATCTTGGCCGACGCCGCGCCGACGTAGGGTTTGAGCGATGCGATGTTGAATATCAGGCTCGTCGCGTCGAGCACTGGATTTATCGTGGTGAGGAAGTAATCCTGCGAGTTCGTCTCACTGCGGCTTTCGGGGGCATAGAGCATCGGAAGATCGAAGGCGAGCCCCAGAAGCTCTATGATGGGCACGTAGGTAGTTCCGGCCACATCGAGCCTCTGGGACATGGTGCTTTTAAACGAAGCGTTGGCGGTGTCGATCCCCCGCTTCATGTAGAGGTCGGCTGCCGCCTGTTTGTCGAGGTCGAGCGTCGTATACACAGACAGGCCGTCGCTGTAGATATCGATGGAGCCGTAGAACATGTCCTCGAGCTGACGGCGGACGTATTCGCTGAACCAGGGAGCCTTGTCCTCGCGGTGGTAGAATGCAGAAACGGCCACCCGAGAATAGTCGAACGAGGCCCAGTAGGCATCGAAGGACTCATTTGCCTCAGCCTTGCTCAGGACGTGGCGGCTGACCATCTGATCGAGAATCTCCTTGGATCGTTCTCGCGCGAGCATGGGGTTGCGGAAGGGGTTGTACCGCGAGGGACTCGACAGCTGAATTGCGAGGATCGCAGATTCTGCCGGCGTACAGTCCTTCGCCGGATGACCGAAGAAATACCGACTCGCGGCCTCCACTCCGTAGACGGCAGGCCCCATGATCATCCGGTTCAGGTACATCTCGAGGATTTCTTCCTTGGTGAAACGACGCTCCAGCTGAAAGGCCCACCAGAGCTCCTTGAGCTTGCGCTGGATGCTTATCACTCTGCGGTCGGCATACAAAGTCCCGGCGAGCTGCTGGGTGATCGTGGAGCCGCCTCCGAGGTTTTTGCCCAATATCTGGCCCAGTGCGGCACGGAGCGTAGAGCGGAGGTTGAAGCCGTGGTGTGAATAGAAATTGCGGTCCTCTCGGGTGAGGAAGGCCTCTATGAGATGGTTGGGCAACTCCTTTAAGGTAACCGGGATTCTCTGCTCCTCGGCGAAGAATTCGGTAATGAGCCGGCCATTGATGTCGTAGATCTTAGTGGAAAGAGCGGTGTCGAATTCGGTGAAATTTTCTGTCCGAATCGTATTGACAGTGCCCGACAGGGCTAAACCGAGGCCAGCTCCGAGTCCTGCGGCGAGTACAAGCATGAAGATGATAAAAACATAGATTGCCCTGTGCGTATGAAATCGCATGACATAAGATTATAGAGAGGAAAAGGGTTTGGTCAATCTTGCCCGGCAAGAGGTATGGAAGAATTTCGGGAATTGCAGTACAGTGGGGCAGATCGGTTGACTCTTTTGCCCAATCGATACTATTTTATCTTTATATCAAACCGACCACAGCCCACGTGCGATGCGCTGTGTCAAACCAGTTCCTTAGGAGGAACAGTATGAAAGTAGCGATTAATGGTTTTGGACGGATCGGGCGGCTGGTGTTTCAATCCATCGTCGATCGGAAGCTGCTTGGCAAGGGCGAGGACAAGATCGATGTTGTCGCCGTGGTTGATATCGTCACCGATGCGGCCTATTTTGCCTATCAGTTGAAATACGATTCAGTGCAGGGCAAACTGAAGGCTGAGATTGCTTCAAAGAAGAGTGATCCCTCCAAGGCCGAAGATGATATTCTCGTGGTCAACGGTCACGAGATCGCCTGCATCATGGCGGAGAAAGAACTCAAGAATCTGCCGTGGGGAAAGCTCGGTGTCGACTACGTGGTAGAATCTACCGGGCTCTTCACCGACGAAAAAGCATTCGGGCACCTCGAGGCCGGCGCCAAGAAGGTCATCATCACCGCCCCGGCAAAGAGCAAGGCCGAGGACAAGAAGATCCCCATGCTCCTCATGGGCGTCAACAACGAAAAATACGACCCCGCGAAGCACAACGTGGTTTCGAACGCGTCCTGCACCACCAACTGCCTTGCGCCGCTTGTGTATGTTCTTCTCAAGGAAGGGATTGGCATCGAGACGGGCCTCATGACCACGATCCACTCGTATACTGCGACGCAGAAGGTCGTGGACGGCGTGTCCAAGAAGGATTGGCGCGGTGGACGTGCGGCGGCCATCAATATCATCCCGTCCACGACTGGCGCTGCAAAGGCCGTGGGCGAGGTGCTGCCTGAAATCAAGGGCAAGCTCACCGGCATGTCGTTCCGTGTTCCTACGCCGACGGGCTCGGTGGTGGACCTCACCTTCCGCTCCGTAAGGGAAACATCGATTCAGGAGATCGATGCGCTTCTGAAAAACGCATCCCAGACCTACCTCAAGGGCATTCTGGGCGTCACCGAAGAAGAGCTCGTGTCCACCGATTTCATCCACGACGACCGCTCCTCGATTTACGACAGCCTTGCGACGCTCCAGAACAACCTCCCCGGCGAAAAGCGTTTCTTCAAGATCGTTTCCTGGTATGACAATGAATGGGGATATTCGAATCGAGTCGTCGATCTGCTCAGATACATGGCGTCCAAGGATAATTTTTGAGACTCTCCGAAGGAGACTGCGATGATTAAGACTATCCGTGATGTTTCGCTCACCGGCAAGCGGATCATCATGCGGGTGGATTTCAATGTGCCGATGAAGGACGGCAAGGTGCAGGACGATACGCGGATCGTCGCCTCATTGCCTACCATCAAGTATATTCTTGACCAGAAACCGAAGAGCCTCGTGCTCATGTCGCACCTCGGCGACCCGGACAAAGATGCGGCCAAGGCGAGAGAAAAAGCAGAGAAAGACGGCAAGCCCTTTGACCTCAATGCGTACCTCGAGGGTAAACACCGCATGAAACCCGTGGCCGAATACCTCGCAAAGCTCCTCGGCAGGGACGTCATTTTCCTGCCTTCGTGTTTCGGACAAAAGGCCGCCATAGACGCGCTTCCCGCCGGATCCCTGGCCATGCTGGAGAACACCCGCTTCCACAAGGAAGAGACCGCCAAGGACCCGTCCGTACAGGAAGTGCTCGCACGGGAATTGGCCTCTTATGGGGACATCTACGTCAACGACGCCTTCGGTACTGCGCACCGGGCGCACGCGAGCACTGCGACCATCGCGAAGTTCATGGCGGTGCGCGTGGGGGGCTTCCTCATGGAAAAGGAGGTCGCCAACCTCGAGCCGATGCTGCACAATCCGCCCAAGCCCATGGTCGCCATCATCGGTGGAGCGAAGGTCTCGTCCAAGATCGCGGTGCTGGAGAATCTGCTCAAGACCGCTTCGGCGCTGGTGATCGGCGGCGGCATGGCCTACACCTTCCTCAAGGCGAAGGGTGTGCCGGTGGGCAAGAGCATGGTTGAAGACGATTTTTTGGACACCGCGACGCGGCTCCTGGACCATGCGGCAGCCCAGGGAGTAGAGGTGGTTCTCCCTGTGGACCACATTGCAGCGGATCATTTTGCCCCCGATGCGACGCCCGTCGCCGTAGACGATCAGGGACTGCCCGACAGCCTCATGGGCCTCGACGTCGGCCCGAAAACGCTCGTGCTCTATAGGAACGTGATCTCCGGCGCAAAGAGCGTGCTCTGGAACGGCCCTGTGGGCGTATTCGAGTTCGATGCATTTGCAAAAGGGACCGAGCAGGTTGCCAAGTTGGTGGCGGAGGCTACCGGCAGGGGCGCGCTCACCGTGGTGGGCGGCGGCGATTCCGTCGCGGCTGTCAACAAATTCGGCCTCGCCTCCCAAATGAGCCATGTCTCGACGGGCGGCGGCGCTTCGCTTGAGTACCTCGAAGGCAAAGAACTCCCCGGCATCGCGTGTCTCGAGCAGAAGTAGGCCTCCCTTTCGATTGTACAGCGAACGGCTGTCCGAAAGGGCGGCCGTTTTTTTTAATGCATGAAGAGTAATCGGGGCTCTCTGTCTGAAAACCGGCCAGCACGCCGAAAGACGAGATGTTGAGAGAACAGTGGAGAAAATAAGAAAAGGAGTCAACATTGCACGTCCGGAAGAATATTGGAGGCCTGGGGCGGGCCAACATGTCGGAGGATATCGATGCTGTCCTGAGCCGCGACCCCGCGGCGAGGACAAAAATTGAGGTGATCCTTGCGTATCCTGGGCTTCATGCGATCTGGATGCACAGAATAGCATATCGATTGTGGCACCGTGGGTCAAAACTCCTCGCCAGAATCGTTTCGCATCTGGCCAGGGGACTCACGGGCATCGAGATTCACCCGGCCGCAAAAATCGGTAGGAGGGTCTTCATCGATCACGGCATGGGGGTCGTCATCGGCGAAACTGCAGTGGTTGGAGACGATGTGACGCTCTACCACGGCGTCACCTTGGGGGGGACGTCCCTCGAAAAGAAGAAACGGCATCCCACGGTGGGCGACAGGGTCACCATCGGTGCCGGCGCAAAGATACTGGGCGACATCACTATAGGCTCAGATTCGCGCATCGGGGCGAACGCCGTGGTCGTCAAAGACGTGCCGCCAAACTCCGTCGTCGTGGGGATACCAGGACAGGCGGTGCACCGGCACATACCGCATACGGCTTCCGATGAGCCCGATCTCCACCACGAGAAGATCCCTGACGTGCTCGGCCTGCGGGTCCATGAGCTGACGGTGAGGATCGCGGCGCTCGAAGAGACCATTGCGAAGATGAGGGCCGCATGTGGCGACAAGGAGCTTTACGAGAAAAATCGATGAGGATAGTATGCAAGCGTTTGAGAACACACCATACAAGGAAGGACGAGAATGAAACGTTATTTCATTGCGGGCAATTGGAAGATGCACAAGACGGTCGCCGAAGCGGTCTCGCTCGCCTCGGAGCTCAGGGACAGGCTCTCGGATTGTCGCGAGAAACTCATGATAGCGCCGCCATTTACTGCACTTCAGGCAGTTTCTGAGGTCACACGAGGTTCAAACATCCTCCTTGGAGCTCAGAACATGGGGCCTGAGGAGAGCGGGGCGCACACGGGGGAAGTGTCGGTGCTCATGCTGAAGGACCTTGGCGTCAGCGTCGTGATTCTGGGGCACTCCGAACGGAGGCACACCTACGGAGAGCACGACGCACTCATCAACGCCAAAGTCAGGCTCGCGCTCAAACACGGGCTTGAGGTCATTCTCTGCGTCGGAGAGACGCTTGAGGAGCGAGAACATGGCGCGCTCGAGACAGTGATCCGACGACAGCTGGTTGAAGGTCTGAGGGGCGTCGAGCCTTCTGCCTTGCTCGGCGTCACCGTGGCGTATGAGCCTGTGTGGGCCATTGGAACCGGCAAGACAGCCACCCCGGAAGATGCAGACACGGTGCACGCATTCTGCCGCAAGGTCGTGGCAGAGCTCTATGGTCAAGAAGCTGCCTTACGGATGCCGATTCAATACGGCGGTTCAGTGAAGCCTGAAAATGTCGCCGCACTGATGGCGAAGCAGAACATCGACGGTGCGCTCGTCGGAGGTGCGAGCCTGAAGGCGGAGAGCTTCGTTCCCATCGCCAAGTTCCGCTGAGGCGTTCCAGACATATTGCTTTATAGGGCGCTTTGCGGTACTATAATTTCTTGAAGGTTGTCTTCAAGGCTATACATGAACTTCCTATTGGAGTAAGCACATGGGTTTTTTTGGTATATTGCTGCTTGTCGTGTTCGTAATCGTGTGCCTTTTGCTTATTTTCCTCGTGATCATTCAAGATGAAGATTCCGATTCTATCGGAGGAATTTTTGCGGGAGGCTCGCAGAGTGCCTTTGGTTCCCGGTCGTCGAACGTCGTGATCCGCATCACCTATGTTTTGGGTACGCTTTTTTTCGTCACCGCCTTTGCCCTTGCAGTGGTGAACAAATCTTCAACCGGCAACGTCCAGAAGGCTGTCGAACAGAATTCGACACAGACCGCGACGAGCGAGTGGTGGACCAACCAAGGTCAGGGTGGCCAGAACGCGGAAAATCAGTCTGCGCCACAGAGTCAGGCGCCTCAGACAGATCAGCCCGCTGCGCCGGCGACCAAATAGCGTCGGCCAGGCATTCTTTCGGCTTTTCGTAGGATGAAGTAAGGGCACGGGAGCGGGACGTTCTGTTCCGATTCCGTGCTTTTATTCTATAGGTCGTACATGGTGCTTTTGGCGTGTAACGACAAGTTTTTAAGGATGTTTTTTATTTATTATGCGGATTGGAATAAGTGCCCTAGGGCATGCGAGGCTTTCTCATCTTGCAGAGGCGGTGCGCAATGCTTTTGCGGAGCGTGGGAATGATGCCGTGTTCATCCCTGATTCTTCCTATGGTTTAAGCGCATGCGATTTTCTCGTCTTCATCACTGAACCGAAGGGCTTGTTTGGTGGCCTTTTGGCCTCGATTCCCCAACAGCTCGCCAAACAGGAAGGGCTCATGGGGAAACGCTGTCTGGCCATGGTGCGCAAGAGCGGGCTGATGGCGGGGCATACGCTCAGAAAATTTATGGGGGCGCTCGAACACGAAGGGCTGGTCGTCGTCGAAGGCGAGCTCTTTTCCGATGTGAAGGCCGCCGTACGGATTGTGCAGGATGCACCATTGAGACGTGGATAAGCATGAAGAATTACTATGAAATTCTTGGGGTCAATCCCGATTCGAGCCCTCAGGATATCAAGAGCGCTTTTCGGAGACAGGCAAAGCGTCTTCATCCGGATATGCACTATTCCACGGAAAACACGAAGGTCAGAGAATCATCGGCGACGATCCGCGAATCGGCGATGAGGCTCATCCTCGAAGCATACAAGATATTGTCCGATGCGGAGA
This sequence comes from Spirochaetia bacterium, assembly GCA_029975555.1. Lineage (GTDB taxonomy): Bacteria > Spirochaetota > Spirochaetia > Treponematales > Rectinemataceae > Rectinema. Next base: position 12,827 of record JARKOY010000125.1, on the reverse strand, counting down.
AGAGAAGAACCTACGACAGGGAACTCCGCAGAAGAGAAAGAGAAAATAAAGGATTCGATTATCACGAATTTCTCAAGCAGCGCACGGACGACCCCGAAAGCCAGGCAAAACTGGTCGTCTACGATTTGCTCCACGATCTCAACGAAGAAGCCCTGTTGGTCTATGAGCGGAGCAAGGCCTTCCCCGACTTCAGACTGGAGCGCTGGCTCGAGCGCGGCGAAGCCATGGATGCCGAATACTGCATTGCCGAGGAGTACGAAAAAAGAGGAAAATACATCAAGGCATATCAGATCTACAAGAAAATCATAACAATGGAGCTTGAAAAACCATGGTTCCGTTATTATTTTGATGTAGTCGCCTTGAAGTTCAGGTTCCTCATCCTGCAGAAACTTCCTGGAAGAATCGATGAAGAAGATTATCTCGACAGATTGGATGAGGCGATAGGGCTGCAGATCGCCCCAAGAGAAACTGCCCAATATCTCCGCAAAAAAGTCGAAGTGTCCCTTCACCGAGGAGATGTCGAAGCAGCGCATGAGGCGCTCCTGCAAATCTCGCAGATTTATCCAAAACTCGCCGGCTTTGCGGCGCTGCGGAAAAAAGTTGAGCATGCCCTTGACCGGCATGTGGCGGAAGACACCGTGCTGTAGATAGCCCGTACGGCGCCTTCCGTGCATAAATTTTGAATGGAAAGTGAGAGCGAGACAGTATGAAGAGACTGACAACATGGCTGATGGTGTTTGCATGTACTGCGATGCCGATTTTTGCACAGACCAGCATCGATAAGCCAGCGGCGACCTTGAAGCTGACAAAGCAGGAAGTCATATCCGTTCGTCAGCTCCGCGCCGATATCGAGCGGCTGGAGAACGCCACGGGTGTAAAACTGACTGTCGACCAGCGCAAGGATGTGCTCGATGCGAGGATCAACAGCATGTTGTTTCTTCAGTTCTGTGAGCGTGAGAAAATTTCTGTTTCCGATGCTCAGGTCAATGCGGCGCTTGCCCAACTGAAGTCTCAGCTCGGTTCCAATGCGACCGATGCAGATCTGGAGAAGTCGCTCAGGGCTTCCGGGGTTTTCGTGGATCCTGCCGTCTATGTCCGCCAGCGGCTTTTATTTGAGACATACGTCAGGTTGAGAAAGCAGGACGAAATGAAGAGCGCGCTCAAGGCGCCGACTGCGGACGATATCCTTAAGGCCTACGACGTGGCAAAGGCTTCGCTCGTGCGACCCGACACGATCCGAATAAGCGTGATCTACGTGGACACAAAGGGTAAGAGCGATGCCGAGATCGAGAAGGCAAAAGATCTCATAAACGGAATATCTGCAGCGCTCAAAGCAAATCCGTCCAAGTTTGACGAATACGTGCTTCGCGCGGGCGATGCGGCGGGATATAAGGCCATTCCATCTCTATACCTTGAAAAGACTCAGCAGAGTAAGTCCATATTCGGCGAAGCGTTTTTCAACGCGGCCTTCCAGGCGAAGACCGGAGAGATCACCTCCGTCATCCAGACACCCACGGGGTTCAGGATCGTTCGAGTGAACGAATTCATGGCTCAAAAGCAACTTACCCTCTCAGACCCGGTTCCCGGCAATCAGAACCTGACGGTCCAAGAATTCCTCGCAATGCAGCTCGCTTCGGAAAAAGAGCAGACATTCTTAAACAAAGTAGAAGCCGACTTGATCGAAAGTCTCCGCAAAGAGGCGACCATCAAGGTATACACTGAGAATTTGAGCTGGTAAGGAGTGGCCCTGTGGCATCGAGGAGGAAGGCGAGGATTCTTGCGGTACAGGCGCTCTATGCATGGGACATGTCGGGTCAGGCCCTCGGCGACCTTTTGTCTTTCGGCTGGCTCGACGAGGATAAAAAGGAACACTATGAGCCCGATATCCTCGATTTCGCCAAATTGATGATTGCGGGAACCATTGAGCAGATCGATGTCATCGACGCCATGATACGACGGCACCTCCAACATTGGGCGTTCGAGCGGCTGAGAAAAGTCGATTTGGCGATTCTTCGGGTCGGCGCATACAGCATCCTCTACCAGGACGACATCCCTCCCCAGATCAGCATCGACGAGGCGATAGAGATTGCCAAAGAGTACAGCAGCGAAGATTCATACCGATTTATCAACGGTGTGCTCGACGGCATCCGAAAGGACAGCGCTGAGGTCATTCATGATACGTCTAAAAAATGAAAGACAAATAGAAGGGATTCGGGCTTCATGCCGAATGCTTTCTCTCCTGTACGAGGCGCTGAAGCCCATGGTCAAGCCGGGCGTCACGCCGAAAGAACTGGATGCATTCGCGTATGATTTTATAAAAAGAAACGGCGGAAAGCCGGCATTTCTTGGCTACGAAGGGTATCCCGCCACGCTCTGCGTCTCTGTGAACGAAGTGGTCATCCACGGTATACCGAACGACAGGCCTCTCGAGGAAGGGGATATTGTGGGCATCGACAGCGGCATCGATCTCGACGGCTACTTTTCGGACGCCGCCATGACCCTGCCCGTCGGCGCAATACGCAAAGAGGCACAGAGATTGCTCGATGTCACGAGAGAGTGTCTGAACCTTGCGCTCGAGCAGGTCAGGCCTCATGCCCGCATCTCCGACATATCTCGCGCGGTGTTCTCACATGCGACGAAAAATGGGTTTAAGGTGGTGCGGCAATACTGTGGGCACGGGGTTGGCCTTGGTATTCATGAGGATCCGCAGATACCGAACTATGTGTCGCCGGGGCCGAATCCGAGGCTCGTGCCGGGAATGGTCCTCGCCATCGAGCCCATGATCAACGTCGGCACGAGCGACGTGCGCCTCCTCGACGATGAGTGGACCGTCGTCACGATGGACGGCTCGCTCTCCGCACACTTCGAACACACGGTCTTGGTCACGGATTCGGGCTGTGAGGTTCTGACTCGCTGGTGAGATAGTTCGACGCGCTTCACCCGACATGCGAAGTTTAAAACCTAATAAAGGGCTCATCCTCAGTGTAACCTCCTATTGTGTGGAATTTTTATTATATTGAAAATATTATGCATATTCTTTTCCCCTCACGGAGGACAGTATCTATGTCTATCGTAAAGAAATTGCATTCGCGCAATTTTTTCATTGCGAATCTGGTGATCCTTGGCATTGTGATTGGGTTTGCCCTGGCGTTTATGTTTCGCGCGAATCCATCCTCAAACGGCGCTTCGTTGCCAGTGGTAAAGGCAGAGACGCCTTCCATGATCGCGGGCTCGGATATCGAGGCCGATATCGCGGCGGCCGAATCGGTCCAGAACGCATTCCGTAATATCGCAAAGACCGTCCTGCCTGCAGTCGTTGAGCTGGATGTCGTCGAAGGCGGCCAAAAGACTCAGCAGCAACAGCAGCAGACGCCTCAGTTCCCCTTTAACTTCTTCTTTGGCCCTGACACTCCCTCTCCCGAGCAGTTCCAGCCTGAAGAAGGCCTGGGCTCTGGCGTCATCGTGCGCCGGTCCGGCAAGACGGTCTATGTCCTGACGAACAACCACGTGGCGGGCAACGCTTCCAAGATCACGGTCAAGCTGAGCGACGGGCGGGAATTCGATGGTTCCCTCGTCGGGGCGGATGATCGAAAAGATGTGGCCCTCGTAAAGTTCGAGACGAACGACACCGATATCGCCATCGCCAAGCTGGGCGACTCCTCGAAACTGCAAGTCGGAGACTGGGCGATCGCCCTGGGCAGCCCCTTCGGGTATGTCTCCTCTGTGACGGCAGGCATCATCAGCGCCCTCGGCCGCACGGGCGGCCCTGACGGGAACATCAACGACTTCATCCAGACCGACGCTGCGATCAACAAGGGCAATTCAGGTGGGGCGCTGGTCAACATCCGGGGAGAAGTCGTAGGCCTCAATACATGGATCGCATCTCCTACCGGTGGATCGGTCGGCCTTGGCTTTGCGATTCCCATCAACAATATTAAGGGCGCCATCGACGATTTCATCATGAATGGATCGGTCAAATACGGCTGGCTCGGCGTGAGCCTGTCCAACATCACCCAAGATAAGGCGAGCACGAAGGAGCTCGGCCTCGAGGGTAAGAAGGGCGCATTTGTCGCACATATCTTCTTGGGTGGTCCGGCAGACAAGGCTGGTATTCTGCCGGGTGATTTCATCACGGCGGTGAACGGCAAGGCAGTTCAGAGCACCGATGATCTTGTGCGCCTCGTAGGCGACATCAAGCCCGGTACGACGGCGGCGTTCAGTCTCATACGCCGCGGTACGCCGATGACCATCAGCGCGAAGGTCGATTTGAGGAACAACACCGTGGCCTCGAACAATGCCAATGTGTTCCCCGGCGTCACGGTGATCTCTCTGAAGTCTGATTCTGTGGATCAGAAACAGATCCCCGGTGGGGTGCGAGGCGCATTGGTCGTCGATGTGTTGGCGCGGTCTCCTGCGGCGAGCATGGGGCTGCGCACGGGCGACATCATCACCAAGATCAATGGGAAGAGCGTGGACGACATCAAGGATTTCTATGAGACTCTCGCCAAGGAAGTCGGAAAGAAGCTCGTGTTCACCGTCAATAGGGACAACCAGACTATAGAGACCCTTGCGTATGTAGGAAAGTAAGTATATATTCCCTTCTTAAGAAGCGGGTTATTCCGTAGCAGGAAGCCTCCACGCGGAGGCTTCTCTTGTTTTTTAAGAGGGGATTCTATGCATAAAGAATTTGTTCCTTATGACATGGTCCGAGACAATGCGATCAAGTTGGCGTATAGAATCTATAGAGATGGATTTATCCCCGACGTCATCTATGTTTCGCTGCGCGGCGGCGCATACATGGGCAATGTCATCAGCGAATATTTTAAATTTGTGAAAGAGAGCGGGCGCCCTGTATTCTATGCTGCGGTCGTGGCTCGTTCCTACAGCGGCTTTGATCAACAGGAGATGATAAGGGTCGACGGTTGGACCTACAACCCAGACTTTTTGAGGCATGGCGACAAGGTCCTGCTCGTGGACGACGTGTTCGATTCAGGCCGCACGATCAATTATCTTGCAAAAGTCATCATGGATCGTGGACTGCCCCGCAGCGACGTAAAGATAGCGGTCCACGACTACAAAGTGAGGGCATATGTTCCTCAGCACCTTCCCATCACGCCCGACTATTGGTGCAGAAAAATCGAAGTCCAATCGCCCGAGGATGAGCTCTGGATCCACTATATGAGCCACGAGCTCGAGGGATTGACCCAGCAGGAAATCGCCGACCACTATCTGAAGGACGATCCGGAGTTGGCCGAGGCGATGCGCCTCGTCGCCCCGTGCTAGATGACGGTTCCATCGGGCACTATCTGATTTTTCGGTATGACGATAATGCCGTCCACGACATAGTGCGTGCTGTATTCTCCTTCGGCCCTCGGAATGGGGTCGATGCCGATCCGGCAGTTCGCCCCGATGCGCGCATTTTTGTCGATGATCGCGTGGCGGATGATCGACCCACCGCCGATGCCGATGTTGGGGATGCTCTTCCGACGATTTTCCGCCTTTTCCGCCTCGGTCTCATAATAGTCTGCGCCCATGCACACCACGCCGTCGAGGCTCGCGCCGCTCTCTATCACGGTGCGGATGCCCACTATGGAGCGCGTAATCGAGGCGTTCGTGATGATGCAGCCGTCGCTCGCAAGCGCCTGATTCAGGGTACAGTAGTTGAGCTTGGATGCGGGTAAGTTTCGGGCGTGGGTGTAGATCGGCTTGTGCTCGTCGTAGAAATTGAATTTGGGGTTGATGTCCGTAAGCGCGATGTTGGCCTCGTAGAAACAGCGGATGGTCCCTATGTCTTCCCAGTAGCCGCCAAAGACATAGGTGTTGACTTTCTCTGCGGCCACGATGGCGGGAATGATCTCCTTGCCGAAATCGTTTGCGTCCGTGGCGAGCGCCTCTTCGATGAGGGGTGCGTCGAAGATGTAAATGCCCATGCTGGCGAGATAGGGTTTTTGTGGATCGGCGTCGCTCGGTTTGAGGGCCTCGGGCACCGCAAAATCGTGGATATCCTTCGTGGGGCCAGGTTTTTCAAGGAAACTGTCTATGCTGCCGTCGGGCCTGATCTTCATGATGCCGAGGGAGCTTGCGGACTCCCGAGACACCAGCGTCCCCGCGACCGTGAGACGGCAGCCCGACTCCACATGTTTTTTGAACATGTCGGCGAGGTCCATGCGGTACAGCTGGTCGCCGGAGACGATGAGGTAGTGCGTCGGTTTGTGGGGCCTGAAGTGGATGAGGTTCTTCCTCACCGCGTCGGCGGTACCTTCGTACCAGCCCGAGTGGACCGGCGTCTGTTCCGCCGCAAGGATTTCCACAAATCCTTTCGAGAAGTGGTCAAAATTGTAGGAATGGGATATGTGGAGGTGCAGCGATGCCGAGTTGAACTGGGTCAAGATGTAGATTCTCCTGAAGCCAGAGTTGATGCAGTTCGAGATGGGGATGTCGACGATGCGATACTTTCCCCCGAAGGGGACAGCAGGCTTCGATCTCTCTTTCGTAAGGGGAAACAGACGGGTGCCTTTACCACCTCCCAAAACGATCGAAAGAACTTCTGCCATATCTGCTCCTTTCCGGTTTCGTGCCGATTTACCTTTTTCTTTTTGATGACTACAGTATACCCTATGAACCATGAAACGGCAAATGCCATTTGTGACGAGCTGGCCTCTTGGCTCGCCGAGCAGCGCGAACTTGCGTGGTCGACGAGGCTGCCCTCCCGGGCTCCCGACTTCGTGCCCCTACCGGAAGACCTGTCGCCCGTCCTCGTTCAGGCCCTCGACGCGAGAGGGATAAGGGCTCTGTACAGTCATCAGAAAAGAGCGTACGAGCTGGCGAGGGCCAGCAGGGACCTCGTCGTCGTGACGCCGACGGCGTCCGGCAAGAGCCTCTGCTACAATTTGCCGGTCCTCCAGACACTCCTTGAAGAGCCAGAAGGCAGGGCGCTCTACCTTTTCCCCACGAAGGCCCTCTCCCAAGACCAGCAGAGCGCGCTCAATGAGGTTCTCCTGGGAGGGGACATCGGGGTTGCGATCAACACTTACGACGGAGACACGCCTGCGGATATCCGCACGAAGGCGCGCACTTCCGGGCGCATCATCATATCCAACCCCGACATGCTCCACGCCGGTATCCTGCCGAACCACACGAAGTGGATTAAATTCTTCTCGAACCTGAGGTACGTCGTCGTCGACGAGCTCCACGCGTATCGGGGGGTTTTTGGCAGCCACGTCGCGTCGGTCCTGCGGCGTCTCATCCGGATTGCGAAGTTTTATGGTTCTTCTCCAGTTTTTATCTTCTCTTCCGCCACGATCGCCAACCCGCGAGAGCTCGCCGAGCGCTCCATCGAGAGGGATGTGGCCCTCATCGAAGAGAACGGCGCCGGCAGCGGCGAAAAAATCGTGCTCTGCGTGAATCCGCCGATTGTGGATGCGGTTCAGGGAATACGGCGCTCGAGCTCCCTCGAGGCCGAGTCGGTGATGCTGTGGCTTCTGCGCAAGGGCGTCAGAACTATACTGTTTTCAAGATCGCGCCTTCAGGTTGAGCTCCTCGCAAAGTATCTGAATCAGAAACTCGAGAATCCCTACAACCGAGACTTCGGCCTCGTCGTGAAGCCATACCGCTCAGGCCTCTTGCCCTCGGAACGGCGTGCAATAGAGAGAGGGTTGAGGGACGGACAGATCCACGGGGTCGTCTCGACGAATGCGCTCGAGCTCGGCATCGACATAGGAGGACTCGATGCGGCGGTGATTACAGGCTATCCGGGCAGCATCGCCTCGTTCTGGCAGCAGGCTGGGAGGGCCGGACGGACATCTGGCTTGTCGCTCGCCGTCTACGTGGCCTCGGCTTCTCCCCTCGATCAGTATTTCGCGGCCCATCCGGAATACTTCCTTTCGAGGTCTGCGGAGCAGGCACACATTGACGCGTACAACCCCTACATTTTTACCGATCATCTCAAATGCGCTGCCTTTGAGTTGCCCTTCGCGGAGGGCGAGGCCTTTTCTCCCGACCCATCGAACCATAAGGCCGCCCAGCTCACACAAGAAGCGCTCGAATACCTTGAGGAGGAGGGAATCGTCCGCCACACCGCCGGGCGCTATTTCTGGTCCGCCGAGGGCTATCCCGGCGAAAAGATCTCGCTGCGCACTGCGACGACCGAAAATGTGGTCATCGTAGACGTGACCAAAGGGCGCCACGACGTCATCGGGGAGATGGACCGCCCGAGCGCAAAGGAGCTGCTCTTCGAGAACGCCGTCTATCTTCATCTGGGGATACAGTATCAGGTCAGGAGACTCGATCTGGAGAAGCGCCTGTGCCTTGTAGAACAGAGCGACGCCGATTACTGGACGGATTCTATCGTCAAGCGTGATATCGAGGTGCTGTCGCAAGATTCCAGCGAGCCACACGGCCAGCTCCGCGTGATACTGGGCGATATTTTGGTCCGAGGCCAGGTGGAGAAATACAAGAAGCTTCGCTTCAACACTAACGAGAATGTCGGGTACGGTGAAATCTGGCTCCCCCCTGAGGAGATGCAGACACGCTCTCTGATAGTCGTACTCGCCCCGGAGGGGCAGAGTGGAGGGCTCCTGCGCAGCCTCGCGCCGGAGAAGGCAGACGGCATACTGCACGGTGTGACGAACCTCATCCGACAGCTCGCGCCTGCGCGCGTTCTCTGCGACATCCACGACATCGGCATTGCCTCACGCGTTCGAGACTTGTTTTTCACGAGCCCCTCGATGTACTTCTACGACATGTATCCAGGAGGGACGGGCATCGTAGAGGCGCTCCTTCCAAATCTGAAGGAGACTGTGGCTTCGGCGATTGAGCGACTTGCCGGTTGCCCCTGTGGAGGGGGCTGCCCATCGTGCATAGGGGTGGAGATAGCCAGCGCCGAGAACAAGGCTTTAGCCCTGGAACTTCTGAGGCTTTTGTACAGTGCACTGGAGTCCTAAAGCTGAGGATTTTCTCGCAGTTCGGCGTGTCGAGGGGTGGCCACGGTGAACTTGAAAGATCGCCTTGCGCTGATAAAGAGCGCCAAAGACAACAAAGACAAGAATGCCTTCTCGCCGCCCAGAAGAAGGGACATGCCCCAAGGCTGGATCGAGACGGCCCCTTCGGTCTGGACGAGGGAGGTGGATAGGCCTTGTATTGGAGCCCCCGAGGTCTTCTTTCCCCACCTCATGAGGCCGGCGCCGATGCTCGAAGATGGGCGCGAAGGCCGAGGCGGCGCCGTCGCTCAGAGCGTGGATCTGCCGCCGATTCCCGCGGGGCGGATAGTCTTCTTTGACCTTGAAACCACGGGGCTCTCCGGAGGAGCAGGCACCATCGCCTTTCTTTCGACGGTGGGGCATTTCGAGGGCGCAGACCTAGTGCTCAGACAGACGTTTCTCGGCGATTATCCTGGGGAGCGCGACTTCCTCGCCTCGGTGATCTCCCACCTTAGTGAGGCCGACTGGATTGTGACCTACAATGGGGCTGCCTTCGACATCCCGCTTTTGCAGACTCGCTGTGTGCTCAACAGAATCGCCATGCCGCCCATTCGACACATCGATGTGCTCCACGACTGCAGACGTTTCTGGGGAAGAAAGGTCGCCTCTTGTTCCCTCGCCTCGATGGAAGCCTTGGTCTTGAAAAAGGAGAGGGACGAAGATATCCCGGCGGCCCTCGTGCCGAAAGTCTGGCTCGACTACGTGAAGACCGAGGTTCCGCGCGATGATCAGGGGGAGCTTTTGTCGCTTGTCTGGCAGCACAATGTGCAAGATGTGGTATCGCTCGCCCGGCTCTTCATCCTTATAGAGTCTGCGTACCGCTCGCCCGACAGCGCAGTGGTCCAATATGCCATCGATCCTGCAGGCCTGGCGCGCAGGCTGATGAAGACAGGCAGGCTGGAAGAAGCAAAGCGCATTTTGCTCATGGTTCGCGACAGAGCAGAGCTGTTCGAATTGACTGAGACTTCGAAGATGAGGGCCTTGCGACATCTGGCCTCGATTGCGTGGAAGGAACGCAATCGGAACCTCTACGTGAATACCATTCTTGCCATGGATGACAGGTCTCTCTTTGGGTGCGTGGCGAAGGCGAAGCTCTATGAACATTTTCTAAAAGATGAAGAAGAGGCCCTCGTGTGGGCGAAGCGGGCACGCGAGATCGCGCTCGCCGAGGGGATGGAAGAGGATGGCGCGCAGTCGGACATGAGAGGTTCGGCGCTCACCATCGAAGCGATCGACCACCGCATCGCGAGGCTGGCACGTAAGATTGCAAAGATGAATAGCCTTTCCGCGCGTTAATCTTCTCTATATGTGCCGGTTCTGAATGCACCTCCTGTTCGCTCGATGCCAGTCAGTAATACCGCGCGCATGAGCGCTCGCTACGTCATCTGTGTTGTTTTGAGCGTATCGCCGAGCTGGCCGCAGGCCCCCATGACGCCTCGACCACGGCTCATCCGCTGGACAGTGACGATGCCTTTGCCCTCTAGAATCTCAGAAAACCGCTTCACCTGTCTGGCGTCCGGCGTCTCAAACGGCATGCCGGCTATGGGGTTCCAGGCGATGAGGTTGACCTGCACCTTCAGAGGATGTATCCACTCGGCCAGCTCCAATGCATCGCTTTCGCGTGCATTCACATTGCCGATGAGCACCACCTCGAGCGTAATACGGTCGCGCGTGTTTCTCTGGTACTCCAGAAGGGCCGCCTTGAGCTCACCTAAAGGCCATCTCTTGTTGACAGGCATGAGCATGGAACGCAGCGCTGGATTTGCAGAGGTGAGGGATACTGCAAGCCGCACCACAGGCCCGGCTTTTGCGATGTCGAGGATGCCCGGGACAATGCCACTCGTGGATATGGTGATCTTCCGCATCGACATTCCTATGCCTTCAGTGTGCGAGAGAATAGCGATGGCCTTCCTGACGTTGTCGAGGTTCAAGAGGGGCTCGCCCATTCCCATGAAGACCACATTCGAGATGAAGCCGCGCGCGTCGCGCAGATGATGGAATTGTTCGAGTATCTCATCCGGGCCAAGATTGCGGAGGAACCCGAGCGTGCCGGTTTTGCAGAATGCGCAGCCCATCGGGCAGCCCACCTGGCTCGAGAGGCACGCCGTCTTTCTGCCTTCGATGTCTTCAAGGAGCACACACTCCACTGCGGCGCCGTCGCGCAGTCTGATCTGGAGTTTCAGCGATCCATCTTCGTCGACGAGACTCTTCTCCACGACCGAGGAGCGCGTATGTCCACCGAAATGTTCGGAAAGGCGCGTGCGCAAACGCTGCGGCATATTGGTCATTGCGTCGAATGATGATATGCCCTTGGCGAACCAGGCGAAGGCCTGGTTCGCACGGTAGGGCGGTTCTTGCGGTAGAAGCGCGGCCAACTCCTCAAGAAACAAGCCGCTCGGATATACTAAGTCTTGCTTGTAGGATGAGGGCTGACTCATGCCTTTCCTGAAAGCTTGGACAGAGCTTCCTGAATGACAGGGTTCTTGATCCCCATCTGTTGGAATTCGGTCAACACTTCGATGGCCTGCTGGCGCTGGTTGTTCATGAGATAGGTCTGAGCAAGCTCGACATAGATGCGGTAGTTTTTCGGATCGTTCTGTAAAAGCGAGCGTAGGCTGGCAATCGCTTCATCGTACTTTCCCTGCTGGCGCGCGATGACCGCAAGGCCAAGAACCGCATAGATGTCAAATTCGATGTTGAGCGCGTTCTGGTAGTATTCTGCAGCCTTTTCAAAGTCCCCCATGTTGCGGTACGCATCCCCCGCACGCGTCAGGATGACCTTGTTCTTCGGGTCTTGCTCGAGGATCTTGTTCCAGTAGACGAGCGACATGTTCTGCTTGCCGACGCCTCTGTAGCAATCGGCGATTCCGAAGAGTGCATAGAAGTTTTGGGGGTCCTTTTCGAGCGCCTTTTCGAAATAGGGGATACCCTTGTCGAAGTGTTTGAGCTTGCGGTAGCAGTTGCCGATGGCGGTCAGGACGCGGATGTCGACATTTTCACCTTCGAGCTCCACCATCCGCTGCCAGTACGTGAGCGCCTCTTTATATTCCTTAAAATCGTAGTGGAGATGGCCAAGCCCTATGAGGGCGTAGTGATTGTCGGGGTTGAGTTCGAGGACACGCAGGTAGATCGACTTGGACTTTCTGAAGTCGTGCACCTTGCGGTACGCGTCGGCGACGCGGGTCAGAACAGTAATATTCGTGTTGTCGTGGAGAAGATACTGTTCCCATATCTCAATCGCTTTCTGGAATTGATTGAGTGCCTTGTAGCAGTCGGCGAGGCCGAAGAGCGCGTAGCTGTTTCCTGGATGAAACACGAGACAGCGCCTGTAGTAATCGGCCGCCTCCTTGAAGCGATCCCGCTTCCGTGCGGCATCTCCCATACCGACAAGGGCATAATTGTTTTCCTTGTCTTTTTCCAGAATTTGCACAAAACACTCGATCGCTTCGTCGAAACGATTCTCCTTGAGGAGCTGATAGCCCCTCTTGGATATCTCGGCGATCTCAGTGTTTTCGGATTGGATTTCTTCAGGGACTTCGAAGAAATCATCGTTGTAAGGGAAAGACGGTAGATCACTCATCACTTTTACCTCTTGGCGGAAAGTATTTTTACATAAGGCTCGGAGGAGCCGACATATTTAATTACATCGTTCTTTCCGTCTAATGTTGATAAATTCATTATAGCTTTTATTTGTTATAAACGCAAGATTTCTCTACTGCTACGAAGCTTGTATATGAGATTGAAGCGAAAGGAGAGGGAATAGGCGAAAAAAGGGTAGAGGAGGTACCTATGGGATTCTTTTCTTTCTGTCCCAATCCAACCTGTTCCTATCATCATAAAGCTCCCCCT
>JARKOY010000121.1 GCA_029975555.1 Spirochaetia bacterium | reverse complement strand
GGACCTGATAGAAGGGATTAAGACAGGATGGCGTCAGCCTTGAGCGCCGGCCGCCCTTTTTCGTTATGAGAACTGGACCTGATAGAAGGGATTAAGACTTATCGCCGTGTTGGACACATTCTCGATCTTGACGTCGTTGTTATGAGAAATGGACCTGATAGAAGGGATTAAGACCTCAATCTCCCTATCTCGCTCCTGAGCGCATAGCGGGCACGTTATGAGAAATGGACCTGATAGAAGGGATTAAGACACGACTATGCCGAGCGGTTTATTTTCTTTGATAATATCGGTTATGAGAAATGGACCTGATAGAAGGGATTAAGACAATACATTGCATCCATTTTTTATCCTCCTCAATAAAGCAAGTTATGAGAAATGGACCTGATAGAAGGGATTAAGACTAATAAATACATTGCATCCATTTTTTATCCTCCTCAATAAAGTTATGAGAAATGGACCTGATAGAAGGGATTAAGACCCAATGCCCCACCTCTCCCTCCCCGCTCAAAAAGTAGAACCGGTTATGAGAAATGGACCTGATAGAAGGGATTAAGACCCCGGGGTGGGCCTGAATATTGGCCGCGAGCTTCTCGATCGTTATGAGAAATGGACCTGATAGAAGGGATTAAGACAATTTGGATGATAGTAACAATCCGCACGCCAAATGTTTTGGTTATGAGAAATGGACCTGATAGAAGGGATTAAGACTCGGGGGTATCGGTTCCAATTGCTTCGTATTTTTTATCATGTTATGAGAAATGGACCTGATAGAAGGGATTAAGACCAGGCTTACTGTGTCTTTTTAAATTTTTACATCAAATGTAGGTTATGAGAAATGGACCTGATAGAAGGGATTAAGACCCACTGAGGGTGCAGTATTTTTCGTATTCCTTCATGTTATGAGAAATGGACCTGATAGAAGGGATTAAGACGATCTGTAGGGGGCCAATAAATAATATTATCATAAGGTTATGAGAAATGGACCTGATAGAAGGGATTAAGACTTGCCATCAATCTTTGATGGCAACCTGTACTTCCTCAGCTCTGTTATGAGAAATGGACCTGATAGAAGGGATTAAGACCTGATATTTTTTCGAATCATTACATCCAGTAGCATACTTCGTTATGAGAAATGGACCTGATAGAAGGGATTAAGACAGTCCGACACTTTGACGATTAGTAGGTTGCCATCAATCGTTATGAGAAATGGACCTGATAGAAGGGATTAAGACGCGAGTCATCCGGTGTAATGAGTACCTTGTCAGATACGTTATGAGAAATGGACCTGATAGAAGGGATTAAGACAGTGCGTAGATGGGCTGTAATGGGCCAGATAGGTATATCGGTTATGAGAAATGGACCTGATAGAAGGGATTAAGACCTTTGTTAAGTGCCACTTTCATATTTTCCTCCTTGGCCTGTTATGAGAAATGGACCTGATAGAAGGGATTAAGACAGAGTCATCACCTCAAGGGGCCTTGCTTCAACCCGCCAAGTTATGAGAAATGGACCTGATAGAAGGGATTAAGACCATTTACGTTGTTGGGTCTCGATATTGATAGGGGTTTTATGTTATGAGAAATGGACCTGATAGAAGGGATTAAGACAGGGCTCGAGAGAGAGTTCCTTCTCGAGTTCCTCGAGGTTATGAGAAATGGACCTGATAGAAGGGATTAAGACCGTGAGGCCCATCCGCGCAGGATGAGCGAGACATCCCGCGCGTTATGAGAAATGGACCTGATAGAAGGGATTAAGACTGGATGAGAGAAGAGTTGCGCTCGAGATGGTAGATTCTGAAGGTTATGAGAAATGGACCTGATAGAAGGGATTAAGACCGGTCCGCGCCTGGCTGACCGATACGCCCCCCAGAGGCTCGCGTTATGAGAAATGGACCTGATAGAAGGGATTAAAAGGTAGCTGAACCGAGCAAGGATCGGAACGAGCTGTTGGGGGTGAGTAATCAAAATGAAAAAGTTGATTAGCTTTGTAGGTATTGGTCATCCAAGAGATGGGTATCAGTATGCAACATACTGCTTTGATGATGGCTTCAATTTTAGAACTAAGCTGGTTCAGCTCGCCATTGCAGCGCATGAGGTTACCATCAATAGAACGCCATTTGATGCTGTTTTTCTGCTCATGACCACTGAGTCAAAGAAGAGGTACCTGCACGAACTGATGGAGGGATTTGGGTATTATGGTATCCTCAGTGATCATGTGAGGATTTTTGACGGCATCGATACATCAAAACAGGATGCAGCTTCGCAATGGAAGTAGTTCAGCACCTTGTGTAGTGAAATCCAAGATACGGATGAGATTGTGTTCGATTTTACTCATGGATTTAGGTCAGTACCAATTATTTTTGCAACGGCAATACATTTTTTTCAGACTATCTCAAATTTTAACCTGCTTCATGCCTATTATGGATTTATTGAGACTTCTAACGGTATTCAGGATGAAAATAGAGGACGGTTTGTCGATCTTGCTCAGTTTTTTGACCTAAACCGGTGGGCTACCGCGTCTGCGTTTTTTGCCCGTTCGGCAGATGCATCGATGTTTTCTGAATTGATGAAGAGTAATGCTACACCTGGGCTTTTTACTTTTTTACAAGAGTCTGGTTTGTCGAATACAATGGAAGCGCTGTCAAGTATCATCAAGGATGTGGATGTTCATCATGCTTCAGATAAGGTTTTTGAAGCAGTACAGATACTCGAAAGCAAAGAGGGTAGGCTGGAAGCCCCTAAGAAGCTCGTATTGGACAAAATCTGTTCCGTCTTCAAGGGGCTTTCAGCATATAGTGTACGCCACAAATCGAAATGGATTCGATCATGCCTGGACGGAAAACGATACCTAGGAAAAGCAATGAATGCCTCAAAAACGGATAATTGTTTTGAAACTCTCGAATGGATTATTAAAATGATAATTGACAATCATTTACTCGATGACGAAGGGAAAGGAGAATCTTGATGCGCACGGCATTGCTCTGTACGGTGGGGACGAGTCTGTTATCTAATTTGGCGAGACTCAATCCTGCGAATGATGAAGAAGAAAACCTTAAAAAGGCCTATCTCTCCGGAGATTCGGAACGCATTGCATGGGCGCTTTTTGATTTCGATCCTTCTTCGTTTATCTGCGGGGCTGAGATTACGACGCTCTTTCACCTCGTGCAAGATAAAGCTCGATTCAAAATCGATCCAGGATCATGTTTCTTTATGCTGTCCGATACTGAGCAGGGCAGACTGACTGGTGCGATACTGAAACATTATCTTTGTGGAGCATGGGAGAAGCTTGGGTTTGCAGCTGAACCTCATGTGTCGCTCATCACTGTTGTTGGCTTGCAAGATGCAGAACCGTATAGATTTAAGCATCACGGACTTAGAAACCTTATCCGTGAGATGGCAAGAGCAATCAGAAACTCGGGCGGAGCCGAAAATTGTGCGATCGATGCAACGGGTGGATATAAGGCACAGATCGCGATAGCTGTCATGCTCGGACAGATGATGGGGATTCCTGTATTTTATAAGCACGAAAAATTCAATGAAATTATCGATTTTCCGCCTTTGCCGGCAGATTTCGATTTTTCTTTGTATGAGGAGTATTTCGATTTGTTGTACCGCCTCTGCAAAGGCGATGAGGTTTTAGATGTAGAGGAACTTGCGCCTTATTTCATCAATAGAGCAAAAGGCGAAGAGCCTAAAATGGAGCACTTGCGAAATAATGCTGACTTTCAGCGCTTCAGGGTTTTCCTTGAGGAAGTAGAAGTTGCTAGTAATAGAGAAAAGTCGGTATTGTTTTCTGCAAGTGCTGCCGGGAATATCTACTTCGAATCAGCGCAGCAGCGGATAGGGGACCATGTCTGGCAGCATATCGATGCACTTCTTCCTGACTGTCAAGAAAATGAAAGGAAAGCGCCACATTTTACCGATGATCACTTTCCGCTCGGATTTGTCGAATATGTGAACCGACTGTATACCAAGCACAAATGGATAAAGCACATCAGTACGGTTGACTATGAAAAGCAAAAAGGTATCCGTGGAAATGTGTTTTATATCAAGAAAATAAATGGCGAAAAGCACCTGATAGGCGAGTACCGAGATAAGAATGGATTTGGAGGGCGTTTTAGAATTTTTCTTAAAGAGGAGACTGATACTTTATTGCATGCAGCAGTGTGGAGGCTTACAGAAAAGGCTATGGTGTAACGCTACAGCTTGGTGGTTCTGAGGGCGGGTACAATCAGAGATAGGCTTTGGGGTATAGAATAATTCCGATCGATCATTGAGAAGCGCGCCCGTCCTCGATGTTGGAAGATACTTCATCTCGTCGAACTCAAGTTCCGCGGCGACAGAGATCGCAGAGCGAGGCCAAGAGTACGCGCCATCGTTCTTATCCCAGAGATTGGTGTGGAGGAGCGAGGCTGTTCCTTTCTGGTCGTAGGGCGCTTAACCACAGAAACCGGCTTCCGAGCCATTCCCTCCCTCCATTACCAATTCGGGTAACAAATGGGTAACAGTAAAGGAATTGAATCGAAATCCGGTTTTCTGGTCTGTCTGTAAGACATTGTTTATAAATGACTTATTCTATGGAGAATAGGGGATTCGAACCCCTGACCTATAGATTGCGAACCTATCGCTCTACCAACTGAGCTAATTCCCCAGGTCGGCCGTGCGGGTTTACTTCGATTGTATCTGCACGGCCGAACTCGAATATAGCAAAAGGGCTTACCGAAAATCAAGGGGGCTGGAGACGCTGCGCTGCGGCCCAGTGCTGCGCTGCGAGAGCCCGGCGAACGGTGCGGCCCAGTGCTGCGCTGCGGCCACCAAGTGGTTCGGAGGCCGCAGCGCGATAGCAGCGCCCAAATGAGGCTCGTTGTGCCGCTCCGAGCGTCGCGCAGTGCATTCAGTCTACTTCGGCGACCCATCCGAAGGGGTCGGGATACCGGCCTGTCTGGATGCCGACGAGCTGGTCGCGAAGTTGTGTGGCGAAGGGACCTGGCGTGTCGCCGAATGTATAGTCCTTTCCTCGGTAGTGTATTTTCGAGATGGGGCTGATGACGGCGGCGGTGCCGGTGAAGAAGGCTTCGTCGGCGGGGCCCTCGTGTGCGTAGGCGCCTAAGCCGAGGACGCGGTCGAGTTCGAGGGGGCCAAAGACGACGTCCATGTGGAGGATTTCTCGGGCAATGCGCATGACGGAGTCGCGCGTGATGCCCGGGAGTATGGAGGGGGAATCGGCGGCATAGAGGACGCCGTTTTTGACGACTGCGAAGTTGGCAGTGCCGACTTCTTCGACGTGACTGCCGGTCTGATTGAGGAAGAGAAGGTCGTCGTAGCCTTGGTGTTTGGCTTCGTAGGACGGTAAAAAGCAGGGGGCGTAATTGCCGGCTGCTTTGACCCAGCCTGTGCCTTTGGCGGCGGCGCGCTGGAATTCTGTCTCGACCTTGACGTTGATCATCGCGCTCCCTTTGTAGTGGAGGCCGACGGGGATGCAGGTGACGAGGAAGAGAGTGGTGTCGGAGGGGACGGGGCTGAGGGTCATGCCCACGCCGGCCAGAATAGGGCGCACGTAGAGCGAGCCTTTCCCATAGGGTGGGACGTAGTCGGCGTTGGCTTTGACGGTGGCGATGACTGCCTGACGATAGAGCTCCTGAGGAGGAGGAGAGAGCATGAAGCGCGCAGCTCCCTTGGCCATGCGCTGGGCATTTGCCTCGATGCGGAACATGCGGATTTTTCCATCAGGGCCGCGCTGGGCTTTCATGCCTTCGAAGAGTTCTTGACCATAATTGAGGCAGCATGCGAGCGGAGGCACGGCGATAGTGCCGTTGGGCACGACGGATACGGGTTCGAAAATCCCATCCGAGAGGGCGACGCTTCCTCCGACAAATGGGGTGACAATTCCGCCAAAGCCTATGGTATCCCAGTTGATGGCGGACAGTGGCGTCGGGGTGAGTGTGCCAGAGAGCACCATTGCTTTGAAGCGACTCATAAGGACCTCCCATTGAAAATTTCGCTATGATAACGCGCTTCGAACGGCTTGGGCAAGAGGAAACTGCAAGAAAATGATGTAAAATTTCATATCTATGCAGAACCGAGAGAGGAAGCTTGACAGTGTCCCGCAGCTCGGGTATTTTTTTAGCAGGCGGGGAGTAGCTTTCTGTGCGTATGGCGCAGATGCGGAAATCGTCAGGACGAGGCGTGGCTTCATGGAGCTGAGCTTCCGGTTTCCGCGGATCTCTTGAGATTGAGCAAGACCGCACGGTGATGGCGCCGTGCGGTCTTTTTTATGCGTGGCGGCACACCGTATACTGCAGGAGGAGGATCATTTTGAATACTTTCGTGCTCATTGTGCTCGTGCTCATGTATGCCGGGATCATTGCGTTTCCTGCCAGGAAGGCATGGATATCGATGGGCGCCGCCGCAGTGCTCGTGGTCGGAGGTGCCGTCGCGCCGGGGCACGCCTTCGGCGCTCTGGTGAACTGGAATATTCTCTGTATCTATGTAGGCAGCCTTGTGCTGGCTGAGCTCTTCATTGTGTCGCGGGTGCCTGCCTTCATCGCAGAGCGGATTGTGGAGCGCTCGCCGTCGATCGGCGTGGCCATCACGATCATTCTCATCCTCACCGGGCTCGTTTCGGCCTTTGTCGAAAACGTGGCGACCGTGCTCCTCGTGGCGCCGGTCATGATCGAACTCGCAAAAAGAGGGAAGAAGGATTTGGCGCCGCTCATGATCGGGTTGGCGGTCATGGCGAATCTGCAGGGGACTGCGACGCTCGTGGGAGACCCGCCTTCGATGATCTTTGCGAACTACGCGGGTTACTCTTTCAACGACTTTTTCTTTAAGTTCGGGAGGCCTTCCATTTTCTTCGCAATCCAGGCAGGGGCGCTGGTGGGGGCAGCCTATTTTTTCTTCCATTTTAAGTCGATGGAGAGCGATGTCCACAGCTTGCCGCCTGAGCGGATTGTGTCGTGGGTGCCGTCGTTGCTCTTGCTCGCGATGATCGGCGGGCTCGCGCTGTTCTCTGCACTTTCGGCGACGGGCGGCATCCACCCCGTAAGCGGGATTTTTGTGCTCGTGCTGGCGGTGCTGGGGCTTTTATGGCTTGCCTTTATAAAGAGAGAACCGAAAGATGCGTGGGAGCTCGTGTATCACCTCGACTGGGGCACGCTGGTGTTTTTGGTGGGTATTTTCATCGTGGTAGGAACGCTTTCGGAATCGGGGGCGCTTGAGGTGCTGGCGGAAGCCTTGGCGTCTTTAGTGGGCGGCAATCTGTTCTTGGGTTTTGTGCTCATCGTGGGAATTTCGGTGCTGATTTCGGGATTTGTGGACAATGTGCCCTACATCGCGGCGATGCTGCCGGTGGCGACTGGACTTGCGAAGGCCATGCAGGTAGCGCCGGAATTGTTGCTGTTTGGCCTCCTCATAGGCTCCTGCCTCGGGGGTAATCTGACGCCTTTTGGCGCTTCGGCGAACATCGTCGCGGTGAGTCTCTCCGAAAAGCATGGCTCGAAAGTGGGCTTCTGGTATTGGCTGAAATTTGCAGGGCCATTTACCATTTTGACCACGGTTGCTGCCTCTGCCTTTATCTGGTTTGTATGGCGATGAACCAGGTTCCACCTTGACATGCTTCGCCCATCGCTGATACATATTGCTATGGCACATGAGAATGTTTTGTATCGGTTCGAAGTGCGGAACAGGGGATCGGGAGGACCGCGCATCGATGCCTTGAAGGCCGATGTGCGCGCGCTGGGCATGGGGATACTGCGCGCTGCGCGTCAGACTGCCCTGTATTTTGTTGAAGGCGAACTAGCGCCCGAGGAGTTGAGTCTCCTCGGGCGTTTTCTTTTTTCGGACCCCGTGGAGGAAACCTTCGAGTGGCGCAAGGTCGGCGATAGTCCCAAGGGTGGGCAGTCCGCCACGGCTCCGAGAGGAGGTCGCGATCCTGCGCGCGTGGTGGAAATATGTCGCAAGCCTGGGGTTACGGATCCTGTTGCGATTGAGATTGTGCGCGCAGCGCACGAGCTCGGTGTCGCCGGCGTAGTGCGGGCTGCAACCGGGGTCCGCTGGGAACTCGAGGCCGACTGGCTCGATGACGAGGCGCTTTCGAAGCTCACGAGGGTGCTCCTCGCGAATGCAGTGATCGAGCGCTGGGAGTTTGGAGAAATTGTGCCTATTTTCCCGGAGGGCCAGGAGCAGAGCGTCGATGTGGAGCATTACGACCTCGCCGCAATGAGCGACGATGCGCTTACCTTGCTTTCCGCGCAGAGGCGGCTCGCGCTCGATCTTGCAGAGATGAGGGCGATACAGGCTTGGTTTAAGGCGCGTGGCCGTCCTGCAACCGATGTGGAGCTCGAAATGCTCGCACAGACGTGGAGCGAGCACTGCGTGCACAAGACTTTCAAGGCCGACGTCGAAGTGCGGAATGCACAAGGCATGCCGTACCCCCCTGTCGTGCGAGGCATCTTCAACACCTACATAAAGAAAACGACCGAAGAGATCGGTGCACCCTGGGTGCGCTCTGCCTTTGTCGACAACGCGGGGATCGTGAGCTTCGAGGGGGCATGGGACATTTCGTTCAAAGTTGAGACGCACAATCATCCTTCCGCCGTGGAGCCTTTCGGCGGGGCGAATACCGGGGTCGGCGGTGTGATTCGCGACATTATGGGAGTGTCGGCCCGGCCCATCGCCGCAACCGACGTGCTCTGCTTTGGCCCTCCGGACATGCCCGAGGCCGAGTTGCCGCAGGGGGCGCTGCATCCCCGCCTCATCGCACGCGGGGTAGTCGCGGGCGTCGAGGATTATGGCAACAAGATGGGGATTCCGACTGTCAACGGGGCTGTGCACTTCCATTCGAGCTATGCGGCGAATCCGCTCGTGTACTGTGGGTGTGTAGGCATTGCGCCTGCGAGGTCCCATCGCAATGCGCCGCGCGCGGGCGACAGGGTGGTGGTCTTGGGTGGACGCACGGGACGGGACGGTATCCGCGGAGCGACCTTTTCATCGATGAAGATGGACGACTCCACGGGCGATGTCGCCGGCGCTTCGGTGCAGATCGGTGATCCTATCGTGCAGAAGCGCGCCCTCGATGTGCTGCTTGAGGCCCGCGACGCGGGGTTGTACGATGCGGTGACCGACTGTGGGGCCGGGGGATTGTCCTCCGCGGTCGGCGAGATGGCTTCGACGCTGGGGGCAGAGATCGAACTCTCCAGAATCGGCACGAAATATTCAGGCCTCGCGCCGTGGGAGCTGTGGCTCTCAGAGGCTCAGGAGCGCATGGTGCTCGCGGTGCCGCCTCGACACCTCGACGCCTTCGCGGAGCTCTGCGCACGCTTCGAGTCCGAGTTCTGGGACATTGGAAAGTTCAGGGATGACGGCGCGCTCATCCTCACGATGAACGGCGAGACTGTGCTCAATCTCTCGATGGATTTCGTGCACAGGGGGCTGCCGCGTAAGCATCTGGTGGCGGACCGCAGGGAGAAGCGAGGTGGTTCGGATTCTGTGGCACAGGCCGTCGAGGCGCTTTCTGCCGTGGATACAAAGGAGCGTCTACTCTCGCTGCTTTCGGACATGAATATCGCCTCTCGCGAGCAGGTGGTGCGCCGATACGACCATGAGGTCCAGGGCGGAACTGCGGTCAAACCCTTCGCTGGTCCATACGGCGATGCTCCTTCTGATGCCGCGGTGCTCAAGCCTCAAGGGACTGCAGGCGACTGGGGTGTCGCGCTTTCGAATGCGCTCCGCCCCGAGTATGGGGAACGCGATCCTTACCGGGCGGCGTGGGCTGCCGTGGATGAGGCGGTCCGCAGCGCGGTGGCAGTGGGCGCCGATCCCGACAGAATAGCGATTCTCGACAATTTCTGCATGGGAGACCCGAATGACCCTGCGGTGATGTGGGCGCTCCTTGAGAGCGCACGGGGCCTCAGGGATGCTGCACTTGCGTTCAAAACCCCGATCATCTCCGGCAAAGACTCTTTCTACAACGAGTACCTGGGGTCCGATGGGAGACGGCACGCGGTGGTGCCTTCGCTCTTGGTGTCGGCCCTGGGCTTTCTGCCCGATGTGCACCGGGCTGTCACCTCTTTTCTGAAAAGGCCTGGCGATTCGCTCTGGCTCGTGGGGGATTTCAAGCCTCTGCCTCGCCGAGGCACAGGGGTCCCTGCGGTGAGTGTGCGGGCGCGCGAGGCATACCGGGCATTTTTTGCTGCGGCCCAGGCGGCTGAGGTGGCTGCGGCGCACGACTTTTCGGAAGGGGGGCTCGCCGTGGCGCTCGCGGAGATGTGCGTGGGCGGAAGGTGCGGGGCGCGCATAGCACTGCACTGGTCGAAGAGCCTCGGAATGGCGGGTGTCGGTGTGAGGAACTGCCAGACAGTGTCGAACGCAGGCTGCCTCGACGCCGAGGAGGCGGCGATCGCGCTCTTTGGAGAGAGTACAGGCTGCCTCCTCGTCGAAGTCCACGCCGGAAAAGAGAGGGAATTTGCGGCGCGCTTCGGACCAGGGCTCGCGCTCAGGCTCGGCGAAGTCTCGGATGCGCCGATGTTGGTAGTCAACATCGATGGGGAGGATGGGGCGTCGACAGCGTCGGCTTCCCTTCTGTCCGTTTCGCTTGAGGAGATGCTCGGCGCTTGGAAAGATGCGGCGAAGGAGGTGCTCCCGTGAAAGTGCTCATACTCAAGGCTCCGGGCACAAACCGCGATTTCGATGTGCAAGCTGCCCTCGAACGGGCAGGGGGTGTGGGAGAAATCCTTCCTCTTTCCGAGCTCAGGGGCGCACCCAAAAAGATGCGGGACTACGGCGTGCTCGTGGTCCCTGGGGGCTTCTCGTACGGCGACGCCCTGGGGGCAGGGACGCTTTTTGCGCTGGATCTTTTGCATTTTTTTGAAGATGAGGTGCGACGCTTCGTGGAAGAAGGCAGACCCGTGCTCGGCATCTGCAACGGCTTTCAGGCGCTCCTGAAGGCCGGTATTCTGCCAGGCGAGAAATTCGGGGCGCACAGGTTTACGCTGGTCCACAACGCGAAGGGGAATTTTGAATGCCGCTGGGTGCGCCTTCTGATCTCCCCCTCCAATTCGATGTGGACCAAGGGAATCGAGTGCATCTTTTGCCCTGTAGCGCACGGAGAGGGACGCTTTACTGCCGCTGCGGCTGACGGGCCGGCGCTCCTCTGGAGCGCTGGTTGCGTGGCGCTGCAGTACGCCGACAGCTCAGGCGCCCCGGCCGAGGGCAGGTATCCTGAGAACCCCAACGGCTCAAGCATGGACATCGCGGGCATCTGCAACCCGGAGGGGAATGTGCTCGGGCTCATGCCGCACCCGGAGAATGCGGTGTTCGGATGGCATGCCTTTTCCCTGCCCGGGCGCGTGGACGACGGGGCGCTCAGGCTCTTCGAGAATGGGCTGCGGTACGCAGCCTCTTAAGGCTGCTCGTGGAGGCTGTCGCGTGGGACGGCGCCCTCCTTCGAATGTTGGATTTTCTTGTGTGGAGGCAGTATGGTTTCCGAATCGTTGATCGAAGAGCTTCTGCCGCTCGCCTTCGGTGGCACGGGGAAGGCGGAAGGGGATGGCAAGGTGCGGGAGTGGTGGCACCTCGACGGGAAAAGGCGCTTTCTTGCGACGACGGACAGGCTCTCCGCCTTCGACCGTGTGCTTGCGGCCGTGCCGTTCAAGGGGCAGGTCCTCAACGAGCTTTCGGCCTTCTGGTTCAGGGGCACCGAGGACATCGTCGCGAATCACCTCATATCGGTGCCCGATCCGAACTGCATGGTGGTCGAAGAAGCTTCACCTTTGCCCATCGAGGTGATCGTTCGGGGGTACATCACCGGCGTGACCTCGACGGCCCTCTGGCGGCGCTACGAGCTCGGCGAACGGGTCATCTATGGCCAGCGCTTCCCTGAAGGCATGAAAAAGAATGAAAAGCTTCCGCACCCCATCATAACGCCCACGACCAAGGGCGGACCGACCGGCCACGACGAGCGGCTTGAGCCTCGGGAAGTCGTCGAGAAGGGGTACCTCGACGCAGAACTCTGGACTCGCGTGCAGGATGCGGCCTTCGCGCTCTTTGCGCGGGGGACGGAGGTGGCGGCCCGGGCTGGACTCATCCTCGTGGACACTAAGTACGAATTCGGCTTGGCCGAAGACGGCTCGCTCCTTCTCATCGACGAGGTGCATACGCCCGATTCGTCGCGCTTTTGGCTCGCCTCGAGCTACGGTGAGCGGCTCGAGGCAGGGCTCGAACCCGAGAGCAAAGACAAGGAGTTCGTGCGCCTCTTCTACGCCGAGAAAGGCTACCGCGGCGAGGGCGAGCCGCCCAAACTTTCGGACTCGGTGTGGGTGGAAACGAGCAGGCTCTACCAAGAGCTCTACGAGAGGCTCACGGGCCAGGCCTTCGTGCCGGCCTCGTATCCGGCCCATGCGCGCGTGCTGAAGGCGCTGGATGCGCTGAAGGGAGGGGAGGTGAAGGTATGAGTCGAGGACGAGTCGTCATCCTCGCAGGTTCTCCGGCGGACGGCCCGCACGTCGAGGCAATCGCGGGAGCGCTCGGAGATTTCGGAATTCCATCCACGGTGCGCATCGCGTCGGCGCACAAAACTCCCGAGAGGCTTTTGGACATCATCGCGGAATACGATTCAGCGGCAGTCCCGACGGTCTACGTGACGGTTGCAGGCAGGTCCAACGCGCTCTCCGGCCTCGTCGACGCGGCCACACAGAATCCGGTCGTCGTCTGTCCTCCTTCTTCGGAGCAGTGGGCTGCCTACGACATCTGGTCGAGCCTGCGCATGCCCTCTGGCGTCGCGCCGGCAGTGGTCCTCGATCCTGCCAACGCCGCGCTCTTTGTGGCGAAGATTCTCGCTCTGGTCGAGCCAGAAATGCGCGAGCGGATACGTCAATTCCAGGCGCGGAATGCCGCGCGTCTTATCGAAGAGGATGAAAAGATTGTGCATGCGCTCGGGTCTGCCGAGGGTCCTGTCTCCATGGAGCTTCGGACATGAGCGGAGAGATTGACGAAGGGTGTAGCGGCGAGGTCGGAGAATCCTGTGGCATCGTGGGCGTCGTCGCGGAGGAGGCGGCGAGGCTCGCATTCTTCGGGCTCTTTGCGCTGCAGCACCGTGGACAGGAGTCGGCGGGTATCGCGACGCTCGATGCAGGCTCGATGCATCTCCACAAGGACGTGGGACTCGTCTCTCAGGTGTTTCGGGGAGAAAACCTTACGACGCTCGTCGGAAAGATCGCGATCGGCCACACGCGCTATTCGACGACGGGTAAACCGAGCGCGCGCAACGCCCAGCCGTTCGTGATCGATACACAATTCGGCCCGCTCGCGCTCGGGCACAACGGGAACATCGCCAACGCGCCGGCGCTCAGAAAAGAGCTCCTCGCGAGGGGGCTCGGGCTCATGACAGGCTCAGACAGCGAGCTCCTCGCCATGATGCTCGCAGGAACGCCCGGCAAGAACTGGACCGAACGGATCGCGCGGGCCATGCGGTCCTGGGTCGGGGCCTATTCGCTCGTGCTCCTCACGCGCGAAGGGCTGTTCGCCGTGCGCGATCCTTGGGGCTATCGGCCGCTTGCCTGGGGGCGTATCGATTCGGGAGGCTGGGCGGTGGCCTCGGAAACCTCGGCGCTCAGGGTGATGGGCTGCTCGGGGTTCGAGGAGATACCCCCAGGCACGATTCTGCATTTCGATGAGCGTGGCCTTGTGGAACGCGCTCGGGCCGACATCGAGGTTCCCCAGGCGGCGTGCAGCTTCGAATATGTCTATTTTTCGAGGCCCGACTCGGTGTGGAACGGGAGGAACATTCATGCGGTGCGCCGGAGGCTGGGTGAGCTTTTGGCGGAGGAAGCGCCCGCCGTCGCCGACCTCGTCATTCCCGTGCCCGACTCCTCGATTGCGGCGGCGATAGGATACGCGCAGAAATCGGGCATTCCATTCGGCGAGGGCCTTGTGAAGAACCGCTATATCGGCCGCACCTTCATCGAGCCGACGAAGGCACTGCGCCGCCAAGGGGTTGCGCTCAAGTTCAGCCCGCTCAAAGAGACGCTCGAGGGGGCCCGCATCGTGCTGGTGGACGATTCGATCGTGCGCGGCACGACGACCGCGCCCATCGTGGCGCTCTGTCGGAACGCCGGTGCGAAGGAAATTCACCTCCGAATCGCCTCGCCGAGGATTCTGCACCCCTGCTACATGGGCGTCGATATGGGAGCCGAGCAGGACCTCGTCGCGGTGGGGCGCGAGCCTGCGGAGATCGCGGCCATGGTGGGCGCGGATTCGCTCGCGTACCTCAGCCTCGAAGGATTGTCGCGCGCAATCGGCGTCGAGGGGCTCTGTCGTGCCTGTTTCGACGGGAATTACCACATTCCTGTGGACGAAGGCTTCACGAAAGAGTGTTTTGAAGGTTTCGGAAGGGGGACGATATGACCGTGTTGCTGGTGGGCTCTGGCGGACGAGAGCACGCGCTCGCGGTGGCGATTGCGGCCTCGCCAGAGTGTGGCAGGCTCGTGATCGCGCCAGGGAATGCGGGAATGTCCGATCTGGGAGAGATCGCCGACGTGGCGCTGGAGGATGTCGACGGGCTGTGTGCGCTTGGGGAGAGCGTTTCCGCCGACCTTGTCGTGGTGGGGCCTGAGGCGCCGCTCGCCGCGGGGCTGGCCGATAGACTCCGTGAGCGGGGAATTTTGTGCTTCGGGCCGTCTGCGGCGGCGGCGCGCATCGAGAGTTCGAAGGCTTTCTCCAAGTCGTTCATGCGGCGCCATGGCATCCCGACCGCGGAGGGGCAGAGCTTCACGCATGCCGATGCGGCAAAAGCGTGGGCGAGGAAATTCGGTAGGCCCCTCGTGGTGAAAGCCTCGGGCCTTGCGGCGGGCAAAGGCGTCATCGTGCCAGAGGACTTGCGCCAGACCGAAGAAGCTATCGACCTCCTTATGGCCGGTGGCGAAATTGTGCTCGAAGAGAGGCTCGATGGCGAAGAGCTTTCTCTGATTGCGCTCTGCGATGGTAAGGATTATGCGGTGCTCCCGGCAGCGCGTGACCACAAGCGGCTCCTCGACGGCGACAGGGGCCCGAACACGGGAGGTATGGGTGCCTACGCTCCCGCGTGCTCCATGGAAGAAGCCGAAGCGCTCGCGCGCCTCGTCATCGCGCCGGCCTTGAGGGGGCTCGCCGAGGAGGGCATCCCCTTTGTGGGGGCCCTCTACGCGGGGCTCATGCTCACCGAAAAGGGACCGAGGGTCCTCGAATATAACGCGCGCTTTGGAGACCCAGAGACGCAGGTCATCCTGCCCCTCTTCGCTTCCGACCTTCTCGCTACGCTCGCCGCATGCGCCCGGGGCGAGCTCCGCCGGGCCATGCCCCGTTTTACGGGGCAGCACGCTGCCTGTGTCGTGCTCGCGTCGGAAGGGTATCCTGAGCATCCTGCAAAGGGGAGAGTCCTCAGGATCGGCTCATTGCCGGAGGGCGCCTTGTGTCTCCACGCGGGCACTCGCGTCGAACAAGGACGCCTCGTCAGTTCGGGCGGCCGCGTTTTCTCCGTAGTGGGTGTGGGCGCGACGCACGAAGCGGCGCTGAAGACGGCGTATGAGGCGGCTGCCAACGTTCACTTTGAGGGCATGCACTCCAGGCGTGACATCGGAGGGCGGGCAGCGCGCGTGGCCGAGGCTGTGCACAGAGCCTTGGCGGTTTTCGGCGTGGGGGGTGCCTACGCAAGGGCAGGCGTCGACATCGACGCGGGCAACTGCGCGGTGGAGCTCATGAAGGAAGCCGTCCGCTCCACGTATGGCCCCGAGGTGATCGCAGGCATCGGCGCCTTCGGCGGCCAGTACGACGCCTCGCGCCTCAAGGTCTTCGGCAGCCCCGTGCTCGTCGCCTCCACGGACGGCGTGGGCACTAAGACGAGCCTCGCGCTCAAGCTCGGCAGGCTTAAGGGGCTCGGGCAGGACATGGTCAACCATTCGATCGACGATATCCTCGTGCAAGGTGCGCGCCCTCTCTTTTTTATGGACTACATCGCTGCGGATGTGCTCGACCCGGCAAAAGTCGCCGAAATTGTCGGCGGTATGGCCGAGGCCTGCCGAGAGGCGGGATGCGCGCTTCTCGGAGGAGAGACCGCCGAA
The DNA here is from genome assembly GCA_029975555.1 of Spirochaetia bacterium. Classification (GTDB taxonomy): domain Bacteria; phylum Spirochaetota; class Spirochaetia; order Treponematales; family Rectinemataceae; genus Rectinema. The sequence continues at coordinate 5,234 of JARKOY010000121.1, read as the reverse complement.
ATGCCGGGCACCTACCGACAAGGTGAAATGGACATCGCGGGGACCATCGTCGGCCTTGCCGACAGAGATCGGCTTCTGCCGCGCGACGATCTCGCCGAGGGCGACCTCCTCATTGGGCTTTCTTCTTCGGGGCTCCACACCAATGGCTACTCGCTCGCGCGCGCAATTACGGCTCAGATGGACCTGGAGCACGTGCTGCCCGAGCTCGGGGAGAGCCTCGGCGAGGCGCTGCTCCGTCCCCACCGATCCTACCTGCCGCTCTTGCAGACGGCCCTCGACGCGAGGCCGAGCCCGATCAAGGCCCTTGCCCACATTACAGGCGGCGGCCTCCTCGAGAACATCCCGAGAGTCTTGCCTGCCCACCTCGATGCACGCATTCACTCGGACAGCTGGGAGTGGCCGCCGATTTTCTCGCTTCTGCAGCGTTGGGGCAGCATTTCAGTCGAAGAGATGCGTCGCGTCTTCAACCTGGGCATCGGGATGGTCGCGATCGTGCATGCGGCCGACTGCGCGCGTTTTTTGTCCATGCTCCCGGAGCCTGCCGCGGTGATCGGTGAGCTCGTACCAGGCGAGGGAAGGGTGAGGTTCGTATGAGCCATGTACTCAGGATCGTCGTGCTGGCATCGGGAGAAGGGAGCAATTTTCAGGCGCTGATCGACGCCATCGAGGCGCGTCAGATCGAAGGCGCGCGCGTAGAGGCGCTCATCTGCGACGTGCCCGGAGCCCGGTGCATCGACAAGGCGGTGCGGCACGCGATTCCCGCGTACATCCTTCCACCGCCGAAGGCGCGCCGGGGTTCTCCCGAGCGGGAGGAATACGACGAGCGGCTTGCGGCGATCGTAGAGTCTTTCGGCGCCGAGATGGTGCTGCTTTTGGGCTGGATGCGGCTTTTGGGGCGTGGCTTTCTCGAACATTTCCCCGAAAAGGTGATAAACTTGCACCCGGCGCTTCCGGGGACCTTCCCCGGCACGCACGCGATAGAGCGGGCCTTCGACGCGTTCCGTCGAGGCGAAATCGAGCGCACCGGCATCATGCTCCACCTCGTGCCCGATGAGGGAGTGGATTCGGGGCCCGTGCTCAGAGTCGCAGAAGTACCTATCTTCGGGGACGATACTATCGCGTCCCTCGAGGCGCGAGTCCACGATGCCGAGCACCGAGAAGTGGTCGCCCTCGTCCGGGACCTTGCAGTCGAACGAAGAAGTGTTGAACAGAAGGAGTCTGGCTATGCCTCTCGCGTTGATATCGGTGTATGACAAGACGGCCCTTGCGCCGTTCGCACAGAGACTCGCCCGGAAAGGCTGGCGTTTTCTCGCTTCGGGCGGGTCCGCGGCCGCGCTGCGCAGTGCGGGCATCGAGCCGGTGGATGTCGCGGCCTATACCGGTTCTCCGGAGTTGCTCGGAGGCAGGGTGAAGACGCTGCATCCGGCGGTTCACGCGGGGATATTGGCGCGCCCCGATGCTGCGGACATGGAGGAGCTCCGAGCCCACGGTTTTGAGCCGATCGATCTTGTGGTCGTCAACCTCTACCCCTTTGAGGAGACGCTGCGGAAGCAGAAGGCAAGGTGTTCCGGCCCCCTCGACGATGCCGAGCTCATCGAGCAGATCGATATCGGCGGAGTGGCGCTCATCCGTGCTGCTGCAAAGAATTATGCCCGCGTGTGCGTGCTCTGTGATCCGGCCGACTATGGGCGCGTTGCTGCCGAAGTGGAGGAGGGGGGCATCAGGGCCGAGACCAGGCGAGAGTTCGCGGCCAAGGCCTTCGCCCGAACCGCGGCATACGATGCGGCGATCGCCGCATGGTTCGGAGGGCAGAGCGATGCTCCAAACGTCGTTCCCAATGCTGTTGCCGAGGGCTGCACACCAGAGGGCGTGGCCGCCAAGGGTGTCCAGCATGCTCAGGCGGACCGCGGCGTTCCGGAGGTTGTGGCCAGCGGAGAAGTTCCTGCGGACGCGTCTTTTTGGGGGGCAACCTCGGCCTCCTTGCCTGGCGACGAATTTCGTTTTGTCGGCCGCATCGAGCGCAGCCTGCGCTACGGCGAGAACCCTCACCAGAAGGCCGTTTTCGTTCTTTCGGAGACTGAGCGCGGTCCGCTGGGCGGGCGAGTGCTCGGCGGCAAGGAGCTTTCGTACAACAATCTGCTCGACCTCGATGCGGCGTGGCGCGCCGTGCTCGACTTTGAAGAACCCGCGGCCGTCATCGTGAAGCACCTTTCGCCCTGCGGCGCCGCAGAGGCGGACAGTCTGAGGGCAGCCTATGAGGCAGCCCTCGCTTGTGACCCCGTTTCCGCCTTCGGAGGCATCGTCGCGCTGAACCGGCCGCTCGACGCCGAAACGGCGGCGGCTCTTGCAACGCTCTTCCTTGAGTGCGTCGCAGCGCCTTCTTTCGACGAGCAGGCCCGTGATATTCTGAAGGCGAAGAAGAATCTGCGGCTCGTCGAGGCCGATCCTTCGGTGTTTGCGCGCCAGGCGCGCGAGCTCCGCAGTGCGGCAGGGGGTCTTCTTGTGCAGGAGCCGGACCGCGGCGACCCTGCTTCTGCCCAGTGGCGCGTGGTGAGCGCGCGGCAGCCCACCGCCGCGGAGATGGAATCCATGCGCTTCGCGTGGAAGGTGGTGCGGCACGTCAAATCCAACGCGATCGTGCTGGCCGCAGGGCGCGCGGCGGTGGGCATAGGCGGCGGCCAAACCAACAGGGTCGACGCCGTGCGACAGGCCTGCGAGCGCGCCGGCGAGCGGGCGAAGGGCGCGGTGATGGCGTCGGACGCGTACTTTCCGTTTGCCGACGGCATAGAGGCCGCGGCGGAGGCGGGGGTGACCGCGGTGGTGCACCCGGGCGGCTCGGTGAGGGATGCGGAGGTGCTCGCCGCGGCCGACAGGCGTGGCCTTGCGGTGGTGTACACAGGGGTGCGCCACTTCCGACATTGATCTGCACGGGGAGGCGCCGCGGCGCCGGGTGCGAGGTACCCCCAGCCCCACAGGGTGCCCTAAGCGCGGCGCCGGCTGTGGCGTCCACTATGATTGCGCACCTGCCTGCCGCGCCACCCTGTGGGTGCGTGTATCAGCAATACATTTTGGAGAGGTTTTGAAATATGGGTTTTGAAACACTGGTTGAAGATGGTATGGGCCTCACCTTCGACGATGTCCTCATCGTCCCCGGCTACAGCGAGATACTCCCCTCGGAGGTGGACATTTCGGCCGAGCTTGTGCCCGGACTTCGTCTGAAATCGCCGGTTCTCTCGGCCGCGATGGACACGGTCACCGATTCGCGGCTCGCGATCGCAATTGCGCGCATCGGGGGCATCGGTATTATTCACAGAAACATGTCGCCCGAGGCCCAGGCCGCCGAGGTCTACAAGGTCAAACGCTCCGAGTCTGGCATGATCTCCGACCCCGTGTGGCTGCCGGAGACTGCGACGCTCGCCGAGGCGGAGCACCTCATGGAGACCTACAGGATATCGGGTATCCCCATCGTCGAGCCGCAGAGCGGTCGGCTCGTCGGCATCATCACCAATCGCGACCGGAGATTCTGCGGCCCTGAGGATATGCAGAAGCCCGTATCGGTTTTTATGACGTCGAAGAACCTCGTGACCGCGCCCGAGGGCACCACGGTCGAGGAAGCCAAGGCCATTCTCCGTCGCCACAAGATCGAAAAGCTGCCTCTCGTCGACCGCGATGGTAAGCTACAAGGGCTCATCACCATCAAAGACATCGTCAAAAAAGAGGAGTATCCGAGCGCGGCCGTAGACGCCAAGGGGCGGCTTCTTGCGGGCGCGGCGGTCGGTGTCGGACAGGACCTTGAGGAGAGAGTGGAACTCCTCCGTGCGCGCGGCGTGGATGTGCTCGTCGTCGACACGGCCCACGGGCACTCGAAGAAGGTCATCGAGGCGATCCGCCGCATAAAGGCCGTCGCGCCGGACACGCCGGTTATCGCGGGCAATGTCGTCACCGCCGAGGGCACGAGGGCCCTCATCGAAGCCGGCGCTTCGGCCATCAAAGTCGGCGTCGGCGCAGGTTCGATCTGTACCACTCGCATCATCTCCGGCGCGGGCATGCCGCAGCTCTCGGCCATCTACGAGTGCGCGGTAGCCGCGCGGGCCTACGGTGTGCCCATCGTCGCCGACGGAGGCATCCGCTATTCGGGTGATATTGTGAAGGCGATCGCTGCGGGCGCCGAGACGGTCATGCTGGGCAGCCTCCTCGCCGGCCTCGAAGAGGCGCCGGGAGAACTTGTGCTCTACGAGGGCCGCCAGTTCAAGAGCTACCGCGGCATGGGGTCGGTCGGAGCGCTTCAGGGCTACGGCAGGGACCGTTATGGCTCTGGCCAGTCGAACGGCAAGCTCGTCCCGGAAGGCGTCGAGGGCATGGTGCCCTATCGGGGAAAGCTGTCGGACTACATGGCGCAAATGCTCGGCGGCCTGCGTTCCGGCATGGGCTACGCTGGCGCGCGGACGCTGGCTGAACTGAGGACTGCCCGCATGGTGCGCATCACTGCGGCGGCCTACGCCGAGAGCCATCCGCACAGCATCGTCATCACGAAGGAGGCGCCGAACTATCAGAAGCGGGACTGAAGCCGACGGTTTTATGTCGGGCGCGAGGGTGACGAGGGTGCGATGAAGAAAGATATGGGTCGGACTGATTCTCTGCGCATCGACGAATTGCGAAGCCCCTATTTCCCTGGCGTTGTCGGCATGACGCACTGCCCAGGAACTTCGGGAAGCACGCTGCCGGGCATGCCAGGCCCCTGCGGCAGGGACCGCGAACTGTTGGCTGACCTCGCCGCGATCGACTCCTGGGGCGCAGAGCTGCTCGTCAGCCTCTTAGAAGAGCACGAGTATGTGCGTGCGGGGGTGGCGCGTCTTTCTGAGGTGGTGCCGAAGCACATCCGTCACCTCAGGTTGCCCATCGCCGATGCATCGACGCCGGGGCCCGAATGGGAAGAATCATGGCGCCGCGAGGGGCCCTTTGTGCGAGAAGTCCTCGCGCGCGGCGGACGAGTCTGCATCCACTGCATGGGAGGCCTTGGACGCACCGGGCTTTTGGCCGCCCGCATTCTCGTCGAATTTGGAGAGAGCCCGGAGTGTGCAATTCGCGCCGTGCGCGCCGCCCGTCCCGGCGCTATCGAGACGAGAGGGCAGGAGGAGTACATCGTGGCCCTCGCCGATGGCCACATGGCTCGCTCGTGCACAGATGCTCCCGACGACAAAGCGGGGGCGGGGGGGGGGGGGGGGGGGGGGGGG
>JARKOY010000120.1 GCA_029975555.1 Spirochaetia bacterium | reverse complement strand
CCTCGACACCGCCGCGGTCGTGGCGGAGCTCGTCCGCCTTGCGCAAACGTTGACTGCTGAACGCGACCGTGGGCAGCAGACCGGACTATCCGACAACGAACTCGCCTTCTACGACGCCCTGCGAACCAACGAATCCGCCGTCGAAGCACTACAGGACGACGTGATGAAACAGATCGCCCACGAACTCACCGAAATCGTCCGCCGCGACGCCAAGACCGACTGGGCAGTCAAGGAGCAAGTCCGCGCGAAGCTGCGCTCGACGATCAGACGGCTGCTGCTCAGGCATGGCTACCCACCCGATAAGGCCCCCGCCGCAACCGAGCTCATTCTCAAACAAGCGGAGGTCATGGGGTCCTCGGAGTCGAGATGACAGTCGGCAGCCAAGCTCCACATCCAGGAGCAGACAGAGCAAGGTGCTCCACCGATGGGAATCAGGCGCTGTGCCTGGTTGTTCCGGATTTTGATCCTCCCGAATGCGATTCCGGGGTGATGGGCAGGTTCAGAGATTACTGCCCTGTCTACGTGAGCACCTCCGCGAGATCAACCTTGCTTCGCAGCTTCGCGATTGGCCCACCCCAAGTGTTGGTCCGGAAAGCCCACTGGCCCGCAACCAGACTCGGCGAGACGCCGAGTGTCTCTGCCAGAGAGAGAATTCCCTGCGGCGTGGTCGTCTCAACGAGGGTCGCCTGGTAGGCAGGAGGAATCAGAAGATCCTCAGCGAATGCATTTGCGGCCGTCTCGTGCAGGTCAGCGTCATCCTTCGCCTTGCACGAGACATCTACATAAGTGCTTCTCTTCGGGTGAAGAAGAACGTGAGCGATCTCATGCAGAATCGTGAACCACAGGCCATCAAGCGACTTGTATCGGCTTGTCACAGCAATCATTGGAGTCCCGCTGATCCAGCGAGACACGCCGCTGATTCGAGTACCCGGGATTTCTGGTACGAATACGAGAACGACACCGGCGCTGAGCAGCAGACTCTGCGCTTCCTGGAACGCACTGCCCACATCATTGACAGTGAGCCTGGGAATGAGTGCGGCGACGGCGGTCAGTTTCACCGGGTCGTAGGTCGGAGCATTGGCGATGAGTTCAGACGCGTGCAGCTCCGAGAGCCGAAGCCAGAGGGCCGTGAGGTTCGGATCAATCGGATAGACCTGACTTCTCTTGTACGAGGCTTGAGGCTCGAGCCAGGTTCGTGCAAATGCGTTAGGCGATGCCACAGAAAAGAAGGCGAGGAGCTTTTCCGCGACCTCGGTACCGGAATCTGTCGTGTCAATTACTTTGCGGTCGACAAGGAGTTGGCGAGGAAAGGATCCGGCCCAGTCGACGAAGCCAGCGAGCGCATTGCGCTTCTCGATTCGTGCCTCCTGCGCCTGGTACGCCGCTTCTGAGCGGAGCCAGGTCTCCGCAGAGGTGCCGAGGACCTGTTCCAGGGTGACTGCAACATCAGGCGAAAGTGACGCTGTTCCCTTGATCACGAGATTGATGTGCTTTGGGCTCAGCCCGGTGCGCGCGGCGAGCTGAGCTTGGCTCATGCCGCGCGCGTCAAGTTCTCGTTGGAGCAGACGACCTGGCCGGGGTGCGAAGTCGAAGTGGGCATCTGAAGCGGTATATCTGGTCATGAGTCTCGATTCAGCTCGTGCACCGAAGGATCGATTGGCCGCGAACGCGTAGGTCCCGGATAAGGAGCGCTTGTGTGAGAGCGTGATCAAGCAATGACGCTCGGTCCATAAGGGTGCAGGGCACCCCGTCGGAGCTGAGCGGTCTTGCGTACATGTCAACCTCCTCGATCGAGAGAGTCAGGTCTCCCGCCTTGACGTCGATTCGAACGCTTTGGAACGTTGCGAGGCTTTCGAGCCGCGGGGCTTGCGAGACAACGCAAAGCAGATCCTCCGCCGCCTCAGCCTGCGCCCCGGCGGCGGAGCGGAGAAGGCCCTTGGAGGCGCAACAGCCTTGGAGCTGAGCGTCGAGCCACGCGAACTGCAAAGCTTTACCTCTTTGGTAAACGGTACTTGTGCTATGGTGGATTTACCAGATAGGTACATGCTACCCGCTTACAGGTCAGCGGGGCAGCGACACACAATAAGGAAGGAGGGCCAAATGGCCCCCAATACCCCAACGCCTCTGCAGATCTTCATCGACGGCAAGGCATTCACCACTCAGGATGAGGACCAAGAAGCCGCGGCACTGCTCCGACTCGCCGGGCGCGATCCGAAGATCTTCGACCTCTTCCTCGTCAAACGGAATGGTGTAGAGAACGAGATTCGTGACGGCCAGATCGTCAACCTCAAAGATGGCGAGCGATTCGTCTCCCGGCAGAAGATCCGATTCACCATCGACGGCGAGCCATACAACACCTACGACGACGACCAGACCGCGGCCGCCCTCCTCCGTCTCGCCGGAGTCGATCCCGCTGACTACGACCTCGCTCGGATCCTGCCGACGGGCGGCACAGAATCATTCCGGGACGCGACGATCGTGAAGATCACAAACGGTAACGAATTCGTTACTGCCAAGCACGTTGGTGGTGTCGCGTGAGCGACCCGCTCATCCCGACCGGAGCGCTCCTCCAGTTCCTTGAGGACATGACTGCTGCGGGCGCTCCGGCCTGGATCGACGGTCCGCAAGTCCTCTACCGCGTCAAGGCTGTGGACGGCGCGCTCGCGGGACAGATGGTGACAACCGGGGTAAGCGTGTCCGAGGTACAGAGCTGGCCCGCAGTACCGCCTCACTGGATCCACCTGCACGACTCAATCAAGTTCGCCCAGACGAACACGGATAACATCGACTGCCCTCCCGGATGGAAACGACACTCCCGCCAATTCGTCTACACCGACATGTCCGTGCCGCCCGCTCTCGCATGGCTCCGGCATGTGCGCGGCTTCATATCCATCGCGACCTCGGAGACGGTCTGACGTGCGGTACTCGGTAGCCATGACTGAGGAGATTGAGACGGCCATGCGGAAGCACCTCATCCGCGACGACGGGCAGGAAGACGTGCTCATCGCATCGTACCGACTCTCCACGGGCGCCGAACGCACGACGGCTCTCATCCGGTCCGTGATCTTCCCCGACGAACACGACCGTCACGTGCACGGCAACGCGTCGTTCACCAGCAGGTATGTGCTTCGCGCGTCAAGCGAAGCGCAGACCCTCGGTGATGGAGTTGCGGTCCTCCATTCCCACCCTGGTGCTCTCGGCTGGCAGGGGCTCAGCCGCATGGACTGGGAGACCGAGTCAGAGTACGAGCGCGTCGCACGGAGGATCACCAAGATGCCGCTCCTAGGCATGACGCTCGCCGGACGCGACACTTCATGGTCAGCTCGCTTCTGGTTCGACAAGAGCACGCCGACATGGGCGGAGTCCGTGCGGGCGGTCTCCCCGAAGCTCGCTGTCACATGGAACGACGAGCTTCGTCAGATTCCCCGCGTGACGCGTTCGCAGCAACGCACTGTTTCGTCGTGGGGAGAACGGACGCAGGCATCGATCGCGCGATTGCGTGTTCTGATCGTCGGCAGCGGGAGCGTCGGTCTCGATGTCGCGCAGCGTCTCGCAGCGACGGGCCTCGCGACAGTGGGCGTTATGGATTATGACGCAGTCGAAGCGGTGAACCTGGATCGCATGATCGGCGCGACCCGCCTCGACGCCGCGCTCGGGCGACCCAAGGTTGACGTCGCCGCACGTCTGATGAAGTCATCCGCGACTGCAGAGCCATTCGAGGTCTTGCGCCACGAGGTCAGCATCACCGACCCCGTCGGAGTGAGCACTGCACTGGACTACGACGTCATCTTCTCTTGTGTCGACCGGCCCTGGCCGCGCGCGGTGCTCAACGCAATTGCCTACTCGGACCTCATCCCGGTCATCGACGGTGGCATCGCGCTCGACACCTTCCCGGACGGGCGCATGCGCAATGGGATATGGCGCGCACACACTCTGGTCCCCGGTTCTCCGTGCATGGCCTGCTTAGGCCAACTCGTCGTCGGCGATATTCCCCTTGACAAGGAGGGACTACTCGATGATCCCGAGTACATCTTAGGAGCAAACCGGGATGCACCCTCCCGTCAAAACGTCGCTGCGCTTTCCGCAAGCGTCAGCGGAGCGCTCCTGGCGCAATTCGTCAGCCTTACCGCCCATCCAGGCGGACGCGGCACCCCGGCACCGCTCCGATACATCCTATCCACCCACACCCTCGAGCACTCCATCGCGAGCTCCGGCCAGTACTGCCCCTACGAGACTCGGACGGCCATCGGCGATGCCCGCACCCCGATCGCCGAGCATCGCGACGACTGGCGCGCCATCGTCCACGAACGCACGACCAGCAAGGCCCAGATCCGGCTCCGCGCCCTTGCCGCCGTCGAGAACTTCCTGCAACGACGGATCTCCCG
>JARKOY010000114.1 GCA_029975555.1 Spirochaetia bacterium | reverse complement strand
GGGGCCGCCACCCGCACCGCCGACCCCTTCACCGTGTGGCAGCGCTTCCGCCTGCGCACGGACTTCATCGCGAACGAAGGCCTCAAGTTCCGCCTGGGCATCCGCGTGAACAACACGCCCTGGGGCTTCGGCACCTACACGGTGGACAACCCGGCCGTGTCCATCGACATCTACCAGGCCTACCTTCAGTTCAAGTGGCCCGGCACGGACATCGAGTTCACCATCGGCCAGCAGGACATCAATCTGCCCGTGTCCGGCGAGATCCTCTCGGCCAACCCGGTGCTCGGCGGCATACGCGGCCCCGGCGCGGTGGTCTCCATCCCCGTGGTGGACGACGCGTTCTCGGTGGTGGCCGCCTTCTACCGCTTCATCGACGCCAACCGCGACTTCGACCCCACCACCACCCAGGTGGCCGACGAGTTCGACGCCTACATGCTGGCCTTGCCCGTGACCGTGGAGGGCTTCTCGGCCACGCCCTGGGCCATGATCGGCGTGGCCGGGAACAGCGGCAACTTCGCCGCCGTGGGCACCGGCGGGGCCGGAGCCAACCAGACCCTGGCCAGCAACCTCTACGCCGCCGGGAGCGCCCTGGCCCCTGCCGGGCAGCGCCAGGCCCAGAGCGCCTACTGGTGGCTGGGCGGCAGCTTCGCGCTCACCGCGCTCGACCCCTTCAAGTTCTACGCGGACGTGATCTACGGCCAAGGCCAGGCCTCGGAGCGCTCCAAGAACCACCGGGGCGGCCTGTTCCTGGACGTGGCCGCCGAGTACACCGGGCTCTCCATGCTCACCCCGCGCCTGGCCTTCTGGTACGCCACCGGCGAGGACTCCTCCACGCGCAACGGCTCCGAGCGCATGCCCGTGGTCACCAGCGCCTGGGGCATGGGCAACTCCTTCCTGTTCGACTGCACCCAGGAGTTCTCGCGCGGCTTCATCGGCGTGGACTACCTGGGCGCCTGGGGCATCATGGCCAGCCTGGACAACGTCTCCTTCATCGACGACCTGACCAGCCGCCTGACCTTCACCTTCGCCAAGGGCCTGAACGCGCCGCGCGCCCTGCGCACGGGCGTCGCGCTCTGGGGCTACGGCAACTACTTCCAGATGGGGCGCGAGCTGGCCACCACCGAGCACATCCTGGCCGTGAACCTCGACAGCCAATACAACGTCTACAAGAACCTGGCGCTCATTCTCGAAACCGGCTGGGCCCACGGCGAATTCGACAGTTCGGTCTGGGGGCGCAGGCTGGTCAACGCCTCCAAGGGCGGCGACACCTGGAAGTTCTCCCTGGGCTTCCGGTACAAGTTCTAGACTTTTCCTTCGAGGGCTCCGCCCTCGAAGGACCTCCCCCGCCGGGGGCAGGCATCTGCCCCCGGCCCTCCGCTTCGCGCCCTTCCCCGCCCCTTTTTCCCCGTCCCCGTCCGCGCGTTCAAGCCCGTGCGCCGCCCCGGCGGCAGGGATTCTCGCGCCGAGGGCGACGGCTCGTCTTCAAATCGGTCCCAGCCCGTGGCGCGCAAGCCCGGCACCGGGGCGGCGCACGGGCGAAACCACCATCTTCAAACCGGGCCGCTTGACAAATGTGATAGCTGTGACATTATATGCCACATGGACAACGAACACTCTTCCTGGCTCCTCTTCTCCTTCACGCTCCCGGCCAAGAACCAGGCGGGCCGCATGCGCGCCTGGCGACGCCTCACGGGCCTCGGCGCGGTGATCGTCAAATCCACCCTCTACGCCCTGCCCGCCCGCGCGGACCTGGCCGAACAACTCACCTGGCTGGCCCGCGAGGTGGAGGAGATGGGCGGCGAGGCCCTCTTTCTCGAGGCAGGCCCCCCGTCCAACGTGACCGCGGGCGAGATGGCCGCGCTCTTCACCCGCGCCCGCGACGCGGACTGGCAGGCCCTGGAGGACGAGCTCCAGCCGCTCCTGGACCATGCGCGCGACGCGGCCGCCGGCAAGGCCCGCCCGGCCGGGCGCTCCAGGAAGTCCGCCCCCCCCGCCACGGACGCCGCCGCCCTGGAGCAGGCGCGCCGCAAGCTCTCGCGCCGCGCCGAAACCCTGCGCGCCATCGACTATTTTCCCTCCGGACGCGGCCAACGCGCCTTGGCGCTCCTTGAAGAGCTGGGGCGCATCCTCTCCGGCCTGGCCGGCGAACCGGACGGCTCCCGGGCCCCGGGGGTCCCGCCCGTTTCCGCCGCCGACTACCAGGGCAAGGCCTGGGTCACGCGCGACAACCCCTACATCGACAGGCTGGCCTCGTTCTGGCTGGTGCGCCGCTTCGTCGATCCCGGGGCGGCCGTGGAGTTCACGGGCGAAGCGCGCGCGCCCCAAAGGGACGGGGCCGTGCGCTTCGACATGGCCGAGGCCGAGTTCACGCACGTGGGGCCGTTCACCACGTTCGAGGTGATGTGCGCGGCCTTCTCGCTGGGTTCGGCCGTGCCCGAGCGCCTGCGCGCCATCATCCGGGCCATCGACCTGGACGGGGCGCACTCCGGCCCGCCCGAGGCGGCCGGGGTGAAGCTGATCCTGGACGGCCTGTGCACCCTGCACACGGATGCGAACACCCGTACGGCGGCGGCGCTCGAGCTCTTCGACGCGCTGTTGGCCGCGACCAAGCAAGACCAAGGAGAACAGCAATGAAAGACATCGCCATTCAGGTGGCCAACCTCATGGCCGCTTCCGCCAGGACCGCGCCCAAGGCGGGCGGGAAGGACTTTCTGGAGATCGCCGTGGTCAGCCGCGACGAAGACCTCAAGCGCATCGGCCAGGCCATGCGCGAGTACGCCCCGAAAAGCACCAACGAGGCCTACTGGCTGCGCGACGCCGCCAACATCGAGAACTGCCAGGCCCTGGTGCTGGTGGGCCTGGGCAAGTCCCTGGCCGCCGGGTACGACTGCGGGGCATGCGGCTACGCCACCTGCCGCGAGTTCGAGGCCGGGCGAGAGGTCACGGACAAGGCCATGGGCTACGACGGCCCGCACTGCATGATGCGCATGATGGACATCGGGGCCGCCCTGGTCTCCGCCGCCAAGACCGCCAGCCTGCTCAACCTGGACAACCGGGTGCAACAGCGGGTCGGGGCTGCCGCTCGGGCGCTCGGCTACATCAAAGCCGAAGTCGCCATGGGCATTCCCGTCGGTTTCTATGGGAAATCCATCTTCTTTGACCGGGCCGCGCCCCCAAAACACTAAAAATCGCACCGGGGTCGCAATGGTCTTCGGCCTCGGATTCGAGGATTGCATGACGCCATTTACCAATCTTTGCACCGTGGGTTTTCTGGCTCGTTTCTCCTACGCCCTGGCCCGAAATCCGGTGCTTCCCCTCTTCGCGGTATTCCTTGGCGCAGGTCCCGAAGCCATCGGGCTGGCAGTCGGCATTTCGACCGTCACAGGGATCTTCTTCAAGCTTCCCTCGGGAGCTTTGTCCGATGTCATCGGACGCCGCCGCACCATGCTGGCCGGGCTGGTCGTCTTCGGGATCATGCCCTTTTGCTACCTGTTCATTGAAACCTATGCCGCCCTTGTCATCGTTCGATTTCTCCACGGACTGGCCACAGCCATATACGGTCCTGTGGCCATGGCGGTCGTCGCGGACGTGGCCGGTTCCCGCAAAGGCGAACTGCTTTCCTGGTTCTCGTCCGTGGGCATCATCGGCACGCTTCTGGGCGCGCCCATCGGCGGCTTCATCCTGGACGTGGGCACCAATGGCGGACCGGTTCTCTGGCAGTTCCGCCTGGTCTTCGCGGTGAGCGCCCTGGCCGGCGTCGCGGCCATGGCCCTTGGCTTTAAAACCCTCGGTATAGAAGAAAAGATTGAACACGGCCTGGGCATTGGGGCTCGCTTAGCGAAGTTCCGGGAAGGAATCCGCGAGGTGCTTTCCGACAAGCGGATCGTCGTCGCCTCGTCCATGGAAGGCGTCCAGAACATGACCATGGGAGCCCTGGAAGCCTTTTTACCGGTCTACGCGGTTAAGGTCGCCGGGCTTTCCGAATTTCAGGCCGGGTTGCTGTGGGGCGTGCAAATAGTCGTCACCATGCTCTCCAAACCGCTCATGGGCCGCTTGTCGGACTCCCAGGGAAGGCGTGGCCTCATTGTCGCCGGCCTGATCTGCTGCGGCGCTTCTTTTGCCTCCGTGCCGTTCCTCCACGGATTCCTGACGCTTATGGCGGCAAGCCTCGTTTTCGGCCTGGGTGAAGCATTCGTCACGTCATCTTCCGCCGCCTTGGTCGCGGACATGTGCAAGGAGCGACACTTCGGCTCCGCCATGGGGGCTTTTGGAACCATCTTTGACGTCGGTCATGCCTCGGGACCGATCCTGTCCGGTCTCCTGGTCGGCTGGGTGGGCTATCAGGTCAGCTTCCCAATACTGGCAGCCGTTCTCTTCCTGGCGATCCCCCTGTTCCTGCGAAATGTTCCAGCAAATGAGTAAAAATCACTCAGAGGACCTTCAATACTTGAAGGCATCAAACCCAATAAACCTTCGAATGCGAGGTATAGCGATGAAAGGGCAGACCGTATTGCTGCGTGTTTTGCTGGTGTGTATGACGATCATGCTGGCTTTTCCTGCGTGGGCAGAGCCGTTCGGGGAATTTTCTCCCATGGTCGGGATTTGGAAACAGGACAGCATAGACGGTGCAAATGTCATGATCGTCGACGGAAGCCAGCATGCTGTTTCCTCAAATGAGCACTTTTCCATCGCAACGTATTTACCTCAAAAAAATTTCCAGGAAGGCAGCATCACGGTCCAATTCAAGCCGATCGCCGGAAAATCGGATCAAGCCGGGGGCATCTTCTTCGATCGGAAAGACAATGGAGAGTATCTTGTCCTGCGGGCCAACGCCCTGGAAAGCAACTTGAACCTGTATCGGTATGCGTCCGGACGTCGTTCCCCGATCAAGGAAACGGACGGGGCCCCTGCCCAGGCCGGTGTTTGGCATGAACTCAAGCTGGTGATTTCGAAAAGCCATGTTCAAGGCTACCTGGATGGAAAGTTGCTGCTGCAATATGATCTCGGCAAGAACATTTCCGGTGGCGTGGGATTATGGTCGAAGGACGACAGCGTGACGATGTTCAAGGACTTCCATGTGGCCTCGAAAAAGCCGTAGGCTTGATGCGCACGTGGAACCAAGGGTGAACCTATGAGCGAAAATGCCAGTCCACCTCAAATCGCATTGAAAGAGGCTTTCCTTTACTGGTTTAAACTCGGATTTATTAATTTCGGCGGTCCAGCCGGACAGATCGCCATGATGCATAAGACGTTGGTGGATGCCAAACTGTGGATCAGCGAAAAGACCTTTCTGCGGGCGCTGAACTTCTGCATGCTCCTGCCGGGTCCCGAGGCGCACCAGCTCGCCGTATACATCGGGTGGAGGCTCAACGGATATCTGGGTGGGACCATCGCGGGGTTATGCTTTCTCCTGCCGTCGGTCGTCCTGATGCTGTTTCTTTCCTGGCTGGCCGCTGCGAAAGGGCATGTTCCATTCATCGCGGGAATCTTCCACGGGATCGCTGCGGCAGTGGTGGCCATCGTCATCGAGGCCCTTGTCAGGCTTTCGAAAAAATCCCTCAAACACCCGGCCCTGTACGCGTTTGCGGGCGGGTCCTTTGTCCTCGGGCAGTTCTTCGGCGTCTCCTTCCCGATGATCGTGCTGCTCGCTGGGCTTGGCGGAGTCGTCCTTGCACGCGTGCGACCGGATATCTTCTGCCACAGGAACGCAGGCGCGAAAGAATGCGCCATGGAGGAGCCAGAACCATCCAGAAGTCTCCCCCCGCTGACGCATGTTTTGAAGATTCTGGGCATCTTCGCCATGATTTGGGCTGCGGTCATTGTGCCGGTCTTTTTCTGGCGGGGTATGTCCGACATTCTCTCCCAGATATCCGTCTTTTTCAGTAAAGCACCCTTTGTCACCTTCGGCGGTGCATACGCAGTTCTTGCGTATATCGTCGATCATGCGGTCAATCTGAACTGGTTGACCGAGAAAGACATGCTGCTGGGACTTGGTTTGGCGGAAACGACTCCCGGACCGCTCATCATGGTGACGCAGTTCGTGGGCTTCCTTGCGGCGTGGAACCAGCCAGGGAACTTGACCCCAATGGCTGCAGCGGTCATCGGAGGCCTACTCACGACCTTCACGACGTTTCTACCGAGCTTCATGTTCATCTTCGCCGGGGCTCCGTATATCGAAGCCATTACCTCCAACCGGAAACTGAACGCGGCGCTTACGGGAATATCCGGCGCGGTGGTGGGCGTGGTCCTCAAGATCGGCGTGTTCTTCGCCTGGAACACGTTCTTGCCCGCTTCCGGGTTCGATAGCTTTGCGGTGATCGTCGCGGTGGGAGCCCTCGTGGCTCTTATCCGCTGGAAGCTGTCCATGCATGCCTTGGTCGGCTTGGGTGGCTTGGCAGGTCTGCTGTGGCAAATTATTCACTAATTTCAAGGGGAGCGAGGATGCGAGGGGAACGGTTGCTCGTCGTCACGGCGATGCTGGCAGCGCTGGTGGCAGGAGGAGGGACGGTCCTTATGGCAAAGGACAACTCCGCGCCTGTAATGGGGAAGGCGTCGGTACCTGTCGGGCTGATCAAGCCCTCCACTCCCGTGACCGCCGTCGACGGAGCCACATTCACCGGATCGCAGGCATGCCAGGATTGCCATGCCAATGAGTATAAGGAGTGGGCTGCATCAGGCCACGCCAACATGCTCCGTCCTTTCAGCCCGGGGATCGTGAAAGGGAATTTCTCGGGGATAGAAATCGCCTACGAGGGAGTTGAGGTTGAGGATGCCGACAAGAACAAGATCAAAATCAATCCCAAGGTGAGGGCCGAGACGAAGGACGGGAAATACTTTGTTACGTTGATCGATGCGGATTCTTCCGCCAACACCCAGAGCTACGAGGTCGTCGAGGTTCTGGGTTCCCTCTGGGAACAGCAATATTACGTCAAAGTCGGCGACAAGGTGTTTCCGAGTCCGGTCCGCTGGGTAGAGAACGATAAGCAATGGAGAAAAGCCGCCTTCGCCCCCTTCTGGTGGGTGGCGGACGGGACGCCTGACGGCAGGCCGAAGAAGCCCGAAGAGATGCCCGCGAAACAGACCGTGGATTACCAGTGCAACGGCTGTCACACTACGGCTTTCAACGCGAAAAAGGACGATCAGGGCAAGTACAGCTTCTCTCGCGTGGAAGGTGGCATTGGTTGCGAGCAGTGCCACGGCCCAGGCTCAAAGCACATCGAGGCTCAGGGCCAGGGAGGAATTCTGAATCCCCGCAAGATGGGGACTTGGCAGCAGGAGCAACTCTGCGGACAATGTCATATCCGAGTGACCAGCAAGCAGGACAAGGATTTCGCCTTCCCGATTGGCTTCAAGAGCGGGCAAATCGATCTCCAGGATAAGGTGGAATTCTGGACGTACTCCACGAAACCCGCCAACTTTTGGGGTAACGAGGATTCCAAGAAGAACCGCCAGCAGTACCATGACACCATGCGTTCCGGGCATATGGCTGCCGGGGTGACATGCTCGACGTGCCATCTGGATCATGCCACCAAGCACCTGACCTCAAGCCTGAAGCTTCCGCGTGAGCAGCAATGCATAGGCTGTCACACTGCCCAGAAGGCAATGTTCGAAGGCAGCGTTCATGCTCAAAATGGCGTCGTGTGTGTGGATTGCCATATGTCAAAAATGGCGAACCGCGCCGGGGCCACCCAGAAAACGCCAAAGGACCCGTGGGACGTTTCAGCCCACACCATGCGAGTGGTGACTCCTGAAGAAGCTGACGTGTTCAAGATGCGCTCCAGCTGCGACAAGTGCCATAAAGATGCCGACCGCACGGCCAAGGGGGCCAAGCTGATGGAAGCGCGACAGGAAGTTCTAAAGAAAGTTCAGGATGCGCAGAAAGTAGCTCCGGGAGATAAAGGGGCGGTGTCTGCCGTTTCGAAGGTGAATCTGGACTTGGTCCTTATGGATGGATCGCTCGGCGCCCACAATCCCCAGAAGGCCCTGTGACTCATGCAACAGAAGAAATAACAAATCTATTGCGTCTTCCGGGGGCAGTTCGACAAATCGTGCTGCCCCTTTCTTCGTTAGACATCGTTGCATCGTTGTTGGGTTGTTCTTATCTCTCCGAGCATGCTGACCGCAACATTTTTGGAAAATTGATCGTCAATATTAATGGCCATGCCCATGATGGACATCTGGGAAATGTTCATGCTCATGCACAAGAGGTTCATGGTGATGCGGATGGCAGTGCTTTTTATCCGTCACCGTATTCCTGTGCTCATGCTGATGATGATCGTCATGGACATGCTCGTGTTCGTGGTCTAAGGCCACATGCCCATGCTCGTGACGATGCCGTTCTGTCAGGTGCAACCAGACACCAAGTCCCATGAGTGATCCAGCAGCCATCAGCTTCAGGCTTATCTGCTCTCCAAGAAGCGGAATCGATAAAATCGCTCCGAAAAAAGGGGCAACGGAAAAATATGCTCCCGTTCGCGCTGTGCCGAGATGCCGTAACCCAACGACAAACAGGGCCAAACTGACCCCATACGTCAAACAGCCCAGCACCATGGCGCTAAAAAAGACAGGCAAAGAAGGTAGCGAAGCGCCAAGCAGAAACGCAAGCGCCAGATTTACAGAACCGGCAGCAAGCCCCTTCAGTGCAGCTATCCATGTGGCATCGGCGAGCGACACTTTTCTCGTAAGATTGTTATCAATTCCCCAGGCCAAACAGGCACCTAGGATAGCCAATGCAGGCAATATGCTGGAGAACTTTGCCTCACCGGGCCAACTGAGCAACACCGCGCCACCAAGGATCGCAACCATCCCCCAGGCAATACGTCGGTCAAAATTCTCGTGAAAAGCAAACCAAGCCAGAAGCGCCGTGAAGACTCCTTCGCCATTGAGGAGCAAGGAGGCTCCTGACGCAGGCATCCCCGCAAGTCCGAACATCAAGAGGACTGGACCGACAACACCACCGGAGAAAATTGCCCCCGTTAACCATGGCCATTCACCCGCAAGGAGCTTTCCCGCTGGGGCTCGACGGACAAGGCGATACAGGGAAAGACCAACCCCCGATCCGACGTAGAGTAGGCCAGCGAGCAACCACGGGTTAATGCTCGAGAGCAATAATTTCGCCAGTGGCGTCCCGCTTCCAAAGAGAAGCGCCGCACCCAACGCCGCCAGAACACCAGGATGAAACAGCTTGGATTTATAATTGATAGCCATCAACCCCACCCCAAACGCGGATTGTTGCGTTTCTACTGGAGTTAGAGCGAAAACCACCCAGGACTGGCCAGGCATCCGGGTCGAACGCTCAAGCCAAGGAAAGGAGTTCGGGGGATATGCTTCTCTGAGGCTGCCATCCTGCCCATATGACAGCCACGAAGGGCTACAGGCGACGGCAAGGACGTGAGGGATGTAAAATAATCTGTCAACAATGGAGATAGTCTTTACACTCCATGAAATCATATGCAGACAAATATACCTTAAGCCTACGACGGCACCCCCCTTATGAGGGGTGACACCCGTTGTTAAAATATATGCGGCGGGGTATAAAGTAATTATAACAAGGAAATAGCAGGAAGAGATAATGCTTGTTATCTCAAAAAATATGGCGAACCTCATGTCGGCACGGTTATTGCTATTGCGATAATCATTTTTTAAATAGCAACAAAACCATGGACTGAGCAAGTTCAATGAACCCCGCTATGACACGATTCACTCATGATCAAATAGAGTCCTTGAATGTTTTAAATAGCAAAGATTTTGTGCCGTGCACATATCCATGGATCCGGTTGACGGAAAAAAATGTCGCTGGGGATTATACATTTTGTGCATGGATAAACAAATTCATTGGGCATATAGATAAAAATAATATGAAAGACTTGTTGACAATATGGAATTCAGAAAGGGCTATACAAATACGGCATGACCTCATTGAAAGAAATGGGACGAGTTGTCAAAATAATTGCAAGGTGCGTAACTATATGCTTGATACGTTCCTTGGATATGAAGATCATGAGTATGAAACTTTTGATAGTATTTTTTTAGAAAATCTCCTTAGTGTTGCCAGGTCCATAACTGAACGCTCGGCTGATATTTCGTGTAAGCCAATAACTCTTGCGCTATTTCCGTCAAATATTTGCAACATTCGTTGTCGAATGTGCAAAATGGAAAAAAAATACGATGGCGATGTCAATCCTCAATATTTTGAAGAAATAAAATCATTTATACCCTATCTCCATGAGTTGTTTGTCGCTGGTGGTGAACCGTTTTCCTGCAGAACAACACGAAATATTATTTTTAGCGATGAAGTCAAAAAATGCAACCATCTTTATGTCTCAACAATCACCAACTGCACGTTGTTAAATGAAGATATAATTGAAAAACTAACAGACATCAGACTAGGGAGGGTCGTGTTTTCGATAGATGGGATAACTCCTGGTGTTTATAATAAAATTAGAATAGGCGCCGACTTTGGAAAAGTGTTGGCCAACCTCAGGAGGTTTATCGCCTATCGGGATTCTGGCGCACTCAAGGTAAAGATTACAGGGTCTAATTTTGTGATTCAATCATTGAATTATCATGAACTAGAGGGTTATATTGAATTTTGTCATGCACTAAATATTCGAGCCTCAGCTAGTCTTATTGATGGATCGACAGAGCTCTTCTCTTGTATTTTAGACGTTCAAAGACATGTCGAAAAAGCTATACAACGGGCCAAGGCATTAAGAATGGATTACTCACTGACAAGCTTGGAAGGGGTAATGCAAAAAATTCCTGCATATAGAGATGGGCTCCGAAAAAGAGTCATAATGGAAAATTTGTTTGGAGAAAAAAACGTGGCTAAGGCCAAAGATCTATTTGAAAAACATGAATACACAAAAAGATTCGTCAAAAATTTTCTCACAGGATTGCTCTATTGCGATAAAATTATCGCTCGATTAAACGATAAGAACTGATACACCAGACACATCTGCACCGCTTGCTACGAGTTGACCGCTCAATAACGCCGTTATGTCGCAGGACGACTCATTACGAAGGAGAAGTGACATGATGAAGCAAGAAATGATCAGGATTTGCCTTTGGTACGACCGCGACGCCGAGGACGCAGCACGATTTTACGCCAAGACCTTTCCGGATTCATCCGTTGGCGCTGTGCATCTCGCACCGGGGGACTATCCATCTGGAAAGAAAGGGGATGTGTTGACGGTCGAGTTTACCGTGATGGGAATTCCCTGCCTCGGGCTCAATGGCGGCCCCGAGGTCAAGCACAACTTGGCATTCTCGTTTCAGGTAGCAACCGCTGACCAGGCCGAAACGGATCGTTACTGGAACGCCATCGTCAGCAATGGCGGTGAAGAGAGTGTCTGCGGCTGGTGCAAGGACAAATGGGGCCTGTCCTGGCAGATTACGCCGGTGGCTCTGACGAGAGCGATAACCGATCCCGATCCCGCTGCCGCCAAGCGCGCGTTCGATGCGATGATGCAGATGAAAAAGATCGACATCGCTGCAATAGAAGCTGCGCGTCGCGGTTGAAGCAATTTGCCGAAGTCGTCCTCATTGGCCGGGATTGTCTTTGGCAAAAACGTGGGAAACCACGTTTTTTAATGCCGTTCCCTGGCCAAGATCGTAGACCGTACAGCGACGGATTGCGTCGACCAAGGTCCAGGCGACCGTTCCGCGACGCAGTTTTCCAGGCCGGGGGCCAGTTCTCAATAGCAAGCGATGTTGCTGTCGGACCTGGGCTCTGTCGCACCCATGAGCACGCCGTTGTCGAGCCGCACGATCATCTGTCCCCGGCCAAAGGAGACGTCGTGCAGGGCAACGTCCACGGCATGCCCCCGGGCCGCCAGTTGCCGGGCCGTTTCCACGGGAAAGCCCGATTCCACGAGGAAACGGTTTTCGCGGGTCCACTGCCAGCGGGGCGCATCCAGGGCCTGCTGGGGATTGAGCTTGAAATCGACCAGGTTGCACAACACCTGCACGTGCCCCTGGGGCTGCATGTAGCCGCCCATGACGCCCATGGGGCCGACGGCCTGGCCGTCTTTGGTCACAAAGCCCGGGATGATGGTGTGGTAGGACTTTTTGCCGGGGAGCAGGCTGTTGGCCTGGCCTGGCTCCAGGGAAAAATCCGCGCCGCGGTTCTGCAGGGCGATGCCGGTGCCGCGCACCACGATGCCCGAGCCGAACCCCATGTAATTGCTCTGGATAAACGACACCATGTTGCCTTCGCCGTCGGCCGCGCACAAATACACCGTGCCGCCGGCCGGCAGGTCCGTCACGGTGGGCGTGGCGGCCCGGTCGGTGATGGCGCGGGCGCGGGCGGCGCCAAAGGCCGGGTCCAGGAATTGCCGGTAATCCACGGCCATGTGGCGGGGATCGGTCACGTAGTGCCGGGCGTCGGCAAAGGCCAGCTTGACGGCTTCCCATTGCAGGTGGCGGGCTGTTGTGGCGTCGCAGCTTTCCAGGGGGAATTCCTTGAGGATATTGAGGGCGATCAGGGCCACGATGCCCTGGCCGTTGGGCGGGATCTCCCACAGGTCGTAGCCGCGGTAACGGACGCGTATGGGCTCGACCCACTCCGGCCGATACCCGGCCAGGTCGGCGGCGGCGAGATAGCCGCCAAAAGCGGCGCTGTCCGCGACGATGCGCCTGGCCAGATCCCCCCGGTAAAAATCCTCGGCCCGGCTTTGGGCGATGGCCTCCAGGGAACGGGCGTGATCGGGCAGGCGCACGATCTCGCCGGCTTCGGGCGCGCGGCCCTCGGGGGCGAACGTGCGGTACCATTCCTCGAACTCCGCCGAGGTGCAGTGCTTGCGGTATTGGCCAAAGGCCTCGACCCACAGGTAGGCGAGCATGGGCGGCGCGGGATAGCCCTCGGCGGCGTAGGCGATGGCCGGCTGGAGCAGATCGGCAAAGGGCAACCGGCCGAATTTGGCCGAGAGTTCGGCCCAGGCGGCCGGCGCGCCCGGCACCGTGACCGGGGTCCAGCCGTAGCGGGGCATGGCCGTGCCGCCGTGCCGGGCTTTGACCGCCTCGATGGAGATGGCCTCCGGGGAGGGACCGCTGGCGTTTAGGCCATGGAGCTTGCCGCCGCTCCAGACGAGGGCGAAGGCGTCGCTGCCGAGGCCGTTGGAGGTCGGCTCCAGCACGGTCAGGGCCGCCGCCGTGGCCACGATGGCGTCCACGGCGTTGCCGCCCTGGCGCAGCATGGCCAGGCCCGCCGCCGAGGCCAAGGCCGAGGTGGTGGCCACCATGCCGTTTCGGGCGCACACCGGCAGCCGCCGGGACGGGTGGGGGGCGTAGAGGGGATCGAAGGCGAATGGGTATTGCATACTGTGCACGCATTTCCTTTTGCCGGGCTTGAGCGACGAAGCGAAGGGACGGCCCGTGCCAGGCCCGGACCGTCCCGGCGGGACAGGGGATGACGCCCCCGGACGACGGCCCCCGCGATCAGGAGGCCACGACCAGGTCGCGCACGACCTTGTCGGAAACCGGCTCGATCACGATGGTGCCTGCGTCTCCCGGCACCTGGGCGGCGCAGGCGAGGACCGTCTTGCCGTCAAGCTTCACGGCGCACCGGGCGCAGATGCCCTGATTGCAGGCGCTGTGCCGGTAATAGGCCAGGCTGCGGTCCAGGTTGGCGTAGACGTAGTCCAGGATGTCCATGACCGTCATGGAGGGCGACAGGGCGGGCACCTGGTATTCCTTGAGGCCGTCGCTTTTTTTGATCCGCACGTTCATTCAGGCGTTCTCCAGGATGGTTTGGGCGATGCAGTCCGCGATGTTGGGGTAGACGGTACGGTCCAGGGGCAGGAAGGTCTCCTGGGGGGCGCGCTCGGCGTAGCAGAGCACGTCGCCGTCGAGGCTGGCGGCGTAGCTGAACAGGAAGTCCTTGTTGTTGACCTCCGGATAGTCGTCGCGCAGATGCGTTCCTCGGCTTTCCTTGCGCTCAAGGGCCGCGTAGATGCCGCTTTCGGCGCAAAGGGCCAGGTTTTTCACCATGACCGACTGCATCCATTCCAGATTGTATTTGCGGCTCGGACAGGACAGGGCCATCCCGCCCAGTTCGGCGCGCAACGCGCCGATGTCGGCGTAGGCCTGGGCCAGTTCCCGGCCGCTGCGGTAATAGTTGAACCCCTTGTCGCAGAGGGCGTAGAGCCGGGCCAGGGCGTCCACCGGACTCAATCCCGCGGTCCGGGTCAGGGGGGCCTCAAGCCAGGCGGCCTTGGCTTCGAGGTCGTCGGCGTCGCGCGAAGCGGCGTCCTTGGCGAAGGCGGCGGCGCTTTCCCCGGCGGTCGCGCCGTGGGCCAGCATTTCCGTCAGGCCGTCGCCGCTTCGAAACGCCCCGAAGAGCCCGCCGGTCACCTCGCCGGCGGCGTAGAGCCCGGGCACGCCGTGCGCGGCGAAATCCGGGCCCACCAGCACGCCGCCCATGCTGTACTCGTTGCCGAAACCGACCTTGAGGCGCTTGCCGTTGGAGATGATGTCGCCGGCCAGTTGGTCCAGGTCGATGCGGTGGTAATGCCCTTTGCGGTGCCAGGTCTTCTGGGAGTCGGCAAAGGTCCGGAAGGCTTGCCGGATCTCCTCGTCGCCGTAGGCGGAGTAGTCGTAGTAGAAGGCGTTGCCGTACTTCTCCCACTTCTTCCAGATGCCCTTGCCGTAGAAGTAGGTCATGAAGAGCTTGTTGACCTTGGTGTCCGCCGGCTTGACCCGATAGCGCGGGTCGTCGGGGAACTCGAGCTCCACGCCGTCGAGGTCGGTCACTTTCGGGCGCGGGGCGAACATGGCCGGAATGGACAGCAGATAGGGCAGCAGCGACCCCTTGGCGTAGAGGGGCTCCAGGATGGTGCCGATAAAAAGCAAAAACTCCATGTCCACGGCCGAGCCCCCGGCGCGCAGGGCCATGGCGATGCCGTCGCCGGTCATGTCGCTGATGGAGTTTTGCAGGGAAAACGGCTGGTAGCCGCCGGTGGCCAGGATCACCGACTTGGCCTTGAAGCGGGTCAGTTCGCCGGAATAGACGTCGAAGCCGAGCGCCCCGCAGGCCGTGCCGCCGCTGGTGAGCACGTCCGTCACCATGACGTCCTCGCAGACGTTGATGGCGGAATGGGTTTTCAGCCCATGGCGCAGGGCGGCCCCGAACGGGCGGCCGGAAGTCCGCCAGCGCGAGGCCTTGGGCATGAACTTGAACACCTGGCCCGCGTCCTTGACCCAGCCCAGCAGTTCCGCCACAGCCGCCGGGGCCGCGTCCACGAAATGGCGTTCCATGCGCTGGTCGCCGATCTGGAAGGCGCTGGTCACGAGCTTATGGAACAGTTTTTCCCGGGTGTACTCCTGGTTGGCTTCCGGCTCGCCGCAGACCTCCCGGGCGCTTTCGCCGTCGATGCCGAAACTGCCGCCGACCATGATGGTGTTGCCGCTCCTGCCGACCCTGCCCTTGGAGGCCAGCGTCACCGAGGCCCCCTGGCGCAGGGCGGAAACCGCCGCCATGACGGCGGCCCCCGCGCCTCCGATCACCAGCACGTCGCTGGTCACTGTGTGCATCGTCATTGCTGTTCCCCGCAGGCCGCTTGTGGGGCGTGCTTGTCCGCACCCCGGTTGATTTTGACCAGGATCTGGCTGACCAGTTCCAGCATGGCCGGATCGTTGCGGTCCCGGGGATAAGGGAAATCGACGTCGATGATCTCGCTTATGCGCCCGGGATGGGCCGTCATCAGCACCACTTTCGTGCCGAGGTAGACTGCCTCGCCCACGTCGTGGGTGATAAAAAGCACCGTTTTCTTTTCCTTTTGCCACATGGCGATGATTTCATCCTGGATGGACAGGCGGGTGAGGTAGTCGACCGCGCCCAAGGGCTCGTCCATGAGCAGGATGGCGGGATTGTTGACCAGGGTGCGCACCAAGCCCGCCCGTTGCCGCATGCCGCCGGAGAGCTCGTGGGGGTACTTTTCCTCCCAGCCGGTCAGGTGCACCATGCGGATGTACTTGTCGGCCAGCTCCCGGCGCGCCTCGGGCGGCACCCCGTGCAGCTCCAGGCCGAGCCCCACGTTGCTGCGGATGGTGCGCCACGGGAAAAGGGCCGGGTCCTGGAAGACCACGCCCACTTCCGGGCTTGGCCCGGCGATGCAGCGGCCGTTTATGCACACGTCGCCCTTGGTGGGCTCGGACAGGCCGGCGACCAGCTCCAAAATGGTGCTCTTGCCGCAACCGCTTGGCCCGAGAACCGTGACGAACTCCCCGTCCGGGATGGTCAGGGACACGTCCTGCACGGCATACTCCGCGTCGTCAGGCGAATACTTCTTGCTGACTTTTATCAAAGCGATTCGTTCCATGGCAGTCTCCTTGCCGGAGATCGTCGTTATTGCTTGGGAATGAACTGCAGGTCGACGTATTTGGCCGCATCGACCTTCTGGGACTGCATGCCCCATTTGATCTGCAGGTCCTGGGTGGCGTCGAGCATCTTGAGGTCGATGTCGGGATTGTTTTCCCAAAGCTCGTCGTCCAGGGCCAGGGCCTTTTCCACCAGGGCGCGGTCCATGTGCAGGAACTCCGCGCACCAGGTCAGAAACTCCTCGCGGTGGGCCGGCTCCTTCACGTAGCGGTTGACGTCGAAATACACCTTGAGCATGCGGCGGATGGCCTCGGGGTTGGCGGCGATGAAGGCGTCGCTGGCCACGATGACGCCGGTGTGGAAATCCGGAATGAACTTCCAGGTCTTGGCCAGAATCTTACCCACGCCGTTTTCCTCGGCGATGGTGGCGAAGGGCTGGTGGATGATGGTGGCGGCGACCTGGCCGGATTCAAGGCTGGCGTAGGCCTGCTGGTGGCGGCCGTTGACGCTGAGAGTCACGTCCTTGTCCGGGTCGATTCCGTTTTGGACCAGGGTTTCGCGCACCGAGATGTCGAGGCCGCTGCCCTTGGTGCCGATGCCCACGGTCTTGCCCTTGAGGTCGGCGACGGAGGCGACGCCCTTGCCGCCCACCAGCAGCCAGCCGGCCCGGGTGCGGTACAGCGAGGACACCATCTTGATCCCGGCCCCGCGGCTGCAGGCGGTCAACGCCTGGGACGTGTTGGCCTCGGCCATGTCCAGGTCGCCGGACACCAGCGCCGGGATGGGGTCCTTGACGTCCACCAGCTTGAGGTCGATGCCGGCCTTGGTGAAAAAGCCCTTGGCGTTGCCGAACCAGAAGCCGATGCTGGTGATGCCCTTCATGGGCGCGTAGCGGATGGTCACCGGAGGCTGTCCGTCCTCGGCCCGGGCCGTGGCGGCACACAGGACAACGACGAGGGCCAGGAAGCCAAAGACCAAACGCGCGCGAATACCATTGTTGTGCATTCCGAACTCCTATTGTTTTGCAACTTCTGATTTAACACTCGTGTTCCGGTGGTGTTTCTTGAAAAACACGCGTTCGAACCAGTCGACGATGGCGACCAGAACCACGGCCAATACGGTCACAAGCACGATGAGCACAAACACGCGGGGCGTGTTGTAAAGCGCGGCCGCGTCCGAGAGCAGGAAACCGAGGCCGGCGTTGGAGGCCTGCATTTCCGCGAAGATCACGCCCGTGACGCCGATGGCGGCGGTCACGCGCAGGCCGGTGAAGATGGAAGGGATGGCCGAGGGCAGCATGACCTTGAAGATCATCTGCCTTTTGGTGGCCCGAAACACCTTCGCCACTTTCAGGTAATTGCCGTGGGTTTCGGACGCGCCGGATTTCGTGTTGAAAAAGATGTAGAAGAACGTGAACATGGTGACGATCACGACTTTCTGCATGAAGCCGATGCCGATCCAGATCGTGAGGAGTGGAAAGATCGAAACCTTGGGGATGGACATCAGCGCGGAGAAAAACGGGGTGAAAAAGGCGTCTACGGCCGGGAAAATGGCGAAGACGACCCCCAGGCCGATGCCGAGCACCGCGGCGATCAGATAGCCCAGGCCGAACTCCTGCAGGGTGACGAGCAGGTTGGACCAGAGGATGTTTTCCGACAGGCACTTCTTGAACTCCACCAGCACGTCCCAAGGCGCGGGCAGGTAGAGCTTGTTGATCTTCCCGCCCTCGATGACGAGCTGGGCCACCACCAGCAGGACGATGATGAAGACGACCTGCCGGACTTTGAGGGACTTACTCAGGCGCGCTGTCAGCATACGTGTATTCTCCATCGGCCACTTTCTTGTCGGGGTAGTACGATCGCGCGCAGGTCGCATCGCCGTTGACGACGTTCTTCAAGATCTTGTGCGAGTGGTCCTGCAAAAAGACCTCGCCCACGGTCGTGTCGTTGACGTCGCAGTAGTAGCTGGCGAACTTCCGGAACCACGGTTCGGCCGCAATGCGTTCGAGCCAGGATTCGCCGTAGGGGCAATGCTTGTTGCCGTAGCTCTTGACCCAACCCAGGTAGGGAATGTCCTTGAGCGAGTTGATGTTTTCCGGCGTTCCCTTGATGCCCTGCCGTTCGGCCCGGGCCCGCATGTCCATGGCCCGCTCGTAGCCCCTGGCGTACAGGGCCTTGCGGCACAGCTCCATGGTCTTTTCCTCGCCGAACTCCTCCCGCAGCACCTTCACAAAGAAGTAATAGAGATCGGCGAACTGGTAGCAGGCCAGGCGCACTTCGGAAATGGCCCTTTCCTTCTCGATCATTTCTTTTTCCGCATCCATGACTCCACCCTCCTTGTTGGCGTTCCCTTGCGCCCGGCACAAGCAGCGGCCGTTTCCGCACAGACCTCAATCGTTATCCAGCATGATCTGCAACACTTCCTCGTCCGTCTGGCTCATGCCCTTGTGCCCCAGGGTGCCCACCGCCTGGATGGTCTTCTCGAGATCGCCCTTGACGATGCCGTCGCCGGCCGGGAAGAAGCGCTGGGACCTGGCCAGGTAGTGCCCCATGAAGGCGGCGTCCACGGCCGAGGCGATCTTGGCGGCGCACGAGGGCTTGGCCCCGTCGCAGATCATGCCGGACACGTTGCCCAGGATGTTGACGATGGTATGGGAGATGTCCTCATAGGAGCCGCCGCTTAAGTAGGTGATGGCCGCGCCGCTGCCGCAGGCCGCCGTGACCGCGCCGCAAAAGGCCGACAGCCAGCCGATCTTGCTTTTCTGGTGGATGGCCACCAGGTTGCTCACCACCAGGGCCCGGTACAGGCGGTCCTGGCCGGCCCCGATCTCACGCGCGTATTCGATGACGGGCAGGGAAACGGCCAGGCCCTGGTTGCCGCTGCCGGAATTGATGACCACCGGCAGCTCGCAGCCGCTCATGCGGGCATCGGAGCCGGCGGCCGCGTTGGCCTTGGCCCGGACCGTGACGCCGTCCCCGCAGGCGGCCAGAAGCGTCTTGCCGACGCTGACGCCGTAGTCGCCGCTTAAGCCTTCCCGGGCGATGCGGGTGTTGCAGTCGATCTGGCGGCCGATGGGTTCGGCCACGTCGGGCAGGTGGACCGTGTCGGCGAAATCCAGGATGTCGCGCACGGTCAGGCAGTTGTAGTCGAGTTCGTCGTGCGCCGCCGCGTCGCGCTCCTTGCGGAAGACGACCGCGCCGTCATATTCGATGCGGATGACGTTGGTGTGCTCGTCGATGATCTCGATCTCGACCGTGTGGCCGTTGGCCGTGGCCGTGAGCACGAAGTGCAGGTTGGCCGTGGAGGCCAGCTTGTCCACCCGGCAGATGCCCTGGGCCAGGTAGGCCCGGGCCTGCTCGATGTCCGCGGCGACGACGCCCGAGAGCACTTCCAGCTTCTTTGCGGCCACGCCGGCCACGGCCCCGATGACCGCGGCCACGTCCACGCCCCGCAGGCCGTTGGTGTTGGGCACGACCACGCTCTTTACATTTTTGATGATGTTGTTGCTGCACCGGATAGCGATGCTTTCCGGCATGGCGCCAAGGCGCTCCCGTGCCAACGCGCCGCCCCAAGCCACGGAAATAGGTTCCGTACAACCTTGGGCCGCCACCAGCTGACGCCGCAATATCTCCACGTAGGCCCGATAGGCGCAGTCATCAGGCTGCATGGCCCACGCTCCTTGCTGCAATTCCGGCACTGTGGCCCCGGTATCCCTGCTTCATATGCATCGATTCTTCCCCGGAAATGTTTCCTTGCCAGATGCGTTCCTTGGACAACCGCCCCCAGCCAGCCATTGCGGCTTTCCGATCGTCTTTTTCGACTGCCCCTTTCCTGTGCCGGATCGCATGACGACGACAGGGGGAGCATTGGTCGGGCGCGTTGCCTTTCTGAAAAGCAAGGAATGGGCCAACACGGGAAATATTGCTTTTTTTGTGAATTACTGCGGATGCGCGGCCTCAGATCGTCTCAGTTTCGAGACGGCGGCCGGGGCGCGTTTGCTCCCGGAGGGTCCTTTTGCCTGGGATTGCATGACAATCTCACGATTAAGACGTCGTCTCGTTTTTGAGGCACGAGGAGAGGCCGAACGCGGCCAATTTGCGGTACAGCGTGGCCCGGCTCACGCCGAGCTGCTGGGCCAGGTCACGCATGCCGGTGGTTGCATCGCAATTTTGCAAGTAGCTTTGGAGCAGGCGTTTCTCATACGCCTCCAGGCGGCTGCGCAAGGTGTCGGCGGCGTCCCGGCGGGTATCGGCGATGCGCTGGAACTGCACCGGCAGGTCGCCCACGCCGAGCTTGCCGCTGTCGACGATATTTTCCAGGTATTCGATCAGGTTGTTGAGCTCCCGCACGTTGCCTGGCCAATCGTGCTGCATGATCAGCTGCATGGCCTCGTCGTCCATGCCCTGGATGTTTTTTTTGAACATCCGGTTGTAGCGCCGGATGAAATGGTCCACGAGAAGCGGAATGTCGCTTCGCCGCTCGCGAAGCGGCGGAAGCTTGATGGGGATGACGTTGAGGCGGTAGTACAGGTCGCCGCGAAACAGGCCGTCCCGGACCATGGCCTCGATGTCCCGGTTGGTGGCGGAGATGATGCGGATGTCCACCGGAATGGCGGCCTTGCCGCCGAGCCGTTCCACAGTCTGCTCCTGGAGGGCCCGCAGCAGCTTGGTCTGCATGGTCAGCGGCATCTCGGTGATCTCGTCGAGGAAAAGCGTGCTGCCGCTCGCCAGTTCGAACTTGCCGGCGGCGCCGCCCTTCCTGGCCCCGGTGAAAGCGCCTTCCTCGTAGCCGAACAGTTCGCTTTCCACGAGATTTTCCGGCAGGGCCCCGCAGTTGACCGAGATCATCAGCTTGTCCCGGCGCGGGCTCAAGGCATGGATGCGTTTGGCCAGCACCTCCTTGCCCGTACCCGATTCGCCGGTGATGAGCACGGAGGAGTCCGCGCCGCTGATCTTGTTCACCAGGGCGAGGATCTCGCGTATCCGACGATCCTCGCCCAGAAAAGGGGTATCTCCCTGGATGCGCTGTTCCTCGCTGATAATGGCCGTCAGCTGCCGCTCCAGGGTGTTGCTGTAATCCTGGGTGACGAGCTTGCTTTCCAGCAACGCGCACATGTATTTCAAAAATTCCGCCAGGATCGACCGCCGTTTGAGCAGACTCTCCCGTTGCTCGTCCGTAAAAGCGATGATCGCGATAACACCGGCGGACTTGCCGTGCACGACGATGGGGAAGCCGATGCTGGCCAGCTCGTGGCAACCGGCCCGGCGCGGGCAACTGGAACATGGAAGCGACTGGCGCGTGTCGCGAATAAACCCGGACCGTCCCGTATCAATGATGTTCTGAAAAAAAGAGGAATGGGAGATTTTCTGCCCGATGTGGTTCGAGTAGGAGCCCGACCCGCCGACGCGGACCAGATTGCCGTCCACGACCGTCACTTCGGCTTCCAGAATCGAAGAGATAGCCAGCACGAACGACTGTATGAAGGGCTGGATCTGCATCAAATCAAACGGTTGCATTCGACACTCCACGCAGCCTAGGCCGGAATTTTCAGGCTCGGCGTCTCAATCCGGTGGCACGATCGTTTTCCGCTCCCCAGTACGGTCATCTTCCTTCCCGGCTTGGTCCATCGATTTGTCGATTGCTCTCCGCTCCATCGGGGCCGGGATGGGCCAGCCTGTGCAAAGATATGTCTTGCGCTATCCGGATACTGGCCGCACGGCCGTGCCGCGATGCACCCAAAAGGGGCCCGCCCCAATACCGCCGGAAGTGGAGAGCAGTAGGCTGGTGCATCGCACGCCACTTCCAGCGACGCCTTCATGGCATCGGAAGTCCAAGCCAAAGCAATTTCCGTCTCAATTTTGCAACAAATATGCCATGCCACGGCATGAACAATATCAGTATGTTATGTGGATATATCAAGAATAAGCTTCTTCACGACATACGTTTTTGCAGGAGCAAAACTTTCGGCAACATATTTGTATGTCCCATGACGTCAAAAGCCATGCCCTCGCGGGGGGGCTTGCATCCGAATGGACAAGAGGAATTGGAGCGTCAGGGGCGTGAGCACCAGGAAAGGGGCCTGTAACGAAAACTGTGTGAACCTGCACGAAGGGACGAAAGTCCCAGGAGGCTTTCGTGCAGGTCAATCGTGATGAACTGGCCAGGAAGGTGCTCCAGGGAGAGAGCGCCAAGCAATGGCAGAACCGGCCGTTGGAGCCGGTTTACGCCATCGTGTTCATGGACGCGCTGTTCCGCAAGCTCCGAGTGGATGGCCGGGTCAAGAACGTGGCCGCCTACCTGATGGTCGGCATCGATCCGGAAGGACGCAAGAAGTGCCTTGGCCTCTGGCTTGGCCAAAGCGAAAGGGCTTCGCCGCCCACGACTTGCGTCGAAAGAGCCTCGCTATGCCGAATTTCGCTTCCCTTTGCCGCTAAACGTGTTATTGATGAAAAAGGGTTCCCTTTCGCGAGTCGGCTGAACAAGGGAGGAACCAATGGCGTATCAGACCATTCTGTGGCCTACGGACCTGTCCAAGGCTTCCTTGCGGGCCGTACCTCATGTCCGCGAACTGGCGGCTGTCCATGGTGCCCGGGTCGTGGCCCTGTATGTGGGCCTTGACCTCTGCGGCTATTTTCCGGCCTACGGCAATTATCCCGGTGACGATCAACTACGGGAATTCCATGGCTGGGAACTGGAACAGGCCCGCAAGAAACTTGAAGCGGTGTGCAGCAAGGAACTTGCCGCCTGTCCCAATTTGGCTGTGCGGGTGACCCAGGGCGATCCCGCCAACGAGATCCTCAAGTCCATTGCGGCGGAAATGGCCGACTTGGTGGTCATGGCCACCAGAGGCCGCGGCGTCGATGGACGCAAGAGCGGCAACACAGGTCTCGGTACGGTGGCGGCCAAGGTCGTGGCGGCTTCCCCCGTGCCGGTCCAGTTCGTCAACCCTTGACCGAGGAGGCGAATATGTGGATTTGGGTGGCACGGTGGGTCAAGCGGTCCGGCCAGGATGAGGAGGTTCTTGAGGCCGCCAGGCAAGTCCGTCGGCATTGGGAGGATGTCTGCCTGGATGTGGGCTTCGATCCAGCCAAGAATGTGACCGTGGCTGAGGGCGAAAAGGAAATCCGGGTCGGCATAAGCGAGGAGCTCGATACGAGCTTTCGAGAAGAACCCGGTGAATGGCGATACTACTAGACCACGGGGGCACAGCCCCCCGTGGTCCAGGCGACCGACAGTCCGCAGACGGGGTGGCGACGCGTTCGGGATGAGGATAGCGCCCAACGCTATCCCCGGGATGGCTGTCTGTCTTCCTCGCAACCCGGGCCGGACCCGTCAGACGACAGGATAACCTGACCCTCTGGCGACACGTAGAATTGACGCGCCTGGAAGGCATCCAGGAGCAGTCATGTCCCTTGAAATCGTACAGCATCCGCACCTGCGAGACAGCAGGAGGGATTGGATGCCGGAGCCGGAAGCGGTCGGTCGGATCATGGCGCCGCACCGATTCGGTCGTTGCAGCAGACAAATCGCGGGTGAGCTTGGCCTGGCCCCATTCTCAGCTGGCTAACTACGTGGTTTCCTGCGTTTTTGGGGTGGGCTATGGGCTGAAAAAAGGTGGACCTTGGGTCTGGAACGCTATTGTCAGCAATGGAGGCGAAGAGAGGGTCTGCGGCTGGTGCAAGGATAAATGGGGCTTGTCCTGGAAAATTACGCCGCTGGCTCTGACAAGAGCGATTACCGATCCCGATACCGCACCCGTAAAGCGCGCACTTGCTGCGATGATGCAGATGAAAAAGATCGATATAGCTGCAATCGAAGCAGCATGACGCGGTTGAAGCAGATTGTCGAAGGTTCGCCATAGGCAAAGGCTGTTCCGACTATTGCGAATGAAATGTATTTGGGAGATCGTTTCTAGAAAAAAGTTCGGTAGAGGCAATTCCGGCGGTTGGTGCTTCGAATAATTTTCAACCGGAGTCCGATCTCCCCGCGTGCCCACGTTCTGTATTACGCACGCGCGCATCGTGTCTTTTCAGTGTGGCCAAGGCCCGCTACGCACTTTTTTTTTGATCGCATGAACCTTGTCAACACTTTCTTTAATGCATCAACGTCTATTGGTTTGGAGATGTAGTCGTCCATACCGGCAGCCAAAAACCGGTCCCGATCGCCTTGAAGGGCAAAGGCGGTCTGGGCTACTATGGGGATGTCCGGGTCACCCGCGTGGCCTGAGCGAATGATCTTCGTGGCCTGTTCCCCATCCATCTTCGGCATAAGCGCGTCCATGAGCACAAGGTCGAACTTGCCGGTCCGCAGTTTCTCAATCGCCTCTTGCCCATTCGCGGCAATAACCACCTCATGGCCCCAATCCTTGAGAATATGGCTTACAAACAAGCTGTTTACCTGGTTGTCCTCGACGAGGAGGATCTTCAGGGTGGCGGCTACATCCTGCCTTTGAGGGAGAGGTGCCTGAGTCGGAGCGTCATTCTCGCTGCCGGGGGCGAGTTCGACAATAAAGGAAAATGTGCTTCCTCTATGGAGTTCGCTCTCGACCTCAATTGTGCCACCCATCATCTCCACAAGTGCCTTGGAAATAGACAAGCCGAGACCAGTCCCTCCATATTGGATATGGGACGAGGTAGAGATCTGGTGGAATTTCTTAAAGATGGATTTTATATCAGCTGGAGAAATTCCTATGCCTTCATCCGCGATAACAAACAGAAGACGAAATCTTTGTGGATATTTCTCCTCTGTTGCATGCACTTTGATGTCAATTTTACCGCTTTTTGAAAATTTTATAGCATTGCCAACTATGTTTGTCAAGATTTGCCGCAATCGCCCCTTGTCGCCCACCACTTTATCCGGGACTTCAGGGGCGATGGAAACAAGGAAGGTGAGCCCTTTGTCTTGAGCCATCACCTTAAGTGGAGTGAGTGAAGTCTCTATGAGCTTGATGAGGTTGAAGGGGGTTTCTTCAAGGACGATTCTTCCTGCCTCGATTTTGGAAAGGTCAAGGATGTCGTTTATGATGTCCAGGAGCGATAGCCCGGATTGCTGCACGAGAAGGAGCAATTCACGAATTTCCTCCGGCGGCTGACGGTTTAAGGCCAGCTGCGTCATGCCCAAGATCCCGTTCATGGGCGTCCTTATCTCGTGGCTCATGTTGGCCAGAAATTCGCTCTTGGCCTTGCTGGCGGTCTCCGCGTGCGCCTTGGCCTCGAGAAGCTCTTTCTCGAAGCGCTTGCGCTCAGTGATGTCGCATATGGTCATGCGATACGAGGTATCGCCGCTGCCATGCTGGGAGGGAGCCACATCCATGCGTACCCAGAAGGGAGCAGCGTTTTGTCTTGTCAGCCGCAATTCGCACATCGTCGACTGTTGGCTTGCGAGGAGTTGATTGATGCATTGATAGTAGACGTCCTGATCCTCCCTGAAGGTGAATCGGCTGAACGGCTTCTTGAACAGTTCGTTCCGGGTTATGCCCAGCTGTGCCGCGAAGGTGAAGTTTGCTTCGAGGATCAAGCCATTTTTGTTGAGAGTGACATACCCTATGGGAGCCATGTCATAGAGGTCGAAATAGCGTGCGCGCAGGGTTTCCAGTTCGACTTGTGAACGATGCAGTTCTTCATTTTGCATCTGCAGTTCGATTTGATGCACCTGCAGCTCGTGAAGCGCTCGCCCCATCTCTTCTGGTGACAGATCGTCCTCGTGAGCTACCCTATTCGCTCTGACCCCTTCTTCCGCTTGGTGACGCAGCTCGTCTCCCATAAGCACTCCTTCGTTCAAAGCGCCTGCTCGGTGACCGCTATGGCGTAGACTTGCCCAGCCTCATTAATCAGTGCGGAAGCGGTCAAGCATACTTCTATCAGCTGTCCAGCCTTGGTGATGCGTCGTGTGTGATACGGTTTTTGACTGACGCCTTTTACGAGATTTCTAATTGTATTCAACTCTTTATCTTGCAACTCCTCTGGGACACGGTCGCGGATGTTCATGGCCAAGGCCTCGGCTTCGCTCCAACCGAACAATCTCTGCGCTGACGGGTTCCAGGCTATGATACTCCCGTCTAAATCAAGCATAGAGATGGCATCACTCGAATCACGCACTATCACAGCCAAGCCGAGCTGGTCATTTATTTTTTGTAATAGGGACTGCGTTTTCTTCATCTCGGTAATGTCGAAATAGGTGATCACCACGCCTTCGATCACGTTTTCAAGCGTTCGGTACGGCCGCACGCGCATCGTGTACCACTTGCCGTCCCTCGTCTGCACGTCTATCTCTTTGGGTGTCAGGGTATCCAGCACGTTCTTTACATCCGCCTCCAACCTGTCGTAATTTACCAGGTTGGAGACGATGTGGCTCACGGGTCGCCCCACGTCGGCCAGGATCAGGTTGATGATCTTGGTGGCTGCCGGGGTGAAACGCATGATGTGCATCTGATGATCCACGAAGACCGTGGCGATTCCCGTGCCCGCCAACAGATTGCTCATGTCATTGTTGGCCCGCGACAAGTCCGTTACCTTGGTTTGCAACTCGGCGTTGACCGTGGCCAATTCTTCATTGACTGATTGCAGCTCCTCTTTTGAAGTCTCAAGTTCCTCATTGGTTGATTGCAACTCTTCGTTGACAGACTGCATCTCTTCGTTTGAGGATTTAAGTTCTTCGTTGGAGGTTTCCAGCTCCTCGTTTGACGTCTGAAGGTATTCTTCCTTGGCCCGCAGTTCTTGCTTGAGCTCCGCGATGCGTGCGTCGACATCCACCTCGGCACAATCCGCTCCTTTGCCGGTCCCCACCCCCGGGCGTTCAGGGGCGGGAGATGGTACTCGCTCAAGGATAACCAGGAATAAAGGGGTCTCATGCCCTGTGCCCGGATCTATCTTGATGGGATGTACGGTCAGGTTGACTGTTGTGAAGTCGCCGTTGGTTTTGACGTGCAGGCCCAGGGAGCGTACGGTTTCATTCGCTCCCTTGGCTTTGTACAAGGCCGTGGATAATTCGCGCCGCAGGCCTTCCCGGGCCATCTTCAGGATGTTTTGAACGCCGACTTCTCCCGGGGCCGGTTCCAGATAGAGGCCTGTTCGTCCATGCAGGTAGAGTATGACTCCCTCGCCGGTAATAAGAGCTGCGACTGGGGCGATCTGCTGCAAGAGCGCTTGCTCGGTCAGTTCGCGCAGCGGCAGTTTTTCAGGTTCCAATGTCCTTCCGCCGGTCTTCGAGAACGCCGCATCCATTGTCGTCATGGACGGTAGAAACTGGCCAAGGGCCTTGCGGTGTGCGCCGAGAACATCTTCCTTGCGTTGGTAGAGCTTTGCCTTGCGGTCCAGTGTGGAAAAAAGGTCGCAAAATTCGCCCACTGTCTCCGAAGTCCCCAGGAAGAGAAAACCTCCCGGATTGAGCGCGTAGTGGAAGAGAGGAATCACCTTCTTCTGCAACTCACCGCCCCAATAGATCAAAAGGTTGCGGCAACTGATGAGGTCGAGTTTGGAGAACGGCGGATCTTTGATCACGCTCTGCTCGGAAAAGACCAGCATGTCGCGAATGACCTTATTGACGCGGTACGCGCCGCCACCGGGCTCGGCCGTGAAAAAGCGCGACAGACGTTCCGGCGAGACGTCGGCGGTGATGCTGGCCGGATAGATCCCGGTCCGGGCGATGGCGATTGCCTGACTGTCGATGTCGGTGGCGAAAATTTGTACCTGGAAATTCTGCTTCAGCACCCCCATGTGCTCCTGCAGAGCAATGGCGATGGAATAGGCTTCCTCTCCGGTGGAGCATCCCGGCGACCAGATGCGGAGAATGAAGCCGGGGGGCTTGTCGGCGAAGAGCTTGGGGACGACCTCTTCCGCAAACGCCTTGAACGCCTCGGGATCGCGGAAAAAATTGGTCACGCCTATCAAGAGGTCGCGGAAGAGAATTTCCACCTCGGCGGGGTCGTGCTGTAGATACTTGGCGTACTCTTCCATTGTTGCGGTTTGGTGGACGGCCATGCGTCGTTCGATACGGCGATGGATAGTGCTCGGCTTGTACTGGGAGAAGTCATGGCCGGTCTGTGCGCGAAGCAGGATAAAAATCTTTTTCAACGCGCTTTCGAATTTGGGCGACGTGGCGGTGAGAGGACGGGAGAGTTTGCTGAAGGCATGGGCTGCATAGGCGATGATCTGAGCGGGCATCTTGGCCGGCGGCAGCTCGAAGTCCACCAAGCCGGTGGCAATGGCGCTACGCGGCATGCCGTCATACTCAGTGGATGCGGGGTCTTGGGCCATAACCATCCCCCCTCCACCCTTGATGGCCCGGATGCCCATGGTGCCGTCGCTGCCGGTGCCGGAGAGAACTATGCCTATGGCCCGTTCTCCCTGGTCCTGGCCCAGGGAGCGGAAGAAGAAGTCGATGGGCAGACGCTGACCTCGGGGAGCGGAGGGTTCCATCAAATGGAGCGTGCCGTTCATTAATGCCATATCGTGGTTGGGCGGGATAATGTAGGTACAGTTTGGGTTGACCACCATTCCTTCTTCGACTTCATAGACCTGCATGCGAGTGTAGCGTTGGATGAGATCTGTGAGGATACTTTTGTGGTCAGGAGCCAGATGTTGCACAAGCACGAAGGCCATGCCAGGGTCGGAATCGGTGGGCATGCCAGAGAAAAATGATTCAAAAGCCGCCAATCCACCTGCCGAAGCGCCGAGCCCCACAATTGGAAAAGAGGAGGCTTCAGCCTGCAACGAGTCAGTTGCTGGTTTTGTTGCAGAGGCGGCAAAGGCGATTGGTTTTTTTCTGGAGTCTGGTATTGTCGAGGCCTTTTTCTTAGCCATTGCGTATTCTCCATTCACTGCCTAGGCGTTAGCAAATACTACTTTGCCGGTTTCGACTTTGCTCAGAATTATATGCGACTCATGTCAGCCAGCTTTCCAGGATTCAACCTAGGGCCTGTGTTCACAATGGCTGAATTATGCAGCCAGATAATGGCGAGGACAAGATGCAGCATCTCCACAAACTGCTGCGCAATTTCCTCATAGCGCGTCGCCAACCGTCGAAATTGCTTGATGTGGTTGAGAGATTACTCAACCGGATTGCGATCTTTGTAAACAGGGTGACCGCATCCTCGCGCGATAATAAATTTTTTGGCTCGGGATAATCGCCTCCGCATATCGAGAAGTGATATTCGTAACGAATGCATGGGGATTATATCCCTTCTCAGCTAATATCGTCAGGAGGCGCGTCCGTCAACGTGGTGTAAATTCTGTCGGGCTTGGGGTGGTAATCGTGAGGTGGTCCGGATTGGTTGGACAGGTTGGCGGCGCAGTTAAGCTCTAATCCGATTGGTGCTCATGCCGCCTTGGAGGCCGAGTGGCCTTCACTATACGTCCATGGGCCGACGGCCGTCAAAAGCCGTATGCGGCCGCTGCTCGTTGTAGAAATGGAAGCAGTCCCCAAGTACTTGGCGGGCCTGGCTCCCGGTTTCGAGTTCCCGCAGGGAGACGCACTCCCATTTCACCGAGCGCCAC
The DNA here is from genome assembly GCA_029975555.1 of Spirochaetia bacterium. Classification (GTDB taxonomy): domain Bacteria; phylum Spirochaetota; class Spirochaetia; order Treponematales; family Rectinemataceae; genus Rectinema. The sequence continues at coordinate 1,285 of JARKOY010000114.1, read as the reverse complement.
AGGCGCTCGATAAAGACGTTGTCCATCCACCGGCCTTTGCCATCCATCCATCCATCCATGGAGATGGCGACGCCGGCATCCTTGAGCGCCTGGGTGAAGTCCTGGCCAGTGAAATGCGATCCCTGGTCCGTGTTGAAGATTTCCGGCACCCCGTAATGAGTCATGGCCTCTTCCAAGGCGGCAACGCAGAAATCGACGTCCAGAGTGTTGGATAGCCGCCAGGACAGCACGGCCCGGCTGTGCCAGTCCATGACGACCACCAGATACAGAAAGCCCCGCTTCACGCGGACATACGTGATGTCGGCACACCACACCTGATCCGGTCGTTTGATCGCAAGACCGCGCAGCAGATACGGATAGATCTTGTGCCCGGGATGCGGTTGGCTGGTTCTGGGCTTCTGGTAGATCGCCATCAGTTCCATCCTGCGCATCAACCGCCGCACACGTCCACGTCCGACCATGATGCCCTGATGTCGCAAATGCCGTCGCATCTGGCGCGATCCGTAAAACGGCGTTTGCAGAAACTGTTCGTCGATACGCCGCATCAGGTCCAGATTCGTGGCCGACTCATCTTTGGGGCGATGGTACCAGGTCCCTGGCCAGTCCGAGGATGTGGCGCTGCCGGCAAATACGGAGTCGGGGATGCCCGCGTTCGACCATCCCACGCCTTCGCCCGCGACTCACCGTTTGGCGAAGGCTCGCTCTAAAAAATCCTTTTCCACGGTCAGTTGGCCGATCTTGGCGTGGAGTTCCCGGATTTCCGCGGCGGCATCCTTCTGCACGGTCGCCGCCTTCCCGGAAAAGGCCGCAACCATGCCTTCCTTGGCCTGACGCTTCCAACCCGCGATCTGCGTCAGATGCACATCATACTTGCTGGCCAACTCGGCCAAGGTCAACTCGCCGGACAGGGCCTCGAGCGCCACTTTGGCCTTGAACTCCGCTGAAAACTTCCGTCGCTTGGACATCGAAAACCGTCCTCCCTCGTCGAGGACTATAGCTTAGCAGACTGTCCAATTTCCCGCGACCACCTCAGGATCAATCATGCCTTGTTTTCCGCACAAATCGCTCGGAACCAGAACCAAAAAACGCCGGCGAGGGAGCCTACTTTCGCAGTACACCGCCCAACCCGACAGCCTATGAAGTGGGCTAGTGTTGCGTCCTTGAAATAAATCTATATACTGGCCTCCAGTTTAGGAGGTCAGGATGGGCGCTCGGGTAAAGGTTGAGTTGACGGAGGAGCAGGCGGCAACGCTGCGGATGCGGGCTGGGTCCGGCAAGACCGAAC